>NZ_AP025498.1:739175-1478351 GCF_024347535.1 Vibrio kanaloae | reverse complement strand
CCGAGATGATATATTCCTTGGCCGTCTAAAGTGTGGTGAAACTACTCTGATTGAGATCGAATGGGTTGCAAGTTGATGCTAAAGTTTTACGGCAGAGTCTCCTAGCAGATAACGAGTTAAACATAAGCGGTACTTTGTTAATTGGACTAAACAGTTATATTTAATTAGTTGTAAAATTTGCATAATGACCAAAACCTGGTTTTTAATTCGAGCTAGCTGAAGGATCTCAATGGATTAGATCTGGAAGGGTGTTAGCAATTGATATAAAATTCGACTCCATTTTTTATCAATATTAGAACTCATGATCGACTTAGCCATCTTACCTGTTTACTTGACAGCCGTTGTCGCCCTCCTGCTTTTGCCCGGCCCTGATATGTTGCTTATCGCAAGCTCGAGTATGAGTTATGGACGTAAAGTTGGTTTGTTCGCGAGCCTAGGTAATGCGACGTCTGGAATTATTCTTACCGTATTAGCTGCTATGGGGGTCTCTGCGTTGATCGCAATGAGCCCAATAGCTTTGAAAGTACTGCACTTGTTAGGTGGTACTTACTTATTAAAAATGGGGTGGGATTGCCTGCGAACAGAGCAGGGGAATGCACCTGAGTTAAGCAACAACTCTGCCGCCAAGTCGTATTACCAAAGAGCACTTATTAGCAATTTGCTTAATCCCAAAGCGTTAGTTTTCTTTGTTATGTTTTTACCTCAATTTGTATCTACGAATATTGAAGCTACCTCGGGCGAACAGATGCTCATACTGGGTTTGTTGTTGAATATTTTAGGCTTAACCTTCAATTTTTTATTGGTCGCTTTAGTGGGGACAATAGGTAAATCTCTTTTGGAAAACGCACAGTTTCGTAACTATCAACAAAAAGTGATGGGCGGAGTTTTCATTGTGTTGGCCATGTGGATGCTGTCTTCTTTCTTTACTTCGTAAACATCCAACTCAAACATATTATCGCGGTTGACCGCTGAGAAAGATGGACGCTTAGAGCGTCCATCTTTTGTTTTTATCCGTCATATGTTGAACATACCAATAGTTAAGAATTCAGTTCTTGCTGGTGTCGTTCAATCAGTCTATTCATATATTCCTCACCGCGCTGGCGAGTGTCATCGTACGTTTCTGTTCCTTCAAGCTTTGTCACCGTTTCATAGTAAACCTTAACTTTAGGCTCGGTTCCTGAAGGTCGTACGATAATGCGCGAGCCATCTTCAAGGTGATAGATGAGTACATCACTTGAAGGCAGGTTAATCGCTTCGGTCTGACCACCCATGACAAAACGCAAAGACGACTGTAGATCTTCAATCACAGAGATAGCAACACCGTTGATGGCTTTAGGTTGTGCCGCTCGGAGTTTAGATCCAATGGACGGTGAATCTGGGTCGAGCGCGATACTTCGTTGTGCGTTGGTATAGACGCCATGTTCAAACGAAATTTGCGCAAGAAGATCCCAAACGGTTCGACCTTGAGACTTTAGCTCCTCAACCAATTGAGCAAAGATGACGATAGCAGACAGCCCATCTTTATCACGTACTTGAGTACCAATTGTGTAACCTAGAGCCTCTTCATAAGCGAATAAGAACTCATTCTGTTTATCTTCTAACTGCATACCAATATTGGCCAACCATTTGAAGCCTGTCAGTGTTTGGAAGTAGCTAGCACCATGAGATTGCGCTACTTTTTCAAGTAAGGTTGAAGATACGATACTGTTACCAACCAACTGGTTTTTTGTGTGTGGCTTCGATAACAAATAATGCGCGAATAACACACCCACTTGGTCGCCCGTTAGCATCTTGTATGAGGCATCTTCAGTTCGGACAGCAACGGCGAACCGATCTGCATCTGGATCGTTGGCGCAAGCAATGTCGGCATCGACACTTTTCGCTAAGTTGACCACAAGATCCATTGCCCCTTTTTCTTCTGGGTTTGGGAAGTTAACGGTCGGGAAGTTGCCATCGGGCTCTCTTTGCTCCGTTACGCTGAACACTTTGTGAAACCCTGCATCGTGTAGAAGGTCCTCTGCCATTTGTGCTCCCACACCATGCATTGCAGTGTAGGCAATGGTTGTATTCGCCGATTCTATCCCTTTATTCACATACGGACTTTGACTAATGGCGGCACGGTACGTTTGGTAGTAGCCTTCGGTTAGCCATACTAAGTTACCTTGTTGTTCAGCATCACTTAGGCTAATCAAAGGAATCGGCTTAGTCGATGCTATGTCGATTTCAGCGGCAATGCCCGCATCGTGGGGTGGAATGATTTGAGCGCCATTTTCCCAGTACACTTTGAAACCATTATATTCCGGAGGGTTGTGGCTGGCAGTCACGACAACAGCAGCGGCAGCATTGAAATGTTTGATACCAAAAGCAACGATAGGCGTCGCCGCAACATTAGCGGTTAGGTAAACCTTAATACCTAAAGCTGTGAGTACAGAAGCGGTATCCATTGCGAATTGCTTTGAATCCAAACGGCCGTCATAGCCAACTATCACTCCACGGATAGCGGTATTGGCAACATGTTTAATCAAGTAATGTCCAAGCCCTGTTGCCGTTTCTTGTATGACCAAGCGATTCATTCTATTCGGGCCACATCCTACTTTGCCCCGCAATCCCGCCGTTCCGAATTCTAGGCGTTGAGTAAAGCGGTCATCTAATTCGTCGTGCATTCCCTCATCGATGAGATGTTGCAGCTCTTCACGAGTTCTTGGATCTGGGTCTCTCGTTAACCAGTTCATCGCATCTTGCATAATTACTAAACCTTATAATGTCGGTATGACTTCCTATGGGTTCAAATTAAGTGATATTGATTATCATTTCCATGAAGGCAATCGTAAAACTCAATATAAAATAAATTCCAACGGCAGCAGAAAGGCGTATAGATTAAGCCTCTTTAGATAATTGACTGTTTAGCAAGTAAACTTATCTTGAACAATTGGATATCACTAACTAGCCTTTCATATAAATATAACAAAATTTAACAAATTCGCCGTTTTTGAATCTTTCGTTAAAACCTTCGATGCTTATGAGCTGTGTAAGTTCATAGACTGATAAGAATCTAGCAGTCGATTTTTGGAGGTCGCTACGTGAGTTGTCGATTGAGATTCAGCCTTTTCATGTGTATTCGGAATAGCAACGACTGTGATCCGATTCACAGCGATATTTAGGTCGCAAGTATCCAATCTAGGAAGGATAAGGAGAAATCTTTTGAAAAGATTACTGGTTAGGCTAGCGTGGCTTTTGAATGGTTTTGTTGTTGTTTTAGTAACACCTTTGGTGAATGCAAGCAGTGAATACAACATGACACAAGGCGTCACCGAGATCAGTGGTAAGGTATATGAACTTCATATGCTGATCTTCTACATTTGCTGTGCGATCGCCTTTGTTGTTTTTGGTGTAATGTTTTATTCCATTTTGAGGCACCGAAAGTCGAAGGGAGCGGTGGCTGCCCATTTTCACGAAAGCACTAAAGTTGAAATCCTTTGGACCATCATTCCAATCATTATTCTCATCGCTATGGCCATCCCAGCCACTAAGACCTTGATAGCGATGGAAGACACCTCCCAATCAGATCTCACCGTAAAAATTACTGGTTCACAATGGAAATGGCATTACAGCTATTTTGGCGAAGATGTTGAGTTTTTTAGCCTTTTAGCAACTAGTGATAAAGAGATTGATGGCATCGAAGTAAAAGGGGCGCATTACTTGTTGGAAGTTGATAATCCGCTAGTACTCCCTATCGATCGTAAAGTTCGATTTTTAATGACTTCCGACGATGTTATCCACTCATGGTGGGTACCAGCCTTTGCCGTTAAAAAAGACACGATTCCTGGGTTTATTAACGAGGCGTGGACAAAAATAGATGAACCTGGTGTTTATCGAGGCCAGTGTGCTGAATTATGTGGTCGAGCACATGGGTTTATGCCAATAGTCGTGCATGCTATGGAAGAAGAAGATTTTGATGCATGGCTAGCAACGCAGAAAGAGTTGGCGATAGCCACACAGCAAGCAGCACAAGATGCATTAGATGCGTCACTCTCTTTAGAAGAACTCAATTCCCTCGGTGAAGAAGTCTATAAAAGTCGATGTGCGGTTTGTCATCAAGTCAATGGGGGAGGGATTCCGGGGGCTTTTCCTGCAATTAAAGGCAGTCCTGTTGCTCTTGGCGATGTAGACGTGCATATCGATACTATCGTTTACGGTCGTGGCGGCACGGCAATGCAAGCATTCGATAACCAGTTAACTGAGAAAGAGATCGCAGCAGTCGTCACATATCAAAGAAACGCATGGGGTAATGATACGGGCGATGTTGTGCAGGCTTCAGATATTAACGCTTACAAAAGCAAACAATCAGGTGGCACTGAAAGCTCAACGGATGAAGTGCAAGACAATGCTAAGGAGCAGTTATGAGTTCACCAATCCATAAGTCAGTGAAATCGGCTCCTGCAGAAGAACTGGCGGTTTCTCATGCTAGTGAAAATACATTGGGTGCTAGCGAAGGGACATTGAATGGTACTGATGCTGACGCCAAAGCCCATGATTTACATGGTGCGCCCAAGGGTTGGGCTCGCTGGTTGTATTCGACTAACCACAAAGATATAGGAACACTTTATTTGTGGTTTAGCTTCACCATGTTTTTAATTGGTGGTGCTATGGCGATGGTGATTAGGGCCGAGTTGTTCCAACCAGGGTTACAACTCGTTGAACCGGATTTCTTTAACCAAATGACGACCGTCCACGGTTTAATTATGGTGTTTGGTGCTGTGATGCCTGCTTTCACAGGTTTAGCTAACTGGATGATCCCGATGATGATCGGTGCGCCGGATATGGCGTTGCCGCGGATGAACAACCTTAGCTTCTGGATTTTGCCTTTTGCTTTCTTAATATTAATTGGCTCTTTGTTTACAGAGGGAGGCGGCCCAAATTTTGGTTGGACATTTTATGCACCGCTCTCGACGACTTATGGCCCTGATAGTACGGCGTTGTTTGTATTCTCTGTCCATATCATGGGGATCAGCTCGATCATGGGTGCTATCAACGTCATCGTGACTATCGTCAACATGAGAGCTCCGGGTATGACGTGGTTCAAGCTTCCTATGTTCGTATGGACTTGGTTAATCACGGCTTTCCTTTTGATAGCTGTGATGCCCGTGCTCGCCGGTGCTGTAACTATGGTACTCACCGACAAGTACTTTGGGACGAGCTTCTTTGACGCCGCTGGTGGTGGGGATCCGGTGATGTTCCAGCACATTTTCTGGTTCTTTGGTCACCCCGAAGTGTACATTATGATCTTACCGTCGTTTGGTATTGTCTCTGCGATCATTCCTACATTCAGTGGTAAACGCTTATTTGGCTATCACTCCATGGTGTACGCGACCTGCAGTATTGCTCTGTTGTCATTCTTGGTTTGGGCACATCACATGTTCACTACTGGTATGCCAGTATTTGCAGAACTGTTCTTCATGTACTGCACCATGTTGATTGCGGTGCCTACTGGTGTGAAAGTCTTTAACTGGGTGGCTACTATGTGGCGAGGAGCTTTAACCTTTGAAACACCAATGCTGTTTGCTATCGCCTTTATCGTTCTATTTACGATTGGTGGGCTATCTGGACTGATGCTCGCCATCGTGCCTGCTGATTTCCAATATCACGACACCTATTTTGTAGTGGCTCACTTCCACTACGTTCTGGTGACGGGGGCCGTGTTCTCGATAATGGCGGCGGCGTACTACTGGTTGCCTAAATGGACCGGACATATGTACGACCACAAGCTCAGTCTGTGGCATTTTTGGACCTCAGTTATATCGGTCAATGTCCTTTTCTTTCCTATGCACTTCTTAGGTTTAGCAGGCATGCCGCGTCGCATTCCAGACTACGCCATCCAGTTTGCCGATGTTAACCAAGTGGTGTCGATAGGTGGCTTTGCATTCGGTTTGTCCCAGTTGATTTTCTTATGGCTAGCCGTCAAATGTGTAAGAGGCGGAGAGCCTGCACCGAGCAAACCGTGGGAAAGAGCGGAAGGATTAGAATGGACAGTAGCAAGTCCTGCCCCTCACCATACTTTTACTCATCCCCCTAAAATAGATTGAGGAGATGAGATATGGACAACAGACAAAGCAACCAAAACCGCAACGCTGAGCAGCCAAGACGTTCAACCAAGAAGCTGACGGGTTATTTGTTACTGAGCGTGATAGGCATGTTTGGCTTCGGCTTCGCTTTGGTGCCGCTCTACGATGTCATGTGTGAAGCCTTGGGGATTAATGGCAAAACCAATACCGTTTCTGCCG
The DNA here is from genome assembly GCF_024347535.1 of Vibrio kanaloae. Lineage (NCBI taxonomy): Bacteria > Pseudomonadati > Pseudomonadota > Gammaproteobacteria > Vibrionales > Vibrionaceae > Vibrio > Vibrio kanaloae. The sequence continues at coordinate 1,472,070 of NZ_AP025498.1, read as the reverse complement.
TGCAACCGCAAGGAATGCAGCCTGACTACTCTCGTACAATTCGAGTGGAATTTATGTCTCACATTAAGCCAGATATGCCATGGCAATTTTCCCCCGAAGCGCGTGTATTAGAGGTTCACCCTGGTCAGGTCATTCAAACGAATTATTTTGCTAAAAACCTATCAGGTGCTTCGTTGGTTGGACAAGCCGTGCCGTCGGTGTCTCCGGGAATGGGGGCTACCTACTTCAATAAGATGGAGTGCTTTTGCTTTAACCAGCAACCATTAGGCGGGTATAAGAGCGCTGAAATGGGTTTGATATTTTATATTGAGCCTGACATCCCAGAATCAATACATACGCTTACGCTCTCTTATACGTTGTTTAACATCACGAATCAGGTGAGTGGAGAGGCAAGTAAGCCTGAAGTGAGCACATCAACATCGAGCACACTCGCAAGTAACTAAGACATTACAGAACCAGAATCAACAAAAGGAGTTGAGCGATGAGTTCTAAAAAGGAAGTGTATTTCGTTCCACATCAAAGCCACTGGCCATTAGTCGGCGCCGTTGCACTGTTTTTGGTCGCGGTTGGTGCTGGCTTGACGGTGCAAAACATGGGTACCGGATCCGCTGGTGGCGTGTTTGGAAAAGTAGTGCTGTTCGTTGGGTTTGTTGTTCTGCTTTATATGCTCGCAGGTTGGTTTAGCAATGTGATTACGGAATCATTAAGTGGCCTCTATTCCGAACAAATATCTCGTTCTTTTCGACAAGGGATGAGTTGGTTTATCTTTTCCGAAATCATGTTTTTCGGTGCTTTCTTTGGTGCACTTTTTTACGCTCGTATGATATCAGTTCCGTGGATTGGCGGTGCAGGCAACAATGCAATGACCCATGAAGTGTTGTGGCCGATGTTTCAGTCGATATGGCCGCTAACCACCACACCAGATGGTGTGACTACACAAGCAATGCCTTGGCAAGGCATCCCGCTTAAGAACACGATTATCCTTTTGCTATCATCTGTAACGTTGCACATGGCACATATCAGTCTTGAACAGAACAAGCGGATGGCTTTGATCGTGTGGTTGGAGATAACTATTGTGCTGGCTGGCTTCTTCCTATTCTTCCAAGTTGAAGAGTACCTTCATGCGTATCAAGAGATGGGGCTGACACTTCAGTCCGGTATCTACGGTAACACCTTCTTTTTACTGACTGGGTTTCATGGCTTGCATGTCTGTTTAGGAACGATTTTTTTGATTGTGTTGCTGGCGAGAGTTGCGAAAGATCATTTCTCTACAAAAGATCACTTTGCGTTTCAAGCGGGCAGTTGGTATTGGCACTTTGTTGATGTGGTTTGGTTAGGGTTATTCGTGTTTGTCTATGTACTTTAACTAGATATCCAACGGCTTTCATGATGTGCCCAGCCTATATTGAGTTAATAAGGTCGCGGGTTAGGAGTAATAACACCAGAGCCTAAAGCGATTAATAGCAATAGCACTACGATGGCTGACAGCATTACACGGCGGCCCAAGAAATGACTGAGTCTTTTTCCATTGTATTTGCCTGAGGCGATTTGGATGAGACCTTTCATTAAGTTGAAGACAATGAAGAACAGCAAAGCGACCAACACAATTTTCAATAACAACACAAAGGTAGATGACGCCATAGTGATAACTCCAAACAGTTCGAATGATGATGAACATAAGTTCCGCAGTAAAGGTTTTTGGATAGCGGCTGTTTTAACTGTGGTTTCAGTCGGCGTTTTAATCAAGTTGGGTGTGTGGCAGTTAGACCGAGGTAACGAGAAACTACGTTATGAGCAGCAGTTATTGGAAAGATCGCAACAATCTTCTAGGGCATTGGATATCGTGCTTTCTGATTGGAGAGGGACAGATTTACGAGCGCAAGAACCATCGAGTCCACAAACCTTAAATGGTTTAAAGGTCGATATTGAGTTAGCGAAGCCGAGTGGATTAATCCTCTTGCTGGATAACCAGATAAACCAAGGCATGGTGGGGTATGTGATTTACATGTTGGGCGAAACTCAAACTCAGGACGGAAGAAAGCAGCTCTTGATCGATCTTGGATTTGTTGCGGCAAGTAATGACAGAAAAAAACTGCCTCAATTAGGAAGCATCACACTACCAACGAATATGTCAGGACGTTTGTATGTACGTTCAGTGAACCCACTAAGTCAGGAACTGGGATTAGAAAACACAACACCGAAACGAATTCAGAACATCAATATACAAGCGTTATCACAGTACACCGGTCAAGAGGTGCTGCCCTTTATATTTCAGCCACAGAGCTTAGGTTCATGGCCATATGAAATGTTATGGCGACCGTCGGCAATGAAATCAGAGAAACACTTTGGTTACTCATTTCAATGGTTCGTCATGGCAGCGGTACTGCTATTTTTGATGTTATTGGTTGGATATAGGTACATGAAGCAGAAGTAGGCACTTAAAACTGCTATAGACATTGAAAGTCGAGATTGCGACAGCGTAAAGGAAGCACCTAACACAGGGAATAAAGATGGATAAGTCTCAAGCACAAACTAACAAAGAGCGTACTGATGCTAATTTAGCTGCGTTCAAGCAGCGTCGATCTCGTGGTCGTCTTGTACTCGTTGGACTGATTTTGATCTTCACCTTGCCCGCAATTGTCGCTAAAACCGTGTTAGAGCAAAATTGGTACACATCCGGTGTGACGAATTCGGGCGAATTAGTTGAACCAAGAATGACGTTAAAGGACCTAGGCTTAACGGCTCCGATGGAAGCTAAGGGCTGGTTAGTGGGGTACATAGCGCCAACAGAGTGTGAAGGCTTGTGTGAACAACAGCTTTACTATTTGAATCAAAGTTACTTAGCGTTAGGGAAAAATAAAGAGCGAGTGACGGCGGTTGTTTTTGTCTCAGAGGGCAACTCATTGCCAGCAGCGCTGAATAAATCGGATTTGTCATTTATGGCTGGTGGTGATGAGTTGAGTACCGAGTTCGCACCGGCTTCTATCATCATTATCGATCCTTTTGGTCAGCTCGTCATGGAATATAAAAGCGTCTCTGAACCGTCGCAGTTAGTCGGTCAGTCTAAAGGCATGATTCATGATCTTAGAAAATTACTTAAATTGTCCCGAGTAGGATAGTGCGGAAGGTTGGGTGATGGCTACTGGGTGTCAGAAGTTAGCTGCTAGGATCTGTGACTAAGTATAGGGAGATACCAAAATGCATAATAAAGCCCCGAAATTACTCATGTTTGCTATGAGAGTGACTATTTTACTGACCCTTACAGTAATCGTACTCGGCGCTTATACTCGTTTATCTGATGCTGGCCTTGGTTGCCCGGATTGGCCGGGCTGTTATGGAAAAATCACCGTACCTTCCAATACACTAGCAGTGAATGAAGCAAATATTCAGTTTCCAGAACGAGCGCTTGAAGCAGAAAAAGCTTGGATAGAGATGATACATCGCTACTTTGCTGGTTTCTTAGGGCTTCTTATCTTTGTCGTTGTCGCTTGGTGTATTAAAAAGAGTATCACCTCTGTTGAACTTCCCTTGCTTATTTCTGCCACTGTGATTTTTCAGGCTTTATTAGGCATGTGGACAGTGACGCTCAAGTTGATGCCCGTTGTGGTTATGGCGCACTTGATGGGGGGCTTCACATTGTTATCTCTCCTTTGCTTGCTCTATTGCCGTCTGTCTCAACTCCAAAGTCGATTTGGTGACGCTACGTATACATCATCACTTAAAGCTTGGGCGCTGTGTGGATTATTAATTGTGGTGGGACAGATACTGCTTGGTGGCTGGACATCGTCAAATTATGCCGCTTTGGTGTGTACGCAACTACCGATATGTGAAGGGAACTGGGTAAGTTATCTCGATTTCAAAAATGCTTTCGACTTTACCCAACACGGTCATGACAATTATGAGTTTGGTGTGTTGGATTACCCCGCAAGGCTTACCATACATGTCATGCACAGGTTTGGGGCTATCGTCGCGACTTTAACCGTGCTAATGGTGGCGTACCAACTGTGGAAGTTCGGCAAAGTACCTCAGCAAAAACTGAGCGTGGTTGTAGTGATAGTGTTGTTTACCCAAATCACTCTAGGGGTCAGCAACGTATGGTTTCATCTACCTATTTTTGTCGCGGTTTTGCACAATCTAGTAGCGGCGATGTTGCTGATCAGTATGGTTGTGACGAATTTTGTGGTTTGGCAACCAAAACCGAGGGAATACTTGGTGAAGAACAATGTATTACAAGGAGGTAATCATGGTCAGTAGAACGTCAACACGACATGAATTGGTGGTTCAAGAGAGAGCTTCAAGTCAAGAGATTGCTGTCAACAATGAAATTGCTTCAAACAGTGAGTTGGCCTCGAAAAACAACGCCACTTGGAAGGTCTATTTAACACTGACTAAACCAAAGGTGGTAGCGTTGATGTTGCTCACGGCATTGGTAGGTATGTGTTTGGCTGTACCCAATGGATTACCTTTGCAACAAACTTTGTTTGGAATGATTGGAATAGGGTTGATGGCGGGCTCGGCAGCTGCGTTTAATCACTTGATTGATAAAAAGATCGATGGACAAATGTCTCGAACAAGCCGACGTCCTTTACCATCTGGTGAGCTCAGTAGCATGCGTGTGTTCAGCTTCGCTGCTGGTATTGGTTTGCTTGGCTTTGTTACATTAGTGCTATGGGTCAATCAACTCACTGCTTGGCTAACCTTTGCAAGTTTATTGGGCTATGCGGTGATTTATACCATGTACTTGAAGCGAGCTACGCCTCAGAACATCGTTATAGCTGGGATCGCAGGCGCGATGCCACCTTTGCTGGGGTGGACAGCAGTCACCAATGAATTGCATTCAAACGCTTGGTTGTTGGTGATGATCATCTTTATTTGGACACCTCCGCACTTTTGGGCTCTGGCGATTCATCGTCGTGACGAATATGCCAAAGTGAACATTCCTATGTTGCCAGTGACTCATGGGATCGAATACACCAAAACGTCTATTTTGCTTTATACATTTTTGCTTAGCGTTGTGTGTGTATTGCCAGTATTGGTCGGTATGAGTAGTTGGATATACTTAAGTGCTTCATTAGTACTGAATATTGGGTTTGTGTACCACGCATGGGTACTCAAATATTGTGACAAGCCTAATATGGCAATGAAGACTTTTAAGTTTTCTATCTATCATCTTATGATCTTGTTTGTTGCTCTTCTAGCTGATCACTATCTGCTTTGATTATTATGTACTTCGCTTACTTGCACTAAACAACGCCAGTCTACGTATTCTTTGAGTAAGAAAACGGATGTTCAGACATCCGTTTTTATCTATATACCTAGTTGTTAAAAATAGATATTTAGCTGTTAAAAGTGGAATCTTTGAAGCAAGCGCTCTAGAAATCAATTCATTTAATGTCAGAGTTTGCCTATGTGGGCAACGTTTAGTTGGTACTGGGGTGCTGTTTGCTGTGATTGTTTTATAGCCATCATGCTTTGTCCCTATAACCAAATTGTACGCTTATACAAACTAAACCTTTGGTTTCCATTAACCTAGCCCTGACATGCTATGTGTGAAAAGACGGACAATTGATTGATATGAATTATAAAGGAGTCACTATGGAATTCACCGAACAAGACAGAGATGCGTTGTATCAAACGTGGATGTCTCAAAAGTCTCGAATGCGTATTACCCAGATGGAGTTTTCAAAGAAGTTGGGAATGAATCAACTTGATTTCTCAAGAGTGCTAAAAGGGGAGACCCCATTAACCATGTCATTCATCAGTCACTTCTGTCGATTGCTGCATTTAGAGCCTAGAAATGTGTTTCCTTCGCTCAAAGAAGGCATAGATTCAGGGCCTAAAGTTGTCTATTTAAAAAGTAGAATGAGTGTTGATGGGGAAATTCAAAATGCCTATATAGAAGGAAATCAGGTGATCGTAGAGTATGCACACACTGTTCAACATGACTAATATTAAAACTAGCTTCGAATTGTAACTCCTTTATCTACAACCTTTTATTATATTGTTTGTCATTCTCGTTTGAGTTTTCACTCATAGCTAATGCACTATAAAACCTTTAAACTTTATCTCCCTTAATCTAGCCAGCATTTACTACGACTGGCATTAAATCGGCAGACGATTTTCACAACCCACCAAGGTTAGCAGTTCAAGTATTGATCTTTTGATGCGCAGAAAGACGCAAAGCGCCACTAACTATTGGGTTCGACGTTTAGGTGATACTCTATAGAGCATAATGAAGCATAGAAAGAGCCTGTAATGCTAGAGAAAGAGAATCTAATTAAGCTCGCCAGAATACAAATGCCATTTGGTAAATACGCTGGTCGTATATTAATTGACCTGCCTGACGAATATTTGCTGTGGTTTGCTAAAAAGGGCTTCCCATCTGGTGAGCTGGGTGACTTGTTAAAATTGTGTCTGGCCTTGAAAATCGAAGGACTTGATAGTGTCGTCAAGCCATTGAAAGAATGTGAATAAATATAAGCTCACGCTAATAACGTGAGCTTTTTTATTATCCAGCTTCAAAATATTCTATGACTAGGGCGGATTTTGAAAAATAGCGGGTCCTACTTTGATATAAGTTTCGTCATTTATAGGGTGTAAATTAATTTATACGGGGTGTTGTTTATGTAAAACACAAAAAAAATTGCCTTTTTTTTTAATTAGTGATTGAAACTAGAGTTTTTACTAGTTAAGTTACAGGGAACAAGAAGATTAGTGCTGATGGAAAGTTACGTGAGACGACGTACATTCAGCTCAAGGATAGAAAATAGGAAGAAGTAAGCAATGTTTCAGACTGATGATGTAAGAATTAACAAAGTAAAAGAATTATTACCCCCTGTTGCTGTTTTAGAGAAGTTTCCAGCGACAGAAACTGCTTCTTCTACAACCTTTGAAAGCCGTAAAGCCATTCACGATATTCTAGAAGAAAGTGATGATCGCCTGTTGGTGATTGTTGGCCCATGCTCGATTCATGATCCAGAAGCGGCTCTTGAATACGGTAAGCGTCTAAAAGTACTGCGTGACGAACTTGGCGATAAGCTTGAAATCGTGATGCGTGTTTACTTTGAAAAGCCACGTACAACGGTGGGTTGGAAAGGCCTAATCAACGACCCATACATGGATGACACTTTTAAGCTAAATGACGGTCTTCGTCTCGGACGTAAGCTACTGCTGGACCTAACGGACCTTGGTATGCCAACAGCAAGTGAATTTCTTGACATGATCACACCTCAATATGTGGCAGACCTGATAAGTTGGGGGGCAATTGGTGCACGTACTACTGAATCTCAAGTTCACCGTGAACTTGCTTCAGGTCTATCTTGTCCAGTTGGTTTCAAAAATGGTACAGACGGCAATATTAAAATTGCAACAGACGCGATTCGTTCGGCAAGTGCTTCACACCACTTCCTATCAGTAACAAAGTATGGTCATTCTGCAATTATTGAAACGGCAGGCAATCCTGACTGCCATATTATTTTACGGGGCGGTAAAGAGCCAAACTACAGTGCTGAGCATGTAAGTAAAATAAAAGAAGAGCTAGCTGCATCAGGTCTTCCACAGAAGGTCATGATCGATTTCAGTCATGCGAACAGCTCTAAGCAGTTTCAACGTCAAATTAATGTGTCTGATGATGTAAGCACGCAAATTGCGAATGGTGACAAAGCAATTTTCGGTGTGATGATTGAATCTCATCTTGTTGAAGGCCGCCAAGACTTAGTGGACGGCAAAGCTCCGACATATGGTCAGTCTATCACTGATGCGTGTATCGGTTGGGAAGATACTGAAACAGTGCTTCGCCAGTTAGCGGATGCAGTGGAAGCTCGCCGTAATAAGTAGGTTCGTTGCCAAAAGGTAGGCCAAAAATTACAAAGCCCTCGTGAATGTAAACGAGGGCTTTTTACTGCGGCTTACTTTTTATTGGACGCTGTTTTAGTTTGAGCTATCTGCTTTTTTAAACGAGAAAAGACAACAATTCATCGACTTTCTCAGCGAGCAATTTCGGATCCTTTCTGGATTCTACGTTCAAGCGCATTAATGGTTCTGTGTTTGACATCCTTAAATTGAAACGCCAGTTACTCATTTCAACACTGATGCCATCGATATCACTGATCGTCAACGCGCTATTCTTGTAGTGATTGAGCACGTTTTCGATGACTTGTTTTGGAGCTGAGACTGTACGATTTATTTCACCCGACGATGGGAAGTTACTAATACTTGCTTGGGTGAGTTGATAGAGAGATCGCCCTGATTTTGATATTAGCTCAATGATAAGTAGCCACGGAATCATGCCTGAGTCGCAATATCCAAAGTCACGAAAGTAATGATGAGCACTCATTTCACCGCCATAAACCGCATTTTTATTACGCATTGCTTCTTTGATAAGAGCGTGTCCAGCTTTAACAGCGATAGCGTTCCCATCAAGTTTATTGGCCACTTCAATCGTGTTCCATGTTAAACGCATATCGTGTAACACGGTTGCATTAGGCTCTTTGAGTAAGAATGCTTCGATTAGCAAGCCAACAATATAATAGCCTTCTATGTAGCGACCTGTTTCATCAAAAAAGAAACAACGATCGAAATCTCCATCCCAAGCGATACCAATGTCAGCGGCATGCTTTAAAACCGCTTCTCTTGTCGCGTTTTGATTCTCAATTATTAACGGATTAGGGATCCCATTAGGAAACTTAGCGTCTGGTTTATGATTAACCTTGATCAGCTTTATTGGGACACCAAGATTTATAAAACGGCTTTCTAGCGCATCAATAACATGTCCTGCAACACCGTTACCTGCATTAACCACAATCTTCATTGGTGTGAGTTCGAAAGGATTTATATAAGAGAGCAAGTGATCTACATAGGGAGCTAATATACTTATCGATTTAGAGCCGGTGTAGTGCTGAGGTGCTAGGTTAGCCTGGAACCTGTAATTAGGTGCATTACCATCAGTGTTATTGCTATTACATGTTTTACCTAAAGCCTCAACTCTCCGTTTGATCGCATTTAACCCACTATGTTTGCTGATTGGGCTCGCATCAGCTCCTACCAATTTCATGCCGTTGTAATTTATTGGGTTGTGGCTTGCGGTAATTTGCACCCCGCCAATAGCATTAAGATGACGGGTAGCAAAATAGACTTCTTCAGTCCCTGTCACTCCTAAGTTTACGACGGTGATACCAGACTCGATTAAGCCTCTTGTCATGGCGTCTTGTAATGAAATGGAAGTTTCGCGGTTATCACGGCCAATCACTACCTGAGCTGAGTCATCGAGTGACGTTTCAGGTGAAGCAAAAAGTACGTGTTCGCCAAATGCCTTTCCAAGCAGAAAGGCGAGATGTTCATTTATTTGTTCACCAATGATGCCGCGGACATCGTTGTTCTTAAAGCAGCTAAGGTCTAATGTTGATTTCACTTGATGGTCACTGCTTTATTTCGATTTGTTGATGTGAGATGAATCAGATTGTTCGTATGTCACGCCTCGCCCATAGCTATCTTGATATCGGATTATGTCGTCTTCACTTAAATGGCTGCCGGTTTGTACTTCGATCATTTCGAGTGGCAGCTCTCCTGGGTTTTCTAAGCTATGAACATGCCCTAATGGAATGTAGGTGGATTGGTCTTCTTCGACTAGGTAAGTTTTCTCATCATTGGTCACCTTCGCGATACCAGCTACGACCACCCAGTGTTCGGCTCTGTGATGGTGCATTTGCAAAGACAATTTCTGCCCTGCATTTACTGTAATTCGCTTCACTTTGTCACGCTTTCCAAGATCTACGACGTCGTATTTACCCCAAGGCCTAAAGACTTCTCGGTGATGTATATGTTCGGTTCGACCTGCTTGATTAAGCTGTTCAACAATCGATTTCACGCCCTGTACTTTGTCTTTATTCGCAACCAATATAGCGTCCTTGGTTTCGACAATAATCAGGTTTTCGACCCCCACAGTCGCAACCAGCTTATTTTCAGCATGAATGTAGTTGTGTTGTGAGTCTACAGTCAACACATCGCCTTCAATCACGTTGTTGTGCTCATCCTTATCACTGACATCCCAGATCGCAGACCATGAACCAATGTCATTCCAACCAACATCCATAGGGATCACCGCTGCGTGTGAAGTTTTTTCCATCACCGCATAGTCGATGGAGTCGCTCGGGCTGTTTTTGAATGCTTCAGTGTCAATGCGGATAAAGTCGAGGTCAGTATTTTGTTTTTCAAGTGCGAGTTTGCAGGCGGTTAAGATCTCTGGGCTATGTTCGGCTAGTTCTTCAAGATAGCGGGACGCAGTGAACATGAACATGCCGCTGTTCCACAAGTATTGCCCTGAACGAATATAGTCTTCAGCCGTTTTTTTATCAGGCTTCTCAACGAAGCTCTCAATTGCGTAAGCATGAGCGACTCGCTGTTCTTCTGCGATGGTACTCGTTTGGGTGCTAGGGAGAAGAGGCTTTCCCTGCTTAACATAACCATAGCCTGTCTCTGGGGCTTTAGGTGTAATGCCAAATGTCACTAACTTCCCTTGCTTCGCGTAATCGACACCACGGCTAACGGCTTGTTGAAATTGAGAAGTTTTGGCTATGTGGTGGTCGGCAGCAAGCACTAGTATGATCGGGTCACGATATTTTTCTGCACAATCAGAGCTTTTGCTCAATGCTTGTAGAGCGGCGAGTGCGATAGCTGGCGCAGTATTTCTACCTATGGGCTCTAACAGAATGCCACTGTGTTGAAGATTAGCGGATCGTACTTGTTCTGCTGCGATAAAACGATGCTCTTCATTACAAATAATGAAAGGAGCATCACAATGGGCACCAACAACAAAGTTTTCTAAACCCTGCAAACGCTTGAGTGTTTGCTGCAACATTGAATGTTTGCCAGCGACACTTAGAAATTGCTTGGGGTAAAGTTCACGAGATAATGGCCAAAGGCGGCTACCAGAGCCGCCAGCTAAAATGACAGGTAAAATCATAAGGTGGTAATTAGGTGTATAAGGGCTACTCCCACCATATTACCACGCTTATCGCTTATCAATGAGCTTCAGGATGTGAATTAATAACACCTTCAGACAGGCTGACCTTCTGAGAGTCGATCTTCAGTGTTTGGGTTGGGAAGGCGATATTCGCATCATGTTTATGAATAATCGCCAATACCTGTAATAGAACATCTTGCTTCACCCTGTGGTATCTCGCCCAATTGACCGTTTTTGTGAAGGTGTAGATAAAAAAGTTCAGTGTTGATGGACCAAATTTATCAAAGTTAACGATCAACGTCTGTTTGGCATCAATATCTGGGTGGGCCTCAAGCATGGATTTTACATCGTTAACAATTAGAGCGAGTTTTTCGGCATCTTGATAACGAAGTCCAAAAGTTTCATGGATTCTGCGGTTCAGCATTCTAGATGGGTTCTCCACCACAATACTGCTGAACACTGAATTTGGAACGTACAAAGGGCGTTTATCAAAAGTGCGAATGATCGTCATGCGCCACCCAATGCGCTCTACTGTACCTTCAATTTGACGATCGGGAGAGCGTATCCAGTCACCGACTTTAAAAGGACGATCGAAGTAAATCATCATGCCGCCAAAGAAGTTAGACAACAGATCTTTAGCTGCTAAACCAACGATTAAACCACCAACACCACCAAAAGTGAGTAATCCAGATAAACTGAGCCCAAATGCCTGCATGATAGTGAGGCCACCTATTGTCATAAAGAATAGTCGGGCGACTTTGGCGATAGCTTGTACAGTGGTTTCGTCTCTGGTTTTCTGTTCCAAGACGTATGCTTCTGCATTACTGATCATTCTTAATGTAAACCAAACAAAGGTACATATAACCAGTATGTGTTTGAGAGTCTTTAACCAGTTGATTTCATTGCCAAACTGGTCTTGAAGAATCAATCCAACCGATACAGTCGCAGGCCAACACCAAAGTAACGTGCTGACAGGGGTTCTTAGTGCTTCTAGCAGGAGGTCGTCCCAATGAAAAGTCGTTTTTTGAGCCAGTACTTCTAAACGACTATGGATAATTCGCCAAACCACCCAAGCTAAGAAACTCGCGATGGTGATAAATAAGACGCTACTCCACCAGTTACTGTGGCTCTGGTTGATGTAGGTTTGAACTTGGGTTATGAATTCATTCATTGTGTGTACTGCCGCAGAAATTATGAGTTGGAAATTAGCAGAAATTGCTGTTGTTCTCTACCTTTATAAATCAAACGATTATGATAATGGAATAAGCTTATTATTGCATACTCGACTTTTTTTGAGATAGAAACTAATGTAGGTTTGGCTATCCGATGTAATTCAATTTCTTAAATGGGACTTCAAATGAGCGACAAACAATATGCAGTTATCGTCTTGGGGCGTTTTGGGTTATCTGTTTGTAGAGAGCTGCAAAGTTCAGGAGCACAAGTACTCGCCGTCGACATTGATGAAGATCGAGTTAAAGAAGCCGCGGCTTTTGTTTCACAAGCGATTGTTGCCAATTGTACGAATGAAGAGACAGTGAAAGAGTTAAGACTCGACGATTACGATATGGTAATGGTGTCGATTGGCTCTGATGTCAACTCTAGTATTCTAACCACTTTGGTGGTGAAAGAATCAGGATCAAAGGCGGTTTGGGTAAAGGCTAATGATAAGTTTCACGGCAAGATTCTTTCTAAGATTGGTGCTGATTATATCATTATGCCAGAACGAGATATGGGCATTCGTGTGGCGCGGAAAATGTTAGATAGACGCGTTCTAGAGTTTATTGACCTTGGGAGTGGCTTGGCGATAACGGAAGTCGTTATCGGGCATAATTTGTTGGGTAAGAAACTTGGTGACCTTAAGCTGTGTAAAGAGAGCGGTGTTGATGTCCTTGGTTTTAAGCGAGGACCGCATTTAACCAAAGCACCAAGGCTTGATATCAGCTTAGAAACGGGGGATGTGGTGATTCTTGTTGGGCCGAAAGAGACCTTGTCTAAAAAATTACGTAATTGGTAATTGGTAATTGGTAATAAGGTAAGAGTATGAATTCGTTTCAACGTAAAGGTATTTTCTACACGCTTAAGAGAGATGAAAAACCACGGAAAGGGTCTGAACCTAAAATCATCCTTACGAGTTTTTTAGGTGTCCTTATCCCTGCCGCATTATTGCTTACGCTTCCTGTTTTCTCAGTCTCTGGACTTAGCTTTACCGATGCGCTGTTTACTGCAACTTCAGCAATCAGTGTGACGGGTTTGGGGGTTGTCGATACGGGGCAACATTTCACTTTGGCTGGTAAAATTTTGCTGATGTTTTTGATGCAAGTCGGAGGATTAGGTCAGATGACGCTGTCAGCAGTATTGCTCTATATGTTTGGTGTTAGGCTAAGTTTGAAGCAACAAGCGTTGGCGAAAGAAGCACTTGGGCAAGATCGTAAGATTAACCTTCGTAAATTAGTAAGGAAGATCATTATTTTTGCATTGGTGGCGGAGTGTATCGGCTTTGTATTACTTTGTTTCCGTTGGGTGCCTGAAATGGGCTGGACAACGGGAAGTTTTTACGCACTTTTCCATGCTATATCAGCATTTAATAACGCAGGTTTTGCTCTATTTTCAGATAGCATGATGAGTTTTGTTGATGATCCACTGGTGATCTTTACCTTAGCTGGTTTGTTTATATTCGGCGGGCTAGGCTTCACAGTCGTCGGCGACCTATCGAGTAACTGGCGTAAAGGTTTTCGACATCTTCATTTACACACCAAGATTATGCTAACCGCCACTCCGACTCTATTACTGGTGGGGACGGTATTGTTCTGGCTGCTGGAAAGAAATAACTCAGCAACCATGGAAGGGTTATCGACTCAAGGACAGTGGCTGGCCGCATTTTTCCAGTCGGCAAGTGCTCGTACTGCTGGCTTTAATAGTGTGGATTTGTCTCAGTACACTCAGCCTGCATTGCTGGTAATGATTGTGCTGATGTTGATTGGGGCCGGTTCTACCTCAACGGGTGGTGGTATTAAGGTTTCGACCTTTGCAGTCGCGTTTGTCGCAACTTGGACCTTCCTGCGTCAGAAAAAGCATGTAGTGATGTTTAAGCGAACCGTTACTTGGCAAGCGGTAACAAAGTCATTGGCCATCATAGTGGTGAGTGGGGCACTATTAACTACCGCGATGTTTTTGTTAATGCTTACAGAGCAGGCCGCGTTTGACCGAGTGATGTTTGAGGTGATTTCGGCCTTTGCGACGGTCGGGTTGACTGCTGGGTTAACCGCAAATCTGACTGAGCCAGGTAAATACATCATGATTGTGGTGATGGTGATTGGACGTATCGGTCCCTTGACCTTGGCTTATATGCTAGCTCGCCCAGAACCTTCTTTGTTGAAATACCCAGAAGACACGGTGTTAACGGGTTAATATGATGAACAGACAAATAAATAAAGTTCTGAAAATACAACAAAGCCAGCGATATGCTGGCTTTGTTGTTATAGGCTTATCGTTAATTGCTGAGTGCTTAGCCCTCAAACATCTCAACGTATTCCTCATAGCCTTCTTCTGCTAGTTTATCCGCAGGGATAAAGCGCATTGCGGCTGAGTTCATGCAGTAACGCAGGCCTGTTGGTTTCGGGCCATCCTTGAACACGTGTCCAAGGTGCGAATCGCCAAACTTGCTGCGAACCTCTGTTCTTGGGTAAAGCAGTTTGTAGTCAGTAGTTGTGACGACATAAGCCTCGCTGATTGGCTGTGTAAAGCTAGGCCAACCTGTACCTGATTTGTATTTGTCTTTTGAAGAGAACAGTGGCTCCCCAGTTACGATATCAACGTAAATACCTTCTTGCTTGTTATCCCAGTATTTGTTGTCAAACGGGCGCTCTGTTGCATCGTCTTGTGTTACATCGTACTGAAGTGAGGTTAGCTTCGCCTTAATCTCAGCATCAGATGGCTTAACGTAGGTTTTAGCATTGGCTGCCGCATTTTTATTGTCGATGATCTGACGGATAGTTTTCGGGTTCTCTTTTCTATCGTCACCGAAGACCTTATCTAGGTACTGATCGCGGCCAGAAGCATAGCGGTAGTAGTTGTAGCGAACTTTACTCTTTTTGTAATAGTCTTGGTGATAGTCTTCCGCTGGCCAGAATTTTTCAAATTCAATTAGTTCTGTCTTTAGAGGTTCACCAAAGATCTGAGCTTTGTCGATCTCCATCATGAAGTTCTGAGCAACGTCTTTTTGTGCTTGGTTATGATAGAAAATAGCAGGTCGATATTGTGGGCCTCGGTCTACGAAAGAGCCTTTGTCATCGGTTGGGTCGATGTGTCTGAAGAATTGGTCAAGAACCTGTTCATAGCTAACAACATCAGGGTTATAAGCCACATTGATCACTTCGATGTGCCCTGACTTACCTGATGAAACTTGTTTGTAGGTAGGGTTTTCTAATTCACCACCAGAATATCCTGATATGACGTCAGTAACACCGGTCAGTTTCTCTAGATCGGATTCTGTACACCAAAAACACCCACCAGCTAGTGTCGCGATTTCACTTTTACCTGAGTTAGCCGTTTTATCCATTGTATTGGCAGTGCCAGCCTGGCTTACAAACAGCGAAATCAGTGGTAACGCAACCACGAGTGATACCAATATTTTAGATAATTTATTCATAGATACCTCATCTTGACGTTTTCTCATTCGATTTTGAATGTACGAATAGAGACAGGTTTTAGATGGAAAAAATTGCATCATTCACGAAAAAAATATGCCACTCAGAAAATCTTGCTCATGAATGCCGCCAGTAGTAGGGTGTAGGCATTGATATAAAACACTAGATAATGATGACGTTTTGTACATCTAAGGAACAACATGCAAGCAGAAGTTAAATGGGTCGAAGACTTTAAATTCCTGGGTAAATCTCAATCAGGACACTCTGTGGTGATGGATGGAAGTGGCGGTGCTACGGCGCCAAGCCCTATGGAAATGGTATTAATGGCCGCTGGTGGTTGTAGCTCTGTTGATGTGGTTGATGGTTTGAAATCTGCGGGCCAGAACATCACAGGCTGTAATGCAAAGCTAGAAACGACACGTCGTGAAACTGCGCCAAAGCTCTTTACTGTGATTAATATTCACTTTGAAGTGTCTGGTGACAACCTTGATCCCGAGTTAGTTGCTAAAGCCTGCGCGGATTCATTAGAAAAATACTGTTCAGTATGTCTAATGCTAGGTGCTAGCGTAGAGATGACTCACAGCTGGGATATTGTCTAGCCTTCTGATTATAGAGCGTAGAATTCGGCTGCTTATTCTAACTGATTACAGTAAAGATAGGCAAAGAAAAGGGCGGTGCACGTTGAGTGTACTGCCCTTGTTATTTTGATTAAGGTAGAGTGCGATTATTCAGCGGTTTCTACTATCACTTCTTCTACTTGTACTTCTTCTTGGTATTCGAAACCAGGGATCGTAGCGTCAACACGACGGTTTTGAGCGCGACCTTCAGCAGTATCATTTGATGCTACTGGGTTCTCTTCACCTTCACCTGTAGCTGTGATGCGGTCAGCATCAATACCTTGCTCTTCGATGTGCGCAGCTACTGCAGCGGCACGTTTCTTAGAGATCATCATGTTGTATTCAGCTGCACCTGTTGAGTCAGTGTGACCAACAACTTCAACTGTTGATTGAGGGTGAGCCTTCAGTACTTCAATTAATGGCACTAGTGCGATTTTTCCGTCTGTAGACAGCTCGGTACTGTTCGTCTCAAACATGCCTTGAGAGAAGCTTTCAGTGTGTGCTTTCGTCACAACAACTGTTGTCTTTTCTTCTTCCACAACGACTGGTTCTGTGATTGGCTCAGATGGCGCTTGTGTCATTGAAGCTGTGGCTGCGGCAGCAGCTGCCGATGCGGTAGTATT
This sequence comes from Vibrio kanaloae, assembly GCF_024347535.1. Classification (NCBI taxonomy): domain Bacteria; kingdom Pseudomonadati; phylum Pseudomonadota; class Gammaproteobacteria; order Vibrionales; family Vibrionaceae; genus Vibrio; species Vibrio kanaloae. Next base: position 1,455,224 of record NZ_AP025498.1, on the reverse strand, counting down.
GCCTGTACCGAAGTTGTAGCTAAGACCTACAGTAACAAGGTTGGAGTTAAGATCTTGGATGATCTTATCGTCAAAATCATCGAAGTATTGATATTCAACTCGAAGTGCCCAATCGTCTGATAGCTGTTTCTCAGCACCGATACCTAGGGCTAATACAACGTCGTCTTCGTCGTCATGCATGATATATGCAGGACCAGCTTTGAAGAAAATATCAAATTCTTGTTTAATCGCTAATCGATACATTGGGCTCAAAGATATTGCTACGATAGAGTCGCTGTATCTTTGAGTGGCTCCATTATTATTGAAGCTCGTGTCGTAATCACCTAAGTAATCGGCATTCAACTCAAGCGCGAGCGTATCAGTAAAGTTGTAGCCACCGTAAATACCACCCGCAACTGAATCATCTTCACAGTTAGTGCTGTCAACACAAGCACTGTCTAACCAACCCATACCTACTTTAGCACCAACATAAGTTGTTGCTGAGATTGACGGTGCTGCTGCTAAGCCTGAAGCGGCAACAACAGCGCACATGATTTTTGACAGTCTTTTCATAGTTATTTCCTTGGATTAACTCTTATTGTTATCTGAACCTGCCAGTAAGACGATTACCTATTAGTTGATGACACTGCTTATAATAAGTAAATCAAGGCGTTGGTTCAGCTGAACCTCTTTTTTCTCCGTAGTTATATTGTTAATCTGATTGAGTATTGGAGTCAATGAAATTGCTAATTATTTCATATTTAATAAGTTTATTATTAAATATCTGAATGTTTATATTTAACCTATAGCTTATATGTAATCATTTACAAATGATGTAGACAGTAAAATTAAGAAACTTGACCCATATCATATTTATAAAACTGAAAATCCCCAACAACATTTTGGTGTACGGGGATTTGAATTAAATATGTATATTTTTGGATTTTAGATTGTGGTTAGTTTTTTATTCTGTGGACGTTCGCCTGCCAGTAAACGCTTCTCGATATCTGCAATTACGGTTGGTAGATCGGCGATGGTGTCGATTAAGTAGTGTGGGTTGGACTTGTTTAGCTTCACGCTTGCTTTTTCACGTGCTGCTGCCAGTGTTGCTTCGTCTGCATCTAAGTATTCTTGGTACGTTAATCCTGCTTCGTTCCCCGATAATACAAGTCCAACTGTCCACATGCCTGCGTTGTGACCTTCATCGATACCCGGTGCTGAGTCGTCTACTTTTACACACGCAGCAACGTTCGTCACACCTAGATCAATGACGTTTTTAAGCGCCATGAAAGGAGCTGGGCGACCGCCTTGAGGCAAGTCATCCGTTGCAACTACGTTGTCTGGTCGGTAGCCATAATCTGCGGCGGAAGGGATCAGCACATCCATTACTTCGCGTGGGTAACCTGAACAAGAACCGATTTTTACGTTCTTCTCTTTAAGGTTATTGACCACTTCAATCGCGTTTAAAATCGGTGCTGCGTGGTCGGCTACTTTCGCTTTTTGAAGAGGCATGAATGCCGCGTAGATCGCATCAACATCTTCACTTGTCATCGAGCGCCCAAACTGAGCATTCCAACGAGCATCAACCGCAGGGAGTTGACCCACCGCTTGGATGTGATCCCATTTACCGATACCCATAGGCTCTCGTGCTTCTGCTAAGTCGATGTCAAAGTCGAAGCCCTGTTTGAATGCTTCAACAAAGATGCTGGTTGGAGCAAATGATCCAAAATCAACGATAGTGCCAGCCCAGTCAAAGATAACCGCTTGGATAGGTGATGTTGTGTTCATAGTCGTGTCCTATTTCTGTTCTCTCCCTGCTCAAGTTGTTCTGGGAGATGAATGATTGTTTTAAGTTATTGGTTAGATGATGGTTTAGAGGTAATCAAAGTCTTTGCAGACTTTTGCTATCGCTTTGTCGAATACAGACAGAGCGACTTCTAGTTCGCTGCGACTGATGATCAATGGTGGGCTCAACTGAATCACATTACCTTGTGACACCTTGAAACTCAGGCCATCGTTTAGACATTGGTAAAGTACGGCTTCCGCTTCATCGAAAGCTCGGATTTTGGTGATATGATCGGTGACCAATTCCACCCCCCAGAGCAGGCCGATGCCGCGAACGTCACCAATGACTGAGTACTTCTCTTTCATTTGAAGCAGTTGTTCACGCACGAATGCGCTGTCCGCTTGTACTTTTTCAAGTAGGTTTTCTTGCTCAATCACTTCCATGGTGGCGAGTGCTGCCGCGCAACCAATTGGGCTTTTTTCATGGGTGTAGTGCCCAAGAGATACTTGCGCTGCCGTGTTGTATTTGTCTTTAGTGATCATGGCTGCGATTGGTACTAAGCCGCCGCCAAAACCTTTACCGATACAAAGAATGTCAGGTTCGATATCAAAAGCTTGGTGAGTGAACCATTCGCCACTGCGACCCATACCGTTTGGAATATCGTCGATGATCAACATGACGTTATGCTTATCGCAGATCTCACGGATACGCTTCCAGTAAGCTTTGCTTGGTACTTGAACGTCTGTGTTACGCACTGCTTCCGCAATGAAGGCACCAATGCCACCTTCTTTTTCAATCACATACTCAAGGTAATCGGCGTAGTGCACATCACATGCCGTCTCATTGTTATCGCCTGAGTTTTGCCCGCAACGCGATAAAGAGACATTAAGGGGAAAAGCACCACGATAGGAAACTGCTGGTGGAATGCGTTCTACGCCAGCCATTAATGGCCCCATGCCTTCACGGAAACAAGCTTCGCCACCCACCGAAATTGCATCGAGTGACGCACCGTGGAATGAATCCCACAATGAAACGACCTTGAAGTTGTTGGTGACATGTCGAGCCAGCTTGAGTGCCATACCAATAACTGAAGTTCCACCAGGAGCAAACAGCACTCGATTCAAATCACCATCACAGATCTGCGTAAGCTTTTCAGCGCACTGAACGGCTGTTTCATTGGTAAAGCGACGCGGTGAAAACGGCAATGACGCCATTTGTTGAGTCACTTTATTAATGATGTGTGGGTGGCCATAACCCAACTGATGAACATTATTCCCGTGAAAGTCCATGTACTTTTTGCCCGTCGCATCTTGAATGTAGATGCCTTCGGCTGCTTCAAGTGTGTCTAGGCAAGGCGTTGACATGGCTTGATGAAGAAACACGTCAGAGTCACGTTTTAACATCGCTTGAGTCGCATCATCGTTTAGCGATGATTCGTTCCATTTTTCGCGTGCTGGCGTGGTGTTCACATCGCCTTCGCTTCGAAAGTGTGTGGCCTTTAGAATCGGCTCTTGATTGGTCGTCGTCATTATTTGATGTCCCAGTACATAGCATTCTTAACTGCGCCAATGAGAGCTTCAATGTCTGACGGATACACTTCACCAATGTTACCGATGCGGAAGCAGTCTGCGTTTGAAACCTTGCCCGGGTAAATCACAAAACCTTGTTCTTTCAAACGGTCATAGAATTCCTTGAATTGGTAATCGCTATGAGTTGGAGAATAGAAAGAGGTAATGATAGGTGAATGAAGATCATCATTAAGCAGTGGTTCAAAGCCAAGAGAGCGCATACCTGCAACCAATGTCGTTTGGTTGGTTTGGTAGCGATTATGACGAGCTTCGATGCCACCTTCTTGCTCCAATTCAAGTAGAGCTTGGTAGAAAGCACGCACTGTATGAGTTGGAGATGTGAAGCGCCATTTACCATGGTTGCTTTCCATGCAGTGCCATTGGTCAAACAGGTCAAGGCTTAATGAACGAGCTTGGCCTTTGCACTTTTCCAGTTCCGATTGCTTGGCAATAACAAAGCCGAACCCGGGTACACCTTGAATGCACTTGTTTGCAGAGCTGATCATGTAGTCGATACCTAAGTCAGCTATATCCATAGGGATGCCACCAAAACTCGACATCGCATCTAGAATGACGGTTTTGTTGTGCTGTTTTGCCAATTTGGCGATGTCTTCGATTGGATTCAACATACCCGTAGTGGTCTCACAGTGCACAATCGCAACGTGAGTAATGTCTGAATCCATAGCCAATGCCGTCTCCATTTCGTTCAAGTCAGGCTGTGATGTTTCACCTGGGGAAACGACATGGCATGGAATGTTTAAGTATTCTGAGATTTGAGCAATACGAGCACCATACGCACCATTGTCAACAACAAGAAGCTTGCCGCTGTTAGAGATAACGCTACCGATTGTTGCTTCAACTGAAGCTGTGCCGCTGCCTTGCATTAATACACTTGTATATCCCGCCTGCTTCGTTGCCAAAGTCACAAGCTTGCTACGAATCACTTCAACAACGTCTTTGTTGTATTCATCATCCCAAGTACACCAATCTTTTAGCATCGCTTGGCGAACGGTTTCAGAAGTAGATAGAGGACCCGGTGTCAGTAGTAAGTATTCGTTTCTCATGTTCAATTCTCGTGATTTTCATTTTGGACTATACCAGTATTTGCAATTACTTTAACAACCAATTTAAACGGTCGTAAATAGCCCAAACGTTATTTTCACAAAAGCTTCATATTCAAATTTGTCACTCGTGTTGAGAAATATTCCGATCTTTAAATTGCCATTTTTTGTTCATTTAACCGTCATAAAAGTCGATTAGGTTAATACTCACCATCTGGTACATACCAGTAAAAAGGCGTGTACTAACAACCTAAATGAATTTATGGGTATAGGTGCTTCTTAGTGAGGCTTCTAACTTAAGAAACGTTAAACCTTGGTTGCTAAACCTAGGCAGCTTTAAATCTCGATAACTTTTAATTTTGGCAACTTCTCACTTTAGAGTTGAGCCTGACTGGAGAAAATGATGAAAAACCGTTTTATGAAAGGATCACTTGCAGCTTTAGTAACTCTACTCGCTGGTAACGCTTATGCAGCACAGGAAGTGACGGTTTACACTGCTTTTGAAACTGACATTTTAGCTAAATACAAAAATGCTTTCGAAAGTGAAAACCCAGATATCAACATCAAGTGGGTACGTGATTCTACTGGGATCATGACGGCAAAATTATTGGCCGAGAAAAACAACCCTCGCGCAGAGGTAGTTTGGGGGCTTGCTGGTTCTTCAATGGCACTGCTTAAAGAAGAGGGCATCCTGAAACCTTATACGCCTCAAGGTGTAGAAGCATTACGCGCTAACCTTAACGACCCACAGTCTACTCAAGCTTGGTATGGCAATGACGCATTCTTCAATGCAGTTTGCTTTAACGAAGTGGTGGCTAAGCAATTGAATCTACCGGCACCTAAGTCTTGGGATGACCTAACAAAGCCTATCTACAAAGGCCACATTGCAATGCCAAACCCAGCGTCTTCTGGTACGGGCTACATGCAGGTTTCGGCTTGGTTACAAAACATGGGTGAAGACCAAGGTTGGAACTACATGCAGAAGCTAGATCAAAACATTGCTCACTACACGCACTCTGGTTCTAAGCCATGTGTTCAAGCGGGTATGGGTGAAGTGGCTATCGGTATTTCTATGGCGAGCCGCGGTGCGAAGCTGAAAACTCAAGGTGCGCCGCTTTCTGTGATTACGCCTGAAGGTATCGGTTGGGAATCTGAAGCGGTAGGTCTTGTTAAGCCTTCAGATGCAGCACAACGTGTTATCGATTGGTCTATCTCTAAAGCAGCGAATGAACTTTACATCGAAATGTACCCAGTTGTTGGCCACCAAGATGTAACAGGTAAAGCAGAGAACTTCCCGAACGTAGAGAAGAACATGGCAAAAATGGACTTCGCTCGTATGGGCAGTGAACGTGCAGATGTTCTGAAAACATGGTCTGAGAAGTTTGACGCTAAATCAGAGCCAAAATCTTAATCTGACGACCTATTCAGTTAATTAACTATTTAGTTCATTAGAAGTTAGAAATCAGTAAAGGAAGGCTTCGGTCTTCCTTTTTTAGTTTTACGCCTTTAGGTTTTAAGTAAGGTACAACAAATGACAAAGCACTACTCATATTGGTTCAAGCAAGCGTTGGAACAAGAGTTTGGCAATATTAATGCGGGGCTAGATTCGGTTAAGCCGCTTCAAAAAGATGTCAACTGTGATATCGCTATTGTTGGCGGTGGCTATACGGGTTTATGGACGGCGATTTTAATCAAACAACAGCAACCCGAAAAACATGTTGTCGTGATTGAAAAAGGCCTATGTGGTAGCGGTGCTTCTGGTGCGAACGGCGGTTGCATGCTGACGTGGTCAACTAAGTATCCGACGCTGAAAAAGCTTTACGGAAAAGAACAAGCGAAATGGTTGGTTAAGGAATCGGAAAAGGTTATATACGAGATCGAAGCCTTCTGTAACGAACACAAGATTGACGCGCATCTATATCGAAGCGGAACTTACTACACGGCGACCAATGAAGCTCAAAAGGGTGGAATGGAGCCTGTTGTTAATGAGCTGGTTAAGCAGGGTATCAATAGCTGGAAGAAGTGCGACAATTCTTTGGCTGACAAAGCTGGGTCTGATCGCCACATTGAGGGTTACTACTCAGAAGCTGCGGGCAGTGTGCAGCCAGCGTTATTGGCTAGAGGTTTGCGCCGGGTCGCGCTCGATTTGGGAGTCGAAATTTATGAAAACACAGAGATGACGTCGCTCGATTATGGCTCTCCCGCTCGTATTCAAACCAAAGGCGGTTCCTTATTTGCGGATAAAGTGATTTTGGCACTCAACGCATGGATGCTCGATCACTTCAAAGAGTTCAAACGCAGCATTGTGGTTGTTTCGTCAGACATGGTGGTGACTAAGCCAATCCCAGAAAAACTTAAGCAGTTTGGTCCCGAGAAAGGGGCGGCGGTGGTGGATTCACGTATCTTTGTCCACTATTACCGAGACACCCAGGACGGACGACTCATGTTGGGTAAAGGCGGTAATAAGTTCTCGTTTGCCAATCAAGTTGAAAGCATGTTTAACCAAACGACCAACTACCTGCCGATTCTCAATCAATCGTTCCAAAAACTGTTCCCTAAATTGGAACAAAGTGAATTCGATTACAACTGGTCTGGCGGCTCAGATCGTTCGGTCACAGGATTGCCATTTTTCGGTAACCTAAAAGGCCAAAACAACATCTATTATGGGCTTGGTTATTCAGGCAATGGCGTTGCTCAAACCCGTATGGGCGGGAAGATTTTGTCAGCAATGGTACTCGATATCGACAATGCTTGGACACGAAGCGGTTTAACTAAAGGCCCGTTAGGACACTTCCCGCCAGAGCCATTCCGTTGGGTGGGAGCGATGATGGTTCGCGATGCGGTACGAAGAAAAGAGAACGCGGAAGATTCTGGTAACACGCCATTGTGGCTGGATAAGCAATTGGCAAAGCTCGCTGGTGCGGCAGGCAAAGCCGACAAGGTGGAATAAACCTGTGGTTTAGGTTGTTTCTTGCCTGTTAAGTATAAGTTGGAAGTTAAGTTTGATTTGAAGTGAGAATTGATATGACGACCCCGCTGTATGTATTTGATCTAGATGAAACACTCATGGACGGAAACAGTGCCATGATTTGGAATGAGTTTTTGGTTGAAAAAGGCTTAGCGAATGAACCTAGTTTTTTGAACGAAGAACGCCGGTTAATGACACTGTATGTTCAAGGTATTCTTAATGAAGACGCTTACCTCGAATTTGCTACTCGCTCTCTAGTAAATAAAACACATCAAGAGGTGTGTGCTTTGTTAGAGGAGTGTATTGATAGCAAAGTACTGAGTAAGATCTTTCCTCAAGTGATGCAAGGGAACTGGTCTTCCAAAATACAAGGGCAGACGATGGTGATTATCTCTGCCATCGTATCGCTCATTCCTGCCTGTGTAGCGAAAAAGCTCAATATTCCGAATGCAGTCGGCATCGAATTAATGGAAGAGTCTGGTCAATATAGTGTTAAAGTTCTGGGGCTTCCAAATCACATGTACGGTAAGATTGTGAGTTTTAAAGAGTGGCGCACAGCATTTGATCACCAACAAGGCCTCTGTGGTTCAATTAACGACTTGCCTCAATATGATTTGGCCGATCGTCCTCATTTAGCTAACCCACATGAACGTTTAAGAACTCGAGCAGATTCTATTCCGTGGTGTGCGGTGTACTGAGCTTAGTCATTGATAAGGACTGTTGCTACTTGAGGCTATCGCGATTAAAAGTAACAGTTAAAATCATAAACATCAGTTGATATTTGGCGGTAAAAAGTACGTTAGTTTTTATCGCCAAATCCCCTTCGAGTGATAAACACTTTGCTATAAGTTATTGAACGTTCGGACTTGTTTAATGCGTATTTTTTCCCGTTAGAATGAATTTTATTTCTGCAATATAACTGTCATTTAGCTACTATAAATTTGTCACTCAACTGCAATATTCTCAGTTTAAATTTGGTATATACCATATAGAGAGTGCTGTAGTATGAGCAACCAAACTTATTTGAATATTGAAAACGTTGTAAAACAATTTGGCCAATTTACAGCGTTAAAAGACATCTCCCTATCGATAGATAAAGGCGAGTTCGTCTGTTTCCTTGGCCCGTCTGGCTGCGGAAAAACCACCTTATTACGTGCGATTGCAGGTTTAGACTTACCAACTTCTGGTTCTATCGAGCAAAACGGTAACGACACAACCTTCTTACCGCCAGAAAAGCGCGACTTTGGCATTGTGTTCCAATCTTATGCTCTGTTCCCAAATCTCACGGTGGAAGAAAACATTGCGATTGGCCTTAAAAACCAAGGTATGTCGACCAAAGAAGCCCTTGAAACGGTGGAATCTTGGTTAGAAACCATCGGTTTACCAACGTCTGCTCAAAAATTCCCGAATCAGCTGTCTGGAGGACAACAGCAGCGTGTGGCTTTGGCTCGTGCTTTGGCTTTGTCTCCAGGCTTGCTACTGCTTGATGAACCACTGTCTGCATTGGATGCAAAAGTACGAACACACTTGCGGGACGAGATCTGTCAATTGCAACGTAAGCTGGGTATCACCACTATTATGGTGACGCACGACCAAGATGAAGCCTTGACCATGGCCGACCGTATTGTGGTAATGAATCATGGAGTTATCGAGCAAGTCGGTGCACCGCAAGAGATCTACCAAAAACCAGTGAGCCGTTTTGTGGCTGAGTTTGTGGGCAGTATGAATTTCATTCAAGCTTCTGTTGCAGCTCAAGGTAAGATGCGTATTGCTGAGTCAATGCTGCCGTTACCTGGCTTAGATAATCTCACGCCAAACCTAGGTGATGTTTTCGATATTGCCGTTCGTCCAGAGCAAATCCAGTTTGTTGATCGTTTTAGTGAATCCTTGCCAGTGAGAATCGTATCAAGCGAATTCTTAGGGGCGTTTTATCGTGTTGAGTGTCAATTGCAACATGACTCAACGGCGAAAGAGATCATTGTTGATGTACCCGTCAAAGAGTTCAACCGATTGAAGCTGCGTCGCAGTGATATCCGTTACGTGGCGTTTGATCAAGAAGGCCTGAGAGCTTACCCATCGAAAAGCTTGCAAGTGATGAAAGACGAGGCGGCGTAATCAATCATGGAATCGACTCAAATGATGCAATCTAATCTGCTATTTCAACGACGAGTACAACCTTTTCTGGCTCGGTTAAGCAAAGACAACGTAATTCTGTTTGGGCTGTTGGCATTTTTGTCTGTAGTCATGACGCTGTTTATCCTGATGCCATTGTGGGCAATGTTGAAAAAGAGTGTTCAGAACGCAGACGGCGAATTTGTAGGTTTACAGAATTTCGCAACGTATTTTGCGTCTCAAAGCTTATGGCTGTCGGTAGGTAATACGTTCACGCTCGGGTTGTTAGTGACCGTTGTTGTGGGGGTATTAGCGTTTGGTTATGCCTATGCTTTGACTCGTTCATGCATGCCTTTTAAGGGCCTTTTTCAAGTGCTGGGTTCTGCGCCTATTCTTGCTCCGTCACTGCTTCCTGCAATCAGTTTGATCTTCTTATTTGGCAACCAAGGTATCACTAAAGAAGTCTTGGGTGGTAACTCGGTTTATGGCTTGATTGGTATATCACTCGGCTTGATATTCTGGACGTTTCCACACGCCTTGATGATTCTGACCACCTCGTTAAGAACCTCTGACGCTCGTCTTTATGAGGCAGCTCGTGCCCTCAATACTTCATCATTAAAAACCTTTTTCATGGTGACGCTACCTGCGGCAAAGTATGGTTTGATCAGCACGCTGATCGTTGTGTTTACGCTGGTGGTTTGTGACTTTGGTGTGCCAAAGGTGATTGGTGGTAGCTACAACGTGTTATCGACGGACATCTTTAAGCAGGTGGTTGGTCAACAGAACTTCTCTATGGGTGCGGTAACCAGTATCTTGTTGCTATTGCCTGCGTTGCTTGCGTTTACAGTGGATCGCTGGGTTCAAAAGAAACAGAAGAGCTTGTTTGATACTCGTTCTGTCGCGTACCAACCTGAACCTAGCACGTTACGTGATGGCTTATGTTTCCTTTACTGCACGATCATCTCTGCTGCTGTGGTTATCGTATTGGGCATGGCGATATACGGATCTATGGTCACCTTCTGGCCTTGGAATAAAACGTTAACGCTAAATAATTATAACTTCGCAGAGATGAGTACTTATGGTTGGACGCCATTTTTCAACTCTTTAACACTCGGCGCTTGGACTGCAATTATCGGTACAGTGCTGATTTTCCTAGGTGCGTACTGCATTGAGAAAGGCCGCGCCTTCGGTCCTGTTCGTCAAGCAATGCAGATGCTCAGTGTTGTACCGATGGCCGTCCCGGGTATGGTGTTAGGCTTAGGATACATCTTCTACTTTAATGATTTGAGTAACCCACTCAACTTCTTGTATGGCACGATGGCGTTCTTGGTGATTAATACCGTGGTTCACTACTACACGGTAGGGCACATGACGGCATTAACCGCATTAAAACAGCTACCAGAGGAAATAGAGGCAACGGCGGCTTCGGTAAACTTACCGCAATATAAGCTGTTCTTTAAAGTGACGGTGCCGGTTTGTTTGCCTGCGATTTTAGATATTGCGACATACCTGTTTATTAATGCACTTACCACGACATCTGCGGTAGTATTCTTGTATTCTACCGATACGATACCTGCGTCAGTTTCAGTACTGAATATGGACGATGCGGGTCAAACGGGTGCAGCAGCAGCCATGGCAGTGATGATCATGATATCAGCAGCGAGTGCGAAGTTGATTCATATGCTAATCAACAAGTTATTTGAGAAGCGCACCCAAGCTTGGCGCAAACGCTAGCGAACCATTTTATATTGCAGTTGGCCAAGGAGTGGCTGACGACAAGAACAAGAATGAAAGGAAATGAAGTGCAGTACGTAAAAATCAAAGATGTCATTGTAGAGCAGATAGAGTCGGGGATGTTAACGCCACGACAGAAGCTGCCTGCAGAACGTAAACTGGCTGAGTCGTTTGATACGACACGAGTTACGTTACGCGAAGCCTTGTCTTCACTTGAAGCGGAAGGACGCATTTATCGAGAAGACCGTCGTGGTTGGTTTATCTCGCCGGCGCCGCTTCGCTACAACCCGACACAAACATTGAATTTCACCAACATGGCTCTCTCGCAGAATCGTAAGCCAAAAACAGAGTTAGTAGCAGCGAAAGGAATGTTAGCAACCAAGGAAGCAACTAAGCTTCTTGGGCTTCAACCTTTTTCAGATGTTTATCGTGTCGATAGAGTTCGCTACCTTGAAGACAGGCCTGTTGTGTATGTGACCAACTACATTCGACCAGAGCTGTTTCCTAACTTGCTCGATTATGACTTGTCCAAATCACTGACGGACATCTACCGCGAACACTTTGGTGTGGTGTATCAGAAGATCCGTTACCGTGTGAGTACAACGTCTTTGCTGGGTGAAACTGCACAAGCTCTGCGTGCGACTTCGGGTTCTCCTGCAATGGTGGTTGAGCGCGTTAACTACAATCAAAATGGCGATTTGATTGACTGTGATATTGAGTATTGGCGTCATGACGCGATCAGTATTGAGTCGATAGCGCAGCTAGAGCGTTAGTCGTACGTTAGAACGCTGGCTCCTCTTAGCTTGTGGATTTACTAAACTGGAATGATCAAAGGTCTCTTATCTGGAGGCCTTTTTTATCCCTTGTTTTCAGCGACTGCTCAATCATTCAATAAGTTAGGAATGAAATGGAATTCTCTGCCATCATCATCGTGATTATTTCGGCTCTGCTGCATGCGGGTTGGAATGTTCTAGGTAAATCAAATCAAGGCTCTGGGGCCTCTTTCTTCTTAGCGTCTGGCTTTGCCGCTGCCGCGATTCTGACTCCCTATTTGATTTGGTATGTCTACAGTGTCGGGTTTGCAAACATCACAATTCCATTCTGGCAGTTGCTATTCTTGAGTGGCATTTGCCAAATCATCTATTTAATCGGCTTAGGCATCGCCTATAAACAGGCTGATATTGGTGTGATTTACCCAATGGCACGAGCGCTGCCTGTTTTAATGGTTGGTTTGGGGACCGTCTTGATTGGCTATGAGCTATCACTGAATCAATGGATTGGCTTTGCACTGATCACATTAGGCTGTTTGTTCGTTCCACTGAAACAATTCTCTGAGCTGAGACTTAAGGCTTATCTTAACCTTGGTGTGCTGTGGGCACTAATAGCCGCGATAGGTACCACGGGTTATTCCCTTATAGATAAAGAAGCACTTCTGTTATTGGAGCCGTTAAGCACGCTCACCATTACTAATAAACACACGGCGATATTTTACCTAGGTATTCAGTTTTGGGCGATCGTAATTCCGCTGAGTATTTGGTTGTTGGTGACCAATCAAAGAGTCGAGTTTGCGAATGCGTGGATACTACGCAAGAAAGCCACGCTTGCAGGCATTATGATGGCTTCGACTTATGGTTTGGTGTTATTTGCGATGACCATGACAGAGAACGTCAGCTTGGTGGTGGCACTTAGGCAAGTAAGCATCATCTTCGGCGTCGTGATGGGGATCTACTTTTTAAAGGAAAAGTGGCACATGACTCGCGGTGTAGGTGTTGTTTTTATCATTGCTGGCTTAGTTATCTCACTGAATTAAAAAGAAATTAAAATACACTTCTAACCTATAATGTGACTTTTCAGTCACATTTTCATTATTGATAGCAAACGTTTTACTAATGTTAAAGATGTGATCCTTCTCATAGACAAAGCTGTTAAGTTACCGGTAACATTCAGCTTAACGTTACCGGTAACATATAACAACAAACCGGACTCTGTGAAACTCATAAGGATACCCAAATGAAAGCTCTGACTAAAACGCTGATCGCTGCTTCCCTCACTGGCCTATTTGCTACTTCAGCAATGGCTGCAGACTTCAAACTTAAGATTCAATCTTCAGATCCATCTGGTGATTTGAACTTCAAGGTTCAGCAGAAATGGGCTGAGCGCGTAGAAACGATGTCTAACGGACGTATCGACATTGATCTTCTTCCTGTAGGCGCTGTGGTTAAGCACACTGAAACGCTAGGCGCGATCAAAATGGGCATCTTAGATGGTCATATCACAGCAACGGGTTACTTCTCTGGTAAAGATCCAGCATTCGGCCTAATCGGTAACATGGTGGGTGCATGGTCAGACACAACACAACTGCTTCAGTACATGAACTACGGTGGCGGTAACGAACTAATGACTGAGCTTTACAAGCCTTACGGTGTTCAGTTCGTTGGTGCTTCAACAACAGGTGTTGAATCTTTCATTTCTAAAAAGCCAATTGACGGTGTTGCGGATCTTAAAGGTCTTAAATTGCGTGCGCCTGAAGGCTTAGTACAACAAGTGTTTGCAGCAGCGGGTGCGACTCCAGTAAACCTTCCGGGTTCTGAAGTATTTACCGGTCTAAGCAAGGGCGTAATTGATGCCGCGGACTATACGGTATTCTCTACAAACCAAAAAGCGGGCATGAACGACATTGCGACCCACCCAGTTCAACCGGGTTTCCATTCGCTACCGTTAATCGATATCTCTGTTTCTCAAAAGAAATGGGACAAGATGCCTGTGGATCTACAAACGATTCTACAAACATCCGTACGTGATTTCTCTTACGACATGACGACTCAGCTAAAAATGGCTGATCAAGCAGCAGTTAAAGAAGCACAAGCGAATCCAGAAATCACAATTCATGACTGGTCTCAAGAAGAGCGTAAGAAGTTCCGTGAAATTGCAAAAGGTCAATGGAAAGTATTTGCAGAGCGCTCTGACAACGCAGGGAAAGTTTACACTTCCGTTACCGTGTTCCTAGAAGAAAACGGCCTACTGTAATTCAAACCTAGCTTATTGATGGGGGAGGGCGTTGCTCTCCCTTTTTCTCCCAGGAAATTTGGCCCATGACAGACAAAATCCCTCACGCACCAGCAGAAAACGATGAAAAGCCAAGAAACGGGCTTGATCGTCTTATCATAAAATTCAGTAACTTAGTTAGCTGGCTGTTCATCTTCACTGTATTGATCTCATTTTACGAAGTTGTGATGCGCTATGCATTTGATGCCCCGACCACATGGGTACACGAAACGGCTTCATTTATCGGTGGTTCTCTATTCATTATCGGCGGCATCTACGCTTTCGCAGCTGATAAGCATGTACGTGTTGTTCTTATCTACGATTCAGTGTCTAACCAAACACGTAAGTACCTTAATCTTGTTCACCACATAGTTGGCTTGGCCTTTGCGGGCATGCTGGCTTACGCGGCTTACTTCACAGCAGAAGAAGCATGGTTTGCACCTTGGGGAGAGTTTCGCTTAGAGACATCAGGCTCAGTGTTAAACGCGCCTTATCCAGCGCTGTTGAAAGGCCTGATCTTTGTCGTTTTGTGTGTTCTTGTTGTCCAGTTTGTATTGCACCTAATCCAAGAGTTGATGGGTCTAAGGAAGAATGACGATGTTTGATTTATCTTCTATTGGTATCGCATGGGGCAGCTTGCTCATGCTGGTTATGATGATTGGTTTGCTACTCACTGGTATGCAGCTAGCGTTCGTAACAGGCTTTGTCGCGATTTTCTTCACTCTATGCTGGTTTGGCCCTGATGCCTTGCCTTTGATTGCGAGCCGTACTTACAGCTTCGCTTCTGGTTATGTATTTCTTGCAGTTCCAATGTTTGTATTAATGGCCGCTTTACTAGACCGTTCTGGTATCGCGCGTGATTTGTTTGATGCCATGAAATCTGTCGGCCGTAAGGTTCGCGGTGGCGTTGCGGTACAAACGTTATTAGTCGCGGTTTTATTGGCTTCAATGTCGGGCGTTATCGGTGGTGAAACGGTACTACTTGGTATTCTCGCTTTGCCTCAGATGCTTCGTTTGGGTTATGACCGTAAGCTTGCTATCGGTACAACCTGTGCGGGTGGTGCATTAGGTACCATGCTTCCACCAAGTATTGTATTGATCATCTACGGTATGACAGCCAGCGTATCGATTGGTGACTTGTTTAAAGCATCTTTTTTACCAGCGTTTATTCTTGCGGGTTGTTACATCGGCTACGTATTGATTCGTTGTAAGCTAAACCCTTCTCTCGCGCCTATTCCAAGTGATGATGAGACTGAAGAAAACATCTCAAATCAGCCTAGCTACTTCAAGGCTTTGTTTTTTCCACTGCTTTCAGTCGCAACGGTTTTGGGCAGTATCTACACAGGTATTGCTTCAGTAACAGAAGCTTCTGCTTTGGGGGTCGTTGGTATCATGATCAGTGCACTGATCCGTGGCGAACTGAACTTCAACATGTTGAAAGAGAGTGCCATGGCAACCATGCGTACCTGCGGCATGATCATGTGGATTGGCATCGGTGCAAGTGCACTGGTAGGTATCTACAACTTGATGGGCGGTATTGATTTTGTTGAAGAAACCATCCTTGCCCTAAGTGGCGGCAACGCAACAGTAACGCTGCTAATCATGATGGCTATCTTGTTGGTTTTAGGCATGTTCCTTGATTGGGTCGGTGTGGCGCTTCTAACAATGCCAATCTTCGTTCCAATCATTACAGGCCTTGGTTTTGACCCGGTTTGGTTTGGTGTTGTGTTCTGTCTCAACATGCAGGTGTCTTTCTTGTCGCCACCGTTTGGCCCTGCGGCATTCTACCTAAAATCGGTCGCACCAAAAGACATCAGCTTGGGCGAGATATTTACCTCACTACTGCCGTTCATTGCACTTCAAGTCTTGGTTCTGGGGCTGGTTATTATCTTCCCTCAGCTAGCACTTTGGTGGCAATAACAGTAAAGGTCCTTGAGCGGATTTAGTATTCGGGGACCGATCAGCAGCAACATAAGTTTAACTATTAGATTCGATTGTCAGCCCCAGCTTTGGTTGGGGCTTAGGGAAGGTTTGCCTTATGAAAAGCAAAAAAATACTCGTGATGGGCGTATCTGGATGCGGAAAAAGCCTGATTGGTAGCCGTATCGCAGAAGCATTAACGCTCCAGTTTTTTGATGGCGATGATTTCCATCCGCAAAGCAATGTAGAAAAGATGCGTCAAGGTATTCCACTGACAGACGACGATCGTCAAGGATGGCTGGAAACACTGAATAAGCAATATATCGAACAACCAAGTGCAGTGATTGCTTGCTCGGCACTAAAGCCGCAATACCGCGATATTTTGCGCAACAACAATGAAGATTTAGTGATTGTGTACCTACAGGGCAGTTTCGATACGATTTGGAATCGTCACAAAGCTCGTGAAAATCATTATTTTAATGGTCAAGAGATGTTGAAAAGCCAGTTTGAAACCTTGGTTGAACCTGATCTAGATGAAGCGTTATTTGTCGATATCTCACAAGATGTCGAGCAAGTAGTAGAAAGTGCAGTTAAACAAATTAAGCAGATAGGCTAAACCATGACTCAGATAAAAAATGACATCGCTATGATTGGCTTAGGGGTGATGGGTAAGAGCTTAGCACTCAACCTGCTCGATAATGGATTTAACGTTGCTGGTTTTGATTTAAACGCTGACAACATTGAGCGTGCGAGTTCAGAAGCAAAGCAGCTTAATGAATCCTTTGACGGTAAAGGTCAGTTCACCAAAGGCACGAGTCTTGAACATGTGTTGCAGGGCTTAGCAAAACCGCGTGTAATCGCACTGTCGGTTCCTGCTGGAAAGCCCGTTGATATCGTTGTGAATAATCTGCTTGATGCCGGTTTGGAGAGCGACGACATTGTTATCGATACGGGTAACAGCTTATGGACTGATACCGAGACACGTGAACAGAATTATAAAGGTAAGCTCCGTTTCTTCAGCACCGCCGTTTCTGGTGGTGAAGAAGGCGCTCGTGTTGGCCCAGCGCTCATGGCCAGTGGTGACCAATCGGCTTGGCAATATGTGAAACCGATGTGGGAAGCGATTGCTGCAAAAGTGGATGCTAATGGACTACCGGTTGCTCAGTTTGAAGCGGGTGAAGCGTGCGCGGCGTATGTTGGTCCTTCTGGCACAGGGCACTATGTGAAAATGGTACACAACGGTATTGAATATGCCGACATGCAGCTAATTTGTGAAGTTTACCAGTTTATGCGTGATGTGCTTGATATGCCAGCTCAAGAGATTGGACAAGTCTTTGAGCAATGGAACAACGGTGTACTTAATAGTTACCTGATGGAAATCAGTGCCGATATTCTTCAGCATGAAGATGTAGTGACGGGTAAGCCATTCGTTGAGGTCGTGCTAGATAAAGCTGGACAGAAAGGCACGGGATTGTGGACGGCGGTTAATAGCCTTCAAGAAGGTTGCCCAACGCCAACCATTGCACAAGCGGTTTACGCGCGTGCGATGAGCGGTCAAAAATCACAACGTGTCCAGGGAAGTCAGCTTTTAAAAGGTAATATTGCTGATGCAAACCTGTTAGATAAAACAGAAGTGATTTCTGAACTTCACGATGCTCTGTATTGCGCCAAACTGTCCGTTTATGCGCAGGGCTTTGATTTGTTGAAAACAGCGTCAGACAAAGAAGGTTGGAACCTAGATTTCACTCAAATAGCAAAAATCTGGCGAGCGGGGTGTATTATACGTGCGGCTTTCTTGCAAAGTATTACAGCGGCTTACCAACAAAATAATGAGCTAGCGAACCTGTTGTTTGATGAGGCTTTCATCAAACAAGTGGAAGAGCGTGAGCTTGCTTGGCGTATCGCGGTAGCGAACTCCGCTTTGTTTGGTGTGTCGATGCCGGGGATAAGCTCAGCATTAAGCTACTTCGACTCTCTGCGCTGCGAAGTGTTACCTGCGAACTTGCTGCAAGCGCAGCGTGACTATTTTGGCTCCCATACCTATGCAAGAGTCGATAGAGAGGAAGCTGACAAATTTCACGTAACTTGGAGTCAGTCTCCAAGAACTGAGGTAAAAGTTAATACCTAAATGATGTATAACGCCCTCGCCATGAGGGCGTTATTGTTTGCGCGGGAATTAACAATAGATAGATCTTCTTTATGTTCTTGTCGTTGCATCAACCTTTTGTTAGATAAGGCTTCAAATTCCAAGTCAGTTGGATACACTGTTACCAGTAACATAACTCAAAAATAATAACTATTAATTATGTCGAATAAGAAAAAACGCCCTACATTACAAGATGTTGCCAACCTAGTTGGCGTAACTAAAATGACGGTGAGTCGCTGTTTACGTGATCCTTGTCAGGTATCAGAGGTTTTACGAGACAAGATTAACGCAGCAGTCGATGAGTTGGGTTATATCCCTAATCGTGCCCCAGATATTCTTTCTAACGCCAAAAGTAATGCGATTGGCGTTTTGGTTCCCTCATTAACCAACCAAGTTTTCGCTGAAGTGATCCGTGGTATTGAGCAAGTGACGGCACCAGCAGGTTATCAAACCATGATTGCCCACTATGGCTATAGCCCTGAGTTGGAAGAGCAGAGCATTGCTTCGCTGCTTTCTTACAACGTTGATGCGATTATCTTGTCAGAAAACGTTCACACCGATAGAGCTAGAAAAATGCTGCAAACGGTCTCGATCCCGGTGATTGAAATCATGGATTCGGTGTCTCCAAGGATTGAACAAGCGGTTGGCTTTGATAACTTCGAAGCCGCTAGGGCGATGACTAAAACCATACTCGACAGAGGGCGGACGAATATCGCTTATTTAGCTGCTCGTATGGATGAGCGTACTCGCTTAAAAATGGCAGGCTATGAACATGCGATGCAAGAGGCCGATAAAGTGCCAGTAACACTGCAAACAGAAGACGCGTCCTCGTTTACTCTAGGCGCTAAATTGATTGGCGATTTACTCGAGAAGCACCCTGAAGTGAACGGTATCTTTTGTACTAACGATGACTTAGCTATTGGTGCTTTCTACGAGTGTGTAAGGCGTGGTATTCAAGTACCTGAACAGATGGCGATTGCAGGTTTCCATGGACACGACATCACAGTGGCGATGACGCCTCGTTTAGCTACGGTGGTAACACCAAGAGAACAGATTGGTAAAGTCGCTGCGCAACAAGTGGTAGCGCGTTTACAAGGAAATAAAGAGTGGGTTGCGAAACTGGATCTTGGTTATGAGATTGAAATCGGTGAGAGTATTTAATTTGTATTATGCTTTGCTTTGACGGGATTAAAGCCAAACGCCCTTAAAGATAGACACATCGTTAAGGGCGTTGTTATCAGCATTAGGAGCTAAGCGTTTTCAAAGATGCTTAAGATCAGTCGTAGTAAACAACTGGTCATTTTAGCTTGCTAAAGCTTGCGTATCTTGTTGCTTCAATACTTTATGGCCATCTTCAGTGACGCCACGTTTCCAGTAGCTGCTGATATAGATGTTTTCTTTCGCTACGTCTTTTTCGTTTCTGAAGTACTGTCTCAGTTCACGCATGCTTTCAAACTCACACGCCGTCCATACTGAAACTTGGCCCTCTAACCATTCTGTGTTGCGCACAGTTTGTGAAAGGGTGTCTGAGACTTCATCTGCAATTAACCAACTAACCTTGATACCTTGTGGCGCTTCAAGTGTTTGCTTGTCTTGTTCAGAATTAATTTGAACAACAGCGTAACCCGTTGCTGATTCTGGAAGTGTTTTTAATTTGGCTGAAAGAGCAGGCAGTGACGTCATGTCTGCCACTAAGAAGAACCAATCCGACTCAAGGTTTAGCCCTTGAATCAAGCCAGGGCCAACCACTGAAATAGTATCGCCCACTTGTGCGTTCATTGCCCATCTTGCAGCAAAACCACATTGCAAATCTGTGGTGATATGGCGAACGAAATCAACCTCGATAGAGTTTTCGTCAGGGTGGTATTGACGAACCGTGTAGGTACGCATGGTTGGACGATCACCGTCCTTCAATTGGTTTAAATCAGTTGAGCCTAATGGAGAGAATAAAAGCTTGATGTATCCGCCGGCACACTCTGTTGGGTATTGACTTAATCCCTCACCGCTAAGCGTTATACGTTGCATGTTCGGTGTGATTGTTGAGGTTTGGCTAACGGTTAATGTGATAGGACTAGGTTTGCTCATGAAAGGCTCTCTTAGGGTTTGATTTTTACATCATAATCCTGAATAAGACAACACTCAATAGTAATGGTTATCATTTACCTTTGTTTACACAAGCGTGACGCATTTTGAATCATTCCGTTAGATCGAAAGTCATCGACAAAAAAAGTTCATCGCGCCTTTATGGGGAAACCTCTTTGATCTTTAGAAAAAAGCCAGTTGTTGGCTGGCTTTGTTTGGATAGTGAGCACTGTTAGAAGTTAGCATTATAAGAATGCAGTTTTGGTATAGGCTTTCTTACAGTGGTTTCTAACAGTCTCGGTTTCTATCAGTTAATCATTTTTAATTTGTGCTATTCACAAGGTGGCGCCATATGGATTACTGCCAAGCCACCTAAAGAAGTCTCACGGTATTTCTTGTTCATATCTTTACCCGTTTGATACATAGTCTCGATCACTTTGTCCAAAGAGATAAGGCACTTGCTGGTACGTTTCAACGCCATGCGTGATGCGTTAATAGCTTTCATTGCACCCATTGCATTACGCTCAATACACGGTACTTGGACAAGTCCACCAATTGGATCACATGTCATGCCCAGTGAGTGTTCCATTGCTATCTCAGCAGCAATACAGATCTGTTCGTTGCTACCACCACGTAATGCAGTTAAGCCTGCAGCAGCCATTGATGAAGATACGCCGACTTCACCTTGGCAGCCAACCTCAGCACCAGAAATAGACGCATTGGTTTTGTAAAGAATGCCGATCGCACCAGATACTGCCAAGAAGTCTTTAAGCTGTTTTGTATCAAGTTCTTTTATGAAGCGATGGTAATACATTAACACGGCTGGAATAACACCGGCAGCACCATTGGTTGGAGAAGTTACCACTTGTCCGCCAGCCGCATTTTCTTCACTTACTGCAAAGGCGAACAGATTGATCCAATCCATGATTTCCATTGGATCGCTTTCGATGGAAGCATTAGCCTCAAGCTTTTTCAAAAGTGCAGGGGCACGGCGCGTGACCTCTAGGCCACCATCGAGAATACCTTCGGTATCAAAACCTCGTTGCATGCAAAGTGACATCACCTTCCAGATCTGGTCGGCTTTTTGGTCAATTACATCCATATCTTGGAACGAAATTTCATTACGCAGGATTAAACCACCCAGGCTGAGACCATTTTGTTCCGACAACTCCAACAACTGATCGGCAGAAGAAAAAGGGAACTCTACTTTTGTTTCGGACTCTTTTTTTCCGTGTTGTAGTTCGTCAGCCGTTACGATGAAACCACCACCAATCGAGTAGTAAGTTTCCATTTCTAGAAGACTGCCGCTTGCATCAAAGGCTGAGATAGTCATACCGTTTTCGTGAAGTGGAAGGTTAGTTTTGTGGAATAGTAAGTCGCTTTCTACATTGAAGTGAATCTCATGGTTACCGCTAACCATGAGAGATTTGTCTTCAATCGCTTTACGCATTGCTAAATTAGCACTGGTTATTTTGATAGTATCAGGGCGGTTGCCAAGCAGACCTAACAGCGTTGCACGATCGGTGTGGTGACCGATACCGGTTAGCGACAGTGAACCGTATAGGTCGATCTGAATACGAGCAACTTGTTCAAGTACAGATTCAATTTTTTGTGTAAAATTAAACCCAGCGATCATTGGTCCATTTGTATGGGAGCTGGAAGGCCCGACCCCAATTTTATAAATATCAAAAATAGACAGCATAGTAACTTCCTGTGAAGACGGTTCGATGAACGAACTCTGGTTAAATTTTGTTTTGTTAGCTTTATTTCTTTGAGTGAGACAAATGCTAACAAGCATAGGTGGTGAAACTCAAGATCGTGCTATTTTTGCTTTACAGTGGCACGTGGCTCTTGTGTGTGTGATTTATGATACTGCTATTAATAGTGAGCATTATTGTAAGCAACATGTAAGAACTTAAAAATACTTTTGTTAACAGGTATTGTATACATAATTCACTCCATCAGAACACCAAAACGAGACTTGAACATAAAATGAGCATTAATCACCTCCTTATTGTGCTGGGTAAGCGACTTAATGAGAACAAATTGACTGATGAAGGAATGAGTCGAATTGATGCTTTAGTTGATTATCTTACGGTCGAATCTAATCAGAAACTGGCGGTTGCATTTTGCGGTGGGGTGACCAAAGGCCAAACCCGCTCAGAAGCGGATGTGATGTACCAATATTATCGAAAACTTGAAGCTCAGCGTGAGTATCCGTTTACCTTAGGGGCTATTTTACTGGAGAAGGCATCGACAAGTACGGTTGAGAATATTCAGAATTTGGCCTCAGAAATGATTGAAAGCGGTCTGTTTACGCGTGGGCAAAGTGTGAAGGTGACGTTTGTTTCCAATGACTACCACTTACAGCGTATTTTCGAAGTTCAAGCGTTGATGGATGAACAAGGCTTGCTTAAGGTTCTGGTTGAGGAGTGTTCTTCGCTTGGGATCGAACTTCAAGTAGACCGTCGGCTAGATGCTCATGTTGCGGTGCCATACCCTCATCAAAGTGTTCAGGGGCATTTGTTTTTATTGATGGATGTACTGACGACTTATCGAGTCTATCTTGAAGGTGTCTGCGCGGGGGTATTTCAGCGAGACTTAGAGTCAATAAGACAAGAACCAGAAAGGCTCTCTTTAGAAGCCTTAGTTGTTGTAAAAGAGCTAGTCGCGAAAAGCTCCACGAAGAAAGGCTCGGCGACGCTGTCAGCTCTGTTTGATATTGTAGACAGTTTACTTCCGGTATTGGAACGCTGTATTCAACATACTCCAGCAGGTACAAATATTAAAAAAGTCAGGGAGTATCTAGCGCTACTAGACACAAACCTGACTTTGTTGAACCGATATCTAGACCCAGAATCTGACCACACACATCGCTGGTGGCGATAAGCCGTTATTTCTTTCTCGTGATGCCAAGAACCGTTTTAAGACTAGCAAAAGCAATCAAACAATAGGCTAAAAGCTCAGTACCTTCTTCGGCGATGTTTTTAACCACGCGCACGTAATTATCCCCCATAACGTTGTGCCAAAAACTGCCCATGCCAAACAGACGAGAAAATACCAATAACAGCATTACACCAGTAACCAAAAGGTTCATGTGCGGAGATGCAAGAATAAGCGCAAGCTGGTCAATGGTTCGTTTACCATTTTTAATCGCGTAGAAAATGGCACTGCCAGAAACCAATAGGGCAGGGACTACCCAAGCACCATGTACGATCTTGTCGAACCAAAAATCCATTTCACGAATAAACATCACACCGAAAAACGCGCTGATGAGCAGGGCTGCGTGCTTAACTTCGGTTTTCTTTCTTGCTAGATAAGCAAAAGATCCAGACGCAATAATAAGCAGTAACTGCTGCAGCATCTCGGTCACTGACACTTCGCCAACAGATCCATTGAACAATACAAAATCAATTCGAAGTGCCAAATTTACGATAATACCAATAGCTAAAACGACTAACGCCGTTTGACACCGTTTATAGATAACTTGTGAGGTGGATTGTGAGAGCGTGAACTCAGGGAGTTCAAACGACATATGAGCTTTTTCTTGTTTTTTAGGTTGGCTTTTCATATCAATTTAACATGTAAATATCTGTAACAGATCGATATTTTATCGACCTGATACATTCACAATGTCAGGGCTATGTCATAAATAAAACGCTGTTCAATTGCTATTTCGGTAAAGTAAACCGCCGCTGAGTAGCGGGCAGTTTACGTAATATCATGGGATTTTATTGGGTGAAAGTTGTGAAGAAATAATGCTTATTATATCGATGTGACGTCATAAGCTATCAGCATCACAGCATCACAGATTAGCTGTTTTCTTTTTGATCGTGGTTATTGCGGTAGTATTCCCACTGTTCGATACGCTGACCATCTTGTAATACACAATAAGTGGTTCGTTGATTATTTTCCGTTACCGTGTCCAATTCGCCGTCCTGTTGAACACAATAAACCGATGCTGGATTAGCGACTGAAACACGTTGACCTTCGCTATATTCTGCATAGTCATTCGCACAACCGCCTAATACAAGGGCAAACACAGCCATCAAACCAATTTTTTTCATGTTTATCTCCTAAGTGATAACTCTACAAGTGAATGTGTTAAGTTCTACAGAACTAAATTTGAAGCTCTATAAAACCAGTATATTTTAGATTTAAGAAAAGGTTGTTCTAATTTGGTCAAGATATTGAAATAGGTTGATATTTCCTCATTTTTAACTGTTTTTTGAGCATGAGATCAAGTTCAGTTAGGTTGGGGCCTTAAAAGATAGACACCCTATGATTCGAGGTTGGTAAGATGGGAATTATTCTCTTACGACCATGAATCCCCCGCGATAAAAATAATATCTTCCGAGTTTTGTCGGTCATTCTGAGCCTCTAATCTACGCTTGGTTATGATATGATGCCGCCCAAATTCAGTTGAGCAGTCAGAACGATGAGACACCTAAAAACCACAATTCACCCAGATATCGAACACTTAGATAATAAAACGGTATATAAGCGCAATGCCGCCCGTGCAATTGTTTTAGATGGTGAGGATGTTCTGATGCTCTATACGGAACGTTACCACGACTACACCATTCCTGGTGGTGGCTTGGACGAAGGCGAAGACGTGATCGCAGGTATGGTTCGTGAACTTGAAGAAGAGACTGGTGCTAAGAATATTCACAGTATTAAACCGTTCGGGATATTTGAAGAATTTCGTCCTTGGTATAAAGACGATGCAGATATGATGCATATGATCTCTTATTGTTATTCGTGCAAGATTGATCGTGAGCTTGGCGAGACGGATTACGAAGACTACGAAGTGAAAAACGGGATGAAGCCTGTTTGGATTAACATTCATGATGCGATTGCTCATAACGAGAAGACTATGGTCGAGAGCCCTAAAAAGGGCATGAGCATTGAGCGTGAGACATTTTTATTGCACTTGATCGCTAAAGAAATGTTGTAAATGGTCTTCGACTTCTAAACCTCCTTTTTTAAGCTCGTTAATTGTGCACCGCCTGAAAGTGGTCTGCTTTCCCCAGCGCCAAACACAACATTTAGTTTGGCATTGTACATAGGTTGTTCAATGTGGTTGATGCTACTAGCTAAATTGTTTTGGTGTATATTTGCCCCCGC
The DNA here is from genome assembly GCF_024347535.1 of Vibrio kanaloae. Classification (NCBI taxonomy): domain Bacteria; kingdom Pseudomonadati; phylum Pseudomonadota; class Gammaproteobacteria; order Vibrionales; family Vibrionaceae; genus Vibrio; species Vibrio kanaloae. Next base: position 1,429,696 of record NZ_AP025498.1, on the reverse strand, counting down.
GATTGTTCAACTTAGCTTGGGTTATATATCCAATCGCTGTGAACCTGCCTTAAGCAAAGAATCCTTATGAAGAATAAAAGACAGTTTATTGCCCACTACCTGCGCATGAATCGCACCTCTTACTTGATGGCGGTCGTGTTCATTTTCCTCGTTAACTGGTTACAAGTAGAGATCCCTCGTTATATCCAATTGGCGATAGATTTAATTGATGACGCTTCTTCAACTGGCCATCAGCAACTGCAAAGCTATGTTTGGATTGTAGTCGGCATGTCTGTCGCCATGGTGGTGGTGAGAATTCTGTCTCGTATCTATGCGCTTAATCCGGGGCGAATTACAGAAGCAGCGCTCAAAAGTACACTTCTACAAAAGCTGAATCGCTTACCGAGCAGCTTCCATGAACGCTTTGCTTCGGGTCGACTGATCTCGATTATCAACAATGACCTCAGTGGCATTCGACTGCTGTTTGGTGTCGGCTTCTTGCAGTTCTTCAATGCGTTGCTTGCGTTGTCGCTGACGCCTCTTTACATGTGGCGCATATCGCCAGAACTTACGCTTTATTCGATTATTCCTATCTCAATCGCTTTTGTGATTTTCCGTGTCGGCTTCAAGCGTATGAAAACGCTGCATTTAGAACATATGAAGCGATTACAAAACCTATCGGCTCAATTGATGAGTTACTTGTCTGGAATTGATCTGATTAAAAGTCAACAGATGTCACCTTGGGTGAAAGCCGAAACTGAAAAGCTTAACCAGTTATTGCTTGAATGCCGCCTCAAAATTACACGCATTCAAGTCTTCTTCATGCCGGTACTCGACTACGCCAATGACCTGATGAAAATCATCATTCTTGGGCTGGGTGGCTACATGTTAATGAGACAAGAGCTAACTCTCGGTGAGATTACCGCCTTTCTGACTTACTCGGTTTTGCTCGCTATGCCATTGATGCAGCTTGGCAGAATCGCGACCATTTATCAGCGTGGCATGGTAGGCATTCAAAGTGCACAGACCATTCTTAATGCCAAAGTCCCAGAGCTTGATGAAAATAAGCTCACGGAGTTAGATGTTGAATCGCTAAAGGGAAAAACGTTTTCCGTTCGCAATCTCAGCTTCAGCTATTCGGGTGAAGAGCGTCTGATTCTCGATGACATCAGCTTTGATATCCCTGCGGGCAAGAAAGTGGGTGTGCTAGGTGGAATCGGAGCGGGTAAAACGACATTAGTGAACTGCTTGAACCATCACTTGGATGTACCAGAAAGTTCGGTTTTTCTTGGCGAAAGAGATGTCACTAGCTTCTCACGCCGTGACTTGCGCCGCTATATTAAAACAGTTACTCAAGATCCTTACCTGTTTTCCGCAACCGTCGAAGACAATATTCGTTTTGGTAGCTTGGATACTGACTTGGCAAAGAGTCAGGTTGATGAAGTGTTAGAGCTCAGCCAGTTGGCGAGTGACGTTACTCGTTTTGAGCATGGTGACCAAACCTTAGTCGGTGAGAAAGGCATTATGCTGTCAGGCGGCCAGAAGCAGCGCTTAAGTATTGCGCGTGCTTTATTGCAACCCACCGACCTGATCATCATGGATAACGTTCTATCGGCTGTCGACTATGAAACAGAACGTAAGATTTTGGGAGGCCTGTTTAAGCGATTGGAAAATCAGTCAGTACTTGTGGTTTCACACCGTGTTAATGCTCTTGAATATATGGATGAAATCATTGTGTTGAACGAAGGTAAGGTGATCGCGAAGGGCGACCATGCCACGTTATTGAAAACCTGTGATTACTATTACGATACATGGCAACTACAGCAGAATGAAACGGAGGCAGCAGCATGTTAAAAGGTGTTGATCTCAAGTACCTCAAGCACTTTTTTAAGTTTGCTAAGAAATACAAAGGCTCTGCGATGTTGGGCATCGCTATGCTTCCTCTTTCTGTCATCACGAGTTTGTTGTTCCCTTGGCTGATCATTCAAGTGATCGATGTTCACCTGAGTCATGGGGATATGGATGGTCTGCTCGAATATGTCTTCTATCTTGTTACCGTGCTGGTGGCGAGCTATGTGGTGGATACCACCTATTCGTACAACCTGCGTAAAACAGGGCAATACACGATAACTGACATGCGCTCAGTGTTGTTTGCTCGCGTACTTAAACTGCCGCGCAGCTATTTTGATAACACACCGATTGGCGTAACGCTTTCACGATTAACCAGTGACTTGGAAACCATCGGCGAGACGTTTGTTCAGTCGGTTGTAGGGCTAGTTAAAGACAGCATCAATACCATTGCTCTGTTGGTGATGATGTTCTTTATTGATTGGCAGTTAACGATGATTGTATTGATCATTATGCCGCCAGTGATGTATTTGACGGTGTATGTGAGAAACCGACTTCGTGCCTTATATAAGGTGACTCGTTCTTCGCTGGCTCGGGGTATTGGCTTTTTACAAGAAGTCTTGTTTGGCATGAAAACTGTTCAGATGTACCGAGCGGAAGAGCAAGTCGAACAGCGCTACCAAGGCTATACTGATGAGTTTTTAAGAGCGCAGAAGAAGATCAATAAATACGATGCGATTTTGTTCTCGTTTATCTCTGGCATCACCTCTATCACCATCGCGATTATGATCTGGTATGGCTCTGAGCAAGTGATTGAAGGCGCACTAACCTTAGGTGTGTTGATCGCCTTCATCAACACGTTAGAGAAAGTGTTTGTCCCGATCCGTGATTTTACCTCGCAGATTGCTTCGATTCAGAGTTCATTCGCGGCGTTTGACCATATAGAAGAGCTGTTTGTTGAGCCAACTGAAGAGGAAGAGCATCATTTATTGCCATCAAAAAAGGTTGAAAAACAGCTAGAGCAGTTTGAGAGCCTTGAGTTTAAGAACGTGAGTTTCCGCTACAAAGACGATGCTCCGTATGTGTTGAAAAATGTCTCTTTTGTATTGGAGAAGAGACATCAAATTGCGCTTGTCGGTTCCACTGGATCTGGCAAGTCTACGATTCTTCGTTTGATTTCTAAAACTTATCAAAACTATGAGGGCAGCATTTTATTGAATGGTATTGAGCTGTCGCAGATTTCAAGCGAAGACTCTGCTCATTTGTTCTCAATGATGATGCAAGACGTGCACTTATTTGAAGAGACAATTCAGTTCAATATTGCGTTGGGTAAAACGCATCTATCTAAAACCGAGGTTGAGCAGGCAGCGCGTTATGTTTACGCCGATAAGTTTATTGAACAATTGCCACAAGGTTATGACTTCCACTTGGAAAAGAACGGCACAAATTTGTCTGTGGGGCAAACGCAGCTTATTTCGTTCGCAAGAGCGGTCGCCCAGGGTGGACAGTTGATGATGCTTGATGAAGCAACTAGTTCGGTGGATTCCATCACCGAGGATCTCATCCAAAAAGCGATGCAGCGTCTTTTCAGGGAAAAAACCGTGATTGCGATTGCACACCGTCTGAGCACCGTTCGTCATTCTGATACAATTTTGGTGTTGGAGAAGGGGGAAATTGTCGAACAAGGTAACCATCAATCGTTGGTTGCTCTGAATGGTATTTATGCTGGTTTGTTGAAAGAGTCAATTGTTGAAACGAGTGATTCTCAGTCTATTCTAGCTTGAAATCTCCAGCAGATTGCGGCACTTAAACAGACGATCTTGGCTTGATCACGCCTGGCTAGTTTTCTGTTGTTCTCTAGTATTCCCAATAGCTTAGAGGTAAATAAAGAATATTTACGAGTGTTGATATGTTATGATTTTGCGATAACTTAAGGATTGTCTTTGAGCACAAAAATGTCTGTAAGCAAAACGTATGTGCTTGTGTTAGTCACTTTCTGGCGAATATGGAATCGAAAATGTTGTTGGAAGAAGTAGTAGAGATTATTGAATTCACGGACTCAGACCATTTATCTCAAGCAATGGAACGGTTTAACGAGTATGGCTTTGTTGATGCTGAGCTTTTACCTTTCATGGATATTGTTTTTGAAACGGCGCCAGAGCAGTTAGCAAAAAAATTGTCGCAAAGTGGCTTTAACGGCAAGGTACGAGTTGAGAAGAATGATGACGCATCCGGCTTCCTCATTATTGATGCTGGACGTACTCAATTACAAGACGCCATTCAGATCAACAAAATAGCGTAAGCAAGGCAACGCTAAGTTTAGTAAATCGAACTTAGTACAGTAACACCAGTTATGATTATTAGAGGTTAATAAAGTGACAATAGCTACCGTATCACCAACAGAGCAACATATTTCCAGTGAGAATGCGCTTCTAGGTGCGTCTTTATTAGCAGCGCAAAAAGTTGAGTTAGCTCTATTCAATGTTGTTTCTAGATTAGCTAAAGCACTACCAAAGGAAACGCAGCAGCAACTAGGCTTGAACTTGGATACATTTTTAAGAGAAAAACCAAGTGAACAAGACTCGTCGCTGAGTTTTTATGAACAAACGTTTGGTGCGCAGCTTCCTATTAAAAAAAGCGAAATCAACGAATTTATTGACCACAGGAACTTAGTGATTCATAACTTTTGGCGAGTGACTGGTGCTGATGTGAAAGGCGGTGAGAAGCTTGCTAACCCAGAGCTTTACTTAAAAGAGTTCTTAGCTAAATGTGAGTACTGGCAAATGATGCTTAATACTCAAACTAAATAACTAAATAACTAAATAGAAATAAGAAAACCATAGTGAGTATGCTATGGTTTTTTACGAATGACGCTGAAGTTTTAAAATTGCCGGCTTTATCGCTTGTCTCTCATTTAGGAGATACATTGACACAACTATGAAATATATAAGGAATATGTAAATGCTTCGAATCCTATTGATTGCAGTGTTCTCACTGGTAACAACCATGAGCTTTGCAAGCGAGGAGGTTACCTACTCAGAAAAAGAGTATTTAGATAGACCGCTGATGGAACGCTATATCTTAGACGAGTTGAAGCAGTTGCGAATGGAACAGCAAGATCTTGAAAGGCGCTTAACCATTCAAATGACGGATCGTGAGCTTTCTGTGGCTGACAAGTCTCTGAACTATGCGAATGTCACTGTGACGTATTTTTTCTATATCATTGCTGGTGTTGCTTCACTCATTGCCTTGGTTGGTTGGCAATCAATTAAAGAGCTCAAACATACCACTAAAGAAATGGCTGATCAGCGACTTAATTCTATTGCTCAAGACTATGAGAAGAAATTCAATGTTCTTGAAAGGGATCTTAAGCGTAAGACCAGAATCATCTCGGATAACAACCGAGAGATTGAAATTATCAATGAGATTCATAACTTATGGTTGAGAGCGCAGAATGCGCAAACGGCAGAACAAAAGATTGAAATCTATGATGAAATATTAAAGATTCGTCCTGGAGATTTAGAAGCGCTAACCTCTAAAGCCGATGCTGCTATGGATATGCAGGAATACCACTGGGCAATGAGCCTATGTAACCGTGTATTAGAAGTCGATGATCAAAATGCTCACGCTTTGTATCAACGAGCTTGCTCATACGCAAGATTAGGAGCTGAAGCTCAGTCTATCGATGATTTAGAGCGTGCTATTGAAGCTAGTGGCTCAATGAGAGAACTGTTAGCTGAAGAGCCGGACTTTGAAATGTTGCGAGGTCTAGACCGTTTTGAGGCGCTTCGAGAGGAGTAATACTCACGAAAAACAGTATTCGGTGATGTGATTGGCTGACTGCTGAATGGACGTTCATGTCTAGATGAGTACAATTTAACCCTTCCAAGTTTGATAGGAAGGGTTAATAGTTACATAACACATTTTCGTGTTTACCTGCTCTATTAAGCTACGACAACAGCTGTGCCACTTGCTGAAACCATCAGCATACCATTACCTGTGCCTAATACTTCGTAATCGATATCAACACCAACCACCGCGTTGGCACCTGCTTCTATCGCTTTTTGCTCCAACTCTTTGAATGCGTAGTTACGTGCTTTCTCTAGCTCTTTTTCGTAAGTGCCAGAACGTCCACCCACAAAGTCACGAATTCCTGAAAACATATCTTTGAAAACGTTCACTCCTAGAATGGCTTCTCCGGCAATAACCCCTTTGTAATCGACAATGCGTTTGCCTTCGACAGATTGCGTGGTGGTAATAATCATAGTGTCCTCTTATTAAGCTAGCTTTATTGTTAGATGGTTTAGATCTTATTGTTGACGTTATGGTTGGGCTCTATTCGTTATTGCTTATTTAATCACTATTGAGCGTTAGCTTTTGCGTGTGAATTCATGCCTTAACCATGCTCTTAGTTGTAGCACACTTTCTTGTTTCAATTTGTTGTTAGGGCAAACAAAATAGAAATCCTGGTGTGGATTAGGGACTGGCTCTCCAAGCTCAACCAGCATACCGTGGCTTATGTCATCTTTTACAAATAGGCGATGAGTGACCAAGACACCAAGCGAGCGAATTGCGGCTTGCACAGCTTGAATAGAGACATCGAACGTCAAGTTACTGTGGAAAGTGGGCATTGGAACTTGGTAATGGTCGCACCACACTTGCCAGTCTAGTTTTCGTCTAGGATTAAATACACCAATGGGTGGACGCTGTTTTACTATCTGCTCAACGCTTAAGCCCATTTGATTTTTCAATAGAGTTGGACTGCACACCAACACCAGATCATCGTCGCCTAATTTTTCGCTGTAATACTGGTTCCACTCATTGGGTTTACCATGCACAAGGGCGATATCTACACCCTCTTGCTCTATATCGAAAGGCCCTGTTAACGTGGAAATACGGATATCGAGTGAGGGAGCGAAATTTTGGAAATCAGGGACTCGGGGTATCCACCAATGCATGGCGAGAGAGTTCACCATGTTAAGAGTTATGCGGTGATCGTTAGGCGTTCTTGCCAGCTCCTCGGTGGCTTCGATCACTTGTTCTAGTGCTGGTGCGACTTTTCGATAATATCGTTTACCTGCGGCATTGAGCACAACGCGACGTCCCACTCTCTGGAACAGTGGTTTATTGACCTGTTGTTCCAACGATTTTATCGCCTGACTGACCGCTGAGTGACTGACATATAACACATGAGCAGCCTCGGTCATGCTGCCTGTTTCTGCGACAGCAACGAAAGCGTAAACGGATTTTAGTGGTACGAGTTTCTTCATTGGTAAGTTTTCCTTACAGTTGTGGTTAATATTACTCGCTATTTTTCATCTCGTCATGTCTTTAAAGTAGTGGTCATAGGAGGTGATAATTATGTCTGATATTACCAAGGCAACAGTTTTTATGTTGTTGTCGACATTCAGTTTGTCTTTAAGCGGCTTATTGGCCAAGTATTTGTCTGAAACGATGGCAATCTCATTGCTGAGCTTCGCTCGGTTTCTATTACCTAGCTTATTTCTATTTTTCTTCTTGGCCTTTTACAAAATCACTCAGCCTTCACGAGAGATGTGGAAACCTTTGGTGATGCGGGCTATCTTCATGGTTGCGTGTCAGTGGTGCTTTCTTACATCATTACAAACCTTAACATTGGTTGAGGGTATCGTATTATTTAGTACTGGCCCTTTATTTATACCCTTGTTAGAAAAGTTAATGTTTGGAACTAAAGTTCATACAACGACGGTGATTTGCTTGGGAGTGACATTTGTTGGCGTAGTGCTGATGGCAGGGGATTGGTCTCAGTTTGAATTAGGCTCGAGATTCTTTAGGCCCGAGCTGCTGCTTGGGTTGTTAGCTGGTGTGTTTAATTCGGGCTCACAAGTGAGTTTGTATCGAGCCTCCAAGACTAGCCTTACACCAGCAGAATTAAACGCATGGACCTTCTTAGTCGCAGCAATACTCGTTTTTCCCATGCTCGCGGTCACGTCGCTCTCTTCCGCAGCGGAAGTAATTGGGAATGATAGAGGGTATGAGGCCTTAGCGACCTTATTGTCAATTGATAGCATCAGTTGGATTGGCTTTGGAGTCTTTGGGTTGGCGCTATTTACTATTAATACGCAAATTTTCCGCTCTAAAGCGTATAAGATGGTAGACAGTGGATCTCAGTTGGCACCTCTAATTTTCACTAACATGCTGTTCAGTGCGCTATGGCAGAGCTTGTTCTTTGATGATGTGTTTTCAACTCAGCAATTAATGGGTATTAATCTAATTGTCGTCGCGAGCATAACGAATACGCTATTGGCCAAAAGACACAGTAAGGCAAAAACTAAGCAGACACCGCGAGCGACAATCAATGAGATAGCCTCTTCTGTGTTGAGCTCCTCTGCTAAAAGCTAAACGATAGATTTAAGGCTAGAACAACGAGCGCATGTACTCTTTCACTCGACGGATATGCTTATCCTGATCAATGTTACACCGTTGGTTAGGTTCAAGAAATCGAGCCGCGTATTTGTCATAGATCTTGTTCTCCAGAAACAGTAAATACAGTTTCGGATCAATGTGACCGCTGGTTGCCATGTCGGTCATGATACTCAGTGATTCATCTAAATGTTTGCCCTTCTTGTACGGGCGGTCACTTGACGTTAAAGCTTCAAAGGCACTGGCAATCGCTATTGCTCTAGACGGTAAGGGCAATTGCTCTTCGTTTAGACCTCTTGGATAACCTTTACCGTCAATACGCTCGTGGTGGCCGCTGGCGAGATCGGGAATGTTTTTGAGATAAGATGGGTAAGGGAGTTTGCTGAGCATGATGAAAGTCTGAATGATATGGTCGTTTACCATGAAACGTTCTTCATCGTTTAGCGTACCATGGCGCACTTTCAAGTTATGCAGCTCACCTTGGTTGTATTTTGTTTCTCCGGGTTTGAGTACGAACTCTTCTGGCCACACGTCTGCTGGGTTAAAGCCGTTATCCCACGGTATTTTATGTTCGGGTTTATCAGCAAGTAATGGTTCCATTACGGGAAGCGCCTGTTTGTTGTTATTTGGTGCTGTTTCATCCTGTTCTGCTGTACCTTGGTTAGTGCTGTACCTTTCTTTTTCAGCCCAAGACAAGCCTAATTGATCGTCTAATGTGCGTTTCCATTGGCGTTTTGCAATTTGGTCCAAGCGTTCTATTTGTTCTTCCGTCATTGATTCACTACCCAGGTTGCATTTAGCAACGAAGGAAAATTCTTCGTCCAGTTCTGATTGTTTTTGTTTGAGGATCTTGAGGCTTTCTGCTTGAAGCGCACCATTAGCTATGGCCCTCCAATAGTCCGTTTCAGCTTGTTGTTTTAACAACTCGAAACGCATGCGAACTTCATGGATACGGTCGTAAACCGTCTCCAATTTGGTTGCTTTGTCTACGATATATTCAGGGGTAGTGACCTTACCGCAATCATGAAGCCAGGCGGCTAGCATCAGCTCTTCCCATTGCTTATTATCGAGTGAAAATTGCGGATAATAATGGTCATCATCAATGGTTGCTTGGGTTATCCATTTGGTGAGTTCAGGTACTTTTTGGCAGTGCCCTTGCGTATAGGGTGATTTGGTATCAATCGCTGACGCAATAAGTTCAATTAAGGCATTGAGCATGTTTTTCTGCTGTTGCATTTGGTCAATGTTATCTTTGGCTATTTCAGCAAAACTCAGCAGCTCTCTTAGAAAGGCATGTTTGTCTGCTTGAATCTTAGTAATAGGTCTCTCATAACCAATCACGACGATACCAACCAATAATTTCTCGCGGTTCAATAAAGGAAACAGGAACAGGTCTGAATTGAAGATCGAGTTTTGATAATAGTTAAGAACGTTATCCTCTCGGTTTAAGTGGATAGTTTCTCCATGTTTGAGCTGGGATAGCAACCAAGGAGTATGTTCGATGAAATCATTGATATCTGCTTTAAAAGGAATAATGGATAGGTTGGCCGCTGTATCAAACACGCCTTTTTCTTTTGATTGAGTAAAGAGCACAATGGTTTCTGCTTTGGTTATTAAGTAGCTTTGATGAGCAATGTTCTTGGTTAATATCGAAAATTCCTGATTACCTGCGGTGTCTCGAAGTAGAGAGATAAGATCATGAAGCGTGTGTTCCATCAGCTCAATCGAGTGCGTGAGGTCAACTACTTCCTTAATCATGCTTTTGGGGGAGCGGGTTCGTCTGAAATCAAATCGTGTGATGTTGTCAGTGAGTTGCACGAGCGTATTGAGTGGTTGAGATAGGCGATTTGCGACAAACCATACAATGCCGAAGCAGATTAATAACATACCAATTGCGACGCCAACTTGCTTATCTCGCATGGAAATAAGGTCAGAGAGCAAATCATTGTGCGGTGTTGCTTCTGCCAAATAAAGGGTGACGTTTGGAGTCAGCTCAACGGGCGTTAACGTTAGTGCCCAAGTATTTAAGTTGTAATCAACGTTTTTTAGCTTGAGATTAAATTTCTGTTCATCAGAGATAAGAGGTGCTAATACGGATGATTTTAATGCTTCCATTTGTTCTCGTTTAGGCATTTTGACGAAGCTGTGTTCTTGTTCACTACCAGAAATCTTCCCTGTAGCTTGGCCATTATGTTTAATCGAACCATCGGGTTGATCAGGGGCAAGGTTAGGTACCGGTAGATCAAGCTGATGTTGGCCAAGAAGGTTAAAGTGTTTGTCAAATAAGGCGAGTCGGGTTTGCGGGGAATAGGCCAGTTCACTGATTTGAGACGAGAGAGACTCTAATGTGAAATCGGCCCCAACCACATGCTTGTCGTCTGCAGATCGTCTAGAAAGCGTAATTCCATTGGTTTGTAAAAAATAGAACTGATAGGGCTCAGAAAGTTGTATTGAGCCATTAGGCTTTGCGTTACGGAACCAAGGGCGGGCCGTGGGATTAAACTTGCTTTCAGCTTGCATGGTACTGATCACTTGATGTGTGCCATCAAGAAAAGTAATAAAATTTTCACCTTTAAGATTCGTACTGCTGATCATCATGGTCGCTTTGGCTGGTGCATTGTTTTCGGCTCTTTGTCTATTGGTACTTAAAGGGCGGAAAATTCTGAATTCACCATCATCAGAGGCATAGAATAAAGCAACCAAACTTTTATTCTGCTTGAAAATGATATCGACTGATGCCAGCCAAGATTCTTTCTCGATAGAGAAGGTTTGATGGGCCACAAATGGGCTCACAGCCATCACATTCAAGGTTGTGATAACGGGGGCAATGGCTTGCTTAAATACCGATTCCAGCTTATCGCGATGCTCATTACTAATTTCGCGCACTGTGCCTAGTAACAATTCTTGAGAATGACGGTAGCTGATTGAGATAAGTACTGCACCGGCAAGTATTGTCAAAATTAAGAAAAGGCTAGTGATGTGGATACTCAGCGGATATTGTCTTCTTCTCATCAAACACTCCAGTTTGTTAACTTGTATAAGTATTGACGAACTTGGGTAGGTTGCAAAAAATTGGTGTAATTACCAAGTTTGTACGGTTATACGTTGATGAGAGGAAGCGTTCTAGAGGTAGCCTATATAAAATTTGGATAGCTCAATGTCTAACCACAGGGTGTATGAAGTAAACAAAAAGCTCTATGCTTAGGTGCTAATTGTCACTTTCAACTGATAAACTGGTTAAATTGTTGCCACGAGGCACTCCTTTTCAGAAAGCGACATCAGGGATACCTTTTTGAAAAACGTTTAGAGACCAAGCTAGAGGCATTGATTCATGGAACTAAAAGTAGATACCCATACCCACACGTACGCGAGTGGTCACGCTTACAGCACGCTGATCGAAAACGCAAAGTCGGCGAAGCAAAACGGTTTAACAATGTTTTGTACAACCGATCACTCAGAGTCGATGCCGGGCGCGCCACACTATTGGTTCTTCAGTAATCAGCGTGTACTTCCTCGTTTTATCGAAGACGTTGCGATTGTCCGCGGCGTGGAATCAAACATCATGAACACACAGGGGGAAATCGATATTCATCCTAGTGTGGATAAGAACCTGGATTGGGTGATAGCCAGCTTCCACGAGCCAGTGTTTCGTCCGTCGGATGTCGCAACTCATACAGAGGCTTTGTTGAATGTGATTAAGGGCGGTCGAATTGATGCACTTGGCCACTTAGGGAACCCAAATTTTGATTTCGATTTCGAACCTGTGATTGAATGCGCAGCCCAACATAACGTCGCAATCGAGATTAATAACACTACACTCAAAGGCAATAGCCGTGTTGGTAGTGTCGACCGCTGTTTCGAGATCGCGAGAATTGCGAAAGCGAAAGGGGCTTTTATTACTACCGGAAGCGATGCCCACTTCTGCTTAGATGTAGGCGGGTTGGATCTCGTGTCTTCACTACTTGATGAGGTGGGCGTCGATTCGAGCAAGGTCGTTACCCATTCACCACAGCAATTCTTAGCCTTTTTAGCTCTGCGCGGTCGTCAATCTATCACCGAGTTTTCGGTATTTGAGTGATGGAAGGCCCGATAATTTTTAGTAATTAGCTAGCTAGTTTGCATTTCGGCACAATCAATTTTTGTACCCGGCAGATTTTTGTATACACTAGCCGAAAATAATAAAGTCAAAGTGCCACAATAACGATGGCGCTATCTTCGAAGACACCGCTTCACTTGGAGAAATAATGAAAACTCGCTCAATCCTTTTATCTGGTTTAATCGCTGCTTCAGTATTGTCTGGCAACGCTTTTGCTAATGTCGACCTTAAGAAAAATATGCAAGAAATGAAGCTTGCATTCAAACAAGCGGCAGAAGCTCAAAGCATTGAAGAGATGCAAAAGCCTATCGTACGCATAGACACGTTAGTTGCAGAACTGAAAACGGGTGTTTACCCAATTGAGAAAGAAGAACACTTCATGGAAGGTTTTAAAAAGATCAGCGCATCAATTGATAACATTGAGCAAAAGCTAGACCAAGGTGACTTTGCGTCTGCACAGCAAGAACTTCGCACTATCGATGGCCTTCGTGAAGAGTACCATGAGAAGCGTAACCCAAGCATCTGGAGCAAGATCTTCGGCTAATTCGTAAATCATGAGCGTTTGCTCGCTCGATACGTAACAAAGAGCAAAACCTCAAGATTCGATTTCTAAAACGCCGCCTTACATTCCCTTCTTTAGAGGAAGGTGTAAGGCGGCGTTTTTTATTGTCTTTTTTATAAACAGTTTGTTATGTAGAGTTTCGTCACATTTTCTTGGCTCTTCCGTTGTAGCCCGTTTTTAACTAAAAAGAGTGTGCGTTAGCTTCAATTTTTTAACTTGCTGTTAATCTTTACGTTTACCTATATTCCAAGTGCCTCATAATAAGGAAAATTTATAAAGATTAGGAATAATGCGCCGAACCTCGTTTAACTTCCCAATGTTACTTGCCACAGCATTAAGCTGGGTGTTAGTAACACTAATGCCTGTTATCAATGCTCATGGTAATAGTGCGGGAGTATGGGCGTCGTTATGTACGGTCAACGGCTTTGAACTGGTTCAAATTGAAGAGGGTGAACCCAATACTCACAAAGGTAAGCCGTGTCCCTTTAGCCATTTTTCCACGTTTCACCAAGACGAACTTCCAACTACACTACTGACAACTCGATTGAGTTTTATTGTCTCAGACAGCTACGCTTTTTTGGCTCTAAGTGAACGCTACACGAGGCAAGCTCCACGTGGCCCTCCCTTTGATCTTGCTTAAACCTAACTCACCAAAATAATTAAAAAATAAAGTATTAAGTAAAGTTAACCATGCTCAAGTTACTTTCTGATTTTTCAGAAGGTAAGTTTGTGTATGTCAAAGGAAATCATAATGTTGAGAAATGAATCTCAAACCTCTGCGAAAGCACAAGCAACTTCGCAATCTAAAAGCAGTGCAACAACCGGTTCGGAAACCAATATAAAAAGCAAAGAACGGCATAAAATCCTCTATTTTCTAACCTGGCGCTGGCACTTCTATGCTGGGCTGTTTGTTATCCCGTTTATGTTAATGTTGAGCATTACTGGCTTGGTGATGCTGTTTGATGATGAAATCGAACTCGCTTTCCATCACGATGCGATTGAGCTTGTTGTATCGGGCGAACCTGTCAAGGTTTCACAACAGCTAACGGCAGTACAACTTCAATACCCACAAGGTTCGGTGACGCAGTTTGCTCCGAGCAAAACGCCGGATTTGGCGAACCGATTTTCTGTATCGCTTGAAGATGGCACTTCCGTTTTCGCCACTGTGAATCAATACACTGGCGAAGTCGTTGGTGAAGTCCCACGTAGTGAAAGCCTCTACGAACTCGCGAATGATATTCATGGCACATTATTGATTGGCGATTGGGGGGATTACCTCATTGAAGTCGCAATCAGCTTATCGATTCTGCTTCTTGTCAGCGGTATCTACTTGTGGCTGCCACGAGACAACGCGAGCCGTGCTGGATTTCTCAAACTGAGAGTTTCATCTGGCCCACGCGTGCTTTTGCGTGATTTACATGCAAACATCGGTGGCACGTTATCTCTCATCCTACTGCTGTTTATTCTCTCAGGATTAGCTTGGACAGGCTTCTGGGGCGGTAAATTAGTTCAAGCATGGAGCACTTTCCCTGCTCAAATGTGGGATGATATTCCGCTGTCTGATAAGACGCACACATCGCTTAACCATGGCTCAGAGGAAGAACTTCCATGGAATCTAGAACAAACACCGCTGCCGTTGTCTCAAGGTAAGCCTGCAGAACATGTACATCACGTGGAAGAGGCATCTGAACCTCATGATCACTCTAAGATGGGCGAAGACCACTCTCAACATGTGATGTCAGCAAGCAGTTTCGGGATTGATGATGTTATCCAAAAAGCGCACTCACTTGGTTTCACTCAATACAAGGTGAATTTCCCGCGTTCAGAAACAGGTGTTTACACGGTCACAGCCAACACTATGGGCGGTGACATCATCGATCCAACGCAGGATCGTACGACACACCTCGACCAATACTCAGGTCGTATTCTGGGTGAGGTGACATGGCAAGATTATAACTTCATTGCCAAGACGTTAGCTGTGGGTATTTCATTGCATCAAGGTGACATCAGCATCATCAATAAGCTTCTAAATGCCTTGTTTTGCTTGGCGTTCATCGTGGTGTCAGTGACTGGCGGTGTGATGTGGTGGATGCGTAGACCTTCCGGTCAAAGAAAGCTTGGTACGCCACCGAAGTTCGGTGATGCAGGGCTTTGGAAAGCAGGCTTAGTGACCGTGATAGTTATTTCAATACTGTTTCCACTGGCGGGAGCGACTATCGTGGCAGCAATGCTATTGGATTGGTTATTGTTTTCACGTGTCGAGAAATTCAAGACGGCATTGAGTTAATTGATACACAAACTGACCTTCTTGTTGAGGAGGTCAGTTTCATTAATCAGATGACATGCTCTGTTTACTAAGAAGATATTAGACTTGATACAACTCTATATTTGATAAAGCTTTAGATTTCATAGAGCTCTAACGGAAGCCCGTCAGGATCGGCAAAAAAGGTAAATGCTTTGCCTGTAAATTCATCAATTCGGATCGGTTCGACTTCGATTCCTTGTCCTTCCAAATAGCTTTTGACGTGTTGAACGTCATCCACACAAAAGGCTAAATGTCTCAGCCCTTGGGCTTCTGGAAAGCTAGGTCTTTCTGGCGCGTTAGGGAAGCTGAATAGTTCTATCTGAGCACCATTAGGTAGCGCTAAATCAAGCTTGTACGACTGGCGAGCCTCACGATAGTTTTCAGCAATTATCTCGAGTTTCAAAATCTCAGTGTAAAAGTGTTTCGACGCGTCGTAGTCTGAACAGATTATGGCCGCGTGGTGTATTCCTTTCAGCATCAGTTTATTTCTCCTGCCAACTTGTCACCTAAGTGCTCCATGGCGTAATCAATGAATACACGCAGTCGAGCGGGCATGTACTTGGTTTGAGCAAACTGCATCGCGATAGCACCATGGTAGTTACTCTTGATGGTCCAATCTTCTAGCACTTGCACAACAGAGCCTTCAGACAACGCATCTTGAATCACGAAGTCATGGAAAATACCTACACCTAGACCTTCTTTCACGCCTTTAAGTCGCATCTGCGAGTGGTTTATCGCGTAACGCCCACTGACGGGTACTGTGTAAAATTCGTCATCTTTGAGAAAATCCCAAATGTGGTCTTTGTCTGTCTCTGCAAGATACAAACAGTCGTGTTCAGACAGCTCGGTAGGGTGGTGAGGAATCCCCTTGGCATCTAAATAGTCAGGGCTTGCACACAACACGAGGTTTGTTTTTCCTAACTCTTTCAATACTAAGCTTTCGTCGGGCTTATCGGTCAGGCGGAAAGCGATGTCGATACCTTGACGTAAAATATCAATGTCGCCATCAGCCGCTCTTAACTTGAGCTGGATCTCTGGATATTGACTTAAGAATGGAACAACAAAAGGCTGTAGCACTGAGTTTAAGAACGCCTCAGGCGCTGCTACCGTTATAGAGCCCGCAGGTTCAGTATGGTCGGAGGTTGAAAGCTCAACGGCTTGTTGCGCCGCGTTGATCATCACCACGCTCTGATCGTATACCAACTGACCTGCTTGGGTGATGATAAGGGTACGAGTGGTTCGTTCAAACAGTTTCACCGACAGTGCTTTTTCCAAGCGAGTGATGAGTTTACTCAAGGCTGAAGGTGTTACCCCTAACTGTTTTGCTGCCGCAGTAAAGCTCCCTTCATTTACCACTAAAATGAATGAGGCGAGATCTGGAAGTAGGGCGATGAGTTTAGGGTTGACCATAAGTATCCACGAGTTTCGGCGATGAGCGTAAAGTGATTGTGAGCGATTTGCTTGGATTTGTGAATCAATTTCATTAATTGCTTAGCGTGATTGCTCTGATAGATTGATGTGTTTGAAGCTTATCTGCTTATCTGCTTATCTGCTTATCTGCTTATCTGCTTATCTGCTTATCTGCTCATTTGCATAGCGGCGTAACGGCCGCAAATTCTGAGAGCAGCGGAGAATCATCACTATATCGTTTTGAGATGAAAGCGAAATTAGAGGGAAATTAAAGGAGATTTGGCGTTTAAAAGAGCAAGTTAAGGGCGTTAATGTGCCCTGTGTCACTGGGATGAACAATGATTGATGCCTGTGATTCATTAATGTTTTTCCAACTAAAGGGATAATCGGATCGGGGATGTTCAACTAGAATATAGGCATAAGTTTTACAGTGTAAATGATCGTGTTGAGATCATTTATATCCCTACATAATGCGGCGCGCGATGCTGCTGAATAATAACTAGGAAGGAATGAGACAATGTCTTCTGCATTTTACCAACAGATTCAAACTCAAATCGAAGAAGTTAAAGAAGAAGGTCTTTACAAGTCTGAGCGCATTATTACTTCTGCACAAAAAGCAGCGGTTTCTATCTCGACTGGTGAAGAAGTATTAAACTTCTGTGCAAACAACTACTTAGGTCTTGCTAACCACCCAGCTCTTATCGAAGCGGCTAAAGATGGTATGGATCAGCACGGTTTTGGTATGGCTTCAGTACGTTTCATCTGTGGTACTCAAGATTCTCACAAAGAACTAGAGCAAAAGCTTTCTACGTTCCTAGGTAAAGAAGACACTATCCTTTACACATCTTGTTTTGATGCAAACGCTGGTTTGTTCGAAACGATTCTAGGTAAAGAAGACGCAATTATCTCTGACGCACTAAACCACGCATCTATCATCGATGGTGTTCGTCTATGTAAAGCAATGCGTTTCCGTTACTCGAACAACAACATGGAAGAGCTAGAGCAGCAACTTATCGCTGCTAAAGAAGCGGGCGCTCGTCACACACTAATCGTAACTGACGGTGTGTTCTCAATGGACGGCGTAGTGGCTAACCTTCCTGCTATCTGTGATCTTGCTGACAAGTACGAAGCACTAGTAATGGTTGATGATTCTCACGCTGTGGGCTTCATGGGCGAAAACGGCGCGGGTACTCACGAGTTCCACAACGTTGTAGACCGTATCGACATCATCACTGGCACACTTGGTAAAGCAATGGGCGGTGCTTCAGGCGGTTACACTTCTGGTAAGAAAGAAGTGATCGACTGGCTACGTCAGCGTTCTCGTCCATACCTATTCTCGAACTCTGTTGCACCTGCAATCGTATCGGCGTCTATTCGCGTTCTAGATCTCCTAGCGGAATCTGGCGACCTACGTACTCAACTATGGGAAAACTCTGCTCACTTCCGTACTCGCATGGAAGAAGCTGGCTTCACTATGGGCGGTGCAGATCACGCAATCATCCCAATCATGCTTGGTGATGCAAAAGTAGCGGCTGAGTTCGCAGAGCGCGCACTAGAGAAAGGCATCTACGTTGTAGGTTTCTCTTTCCCTGTAGTACCAAAAGGCCAAGCTCGTATCCGTACGCAAATGTCTGCTGCACATTCTCGTGAGCAACTAGACCGCGCAATTGATGCGTTCATCCAAGTTGGTAAAGACATGGGCATCATCTAATTTTAAAGGGGTGCCACGGCATCCTTTAATTAGATAGAGCAACACCCAATAGAACATATAGATTTTTGATTCTCGCCTTACAGTTAGGCGAGATGAACTAGGTAACATTATGAAAATTAAAGCACTTTCTAAGCTTAAGCCTGAAGAAGGCATTTGGATGACCGAGGTTGAAAAACCTGAAATGGGTCATAATGATCTTCTTATCCGTATTAAGAAAACTGCAATTTGTGGTACTGACGTACATATCTACAACTGGGATGAGTGGTCACAAAACACAATTCCAGTACCTATGGTAGTAGGTCACGAATACGTGGGTGAAGTTGTTGGCATCGGCCAAGAAGTTCGTGGTTTTGAAATCGGCGACCGTGTATCTGGCGAAGGTCACATCACATGTGGTCACTGTCGTAACTGTCGTGGCGGCCGTACTCACCTTTGTCGTAACACAACAGGTGTTGGTGTGAACCGCACTGGTGCATTCTCTGAGTTCCTGGTGATCCCTGCGTTCAACGCATTTAAGATCCCTGCAGAAATCTCTGACGATCTAGCATCAATCTTTGACCCGTTTGGCAACGCAGTACACACAGCGCTTTCTTTCGACCTAGTAGGCGAAGATGTGCTAATTACGGGTGCTGGCCCAATCGGCATCATGGCTGCAGCTGTTGCTAAGCACGTTGGTGCTCGTCACGTTGTAATCACTGATGTAAACGAGTACCGCCTAGATCTTGCTAAGAAGATGGGTGTAACGCGCGCAGTAAACGTGATGGAAGAGAAGCTTGAAGACGTAATGGCTGATCTTGGCATGACTGAAGGTTTCGACGTAGGCCTAGAAATGTCTGGTAACCCATCTGCGTTCAACAGCATGCTGACTAACATGAACCACGGCGGTAAGATCTCTCTACTAGGTATTCCACCATCAGATATGGCAGTAGACTGGAACCAAGTAATTTTCAAAGGCTTGGTTATCAAAGGTATCTACGGTCGTGAGATGTTCGAAACTTGGTACAAGATGGCTTCACTAATCCAGTCTGGCCTAGATCTAACACCGATCATTACTCACCACTACAAAGTGGACGACTTCCAGAAAGGCTTCGACATGATGCGTTCTGGTATGTCAGGTAAAGTAATCCTAGATTGGGAATAATTTTGAGTTAGGAAGCTAACTTAGAAAAGCTTAATAGAAAGGCGACAGTTATTACTGTCGCCTTTTTTGTTTTTAAACGAGAACAACTGTCAGTTAGTTGAGGTGAATACAGCACATAATTATTGTATCCATTGTTACTCAGATGGGATGGCAGATTCTGTTACATATACTGGTTGATGTACACGTCGACTAAAAACATGAACACAGGAACTGTACTCAGAAGTGCGAAAAAGACGATAGGCACCCAGTTTTTCATTTTCTTTTTAGGTTGCTTAGGGTTATTCATAAATTAGGCCTTAAATTAGTTGTAGTGTTTGCACTGCTGGGTACGCCATGGATGAATTAGCGTGGTGCGCTGTTTAACAGAAGGTTCTAGTTGTATATTTATGGTATCAAATAAAATAGTTGATACCTATATGGTTATGGAGTTCCTTGGTGCGCGTCAAAAATATAAAGTGTAGGTGATTCATGAGTGGTTCATAAAGGCTCAATAATAATGAACTTATTACAATAGACATTGCCTCACTCGGCATATGAAATAAACGCATAAAAAAATTTGGAGAATACAGAATGAGAACAATAGGAAACATCATTTGGTTTCTGTTTGGTGGTGTATTTATGGGACTGGCTTGGTGGTTCTTTGGGCTACTTGCATTCCTCACCATTGTTGGTATCCCTTGGGGCAGAGCGTGTTTTGTAATGGGAAACTTCTCTTTCTTCCCATTCGGACAAGAAGCGATTTCGCGTGATGAACTGACTAATGAGATGGATATAGGCACGAGTCCGTTAGGTGTGATTGGGAATATCATTTGGTTTTTATTTGCGGGAATCTGGCTTGCGATGGGTCACATCATGTCAGCAGTGGCGTGCTTCATTACGATCATCGGTATTCCGTTTGCTATCCAGCATTTAAAGTTAGCGGTTATCTCACTGGCGCCAATCGGTAAGACGGTTGTCGATAAACGTGAAGCAGAAGCGGTGCGAGTAAGAAACTACAAAGGTTAAGATTGTAGTCTACGCCTTAATTGAACTGAAAAGCACATCGTATGATGTGCTTTTTTACGTCGTAGTGTCTATCTAGTATCTAATTCGACGGTGCCGGAGGCGCAGGCTTGATGTGATACGACTGATAAAAGAAAACGAGCTCAGAAGGTGAGCCCGTTTGTGTTTGTTTTGACCTGTTTTTAGAACAAGTGACGTGTAGCTAGATTACATCGCGGCTTCGAAGATCGCTGAAATTTCTTCGTGCGTGGCTTGTTTAGGGTTAGTGAAACCACAAGCGTCTTTCAGTGCGTTGTCTGACAGAGTTGGAATGTCTTCTAGTTTTGCGCCTAACTGTGCGATGCCTGTTGGGATATTTACATCATTCGCCAATTGAACAATTGCGTTAATTGCTGCTTCTGCGCCTTGCTCCGGTGACATTCCTTCAACATTTACGCCCATTGCTTTCGCAACGTCACGTAGACGCTCTGGACAAGCTTGCGCGTTGTAGCGTTGAACGTGTGGAAGCAAGATAGCGTTACATACACCGTGTGGAAGGTCATAGAAACCACCCAATTGATGCGCCATTGCGTGAACATAGCCAAGAGAAGCGTTGTTGAATGCCATTCCTGCCATAAACTGTGCATAAGCCATTTGCTCACGAGCGTCAATGTTTTCGCCGTGCGTTACGGCTGTTCTTAGGTTCGCTTGCACAAGCTCAATAGCTTTAATGGCTACTGCGTCTGTGATTGGCGTTGCTGCGATAGAAACGTAGGCTTCGATTGCGTGTGTTAACGCGTCCATACCAGTTGCAGCCGTTAGTGATGCTGGTTTAGCAAGCATCAGTTCAGGATCGTTTACTGAGATAAGCGGCGTTGTGTGCTTATCTACGATAGCCATCTTAATGTGACGCTCTTCATCAGTGATGATGCAGAAGCGTGTCATTTCAGATGCAGTACCTGCTGTGGTATTGATAGCAATTAATGGCATCATTGGTTTTTCAGACTGATCAACACCTTCGTAATCTGAGATTTTGCCACCATTAGATGCGATAAGAGCAATACCTTTTGCGCAATCATGAGGAGAGCCACCTCCGAGAGAAACAACAAAGTCACAATCATTGTCTGTAAGTAGCTCAAGACCGTCATTAACGTTAGTAATGGTTGGGTTTGGTTGGGTGCCATCGAAGACAACTGCGTCAACGCTACGTTGACTAAGAAGCTCTTGTACCTGCTTTACCACGCCAATTTGGTTAAGAATCTTATCCGTAACGATCAGACCTTTTTTGAAGCCTTGAGACTGAATGCTATCAGCAGCATCTTTCAAACAGCCGGTACCCATGAAGTTTATTGTAGGGATGTAAAACGCGCTAGACATTGGGAAACTCCGTTAATTATAGTTTTTTATTTGTTCTATGTTGTTGGTAATATTAGGAAAACCTTCGATCTTAGATAAGCTTGACCCCGAACTACCACTTTGTGATTATGTATTAAATTTGATGCATATGACAATCGTTTTTATGGTTTTATGTGAGTTTACTATCAACAGAAAAAACTAAATTAAGAAGAATATGTTGAGGTGATGGTCAATTGAGTGGCTAACAAATGAGTATCATTAGTTTGATTCGTCTGCTTTAGAAGATGTCAAACTCGTTTTACATTGGTTTGAACTGTTCTTATGCTCTGTTTCTGGATTTTCATTTTTATTTGGTTCTTCATCGTAGTGTTTGACCACAAAAGGAGTAAGCATTACGGATGATGGCAAGAAGTGCTTCATAGTACCTCCCGGTACTTAAATGGATTTTTATTGTATGGTATTGGTTTAATATGTGGCAGAATTTGCGATATATCATGACTTGCGACTTGTTTTCTATAAATTATTAGATTTATATACAGACTCACAAAATTGAGAGTAAAGTGATGACCCGCCCTTTGAGGCAACGATAAAAACAACGACAAAACAGTGCGAGTAAGAGGACATAAAATGAAGTACGATTGGATATTCTTTGATGCGGATGAAACCTTGTTTCACTTTGATGCTTTTCAAGGGATGAAGTTGATGTTTTCCCGTTTTGGTGTTGACTTTAGCGAACAGGATTATTCAGTTTATCAAGAGGTTAATTTACCATTATGGGTAGATTACCAAGATGGTCGTATCACGGCAGCTCAACTGAAGCATGCGCGTTTTGAAAACTGGGCGGCAAAGTTAGAGACAACAACGACAGCGTTAAACAGTGCATTTTTAGCCGCAATGGCGGACATTTGTTCTCTGCTTCCTGGTGCCAAAGAGTTGATGGAGTCGTTAAAAGGCAAAGTGAATATGGGCATAATCACTAATGGCTTCACAGAGCTACAATCGATCCGTTTAGAGCGAACAGGAATGACAGGCTATTTTGACCATGTGATCATTTCTGAAGAAGTTGGTGTCGCAAAACCAGACGCCGAAATTTTTGAACATGCACATAAGCTGATCGGATTGCCATCGAAGCAACGGATATTGATGATAGGGGACAACCCACACTCTGATATTTTGGGTGGTTTGGATTTTGGTATTGAGACTTGTTGGCTGAATAGCCAAGAGAAAGCGACACCTGCGGGGATTAACCCTCACTATCAGGTTCGCTCTCTGGCTGACCTACAAACGCTTCTACTAGCATAACCGCCTGCTAGTTTTGACTTTATGAGTTAATTATCGACAACCGAGTACCAGCATGTGCTCGGTTAATTTTTCTACTGGTTTATCATCTAGCTTAAAGCATAGATTGCAGCGTTGAAGCACAGTCGGCCCTGATGCTTGGCCCTGAAGAACCAAGGCAATGAATATAAGGAAGAGGTGTGCTGAAATCTCATCGCTATAGCTGCTACGGTATTACTGCCATTTTACTTTGGAGCTGCTTAATTGCACTGTCTCGTAGCGTTTCAGAACAACTGGGGCCCATTGGTGGCGCAGCCAGTCTTTATACGGTGAGCTCCCTGTTGTTGGTTTGTGTTATGGGACTACCTAAGCCGTCGCGCTTTTCTAAGTCATACTTGTTGATAGGCGGTGCTTTATTTGTTTGCTACGAGATCTTCTTGGCTTTGGCTTTGGGAATGGCAAACAATCGAC
Organism: Vibrio kanaloae; assembly: GCF_024347535.1. Classification (NCBI taxonomy): domain Bacteria; kingdom Pseudomonadati; phylum Pseudomonadota; class Gammaproteobacteria; order Vibrionales; family Vibrionaceae; genus Vibrio; species Vibrio kanaloae. Next base: position 1,406,156 of record NZ_AP025498.1, on the reverse strand, counting down.
ATCAAGCCTTAGAAATGGCGGTGATCAATTACCTCTGGCCAGCATTGACAGTGTTGTTTGCGGTATTGTTGAGCGATAAAAAGATCAACTGGTTAGTTTATCCAAGTATCTTCTTGGCATTTTTTGGCGTGGCTTGGAGCATCAGCGGCGATCAGGGGCTTTCGGTCGACCAAATCGCGGCTAATATTGCGACGAATCCTAAAACCTATTCAATGGCATTTTTCGGAGCAATTATTTGGGCTGTGTATTGCAATTACACCCAACGGGTTGCTAAAGGTCAAAATGCGATTGTGTTTTTCTTTATCGCTACCGCGGTCACCCTGTGGATTAAATATGCACTGAGTGATGAAACCGGCATGGTAATGACAACGAGTGCGGCGATTGACTTAGTGCTTGCTGGGGCTTGTATGGGAGCAGGTTACGCACTTTGGAATACAGCAATATTAGGTGGCAATATGATGTTTCTGGCGACCATGTCGTATTTTACGCCAATCTTCTCTACCTTACTGTCTTCCGTGATTCTCGGTTTGTCATTGAGCATCACGTTTTGGCAGGGCGTGTGTATGGTGACGATTGGTTCGCTCGCTTGCTGGTGGGTAACCAGAGAAAAGCCGACATCAAAGGTGTCGGCTTCTAAAGAGGTTCAATCTTCCCTTTAATCTGATTTCACTTTGTACGTGAGGTTTGTCCTCATTTGTTAGGTAAAAGCTTAACTCGCGACATTGAGGTTCAATTGAAGCTCATAAGGCATCTTAGATAAGCGTCGCTTAAGTTTGCGGCGCGTTCGTTCAATATCATCGAACGCAATTGCTTGTTGGTCGTTGGTATGAATATCAACGTTAATTCTGAGTTCTGGGCCAACTTTAGTCACCCCCATCAGTTCTAAATTTTGATCCGCTTCTTTGTTTACCTCGACAACATTCTTATCCACCGCATCACAAATGTCTTTGGTTGCCGACATCATTAGAAGTTCACGCATTGCTTCGCGCAACATGTCAAACGGGACTTTGATGAAGTAGAAAGACATGATCAACATCATCACTGGGTCGGCATAAGCCGCATATGCTGACAGTGGAGAAAAAGTAACTAGCCAAGCAACTACGAACCCCGCGGTTACAGCCACACTCAACAATGTATCCATTTGCCATTGTTTTGACTCGGCTTGAATCAGGCCGGAAGAGATAGTTTTGCTCTTATTGGTGATGTACCACCAAGCGTAACCACAACCTAATACATTGACAATACCGAACAGAGTTGCGATAGAAGTATCAACTTCACGGCCACCCGTCATAAGGGCACCAATCGCAGAGTAAAGTGAGTAACTAACCACAAGCAGAATGACTAGGGCTTTTATCGCAATAACAATCGGTTCTATGATAGCTCGACCGAACGGGAACTCTCTATCTGAAGGGCGATTAATGTATTTTGAAGCAGCTAGTGACAATAAAGTTAACAGTAAGCTTATAAGAGAATAGACACCGTCAAAGACTATGACCAGAGAGCCAACGATAAGACCCAACACCAATCCGCCAATAGCGAAGCCTGATGCTAAAAGGGCTGAGAATAATAGTACTCGATTTTCGTTTTGGCTTTTCCTGTCACACATAAAATTTTCCAGATGTTTTTAATAGCCTCATTGTTCTGATATTGAGCTAACTTTACAAACCTTATATAGTGAAGTTGACAGTTTTTATCTAATCTTTAATTATAAATCATTAAAATTCAAATAGTTAATGTTGATTTGTGGTGCCAATTATATTGACGATGAGTGTTTGTTGATGATTCAGTACAACTGAAATGGGAACATTTATGGTTAATAAAACATATCGTTGGCAAATGTTGTATAGCTCTAGAAAATTAAGCGATACTCCAATAAAGGCTCAGGGTTATAGTGCGATCAATAAATTGTTCAAGCTTTAACGAAATGGTATGAATTTCAAAGGAATGGGTAAATATGAAGTTTGACAATCTTAGCGATAGTGAATTATGGGGCATTGCTAAACCAATTATGGATAACCTGATGGAGGGCTCAACAAAAATTGATCATGCACAGCACAGCCGAGATTTTACGCAGAGGATGAAGGATATTGTTACGCCTGAATATCTGGAAAAGGTGTGTCGCTATTATCAGCACAGCAACGGATTTTTTGCTGAACGTGAGCCAGTTGCGCTATTCAGACGATCTGATTCCATCGCCTTTGTTTGGAAGCAAGCGTATACCATTGCTAAAGGCGAGTTTGTCGCCGAAATGGTACTGGTTGAAGAAGATGGACGTTACATGGTTGATCACGTTATGGTTTTCTAAGGAGAGGGCGTGTTAGCTGTCGTATAATTTTACGTATTGAGATAGAAAAAAACCTGGTAGCCTAGAAATCAAATAGATAATCACTGATTTGATCCGCTAACCAACTCATACCTGGATGCTCAGCCATTCCCGCAGCTGTAAACATACAGTAATCTTCTTGCGTTAGACCGTAAGTATGCTTAATAACAGCCAACTCTTGTTCACGAAGTAAGTGGCGAATCAATGGTTCAGGCAATACGCCCCAAGCGTTTTCACGTAGAATAGTATCCAACATAAAGTCGAAGCTAGAAAAGCCGATGTGGCGACGCGAGAAGGGCTCAAGCTCAGGGTTATCTTTTTCATTGAGATAAACCATTGTTACTTGCATCGAATTTCTCAACACTTCATCAGATACACGTCGCATCACACTCAGGTCGTGTCCTTTTTTACATACAGACATCATTCTAATCTTACCAAGTGGGTTGTAGATTATTCTTGGATCATCAACACGCTCGTAATCGACACCAAACGCGAAATCGACTTGCTGGGTTTCGACTAGGTTGGCTAAGTCACCACTCGATGCAAGAACGAAGTTGAATGAGGTGGAAGGATACTTCTTGTTGAGTGCATGTGATAAGTCCTGCCACATTGCATCGGGTAATGAATCGTCGCGAGCGATCCATATCTCCGCATTGAATTCACCTGATACATAGAGACAAGTTTGCTTAATGCGAGCTACCGTCACCAAAATGCCTTCGCAATCTTTATAGATGGCTTTGCCTGCTTCAGAAAGCTCAACGTGGTTTCCGCTGCGCACAAACAGTTCGATATCTAACTCTTTCTCTAAGGCTTTAATCGACATGCTAAGTTTAGTTCGGTTGCATTCTAACTGACGTGCAGCTTCAGAGACGGATCCTAAATCAGCAACAGAACAAAAGGCTTGGACTTGAGAAAGGTTCATTTCATTTCCATATTGAGCGGGAGTAGGCACATATTATCTGAATATTGTGCTGACTATCTTAGAAATAGTCCATCTTTGCATGATAACTCTATGACGAATTGGCTAATTTGGTTTATTCTGTGCGTGTTCCGAACCTACAAGAAGTAAAGATGGAGGCCATGATGGCGAAACAATGGGACGAGTACGCACCTGACTGGGATAAAGATCCCGCAACTGTAGTATTCGCACAGTCCGTATTTGACCAGTTGACACAGCTCGTTGATTTGAACGGAACCCGTGTCCTTGATTTTGGTTGTGGTACAGGACTACTCAGCCAAAAAATATCTCCTTTTGCAAAAGAGGTCATCGCGCTTGATATCTCTGAAGGGATGATCGAAGAGCTAGATAAAAAAGAGCTAACCAATGTTGAAGCTGTTGTCGATATTCTATCGCGCGGGCTTGCGGCGCAGCATCCAGCCTTCAGAAATCAATTTGATGTAGTCGTAGCGTCTTCGGTATGTGGTTTTATTCCGAATTTACAAGACACTGTCAGTTTGATTTATACGTTGCTCGAAAACGATGGCATTTTTGTTCACTGGGATTGGCACCTTGAAAACGACGATGAAGATTATGGCATCAGTCTAGAGCGTTCAAAAAATGTTCTAGGTGCTGCTGGTTTCTCTGTTGTTGAAGTATCAACACCGTTCTCAATTGACACTCCGCAAGGACCTTTAAAGGTATTGATGGGGGTTGGTCGTAAACAAGTGCTCCCTCACCTTTAACAGATACTGTCTCTCGTCTCTTTCTCTATAGCGTGAACTATAAATAACAAAGCTCACATTAACGGTCTCATGACCAGTTATGTGGGTTTTTTGTTTTGACCCGTTTGTGTTTCAAGATAAATGACTAGATTTGTACTTACAGAGCTCTGTTGTTTATTCGTTTAGCTTTCATTATTTTTCTATTCAATAATACCGAATTTCCATTTTGGAAATATAGTCTTTCATACCTTTCATTAGTGGAAACTTAAAATATAGGTGTAGAATAAACCCATAATAAAATAGAGGGTTTAATCATGAGCCACCAGCCTGCGCCATCTACTTCTTCACCACTTTCAGATCAACAACAACGCTTTAGCACTATCATTTCAGATGCCAATCTGTCTCCAAAACAGAAATCGCACTATCTTGCCTTAGAAGCTGAAGCGAGCCTGCCGTATATGTCGGTAAGCAATGAAGTAGAGCAAGCCTTACAAGAAGGTGTGCTATGTGACATGTTTGAAGGTCACGCCCCATTTAAGCCGCGCTATGTACTTCCAGACTATTCTAAATACTTACATCAAGGCTCAAAGTATTTAGAGCTTAGCGCGGCAACTAATTTCGACGAAGCATTGAACATGCTGACCATCCTTTATCATCACGTTCCATCAGTGACTTCCATTCCGGTTTACTTAGGTCAACTGGACGATGTATTGATGCCTTTCGTTGGCGACTTAACGGAAGAGCAGATTTATCAAAAGCTTAAGCTGTTCTGGATCATGCTGGATCGCACACTGCCAGATGCCTTCATGCACGTCAATATCGGCCCGACAGATAATATTATTTGCCGTACGATTTTGCGCGTAGATGCTGAACTGAAGCAGATCGCGCCAAACCTGACCTTTATGTATGACCCAACTGTCACTCCTGATGATCTGCTTCGTCACGCGGCGAGCAATATCTGTGAATGCAGTAAACCGCACATTGCCAACTATCCAGCGCATGCCGAAGCTTACGGCGACAAGCGTTTTGGCATTGTAAGCTGCTATAACTCTCTGCCTTTAGCGGGTGGTTCAAACACCTTAGTGCGTATGAACCTTAAGCAAGTGGCGTTGAAGTGTCAGGATAGTGATGATTTCTTACAGCACGTATTGCCTAACTACAGTGACATCATGGTCGAACTGATGAACGCGCGTAGCCGTTTCTTACATGAAGAGTCTAACTTCTTCGAAGGTTTCTTGACCAAAGAAGGTTTGATCGAAGAAGACCGCTTTGCGCCAATGTTTGGTATTTATGGCATGGCGGAAGCCGTTAACATCTTGATGGAAAAAGAAGGCAAAGCAGGGCGCTATGGCCACGATGAACAGGCTAATAAACTCGGTTACCGTATCTCTGAAAAACTGGCTGAGATCGTTGATAGCTCTGAAGTGAAGTATGGGCTGGAAGGCCGGGCTCTGTTGCACGCTCAAGGCGGTATCAGCTTAGATGAAGATGTAACACCAGGTGTGCGTATTCCTTATGGTTCGGAGCCAGATCCTGTCGCTTATGTTCGTGCTACAGCAGATCACCACAAGTTTTACACCTCGGGTATCAGTGACATTCTGACCATCGAGGAAACAGTGAAATCTAACCCTGAAGCGATGTTCAACCTGTGTAAAGGCGCGATTCAAGCGGGCTACCGTGAATTTACCGCTAACGTGGCATCAAACGACTTGGTTCGTGTGACGGGTTACATGATTAAGCTTTCAGACATTGCTAAATATGACGAGCGAGGCTCTCGCACTAACACGACTTTCTTAGGAGCCGAAGCTGCGAAGAACACGGGTATCTTAGAGCGTAAACCTCGTGTGGCGAGCTTAGAGATGTCGCCAATGTACGAATAAAACCTTAATCTAACTATATCCATAACCAAACAATATCAATAATGAAAATTTCTGATCTAACAACTCAAATGGCTAGGGTTAATAACAATAAGACAGAAAAACAAGCGAAGGTCAGCCGTGTGCTGACCTTTTCTTGTGTTGATGGGCCGGGAAATCGTCTAGTACTGTTTCTACAAGGCTGTAATTTTGATTGTATTACTTGTCATAACCCACACACCATTAATCACTGTAATCATTGTGGGGACTGCGTCAGCGGGTGTCCAAGCGGTGCACTAAGCGTTGTTGATGGCAAAGTGAAGTGGGCTCCGTCTGCCTGTACCAATTGCGATCAGTGCATTGATATCTGTAATCATAAATCGAGTCCGAGAATTACATCGATGACGGTCTCGGAGGTACTTGAACTCGTTAGGCACAATCAATTTTTCTTGAGTGGTATTACCGTTTCGGGCGGTGAAGCGACCATGCAACTGCCGTTTATTATCGAATTGTTTCAAGCAATCAAAAGCGATTCGCAGTTAGCACACTTAACGTGTTTTATTGACAGTAATGGTTCGCTGCCACAACAAGGGTGGGAAAAAGTGTTGCCTTTCCTTGATGGCGCGATGATTGACTTAAAGTCATGGCAATCGGAAACCCATCTATGGTTAGTTGGCAGAGGGAATCATAGGGTGTTTGAAACCATTAACTACCTTGCAGATAAAGGAAAACTACACGAAGTTAGGTTGCTGCATATCCCCAATAAAAGTGACCTCGATATTGAGGTAGAGCAGGTCGGTTATTACTTAAAAGGCTTGCCAAGTGATGTTCGTATTCGATTGAATGCCTTTCAACATCATGGCGTAATTGGTGAAGCATTAGAGTGGTCTAAATGTACAGAGCAACAAATGCAGAGCTTTCACGACAAGCTCTACGCTATCGTTCAAAGGCAGATGCAAACACCTGAGGTTTATACCTAATCTTTTATTAAAATCGAGTCTTTTATAAACACTAGTCTCGTTAGTTAGATCGGCTTCTAGCACAATCCTAGGCTTCTAAGAACAAGTCACACAGCCATTTGATCGCTTGGTCATTCATGTTTGGTTTGTTCCATACTAGGCTGTACGCCACCTTACCGTAATCAAAAGGAAGTGGCTTACTCACTAAGCCTTGTGCTTGTTTTGCATTTTCAGCCCACTGTTTAGAGCAAGTGAACAAGAACGGTGTGTGGTGACATAACACCGCCGCAGCACCGAAATCTGCTACCGATATTGCCACCTTTCTTGGCTGGTGGCATTGAACTAGATTTTGTTCAAAGTAAGGCTGAGACAGTTCGTTGTCTAGGATCCCAATATGTTTATGGTTTAAGTAACCTTCAACAGTCAGTTCCTGTCGGGCAAGTGGGTGGTGTGCGCCCATGAAGCAAACCATTTCATCTTGAAGTATGGTTTTCCAGACTAATTCTTTGTTGTTTGTCGGGGGTTGAGAAATGTCATGAGGCAGTAGAACCAAATTGATCTTGCCACTTAATAATGCATCGAAGCCGAGTTGTTGTTTTGAATAGATAGTTAGCTTGGCTTTGGGGGCGAGTTCCGTCGTTATTCTGCTTATCTTCGAGGCGAACACCTCAAAGGTACTTTCACGCATCGAAAGTGAAAAGTTGCCTTGGTAATCTTGCGGGGCAAAGCTTTTTTGATGAAGTAAGCCGTTCATACTGGCTAGAATTGCATGTACAGTAGGAGCGATTTTCAGTGCAAATGGTGTCGGAATCAACTTGGTGCCATCTCTATAGAATAGCTCATCATCTAAGATGTCACGCAGTTGAGAAAGGTTTTTACTCACACTTGAAGGGCTCACACAAAGCTGCTCAGAAGTTTGAGTAACACTATGAGTGTCCAGCATAATATGAAGTGCAGTGAGGTGCTTAAGGTTCACTCTCGATAAATGTAAGTAATCCATTTACAACTCACTCAATACTTGGACAGTTTAGGTTTTAAGGTTTGTAACCGAAATTAGCGTGCTAACTTGTGATGAGCTCGCGAGAAATGACCCGCACAGAAAGCACCGACAATAGAAAGTTCTCCTGCTAAACACAGCACCGCGCAAACTTCTGCTAACGCTTGTGACTTTCCGTTGCCATGTAACCCTAATAGATCTAAACAAGCTTTTTGACTAGGGAGGCTTGTACCGCCACCAACCGTACCCAGCATCAAGTTCGGCAGTGTAACACTAGCGTAAAGTCCGCCTTCTTTATTTAGCTCCATACGCGTCATACCAATCGCAGATTCAGCAACACACGCCGCGTCTTGGCCACAAGCGATATAAAGTGCAGCCAGTGCATTAGCATAATGGGCATTAATACCGATAGTACCACTCAAAGCGCCACCCACTGTAGTCATTTGGCCAAATTGGACCATCTTCTCTGGTGTGGTGTGTAGATACTTTGCGATAACCTCAGCAGGAATATTGATTTCAGCGGTTACCTTTTTACCACGAACGCTGCGTAAGGTTTGGGTATTGGCTTTCTTATCACCCGACAAATTACCATCAAGGAAAGCATGCTCGGGTTTAACCGGCGTGTTTTCTATGATGTACTCAAATACTGCATTAGTGGCAATTGTCACCATGTTCTGACCAGAAGCATCTCCAGTTAGGAATTCAAACACCAAGTAAACATGGTTGCCTTCGATGTTGATATTGATGTCGGTAAGTCTGCCATGTGAAGTGGTGGCTTCTGCCAAGGCTTTAAACTGTTCATATTGAGTAACAGCCCAAGCAACAAACTGTCCCGCTTCAACTAACCCTCGGAATGCAAAACCAGGGGTACGTGTTACACCTTCATTGAGCAACATCGCACTTGCGCCACCACAAGCGGTGATCAGCTTTGAACCACGGTTGTAAGACGCAACAAGTGCAGCTTCCGTCGTTGCAAGCGGCACCAAATAATCGCCCTCAGCAAACAGACCATTCACTCTTAGTGGGCCAGATATACCGACAGGCACTTTCACTGTTCCAATAAAGTGCTCGATGTTTTTTTCATAAGCTTGAATCTGACTTTCAGTATGAGTATCGAGCAGCTCTTGTTGTGATTCTGCGTTATTAAGGGCCGCCCAGCGACGTGTAAGGTTTTTTTCTGTCAGATAGGGGCTCGGTGTCAGCTTGTTTACTGGCTTTTCAAAGTGAGGTTGAAGCTTTTTTTCTAATTCGTCTGCGGAGATGTCGCCTCCTAAAATAGAAACATAGTCACGGCGATGCAGATTTAGTTTTGGCATAAATAGTATGAAGTGAAGTTTGTGCAGCAAATTGGTTTGCGCTGATTCTACCGAGTAATAAGCCAGAAACAAGCGTCAGATATAATGAGTTACAGTTTGTGTGCTTATCGTGTCAAAAAGCGTCAAAAATCGTTGAATCAAACTGGTTTAGAACATCAAAAAAGTACGAAATGTAAGTGTAGTTTAGATATGGATGTCTAGAAGACTGCCGATAGCTTCGTTTTGACGATCAACGACACTCGCACCAACACGGTTATAATTGGCACTTTGGGTCAGCTTGAGTAAGGGATCACTCGAGGGCGAAACGGGTTCTGGTTCTTTGTCTTTAAACGAAGTGGATTGCTCAGACTCTACTTGGTTAAAGCTGAGATCACTGCTTTTGAAAGCATCATCGGAGTTTGGAACGTTTTTGGAGGCTTGGTTGAGCTCGATAGCGGCTTCTTCAGCCATTTTGGTTGACTGCTGAATAATGGCGTAACCAGATTGAATACCAGATATCGACATAGCAGAACCTTTAATTGACGTATTGATTAAGTCTAGGTGGACTATATTTTGAGCGCAATGGTTAAGGAATGATATTTATAGTGAAACGGTATACTTAAGCTAAAATAGTGACGTCTGTCTATTAACTGAACAGGTCGTTTAGTACATTTAGCTCTTCATCGGTAAGAAGAGTTTGCTTTTCCGTTTCAAGATTACCATCGATCTCCCCTTGCAGCGCCTTTAATTGCTGCGGGTTAAGATGCTGTATCTGTTGTTTGAACGCTTCAAATTGTTGTGTATTCATAATGTGACCTTGCTTCAAATCCATATGCTTAGTTGAGCATAGACTACTGATTCAGGAAATCAAACAAGATTAAGTGAATATTATTTGAAGTTTGCAGTTTCCTAAAATTAAGACAACTATAAATCTATTTGGTCGTTTTTTGTCCGGGAAGTGTTAGGCAAAGTTATAGTTTTGTCAGTTAAAATCAAAAAATTATTTATAATGTAAAAGCGATTCAGCCCTTTCACAACAAGGGTAGGAAAGTTGTTGCTCTACCTATTTTGGGGGTTGGTAGAGCAATATATAACTATACGTAATGATTGAAATTTGAGCGATTGGTGCTATCTGTCTATTTTTACAGCACTTTGTTCATCAAGAAGTTTCCTTGTTGATGTATTTATTAATGTTGACTTTAAATGCAAACTTGGTCGCTAAAGTATGCAGTTCCGGAAGCATTCGATAAATTAAATGCAGCTGTTGTAGAACCATTCTAACAGACCCCTCATCTTCTTCTCGCCACTCACTCAAGCGCTTATCAAGTTCAGGATCATAGGTATTTTTGATTTCACATTGCTCATGGTAGGAATAGAGCTGGTCATTCAGAGCGTCGAGGTGATCATGTATGACACGATGTGCATCCAACACAAGTTTATGTGTGGATTCGTCATCAATACGAGTTCTATGAGCACCTAATGCAGAAATATAGCTCAACAGAGCGTGATTGAGGGTCAGAAATCGAAAGCTATCGTCTTCAGAAGTACGATATTTATCAGGCTCAGCTAGCATACTGCTAATGACCAGAGTTAGATTAGCGTCGTTATTGTGTGCACTGCGACGAGCGATACGATAATTCAAAGTGTCTTTTTTTCCGACGCGGTATTGGCCAATGATTTGGTCTAAGTAATTTTTATTGGAATCGAGAGCATCGGCCATGACCTTGTGCAGTCGCTTTGATTGCCAATCTGGCAACACGTAAACCACTGCGAGCACGGCTAGGGCACACCCAATAAACGTATCCGCTAGCCTTGGCAGTACCACGGCATAACCTTCGCCGAGCTGATTAAAGCAGAATAATACCAGCAATGTGATGAAGCTTGTTGCGAAGCCGTAATTATTGATGCGAAACGCAAAGAACATAACACCACTGATAACAATGAATACTAACTGGCTTTCTTGAGAAGGGAAGAAGGTCAGTAGTGGAACGCCTATCAACAAGCCAGCCACAGTTCCGATAACGCGGGCCGTCAGCTTTTTTCGTGTGGCACTGTAGTTTGGTTGGCACACAAACAATGTAGTAAGTAAGATCCAATAACCACGTTCAATATCAAAGCCTTGGATGATGCCATAGCCGAGCGTTAGAGTGATTGCCAACCGAATTGCGTGACGAAACAACATGGAATCTTTGTGTAGGTTGGCTCTGATTTTCTGCCACATTGCGGTTAATGTGTGTGGATTCGTATCGTCCAAGACTCCTTCCTCTAACTTTTCGGCGTCTGGATTACTGATATTCGACAGTTGTTTTTCAACGGTTGCTAGGTTATCGAATAAGTAACCTAGTTGGTTTAGCAGTGGTTTCCATTCTGTCTTGTTCTGTTGGTGTAAATGATTGAGTGAAGACATCAGCTCATCAAGTGCCAGTACAGACTTATTGCCATGCTGGTACACAGCCCCAACCTTGAGTGAACTTGCCACTTCTTTGCATGCGGTTGCTTGTGACTCTAGTAGATACTTAAAGCGGAACAACACATCAGATCGTTCGAAATGTTTCGCGAGTTCTTGATAGCGATAGTGGGTGGAACTCACACGCTCATGAATGTCTTGCGCGATAAAATAAGTATTTAAGAATCGGTCACTCGGGCCATCAATGTGTCCACGCTTTGAGCGGTTAAGCAACGTCGCTTTACACATGTTGAGTGCATTAACGGTACTGGCATTCAGCTTGGCCTCGATAATACGGTGTGGCTGAGGGATAAGGTCAGAAACAGGGTAAAATAGCTCTGCTTTAGAGTCCATGTAGGTTCCAATTTGATCAAATACCGTTGCAAGGTTTTGCTGTACCGGTTGCATTGGCCATATAATCTGCCAAATCATAGACATAAAGTAATACCAAGCTGCCCCCGTTAATAGCAGCAGTGGTTGAAACCATAGGTTAGTGCTTTCGTGGGCGCCAAGCATTGCATAGATGGCTATCAACAAAGAGCCAAATGCGATACTTGCGTATTTCGGTCCAATAGCGCCAAGCATAATGAACGAGAATGTTGATGCGAAAAGACCTAATGCGAACAACCAAGGTGTGTTGAAGAGTAGCTCAATGGAAAAGGCGGCGATCGCAAAACAGATAAACGTAAGAGTGAGTGCCTTTAAGCGACCCGTAAAGCTGTCGTCACTTTCAGCTAGTGCAGCAGCAATAACCCCTAAAATTAAAGGCGTGATGAGTGTGTTTAGTTCATAATACCAAGCAGGAATAACAACACCCAGTAGAGTGATGAGAATTAACACGCTGTAATTGATGGTTTTATTCGCCCAATAGAGGCGTAATTTGACAGAGAAGTCCACAGTCGCTCACTTAATACACTAAAACCATAATCCTAACAGAAATCAAGCACAAGAATTTGATACTTATCCATAATTGTCCCTAGGTGGTCATGAAAACGTCGATAAGATGTGAGACATTATTAATTCTCTTTGCATCATGATATAAATTCAACATTCCCAATTAAAGAGCACGCTCCAATGCAGCTAAGCGCTAACAAGACTGCACAGTTTTTTATTCAAAATGAATATCATCAAGTTGAACTTGATGGTCCACGCCTATTGCTATCTTCAGTAGGCAGTGAAGAACGTATCCCGTTTACTATTTGGAGTGGCAAGGTCGCGATAAAGCGTGGGTTGTTTTGGGGATCATTGCAGTTCTTTGCGAATCAGCAAGATGGCAAACAGCGCAGTTGGTTAGTACAAGGCCTACCTTGGGAGCAGTGTCGTCAATTTGCACGTGTATCGGTTGCTGCGTATCAGAGGTGGCATAATACACAGTGTGAGCAACTTGCTGAACACGTCCCTCAATGGGAAACAGAACTGACACGCCTTGAGCAACTTCCTGCTTTTCTTCCTCATTCAAAAGTTAACTCCTGGGTCGACATGGTTCACTCGGATTTACAAAGTATGCCCATGACGCTAGAAGAAGCCGCTCAACGTATGCCGCACCGCATCGCTCGAATGCAGCCATGGTTGTCTGAAACGGAGAGCAAGCAAGCTGATAGAAACCAGCAATGGATAGAGACAGAAAGAAAAAATTGGGAAGTGCTGTTTGCTCAGTGTGAGTCATCTCCTCTGAACTTATCGCAGCAATACGCAGTATTAATGAACGATGATCATAACCTTATTCTAGCGGGTGCTGGCTCGGGTAAAACCAGTGTTCTAACCGCTCGTGTTGCTTATCTATTGCAAAGCCACCAAGCTCAAGCTGAAGAACTTCTATTACTTGCATTTGGGCGTGAAGCCGCTGATGAGATGAAACAGCGGCTCGCCAGCAAGATTGGATTATCAGCGGAGAAGGTACAAGTTAGTACTTTCCACCAATTAGGTTTGAAGATCCTAAATGAAGTTGAAACTGAACGTGTCGTTATTTCTCCGCTGGCATTAGACGACAATCAACGCCAAGCATGGTGTATTGATTGGTTGAAAAAGCACTGGATGACACCCACTAATTTCAAGCGTTGGCAAAAGCACCTGTCTAAATGGCCAATTGCTTATCTTACTGGTGATGATGAGCTTGGCAGTCACGTATCGAATCTTAAATTGATTGCTTGGTTAGAAAAACAACTTGAGCAGCTTAACGCGTCGGGCTTATCGAAGAAAGAAGTACAGCAACAGCTCATCGACCACCGAGATTATACGCGCTTAAATAGTGAACTCTCATTGTGTTGGCCATGTGTGACAGCGTGGCAAAAGGAACTGAAAGAACAGAATCATATAGACTTCTCAATCATGATCAGCCGTGCGACTCAATACGTCGAAAAGGGTAAATTTATCTCACCATGGAAGTTCATCATGATCGATGAATACCAAGATATCTCACCCGATCGTCTTGCTTTGGTTGAAGCGCTGTGTAATCAGTCGCAAGCTCAGCACCAAGCGTCTATTTTTGCTGTGGGCGATGACTGGCAGTCTATTTATCAGTTTGCGGGGGCCGATGTTGATTTAACAACGGGCTTTAAGGACCGCTTTGAAAGCTCGACTATTCATCACCTAGATACCACTTATCGATTTAACAATCAGCTCGGTGCGGTTGCCAATCGCTTTGTACAAGAAAATCCAATTCAGATTCCGAAAGAACTGAACAGCTTCAAGCAACAGAAGCAGAAAGCGGTGTACAGTGCGCCAAGTAAAGAAGTTGAGAAGATCCTTGACCATTTGAACCGTCAATCTAAAGGTAAAACCAAAAAATCAGTGATGCTGCTTGGTCGCAACCACTATCACAAACCAGAGTTGTTAGATGATTGGAAAAAGATCTATACCTCGATCGATCTTCATTTTATGACCTGTCATGCGAGTAAGGGTAAAGAAGCCGACTTCGTGATTATTCTTTGTGTTGATGAAGGGCAGTTTCCGGCGAAAAAGAAACAACTGCATATTGATGGCGCGTTGACTGAGTCATCAGATGTGTTTCCTTATGCCGAAGAGAGACGCCTATTTTACGTGGCAATGACGCGTGCTAAAGAGAAGGTATGGATTACGCATAGCGGTGATGGTTCTGGCTTTGTGCAAGAGCTTCACGGTTCTGATTACCCTGTGATACGCAAAAAGTAATATACCTTGTCGTTATCGTCTAAAATTAGATCTCAAACCTGAATATAGAAGGATGCGATATGGAACATGGATCGATCAACTACATTGAATTTGCTGCACGAGATATGGCCGAAACTAAGGCATTTTTCAGTGCTGTGTTTGGCTGGAGTTTTGAAGATTATGGCCCAGAGTATTCTGCTTTCGAAGGTAAAGGTTTAATGGGGGGCTTCTATTTGGCAGATCTGGCGTCGAATACGGATAACGGCGCGGCGCTGATGGTTTTCTATAGCCAAGATCTTGAGCAAACCGAGCGCGATGTGATTGATGCTGGTGGTCAGATAAACCGTGAGATCTTTAGCTTTCCCGGCGGCAGACGTTTCCATTTTAGAGAGCCAAGTGGCAATGAGATGGCGGTGTGGAGTGAGAAGTAGAGAGACTCACTGAACTGTTTAATGTCTGAAAACGAGACATAAAAAAGCCTGCGATAATGCAGGCTTTTTAGTCTGTTCAGTAGAGAGCACATGTAACGTGCGATTAAGTACGCTCAGCTAGATACGCTTCGTAATCTGGGATCTCAATGATCACTTCTTCTTCAAGCAATGAAGAATTAAATAGGAAGTTAGCGGTAGCACGGTTGGTTGCAACAGGAATGTTCCACACACTTGCAATACGAAGTAGTGCTTTCACATCTGGATCGTGTGGTACAGCATTGAGTGGATCCCAGAAGAAAATCAGCATATCGATATTTCCTTCTGAAATAAGCGCGCCAAGCTGTTGGTCGCCGCCCATTGGGCCGCTGATCATACTTTTGATTGCTAAGCCTGTTTCTTTGCTGAGTAGAGAACCCGTGGTACCCGTTGCATATAGAAAATGACTTTGCAGCTTTTCTTTGTTTTCCTTAACCCATCTTAGTAGCTCTGGTTTGAAGTGGTCATGAGCAACCAAAGCGATATTCTTATGCGTTGGCATAGTACGTGTTGTTTTTTGCATGAATGTTCCCTAATTATTGTTCGTATTTTTATTGTTATTGAGTGCTTAACTCAATATATCACTATGGATTCACACTGAATACTGGTCGAAACTCAGAAGGTGACAATGAATCGGCAATAATTTGATCTTTTAATGTGGCAGGAGTGAGAGGTTCAATAACTGGAGCACTGTGTTTCTCATAAGGTTGCCCTCTCAAGTAATTAATGGCTTGCTTGAGTGACAAGCGACCTTGTTCGACCATTTTATCCGTAGGTGCAAAAAGGACTTTATTACGCAGTAAACCGCGGTAGATACCGTGACTCAAATAGCTCGAAATCAGACCTATTTCATTTGTTTTTCCTGCTGCTCTGAGTTCACTGATCGCCGCTTCGATAGCAACCGCGCTTCCGACAATATATTGAATATTAGGCTGCTCAATGACTTGCTGGACAAGGTTTCGTTGTAGTTCTTTATCGTTATCAGCCCAATAGCTGATCGCGATTTCGACATCGCTCGTCTTGATCGCATCATAAAAGCCGAGAGCAACCGGCTTGGTGCCTCCGCTAGCTTGAGGGCCAAGTAACAGGGCGATGGGGGTTTTGCCGGAACCTTTAGGGTGTGATTTCGCTAAATACTCCCCAACTTGAAAGCCCATCTGATACCAATCAACGCCCACTGTACCTTTCAATATCTTCTGTTGAATTTTATTGACGGTAAGCTCATTGACCGTCACAAAAACGGGCGTTGAGCCGACCCAATCGGTCAGGTTATCGTGGTAAGCGTCAGGTGAAACCGTTCCTAAAATTATGGCGTCGGCCCCCCATTGAGTGCAAAGCACCAGTTGTGAAGCTTGTTTAGTTGCGTTGGGGTAACCGCCTGCTTCCAAAACTTTTAGCTCGACTTGCTGTTTTTCTGCTTCCGAGACCATACCGTAGTTAACGGACAACCAATAAGAGTCTTTCAGGTGCGGATAAATGGCACAAACTTTCTCTTTTTTGATTACAGCGGTAGCCGATTCTATCGGGCTTGGAAGCATGCTAGCACTAGCGTTACTGCTTATTACAGTAAACAAAGCTAGGAGAAGTCTTGAAGCGAAAGGTTTAAATAGCATGGATTGCCGTTTTGTTGGTCTTAGATAAGAAACACTGCAAAATATAGCGTATTCTGCAGGGGTAGAGAAGAACGTTTTAAGGTTTAGATTTTATGTTATTAGCTTCAGCAAGTATTGGACGCAAGCTACTAGCCTCATTTTTAGTGATGGCGATGCTCGTTCTTTTGTCTGCATTGATCGGTGTTTCTGGATTTAGCTTTGTAGCAAAAACAGAGAGAAACGTTGTTGATTCGGCACTGCCTGCGATGATTGAAGCTCGTCAGGTTTCCGGATTGAGTAATCGCATCATTTCGTCTGTACAAACACTTTCCAATGCAAGAAATGAAGCAGAGAGAAAAAAAGCCGGCACTGTTTTGTTTGATCAGCTTGAGGCGCTATTACAACATATCAAGGAACTAGGGAGTGACAGTTTTGACTCCGAGCTGCTTGATGAACTTGAAAACAATGTTCAAAGTGTTATCAATACATTGGCTGAGCTTGGTGTCTCTGTAAAGCGTAAGCTTTGGCTCGCCAAAGAACTGTCGTCTCGTGTTGAAGAGATGCGTTTACTCGCTGAAGAGCTTGAACAATTAACTCGTACTCAAGTTTTAAATACGGCCACCATTGCTGTAGCTAATGTCACACACATCTACGATCTGCTAGAAACCGAAGAGACAGATAAAGCCTACCAAGCACTTGATGCACTGGTTGAGGTTGATCTCGATTTATCTGAACGGTTGCATGAATTGCACCTGCTAGCCTTTAAAATGCTTAATCAAATTGAAGAAACTCAAACCGTTACCAATGTCGAGCGTATTCATCAGATAAAAGCTGAATTCGAATCTAATCTGAGAGTTATGGCACGCCGTGTTAAAGCGGTAGAGGATCCTACTCGTTCTGCGCAGATGGCCCAATTATTGGATGAACTGAAGCGACGACAAGTGGTGTTTGATATCGCTCTAGAGAGGTATGAGAACAACAAACAATCCGAACTCTTAATGCAGAATACTTTGCAGTTATTTTCTCAATTAAATACCACCGTCAATCAACTTATTGATGATTCAAATCGGAGTACAAAGAAAGCAGTAGATGAACTGACATCCACTCTGAGTTTGGCTCAATGGTCGCTCTCGGTTATCTCCATAATAGGTCTGGTTATTGTGATTTTCATTGTGTGGCGTGTTGTTTATATTTCAGTAGTTAAACGTCTTACCGAGTATTCCTCTGCATTAATGTCGATCGCCCAAGGGCGTTTAAACATTGATATCTCAGTAAAAGGTAATGATGAACTCGCTCATATGGGGGAAGCCATTATCACCGCCAGAAATACGGCTCAAGCGTTGCAAGTGGTTGCTGTGGGCGAAGCTAAAGCGAAACGAGAACTTGAAGAGCACAAAGAGCATCTTGAAGAGTTAATCACTGAACGCACATATCAATTGCAACAAACTAACGAAAAACTGAATGTCGAAGTAAGTAACCACGCCAAAGCTCGTCACGCTGCAGAACAAGCGAGCCGTGCAAAGTCAGTTTTCCTAGCGACCATGAGTCACGAAATCAGAACACCAATGAATGGGGTGCTAGGTACAGCGAGATTGCTTAAAGACACTGGCCTAAATCCTTTACAGTCTGGTTATGCTGATATCATCAACCGCAGTGGTAAGAACCTGTTAGCGATTTTAAACGATGTACTTGATTATTCGAAGATTGAAGCGGGTCATTTAGAGATCCGAGTCGCTTCCTTCGACCTCCATCAAATGGTTCAAGATACTTATCAGTTGATGGAAGGGAGAGCCGGTGAGAAGAAGCTGAATTTTGATTTCCATATTGAAAGCGACGTGCAACGCTATTGGCGTGGTGACGTAACGCGAATCAGTCAAATCTTGAATAATTTGGTCGGTAACGCGATTAAGTTTACGGAAAGTGGCTCGGTCGATATCTTTATTAGCTTAGATATCGAAGATGAAAATCGAGTGATGTTTGAAGTGTCAGATACCGGTGTCGGTATTGATGCTAGCGAACAAGCTTGTCTGTTTGATGCCTTTACTCAAACCGACAGCGGTCGCAACAAAACCGGTGGCACAGGGCTTGGATTAGCGATCAGCAAAAGCATCATGCTGGCAATGAACGGGGATATTGGTGTTCATTCTGAAGAAAGCGAGGGTAGCCAGTTCTGGTTCTCACTGCCACTTGAAGCCGGTGAGAAGATAGAAACTAAAGTACCGGTCATTGAAGCGTGTATTCGAGCTAAGGTACTTCTGATTGAAGACAACCCCGTAAACTGCATCGTTGCTGAAGGCTTCTTGAATAACTTGGGGCACGAGGTTGTGATCGCGACAACAGGACAAGAAGCGAGAGCCATATTCAGTGAGCAAGAGTTCGATATTGCGCTGGTGGACATTAACTTACCGGACTGCGATGGCGTCGAGTTAATTCAACAACTCAAAGACGATGCGCTTCAGCATGAGAGTGAAGAAGACGTAATTCGAAAAGTACCACCAATGATCGCAGTATCGGCTCATGTGTTTAACGAAGAAGTAGAAAGCTACTTGTCGTCTGGCTTCGATGGTTTCTTACCTAAGCCGTTAGAGAAGGAAGCCTTGTCGGAATTGATTGTTGAGCAGTTGGACGGCCACACGCTGTTGCTGCCTCAGCCCGATCCAAACGATACCGTTTGTAAGCAAAACGGTAACCGTGTTACTAAGAGCAACTATGATGAACTGCACTCGACACAGTTGGCTGATGTTTTGACGAAACGCGCGACGACAACTGACGCTTTAGATGAAGGAGACATTCCGGTGAAACTGATTGATTCCAAGGTGATAGAGGGTGACCTATCGATTCTTGGTTTAGAGAAAATGAAGCAAATCGTTGTGCTTTTCGAGGAGAGCAGCAACCTTACTTTGAATGAATTAGTTGAGGCGAGTGAAGCCGATAGTGGACGAGAAGTGAAGTCTTTGGCGCACAAGCTTAAAGGATCTGCGGGTAGCTTGGGTTTATCTGCCCTGTACAGTTTGTGTCAGAGCATTGAAGCAAGCGAAGCCCCATTACTGCAGTACAGAGATAACGACCAAGCTTTATCTGAATTGGTTAAAGATTCGTTAGAGGCTCTCCTCCCTTATGTTTCTGCTTAATGGTGTAGGTTTGTTTTAAGCAATACCCAATCAGCAAGACCAACAAAAAATCCTCTGTACGAATATCGTCAGAGGATTTTTTATATCATGCAAGTGAACCTTCTTTCAGAACGACTAGCCTCTTAAAACTAGTCTCTCCCAAGAGCTAGAACTAAAACTAAGGCTTATCACTTATTATCTATTTTCAAAGCGGTTGTAATCCAACAAGCCAAACTCAATAGGCTGATCTTTTTGATACCAACGATGCACACGGTCACTGAACGACCAAAATTTCGGAGAGCTGCGTCGTACTGCAAATTTATCAAGTAACGCTATGTAGTCTTCTTCTGTGTTCAAGTTTTGTAGTGTTTTAACGAGGTTCGGAATCTCGTTCTCTGTTAATGATAGGTAAGCTTCGGGGTAGCTGCCCAACACACCACGGACGAGCGTTAAGTCATCATTGGCGTAATCACGGTTACTTTCTTCATCAAAAAGGCTCGAAATGTTGCTGTGAGCGTTGTTATGAATCATGGTGAACAACTGGTCCTGGCCGTTTTTGCCTTCAATCATAATCATCACTAGTTGTGGTACATGACGTAAGCCTTCGCCCCGAATCAAACTCACTTGATTAAGCAGAGCCTCGTTTTTTTTACCAAACCCAGTCTCAACAATATCAAAGCGATTATCGAGTACAGGTGCTAGTCTATCTTTGAGCATGTGCAGCAGTTCACGCTTCGGATCGTCGGTTTTGTAAATCACGCTGGTTGGCTGCTCAAAAGGAGCAATATTACGCTGCAAAAAGTCACTTAATTGTACGCTTTGATTTTGGTACCAACTTGAATGCTCTATATGTCGGAAGTCTTTAGGAAGAAGGGTTAAGAAATTGCTCTCACCCTCAAGGCGTAAGAAATCCATAAACATACGAGTAATCAGTTGGTGGCCAAAGTTACCATACACATCAAATCCTGCTACAAGAAGGTAGTGAATTCGTTCTAAAAGAGCATAGTCAAGAACCCATGCCGTTTTCGGCTGAGGGCCAACCAAGCCTTGGACAACAGAGGCGCTATCAAAGTGTCTAAAGATGGTTAGAGCGGCATTGCGGTTAATGCCATTGCCGTCCCATATGATGCCAATGTCTAGGTTGACGCCACTTGCAAACCATTGGTTAGTGAAATCGGATTTAGCATTGAGATATCGTGCTTGTTGCTTTGAGTAGCGTACCCAATTAGTCGCCGGGACGGTATTGCTTTTTAATTCGCTCGGTAGCTTTAAGTTTTTCTTTTGACTGGCATAGAAGGCGTTGATTTCCGGTAAATCGGCTTTATCTGGGTCAATGAAGAATACCCAAAAACGGTCATTAATGACATTCAGTGCGAGCTGACCGCGGCACACCGGTCCTTTGATAAAGGCCATGATGGTGTTTTGTGCGTTATCCAACATGAAGTGGAAACGTGAGTTTACCGGCATCGCTTCGAAAGAAGTCATAGGGTTGGCTGCAACATCTATGTCATAGCTAGGAAGTTGTTTGACTTGGTAATCAGCATCTACAAACCACGTATTCCATTTTTGTAGGCGCTCTTTATTTAGCGCGAAAGGCATGTGCGTCTTGTCAACAATCGTGCCTTGCTCTGGAATTAATCGGTAGTAGACTCGGGCGACTTTTGGATCGTCGTAAGGGCGACGAGTCGTAATGCGCTGGACTGTTTCGCCTGGTGGTGTTGCGGAACGAACGATTGAGAAGAAACGTGTTGGCCGCCCTAAATCAGAAAAATAGACGTGCGATAAAAACAGATGCTCGTAGATGTAACGCGCGGAGAGCTGACTCTTGTTCGAGTTTTTATTCAGGAAGCTTTCATAGACGTTAACAAGCCTTTTCTCGGCATCGTTTAGCGGAATATGCTCGTTCATCAATGCCCCGTTTTCTAACCAGCTCATTAATGTCGCATACTCCGTCTTGTCGAGGTTTGGCATGCCATAAGGCATCCCCCAAGTCGGGTAGTCTTTTTCATATTGAGGATATTCTTCGATGGTTGGACACCGTTGGTCACGATCGGTTGAAAAGTCGAAACCTTCAAGCTGGGTTTGATCGGGTAGAGGGTGATTTTCTTTCTGCATTAACATGCGAGAGACCAGTCCAGCATCTAGGTTAGCCGTTGAGTTCTGCATACGCTCGTTAAGTACCGGGTGGAAATCAGCATCACGCCACTCTTGTGTGGTTAACGCGTCTTCAAACAAACGAGTAGGGGCTGAAGCGGTTAAGCGAGTGCCTTGGTAGACAAGTGCCTTACTTGCGCCACGATCGATACCTTCCACCGAAGACATTTTGAGTTGGCAAGGTGCGTCGTAGCACGCATGACACACCACACATCGGTTATTAATGATGGGCTTTACTTCGTCAATGAAGTGCTGTGCTTGAGCAGAAAGAATAGGAACTTGGTGATTACGAACTTGCTGTTCACCAAATAGTTCATCGAAGTTTAAACCCGCGTATACGGCACAACCTGAGAAGACGCTTACGAAAGCTAAAATGAATATTTTTTTCAAATTCATAGGTATTTAAATATTAGGAGTTTTTCCAATTATATCGAAAAGGCTTATGTTCTAACAATGTTACGGACAAAGTGGTTAATAGGGTTAATCAGTAGGAGAGAGATGAGGACTCGGGTTCGATTGTCGTTTGATACAAAAAGAGCCTAACCCTCAGGCTAAGCTCTTCAGTAACAAATTCAATCTTTTCTGACGATTAAGCTTGAGATGCTTTTAGTTCAGACACCTTAGCTTCAGAGATAGGCTTAGTGATGATTGCTAGAACAATACACACTGCCATCATAACTGCAGAGATTGTGTAAGCTAGGCCGTAACCTTCACCATTCGTCATTGAGTAACCAACAACCGCTGCACCGATAGCGCCGCCGATACCCCATGCTGTATAAAGCACGCCGTAGTTTGTACCGTAGTTTTTCAGGCCGTAGAACTCAGCAGTTAGAGTTGGGAATACGGCTAGAAGCGTACCGTAACCTACAGCTGCGATAGCCGTACCAATGATTAGCGTGAATTCAGAGTTGAATGTAGCGAATAGAGCCATGTTCGCGCCTTGAAGGATGAACGCTAGCAGTAGAGTACGTACGCCACCGATTTTATCTGCAAGCATACCCGCAGCAACGCGGCCGCCTGAGTTGAATACAGCAAGGATAGACGCTAAGTAAACGGCGTTTGGTAGGTTCGCTTGAACGCTAGCAATCGTAGTGATGTTACCGATGATCATAAGGCCAACAGACGCAGCAAATGCGTACATGATCCATAGAGAGTAGAACTGAGGAGTCTTCAGCATTACTTTCCAAGTTAGGTCTTCAGTTTTCTTAACCGCTTTAGGTGTTTGGCCTGCTTTTACTTTTGGCTCAGCTGGCGTGTAATCCGAAGGTGGGTTGTTGATCGTTGCTGCCAGAGGTACTGCAATTGCAAGTACACCAACACCAAGAATCATAAAGCTTGTTTGGATACCCATGCTGTTGATTAGCGCAGAAGTTACTGGCGCTAGGTAAATAGCTGCAAGACCGAAGCCCGCTGCGATTAGACCGTTAACCATACCTTTCTTAGAAGAGTGGAACCATTTCATTGCAGATGGAGAAAGACAGGCGTAACCGAAGCCGATACCAGCACCTGTCATCACACCAAACGTTAGGTTTAGCATCATAGGAGTTGTCGCGAAACCAGAAGCAATCATGCCCAGGCCTGTAAGTGCTGTACCTAGAATAAGGATTTTACGTGGCCCCATGCGGTCTTGTAGGATGCCTGCAATAAGAAGACAAACAGAGAATGTGATAGTTGCAATAGCGTAAGGTGA
This sequence comes from Vibrio kanaloae, assembly GCF_024347535.1. NCBI lineage: Bacteria > Pseudomonadati > Pseudomonadota > Gammaproteobacteria > Vibrionales > Vibrionaceae > Vibrio > Vibrio kanaloae. Next base: position 1,382,476 of record NZ_AP025498.1, on the reverse strand, counting down.
AGATGCTTCAGCAGCACTCCAACCAGCTTCAGTCACTAGCGCCTTGTTAAATACACTCCAAGCATACAGGATGCCAAGACAAAGGTTGATACAGAAGCCTGCCAGCAGGATACGTGTTGCTTTATCAATCTTGCTCATTTTTATTCTCAGTTTTGTCATCAATTATGTGGAGAGTCACTTAACTAATGACGGGTTATTGTGATTATTTCTTCAAAATTAGTTTGCGTTTTTCAACAGGTGACGCAAAAGAGCGCGGATTATAACCAATAAAAATGTGATTGGAATCTATTTTTCCGTTTTTGGTCAATTAAGCTTTCTTTGTTAACAGGGTGTTTTTTGTTGGTTTTTAAATTGTTTTCAACACCTTTCTATTTTGTTTTTTTAGTGCTGTCATCTTATTTATCTTTAGGGATTTTTTCGTCATGGTTTCTGAGTAGCCTTGTATTTCGTGCGGATATCACAAATTTTAGAATTATTTTAAATTTTTTATAAAGTTAACTTTGTGTAACAAAATAAATCAAAATAGCGCTTTGTTTATATGAGACAAGGAGTAACGGAGTCCAATTAAAAACAAGTTGTTAATTACTTGTTAATGGTGGTTTTTGTGGGTACTTTTGCTTACATTTTGTCCGATACAAGGGGTTGTGTTGTCGAGAGAAAGTGGGAAAATAGCACACAAACAAAGATTCCAAATTTGAAAGGATGCGTTTCCAACTTATGGCGAGGCGAGTATTATGAAACTGTTTTTAATTCTATTGATGTCAATTTCTGGTGGTTTGGCGGCAGCTGACCATATTCACTCTTTCTTGTTTGGCTTCTATATTGCTGCATTAGCGGTGGGTAGTTGCTATTGGCTTGCATTTCGCAGCACGCGTTTCCCGCAGTTGGCTTTAATGCTATTAATGTGTGGTTTCTTCGCGAAAATCGCTGTGACGGTTATCGGTGTTTCTTGGGGGATCTCGAACGATATCATTCAATCGCCGTTTATTTTCTCATTGTCATACCTGTTCTTCTTAGTGGTTGTGTCTTACGTTTGGTTTGCATACCGCGATAAATTGACGCTAAAAAAGCGCGCTAAGCAGATAGAAGAGTCTCGCAAACAAGCGGCAGCGTAATTCGATTTGATTCTTAAAAAGCTTTCTTCGGAAGGCTTTTTTGATCTTGCCTCGCTGAATTTGTAGGGCAGATAAAAGAACCCCCAGTATGGCGACATACTGGGGGTTCTTGTTATTTATCTAGTCTCTAGCCGCTATCATCTAGCAAATACAGGTCTTAACGTGTGTTACTTCTTCATCAACTTCGCTAGATCAGCAAAGGGATTGTGCGTTGCTGATTGATGGTCGTCTAAACGGGCTTTTGCATCAACACCGTAACGGTCATGATCCGTGTATTTTGAGTGCTCATGATCGTGACAGTACAAGCACAGTAGTTCCCAGTTGCTACCATCTTCAGGGTTGTTTGTATGGTCGTGATCCACGTGGTGAACGGTAAGCTCTCTTAAGTTTGAGTAAACAAATTCACGTGCACATTTACCACAAACCCAAGGGTACAGTTTTAGTGCTTTTTCGCGGTAGCCTTTCTCTTGGCGAGCGTACGCAGCACTCGAGCCTGTGTAATCAGAAGACATTGCCTAATCCTTATCAATTGTAATCTCCCGATTTTATCACAGCTTTCTGGAACGGGTAGGACTGTCGTTGCTAAATGATGCTCTAGACTGACCAACATTAAATGAGGTTCGAAACAAGATTAGAATAGGTGCTTACCTTTTATATGAATCCTCTTGGTAAACGGGTTATGTCTTTCAGGAATAAGCCATGCTTAACAGTTTGAAAATAAATCGTATTCAGGGGTTTTAACCAAGGACATGTGACCTAATATCAGTTTGTGAGACCCTATATTAATAAGGAAATATCATGTCACAACAATACACACCGCCAAAAGTTTGGGTTAACGATACTGCTGCTGGTGGTAATAAGTGGGCAAACATTAACAGCCCTGAATCTGGCGCTCGATTTGATAAAGAGCTTCCTGTTGGTGACCATGCTTTGCAACTGTATTCTCTTGGCACACCTAACGGCCAGAAAGTCACTATCATGCTAGAAGAGCTGTTGGCGGCGGGTGTTAAAGAAGCTGAATATGATGCGTACTTGATCAATATTGGCGAGTCAGACCAATTTTCATCTGGTTTTGTTGGCATAAACCCAAACTCTAAAATACCAGCACTTGTCGACAAGTCTGGTGATGAAGACGTTAATGTTTTCGAATCGGCATCTATCTTGATGCATCTGGCTGAAAAGTTTGGTTACTTCCTACCAAAAGAAGGAGAGGCAAGAACGCAAACTATCAATTGGTTGTTCTGGGCACAAGGTTCAGCGCCATTCTTAGGTGGTGGTTTTGGTCACTTCTACGCTTACGCTGATGAAAAACAAGAGTACCCAATTAACCGTTTTGCGATGGAAGCTAAGCGTCAACTAGACGTGTTAGACAAACAGTTAGCAAACAACACATTTGTTGCAGGTGAAGAGCTTAGCATCGCTGATATCGCGATTTGGCCTTGGTATGGCAACCTTGTACTAGGCAAGCTGTATGATGCTGCTGAGTTCCTACAAGTTGAGTCTTACACCAATGTCGTTCGTTGGGCGAAGCAACTTGAAGCGCGTGAAGGTTTCCAACGCGGCCGAGTCGTTAACCGCTCATTTGGCGAAGAGTGGGAGCAAGTACCAGAGCGCCATTCTGCTGAAGATATTGATCGTGTTTTAAAACTACGCCCGTAGGTCTTCAAAGCGATGGTCGACACCACGTCATAGAGTTTGTTTTACCGGCCAACGTTGACTCAAACTCTATTTTTGTTTCTTATGGATCCTTTGGAAAGTAAGTCCACTTATTTAGACTTAGCTATTGAAGGCGGTTTAGGTATAAAATCGCGATATCATAATTCTAAAGGATGGTGCCATGTACCACGGTCACGTTTATTTCCCTCTGCGATTTGCAGAGCAAGCTGAGACACTACGTCAGAAAATTATTACAGAGCGTAAGGATGTATTAGAGGTTTATCCATTGATACAGCGCTTGGTAGGCCCACATAAAATGCCAATGTTTGAGGTCCATTTTGTTAATAAAGAATCTGGATTTGTTGAGTGGCTTGAGCAAGCACGAGGAGATATGTCAGTGCTGATTCACCCAGTAACGGAGGGCGAAGAGACCTTAGATCATACCGTTCGTGCTACGTGGCTTGGTCGCGAGTTAGGTGTGTTTGAAGAAGCGCTAACCAGTTAATTCAATTTTTCGCCCGACAATACGTAACGAATAAACGTACTGTCGGGTGTGCCGGTACACCCCTCGTTTTGCTCATCGACTTCTTATTGAAATGTTAGTTTCACTAGCTATTCCCCTGTAATAACACGCCACAACTGCAGCGCCTAGTGCATTAATATGTTGATTAGGCTCACCATCAAATAGCGATACATATCTCGATAGTTACCACTGTCCACACTAACGTTTCTTATGAGTGACAATAAGGGAGTTTTGGTAAATAAAAGCTCCCTTATTGTAAACTACCTACCTAACACAGCAATTTGGGACACTTTTTCCCATGCCGAATTGGTAATACTGACGCCATATTCATTTATGGGCTCAATAATGCTATTCAAACATCCCATCTCTCTTCTGACGATTATTCGTCTTAATCCATTACAGGTCGCCGCGACTTGGTTAATGATATTGGCTGAAAACGTGATGCTTAGTCTACGGGCTGATCTTTACTGTGTTGTTTGGCGCGGTAGTCGGCAATTTGTGGATGGTGAGCCGGCTTATTGGGCCAACCGCGGGGCAAGTGTTCTCCATTGTTACCTATTCACTGGAGTTTGTTGAAACTGCCGTAATGCTGCCAATCACATTACAAACCCTTTCTCGTCTTACTGAAATCAGTCAGCGACTTAATCACACCTCCGTTCAACAGGCTACCAAGGAGATGCCTTATGAGATTTAAAAAGCCACTTTCAGTACTTGTCGGTTGTGCGGCTATCTTTGTTGCTTTGGTTGTTGTCGATGAATTAGAACCCGAGGCGGTAGAGCCCGTAAAGAAACAAGCGGTACTGGCTCCCGTTTCCGTGTTGGAGGTGACGCCATCACAACACGAATCGACGTTAACGGTATTAGGCTTGACCGCTGCTCGTTGGCCGATTCAGCTGAAAGCGTCGAGAAGTGCGCAATTGAAATGGCTGAATGAAAACATTGAGCCGGGAAAGTTGGTTAGCAAAGGCGATGTGTTAGCGAGGCTAGATACCAGTGCCGTCGATGCGAACTTGGCACAAGCGTTAAGTGCATTGAAACAAGCGGAACTTGAGTTGAAACAGGCTAAGCATGAGCAAACGGTCGCTCTCAAAATGCTTAACTCAAAAACAAGTTCATCCTTTGCTCGCAGAGAGCCTCAATTACTTGCAGCGAAAGCAAATCTAAAACAAGCAAAACAGGCTTACATAAGCGCGCGGAAACTACTGGAAGAGTCGGTGATTACCGCGCCTTTTGATGCGGTCATCATGAAACGCCACATTAGCCCGAGAGAGTGGATAGAGTCGGGGCAAGTGACCTTTGAATTAGCTGCCAGTGATTCGATTGATATTGAGCTGCCTATCTCTGAAATGCACTGGCAACAAGTACAAGCCGCCTTAGTTAAGCCAAGTATTCGTGTCGTCAGTCGTTCTGGGAATCAATGGCCGGCGAAGGTGCGCTATGTGTCTCCGGAAGTGGATTCGGTGACTCGTCAAAGACAGGTGGTACTCTTGGTTGAAGACCCTTACCAAAACAAGCCAAGACTGTTTCCGAATCAGCAGATTCAAGCCGTGGTTAACTTAGGTCTAAAAGATGACGTAGTAAGCGTACCTCTGAGCGCGATGACCCGAGATGGGTATGTGTGGACGTTAGACAAAGAAGATCGTTTACAAAAAGAGTCGGTAGCGCTCATTGGACAAGGCGGCCAACAGCTCGATATTCGCTTCAATGATCAAAGTGATAAAGCTCGCCGTGTGGTGCAATATCCGCTTTCTTCGATGCTAATTGGTAAACAAGTCGCGCCTAGATTCTATGAAGGACGCTCTGAAGCAATGCTTGCCGGCAAATCTGATGCAGCACAGATTAAGGAATCAAACTAATGAGTTGGATGACTAAATGGTTTATTAACAATCCAGTCGCCGCTAATTTGTTGATGATGGCGATTGTTATTAGTGGCGTGCTGGCATTTGGGCTGTTACGTGTTGAGTCGTTTCCACAAATTGCACCATCTTCAATCAGCATTACCGTGGCTTACCCCGGCGGTACAGCGCAACAGATCGATGAGAGCGTGACCCAGCGAATCGAAGAGTCGATCAGCGGTATTCCAGTCATCAAACAGATCACCAGTCAGTCGAGTGCTAGCGTTTCTAGAGTCGTGGTGCGTAAAACCAGCAGCGCAGATTTAGACAAGCTGTTGGATGACATTCGTAATCAAGTTAACGCCATCAATGGCTTTCCCGTGCAAGCAGAAAGGCCGCAAGTCGTGCGTAACGAATTTACCAATTTAGCGGCGTTTGTGGTGGTGTCTGGGCCAAGAACCGATGACGAACTGCAACCTATCGCCAAGCAACTTGAACAAGCACTGAAGAAGAACCCGCGTATCTCGAAAGTATCAAATTGGGGAACTCGCGCATCTCAATTGGTTATCGAGCCAGATCCTGACCAACTGAAAGCGTTGGGGTTGAGTTTAGAAGATCTCGCAGAGCTCGTTGAGCAGCGTTCGCTTGAGACTCGTAGCGGTGAACTGATCAGTGACAAAGGCCGAATGGTGATTCGTGGTGAGGGTTATGCCGATGATCTACAGAAGCTGAATCAGCTTGTCGTAATTTCGGGAAGCAACGGAAAAATACTGTTGGGTGATATCGCCAAGTTAAGTCGTGGCTACCAGTACAGTGGTTCTATCGTGCGTAACAACGGCTCTAACGCCATCGCCTTATTGGTCAGCACTAGCCAAACCGACAATTTGCTTAAAGTCAGTGAAGCGATTAGCGAAACATTGGCTGTACAACGCGCGATTTTGCCGTCGGATATTGAGTTGAATACCATGGCCGACATGGCACCTTACATCGAAGACCAGTTATTTCGCCTGAGTGAGAACGCATGGCAAGGCTTGTTAATAGTTCTGATTTTGCTTGGCGTATTCCTTGAAATTAGGCTCGCGTTTTGGGTCGCAATGGGGATTCCGATTGCGCTGACTGGAACGCTAGCCGCAATGCAGTGGTTTAACTACAGCATCAACGACATCACCCTGTTTGGCTTTATCTTGGTGCTCGGTGTGCTGGTGGACGATGCAGTTGTTGTCGGGGAAGCGATACATGAAAAACGGACGGGTAACGTCGGCTATTCTCCTAATACCAATGGTTTCTCAAATATAAACGGCTCCTCAAATCTAAACGGGAAGACAGCCGCTTGGCAGGGCGTGCACTCCGTGTCAGTGGCAACTGTATTCGGTGTGCTGACAACCATCGCAGCGTTTTCTCCAATGTTATGGATTAACAATGAGTTAGCCAAGGTGCTTGCGGGGTTTTCTGCAGTAGTGATCTTCGCTTTGATCTTCTCACTTATCGAGAGCAAATTTATTCTGCCGTCACACTTGGCACAGCTTTCAGTGAAAAAGCCATCAACAAGTATCTTTGCCAAGGTGCAGAATGCTGCTCAAGGCGGGTTGCAGTGGTTCAATCTCAACATTTATAAGCCGGTATTGGAGTTTGCTCTTGGCTACAAAGTGGCGTCTTTGCTTGGGTTTGTGGCGGTTATTTCACTGGCTTATGGCATGTGGTCGAATGGTGCGATTCGCAGTGCGTTGTTCCCTGAAATTCCGGGGCGTTACATCACTGCGGTTATTGAGCTAGAAGATGGCGCGCCGTTGCCTTTACAGCGCCAAGCTTTGTTGCAAGTAGAGCAAGCAATGACGCAGGTCGAAAAGGGTTTAATGGAAGATTATCCGTTGCAAGAGAAGCCTGTTGTGAACCTGCTCGCTTGGTCTGATGGCTATGGTGAAATTGAAGTCACTGCCGAGCTCACCAATGAATCTTTAAGCTTATTGCCGGGTAACCTACTGTTGAAGCGATGGCGAGAAAAAACTGGGCAAATTGAAGGCGCTTACTCGGTTAAATTCAGCGCAGCTGAGGAGCCTGCTGGTGGCACATTCTTAACGATCTCTTCCAATGAACGTGAGCTTGCATCAAGAGTAAGCGAGCAGTTAGCCAATACATTAGCGTCGTTGAAAGGCGTTTCGGATGTTTACGACGATGGTCAGGACGGTTTACCGCAAGTTCGCTTGGTGTTAAATCAATATGGGCAACAGCTTGGGTTAACTCAAGCCACGCTAGCTCAACTCGCAGGAGAAGCGTTTGGCGAAAGAGAAGTGCATCGTCTGTTGGAAAACGGGCAAGAAACTAAGGTGCTGCTGCAATATCCAAGGGATGAGCGTAGAACCTTAGCTCAGTTGGAAGAAGCCATTATTATGTTGCCGAATGGTGGTAGTGTGATGATTGGCGATATTGCTGAGTTCCGCCACGAGCAAGAGCCGCAAGTGGTTTACCGCCGTGACCGAGAGCAAGTCATCAACCTGTATTGGAAGCAGAACCGTGACCTACAATCCCCAGAGAAAACACGTGAGCAACTCGAAGATACAATTGAATCTTTGCACTTACAGTTTCCAAGCGTGACCATCAAAGCGGGCGGCGAGTTTGAAGAAATCGGTGAGGTGTCAAACGGCTTCAAATCAGCGATGATACTAACGCTCATCATGATCTACATTTTGTTGGCGGTGCCATTGAAGTCTTATTGGCAACCAATGATCATCATGGCGGTAATACCATTCGGATTCGCAGGCGCGATTTTTGGTCATTACTTGATGGATTTGCCAATCAGCATTCTTTCTATGTTTGGCATGACGGCCATGACGGGGATTGTGATTAATGACTCGCTGGTGCTGATCACGCGTTTTAATGTTGAATATCGCCAAGGCGTGCCGTTACAGAAAGCGTTAGTAATCGCAGGTACTAGCCGTTTGAGAGCGATTTTCTTAACCACGATTACCACTGTGTGTGGGTTGTTGCCTTTGTTAAGCGAAACTGCGGAACAAGCACAATACTTAAAGCCTGCGGCGGTGTCGTTAGTGTTTGGTGAGTTGTTTGCCACAGCGGTAACGCTGATTTTGATTCCCGTACTGCTTGGTTTGTTTTGCCGTAAGCCACCTTTACTTGAAAATTTAATTGAAAAAGAACCGGGCGAAAAAGATTCATCAGAAGAACTCACTTTGGGGCGATCGTGATTGATTTTATAAAGGACAAAGACGATAGTGAAGTCAAGCTATCCGAGATCAGACCCAATGTACCTGAGAACAAAGACCGTATGAAGCAAGAGAACAAACCTGATTATCAATTGGTGCCTGGTTTCAAACTCGTGCCAGAGATTGCATTGATTGAATCTTTGCCAGAACATCTTCAAAAACGCTTTTCACATGCGCTTAATTTGATGCATGAAGAGTGGGGTGAGCGACGTACTTGGGAGGAGATAGCAACCGAGAGTGCGATTTCTCCCTATCACTTTCATCGGCAGTTTACTGAGCTGTTCAACGAAACGCCGGGCCAATATTTAGGTCGAGTTCGGCTGCAAGTCGCGGTCAGTTTGTTGCTCAATGATGAGCCGTGGAGCGTTATTGAAATTGCTCAGTATTGCGGGTTTTCATCGTCACAGTCGTTAGGTAAGGCGCTCAAGCGTGAACTTGGCGTCACGGCGAAGCACATTCGAGAAATGGGCTATAACGCGACTCCTAAAGAAACGGCAGATTTCATTCAGAAATTGGCCCATCCGGGCGTGCAGTCTTCAATGGAAGAAGAACTGGTTAAGTCGATGCCTACCGAATTGGCTTGGTATCCAGAGCGTGGCATGCAGAAGCTTAAACTAGACGATCCTGACTGGGACACTGTGTTTGAGATGTATGGTCAGAAGTCGACTCAGTTGATGGGCACCACACCGATTAAACAAATGAGAAATAAGTGGGACGACATCGACGTTGAAATTGGAAACTGGCAAGTCGCTAAAGACCGTTACGATAAGATCATTCCAGAAGGCTACTACTTGTGTAGCGATGTTTATCTGGTTTCGGATGTGGCGTATAGCACGGCCTTAGAAGCTCTGTTTAAGGCGGTTGAGCAACAAGGTTTGAAGTTAGATGTGCAAGGTTATTTGGTAGAGATGATTCGTCAGATCGACACGGATGATGTCGAAGGTGTGACGTTTGCATTCCAGTTACCTGTGTTAGCGACCTCAGAAAAGTAACTCCAGAGCGAGCGTTTCTAGATAGTTCCAATAAAAAGGCTCCTCAAATGAGGAGCCTTTGTTTTAAGGAGCCGTTTTACCAAGAAACCGGTTATCAAGAGCCTCTGGTTATCGGGTTGAACCGTTAACCAGAGTAGGGGGATTAAGCCTCTGCAGTTGCCTTAGAGTCGCTCATCTTTTTAAGCGCAGCGTAACCGAAACCAGTTACAGCTGTACCCGCTGCAATCGCCACTAGGTACATAAGAACTGGAGAGATAGCACCAGGAATTAGTAGTACGAATAGACCGCCGTGTGGAGCCATTAGCTGAGCACCAAACATCATTGATAGTGCGCCAGTTAGTGCACCACCTGCCATACAAGCTGGGATAACACGCATTGGATCTTTCGCTGCGAATGGAATTGCACCTTCAGAGATGAAACATAGGCCAAGAACGAATGATGCTTTACCTGCTTCACGCTCGCCTGCTTCAAACTTGTCTTTCACTAGGAAAGTCGCAAGACCCATACCTAGAGCTGGAACCATACCTGCTGCCATGATTGCAGCCATTGGTGCGTAAGTTTGCGAAGCCAGTAGACCAACACCAAACGTGTAAGCCGCTTTGTTTACAGGGCCACCAAGGTCGAAACACATCATTGCGCCTAGAATCACACCCAGAAGAATCGCGTTAGACGTTCCCATGTTGTTTAGGAAAGTTGTCATTGCGCTCATCACGCCAGAAACAGGGCCACCCACGATGTAAACCATCACAAGACCAGTGAACAAACTCGCGATAAACGGAATGATCAGGATTGGCTTGAGGGCTTCCATGGACTGTGGAAGTTGAACCTTGTCGGCAATGAATTTCGCTGCGTAACCGGCAATGAAACCTGCTGCGATACCACCTAGGAAACCTGCGCCCGTTGAGCTAGCCAACATACCGCCGATTAGACCTGGAGCCAGACCCGGACGGTCAGCAATTGAGAATGCAATGAAACCAGCAAGAACAGGAATCATCAGTGCGAATGCTGAACCACCACCGATAGTCATCAGTGCTGCTGCTAGTGTGCCTTCTTCTTTAAACGCTTCGATACCGAATACGAAAGAAAGAGCGATGATCAAACCACCCGCAACAACTACAGGAAGCATGTGCGATACACCTGTCATTAGGTGCTTGTACACGCCTTTCTTCTCGTCAGCAGGCGCTGAATTTGAAGATGCTGTATGTTGGTATGGTTTAGCTTCTGCGAACGCTTTTTCCATTTCTTGCTTTGTTTTCTTCAAAGCAGGACTTGTTGTTGTTTTGTATAGCGCTTTGCCGTTAAAACGATCCAGTGGAACGTCAATGTCGGCTGCGATGATAACAAGGTCAGCGTCTGCGATTTCTTGGTCTGTCAGTTGGTTCTTCGCACCTACAGAGCCGCGAGTTTCCACTTTGATTTGGTGACCTAGGCGTTTGCCTTCTGCTTCAAGCGCTTCAGCGGCCATAAAGGTGTGTGCAACACCAGTTGGGCAAGCGGTAATCGCTACGATCTTCTTGCTGCCCGTCGCTGGTGATGTGCCAGTAACCGCAACCGTTTTTTCAACTTGAGATGCGTCTAATACTGTTGCTTCTGCTGTCGCTTTCTCAAGAAATGCTTTTGCATCAGCTGTGCATTCAGAGATTGCCGCTTGGTATACTTTCTTGCCGACAAAGCGCGCTTTATCAACGTTTGTGTTGGCTGCGATAACCACAACGTCGCTGCTGTCGATAGCGTCTTGCGATACGGTTGAGTCAGGTAACACGCTTGATTGACATTCAATAGCGGCGTTCCAACCCAGTGCTTTTGTCGCTTGCTCTAACAAGCCTGCGGCGATGATGCTGTTTGCTACGCCACTAGGGCAAGCTGTGATAATGGTAATATTCATAATAAACCTTTTGTCCTATTTGCTTGTGTCTAACTGGCTAGTTGGAGCACTAAGCGACTGTAATTGGATATTTTGTAGTACTGATTCCAGCTCTTGTTGGCTGGTGATGCCCACGCCTACCTGTGAAACTGCTAGAGCAGATAGGGCGGTTGCGAATTTAATAAGTTCTGGTTTTGGCATCTGTTGCATGTGACCCCAACATAGACCAGCAACCAATGTGTCACCTGCGCCTACCGTGCTGACTACTTGCATGCGCGGTGGTTGAGCATGTAACCATTCACCTTGGTTAAGCCACATCACGCCTTCAGCGCCAAGTGATACCACGATATTCTCGATGCCTTTTTCACTTAGGGCTTGGCCCGCGTGTTGGCATTGGTCACGAGTTGTCAGCTCTGCATTGAACAGCTGAGACAGCTCTTCATCGTTTGGTTTGATTAACCATGGTTGTGCATTGATACCGGCTTTAAGTGCGTCACGGCTGCTATCAAATAGCACCTTCTTACCTAAATCGTGTAAGCGTTGAACCCAAGAAGCGCAAAGCTCAGGAGAGATACCTTGTGGCAAGCTGCCTGCAATGACGAAATAATCGTGCGTTTCAGCAAGTTCTAATAGGGTTTCTTCGAACGCTTTAATCGCGTCAGCATCAACAGGAACACCTGGGAAGTTGATGTCGCTTACTTGGCCTGAATTCTCTACCAATTTCACGTTAATGCGAGTTGCGCCATCAACACGGATGAAGCGGTCAGTTGCGCCCATCTCTTCAAACAGTTGGCAGAACGCTTCTTCGTTATTGCGACCAAGGAAACCTGTTACGGTCACTTTCGCGCCAAGCTCTGAAAGAACTTTTGCGACGTTTACGCCTTTGCCCGCTGCATGCAGAGAGCCTTTGTTTACTAGGCTAACTGAACCTACATTTAGTGCGTCGATAGCGCCTGTCAGGTCTAGAGCAGGGTTAAGCGTTACGGTAACGGCTTTGATTTGTTTATCAGACATATCGACTCCTTAACCTTCGCCAAGGCCTGAAGCGATAGCTTTACCAATCGATTCAAGTGCTTGTGCTGCATCGTCACCTTCAGCAACAAACTGAAGCTGGTGGCCGTGTTTAACGCCAAGTGCGATGACTTTCATCAAGCTCTTCGCGTTCACTTCTTTTCCGTCGCCATCTAGGTTTGAAACGCGGATCGTTGATTCGAATTTCTTCGCTTCAGCCACTAGCATTGCACCCGGACGAGCGTGCAGACCGTGTGCGTTTTTGATTTTGAATACTGCGCAGTTGTCATCGTCTTGAGACGCTGTAGAAACCGCTTCACCTTTTAGAAGGCCAATTACTTGCGCTGCGTCAGCGGTTAACAGTTGTTGCTGTTTACCTTCGAAAACCATCTTGCTTAGGTTTGCTAGAATCGATTGGTGCGCGCTGTTACAAGCGGCGAATGCAACCAATGCTTTCACTGGTGTGCCTTCGAATTCACAATGGTTCGCTGTTGAAACGAAAGATACGCCAGTGCGAGTTACGCCTTTATCGCTGCCCAACAACCACAGGCCTTGGCCTAGGTGAGTCGGTGTTTTTGTTACTAGGTCAGCAACGAATGCGTTGTCTGTGCAACCTGTGTTCTTAAGTAGGCCACCTGCAACAGCAGACATTTGAATCATGTCGCTTGCAGGGAACAATAGCTGAACCAAAGAAGCGTCTAGGTCGGCTTCTAGCTGAACGTCACCGTTAAGTAGGGCGATGATTTCGTCTTCTGATTTCGCTTGCTTTAATTTCTCTTCAACACCGTCTGCTGCTAGAACCTTCGTTAGCTGCTTAAGGATGCCTAAGTGCTCGTCTGATTTCGCCGCAATACCAATTGCTACGTAAACACGGTTGCCGTCTGCCCAATCAATACCTTCAGGGAAGTGGTGTACCGCAACGCCTGTCTCTTTCACTAGGCCACGAGTATCCGTCGTTCCGTGAGGAATCGCGATGCCGTTACCTAGGAACGTAGAGTTCTGGTTTTCACGGTTCAGCATTCCTTCAACGTAGCCAGAGTCAACTAAGCCTTTCGCGGTCAGGTCGCCAGCAATGTTCTGGATAGCTTTGAATTTGTCTTCGGCAGATTGGCCTAGAGTGATGTCAGATTTTGATAATTTAAGCATGGTGCCTCTTTAGCGTATAGCTTGAGAATTTGTGTATCGCTACGATTCAGTCTAGAACAATATTTTCTCGTTGCTTTGCTCTTTGTTCGACGTTGGCTGAATCGATTCAGCATTCAGTGTAAAAAAATTCAGCAAAGCCGATTTTGGTTTTCAAAATAGTTTTGCTGCGTGTCGTAATTTCAGTTTCGTTAATAACTAGAAGTTGAATCACAACAAATGACGCTTAATCCATACAAAAGGATGATTGAAGTCACTTTTCAGATTTTGCTGAATCCTTTCAGCTTTCATACTGAATCGATTCAGCCTATAATTCAACTAATCCGAGGATCAGATCATTGGTTATATGATCCTACGCACAAAATACAGGTCACCCATATGACACTTGATGAAATTGCTAAATTGGCTGGAGTATCGAAAACCACGGCCAGTTATGTGATCAACGGCAAGGCGCAGAAATACAGAATCAGCGAGAAGACTCAGCAGAAAGTCATGGCGGTTGTGGAAGAGTTCAACTACCGTCCAGACCATGCAGCGTCGTCGTTGCGTGCTGGTAATAGCCGTTCATTTGGTTTGATTATTCCGGATTTGGAAAACAGCAGTTACGCGCGTTTAGCAAAACTGATAGAGCAGAACTCACGTAAAGTGGGCTACCAGATTTTGATTGGTTGTTCTGATGATGACGCTGAAACCGAACGTAAAGTTGCGGAAGCCTTGGTGAGTCGTCGTATCGATGCTTTGCTGGTTGCGAGTTCCATGCCAGACGCCAACGAGTTCTACTTAAAGTTGCAAAACTCAGGAACGCCTGTGATCGCAATTGACCGTCCGTTAGATGACGAGCACTTTGCTTGCGTACTTAGTGAAGATTTTGAAGCTGCGTTTGAACTGACGCATTCGATTCTCGATGACAGTATTGATAGTGTTGGTTTGATAGGTGCATTGCCAGATCTAAACATATCACGTGAACGCCAGTTGGGTTTCGAAGCGGCAAACAAAGCGTATGGTCAACAAATCGGACTGTCAGAAGACAAACCTACCGTTGTGGGTTACGGCGCGCATTTTGACAGAGAATCTGGGCGTGAGATTTTTGAGGGTTGGATTGCCAAAGGCACGGTGCCCGATGCGATTGTCACTATGTCTTACACCTTGTTAGAAGGTGTGCTGGATGTGATGGTCGAAAAGCCAGAACTGGTTAATCAAGTGAAGTTGGCGACCTTTGGTGATAACCGGCTGCTCGACTTCTTGCCTTTCAAAGTCCACTCACTGCCGCAGCAGTTTGAAGTGATTGCCGATAGTGCCTTTGCTTTGGCGTTAAATGCATCGGCTAAGCGTTATCAAGCTGGCATTGAGCTCGTGCCGAGAAGCTTAGTGAAACGAGGCTAGATCGATCTTTACGGTTAGCTTGAAGCCTCGCGTTTAGCTCGAACTTGGGTTTTAATCCGCACTTGGTTTTAACTCGAACCTGTAATTAACTAGAACTCAGCAATAAGCCCATTTCTACAATGGCAACAATGCCGAGCAACAAAGCCAACACTTTCCAAAACTGGATTGGGTTTCGGTTTATCAAAGGTTGCTTGGCTTTGCTTTTGACCAAGCTTTGGTTTGGTGTGTAAAGGTCTGCCACAAAATCTCCCAACACTTGATGACGTTCGCTTGGCGATTCCGAGCAGGCTTTCTGTAACACCAAATCCACCCAGCTTGGTAAGTCCGCTCGTTTCTGAGTGATGGGTTGGTATTCCCATTGATGGTGGCGAGATTGCTTAAGCGATTGCGCGGTCATTTCAGAGTAGGGTAATGCACCTGTTAGCATCTCATAGCCGATCATAGCAATAGAGAACAGATCTGAGCTGGTGGTGGCCGTGTTGTGCTTGATGGTCTCGGGTGCAATGTAATTGACCGCGCCTAATGGTGTGTCGTCCTTGTCGGTGAGCCCCCCCTCTTCAAGGCCTCTCACTAACACCGCACCAAGGTCGATGATTTTGATGTTGCCATCGCGTTGGATCATGATGTTCTCGGGCTTTAAGTCTCTGTGAACCATGTCGGCACGTTGTAATACACGAATACCTTGTGTGATTTTTTCTAGGATCTCGCGAACCTGTTCGAGCGAAGGCTTAGGGTTGTCGTACATCCATTGCCTTAGCGTCACCCCTTCAACCCATTCACAAATTTGATATAGGAATTGAGAGTGTTCAGGCGTTGGGTAAACCTTCATTACTTTATTGTTATTCAACAAGATACCTGCCCATTGCTCGTTAAAGAAAGCTCTCAGCTGTGCTGGGTCGTCATGATATTGAACCGACGGTACTTTGAGTACGAACTCTGTTTGTGTCTCTTTTTGCATGACTCGGTATACGTGACTTCTAGATCCAGCATACAACACCTCAAGCACCATAAAGTTGTCGATACTTTGCCCAAGCTTTAACGCGGGTGGGATGGCACGTTTAGCCAGCTTCTCATGGAATTCAATGAGCGAAGGTTTAGGTAGATGACTTATTTGAACAATCAAGCAGCTTACGTTGTCCGAACTGTTGTGGCTTAACGCTGTGTTACATATGGTTTGAGCGGCGTATTCGAAATCCACTCCGGGCTTATCGATGTGTTCTTTAAAGGTATTGGGAGACACAAACTCGTGTACACCATCAGATGTCAGGATAAAACAGTCGTTTTTTTTAATAGGAAGCGTTTGATAGTCAACGTTGAGTTGGTTATCCATGCCTAAGGCGCGTGTTAGATAATGCTTCTGGCCCATATTTTTACGGGTGTGGTCGCGGGTCAGTTGGCGTAATTCACCATCTCTTAGTAAGTAAATGCGACTGTCGCCAACGTGGAAGATATGTGCGGTGTTCGATTTTAATATCACGCTGCTGAACGTCGAAACGAGGGCATTGTGGTTCACTTGTTGTGCGGGATGAATATTAGAAACAGACGTGTTGAAGAGCCAAGAATTGAGGGACGTTAAGACCTTTTGCGCCGAACGTTGAATGCTCCAGCTTTGGGGAGTAGCGTAATAGTCGTCGATAAACTGCATCACGCTGGTGTGACTGGCTTTCTGGCCATGTTCACTGCAACTTGCGCCGTCTGCTATGCAGGCGACACTGCCTTTCAACTCTTGCTCAGTACGAGTTTTGGGGTGCTTTACAATGATGGCGTCTTGGTTTTCATCACGTATGCCTTTATTCGAATAACCACCAAACTTAAGCGTTAACTGGTTGTTGGATTCTGGCGTGATAACTTGCCCTTGGCTGAATGAAATTGTCATAATTGGTCTTCTTATTACCTGCTTTTCTTCCCGCTTCCTTGACAGAACACCCTAGGAAGAACAAAAGCCCTAGTGAACCTAGAGCCTTTGAACGCAGTACCAAAGTGGTGAAACACACCTCGGTACTACTCCCGATTCAATGAGTGGTTAGCTCGATACGTTAATCAAGGTCACGCTACCGTCGTCGTTTACTTCGGCGATTTGACCGTTAGGCTCTTCCATGAACAGTAGAGTTACAAAGCCAAGTACCGCTGTTGCAGCAATCACTAAGAAGAACGTTTGGTAGCTCACGAATGACAACACAGTTAGGTAAACTACCGCACCCACGTTACCGTAAGCCCCTGTCATACCAGCAATCTGACCTGTCATACGACGCTTGATTAGAGGAACTGTTGCGAATACCGCACCTTCACCTGCTTGCACGAAGAAAGAACACGCCATCGCCGCGACAACCGCTAGCCATACAGGCCATGTGCTGTCGACTTGCCCCATTGCGAAGTAACCCGCAGCAAGACCAATCGTCAGAATAAGCAGTGTTGGTTTACGACCGAACTTATCTGAAATCCAACCGCCACCTGGGCGAGACATTAGGTTCATAAAGGCGTAAGCCGATGCAACCATACCTGCAAGAACCGGTGTTAATTCAAAGGTTTCAGAGAAGAACAACGGCAGCATAGAAACCACAGCCAGTTCAGAACCAAATGTCGCGAAGTACAATACGTTAAGTACCGCAACTTGCTTGAATTTGTACTGGTGAATCTCTGGTACTTCTTCTTTAAATACGTTCTTGTTTACTTTCCAAACTTGCGACACTTCGTACACGTAAAGCGCAGCTAAACCTGCATACACAGAGTAAACCGCCATGTCAGATAACATGTTGATGTTGCTTGGTGATAGCTTCCATGTCAGTAGCGCTAGTGCGGCATACATTGGGATTTTCATAATAAGTAGGAAGAAAAAGTCACCCTTTGATGTCACTTCCATTGCCGTTACTTGAGCTGGTTTGAAGTAAGTCGAACCTTTTGGTGTATCTGACACGTTTTTGTAGAAGATAAACGAGAACGCTAAGCTCATAAGGCCAGTAATACCGACCGCATAACGCCAGCCGTCTTCACCACCAAATGCTAAAGCCAGAGTTGGAAGCGTGAATGCTGCCGCTGCTGAACCGAAGTTACCCCAACCGCCGTAAATACCTTCTGCAGTACCCAATTCATTGTGTGGGAACCACTCAGACACAAGGCGAATACCGACAACGAAACCTGCACCAATGAAGCCCAGTAGGAAACGAGCGATTGCCGCTTGAATGAAAGAGTCTGCCAGAGCAAACATAAAACAAGGGATTGAACAGATAGCGAGTAGCGAAGAGTAGACCAATCTTGGGCCATATCTGTCGGTCAACATACCAATGGCGACACGCGCCGGAATGGTCAATGCAACGTTGAGAATAAGCAGTGTTTTGATCTCTTCAGTAGAAAGACCAAGTGACGTTTTTACCATTTGCAGTAGTGGGGCAAAGTTGAACCACACAACAAAGGTGATAAAAAAGGCCATCCAACTTAGGTGTAAGGTTTTCATCTTACCCGTAAATGAAAGCAGCGAAAATTTTGTGTTATCCATGGTTTAAATCCTTTAAATCTGGAAAATTACCCGGCTTTAGCTCGTGCGTTACTTCCGAAATTCGAACGCATTAATGTGGCTAAACCCTGTGCCGAAATTGCTCACGCTGATAAAGCGTTTACATGATGATGTCGGCGTTTAGTTAACTGGCGATAGCAAGCGGTGCGAGAACCTGAACCTGTTCTCCTTGCTTGCGAACTTCAAATTTCACGAGCTTGAGCTCAGGCTGTTCAAGACATTCGCCAGTTTCTAAGTGGTAATGCTGCTTGTATAAGGGTGAGGCCACGTAAGGTTCTCCGCTTAATGAACCAATTATACCACGTGACATCACATTCGCCTTGCCGATAGGGTCGTAATTAGAGAGCCCATAAAGCGTGTCACTGCGCTTGCAGTAAAAAATAGCCACTTGGTTATCGTCTACTTTGGCGCAAATACCACCGTTTGGGGTTAAGTCCCGGGTGTTGCATACGGTTGTCCAATTTTCCATGACTTTCTCCTAGTCAAAACATAAAACTAATAATCAATTTAATTAGGGTGATAGCCGACAGCAGTTTTCTTGGGCTGCGCCGCTGTCGACTATCGATATTGGGTTTAGTTGTTACTGATTCACTGACCGTCAATTCGGCTTACGAAACTTCCGTGACTTCGATTTGGTCAGCCTTGGTTAGCTTTTCATCGCGTTTTGAATTTGAACCATCACTCAAGCTCGGCTTAGGAAAACGCTGCTCTCGTTCTTTGATGAATGACAGGCTAGTGTCCATTTCTTCGCTGTTGATGTAGTGCTGGAAACGTTTCATTTTTTCAGGGTTTTCGATGGTGGTTTTCCATTCACACTGGTACTTCTCGATGTTGAGTGCGATGTCCGCTTCGAGTTCTTCAGCAACGTTGAGCTTGTCTTCAATCACGACTTGTTTGAGGTATTCAATGCCGCCTTCGAGGTTCTCCATCCATACCGATGTACGCTGTAGGCGGTCTGCGGTACGTGTGTAGAACATCAGAATGCGGTCGATGTATTGCAGCAGGGTGGTTTCATCAAGGTCGGTCGCGAAAAGGTCACCATGGCGAGGGCGCATACCGCCGTTACCACAGATGTAGAGGTTCCAACCTTTGTCGGTAGCGATAACACCAATGTCTTTCGATTGGGCTTCTGCACATTCACGAGTACAGCCTGAAACCGCAAACTTGATCTTATGTGGTGAACGTAAGCCTTTGTAGCGGTTTTCTAGTCGAATCGCTAAGCCAACACTGTCGTCGACGCCGTATCGACACCAAGTGCTACCGACACACGATTTCACGGTACGTACCGATTTACCGTAGGCGTGGCCCGTTTCAAAGCCTGCATCAATCAGTTTTTTCCAGATGATAGGCAGTTCGTTAAGTTGTGCGCCAAACAAGTCGACACGCTGACCGCCTGTGATTTTGGTATACAAGTCGAACTCTTTAGCGACTTCACCAAGCACGATCAATTTATCTGGAGTAATTTCACCGCCAGCAATACGCGGAACCACCGAGTAAGTGCCGTCTTTTTGCATGTTGCCAAGGTATATGTCGTTGGTGTCTTGCAGTTCTATGTGTTGATCTTCAAGGATGTAATCGTTCCAGTACGAAGCCAGAATCGAACCGACAGCCGGTTTACACACGGTACAGCCCAATCCGTTGCCGTGAGAATCTAACAGCTCATCGAAGGTTTTGATTTTGTTGACTCTGATGATGTCGGTAAGCTCTTGGCGAGAATAAGCAAAGTGCTCACAGATATCGTTAGAGACTTCCACACCTAGGTTACTTAGCTCGCTATCGAGAACCTGTTTAGCAAGGGCAGAACAACCGCCACAACCTGTTGAAGCATTAGTGGTTTCTTTCAATGCAGCCATCGTGGTGCAGCCTGCTGAAACGGCGTCTTTAATGTCACCTTTGGTCACATCGAAACATGAACAAATCACTGCACTATCAGGCAGAGCTTCAACACCCATTGCCGAACCTGAATCATCGGCCACGTTAGGTAAAATCAACACTGATGGGTTTTCAGGAAGAGGCATGTCATTTTGCTTTATTTGCAGTAGCGAACCGTAAGCTTCGGCGTCACCGACTAAAACAGCACCGACAATCTTCTTACCATCAGCCGAGATGATCAGGCGCTTATAAACTTGTTCAATTTCATCGTT
The DNA here is from genome assembly GCF_024347535.1 of Vibrio kanaloae. Taxonomy (NCBI): domain Bacteria; kingdom Pseudomonadati; phylum Pseudomonadota; class Gammaproteobacteria; order Vibrionales; family Vibrionaceae; genus Vibrio; species Vibrio kanaloae. Next base: position 1,362,081 of record NZ_AP025498.1, on the reverse strand, counting down.
ATAGGTATACGATTGAGCGCCTTCCGTCTTGCCGTGTACTTCACCAATACTGGCCACATCGACGCCAAGCAGCTTGAGCTTGGTGCTCATGTCAGCGCCAGTGAACGCAGCGTCGTCAGTACCGTCAGAAACAATATGCGAAGCCGCGACTTTCGCCATGGAATAACCGGGCGCCACTAAGCCGAAGATCTTGTTGTCCCAAAGCGCACATTCTCCAATGGCGTAGACGTTGTCGATATTGGTTTGACAGTGATTGTTGATCACAATACCGCCACGCTCGCCAATCTCGACATCAGAGCTTCTTGCTAGCTCATCTTGAGGGCGAATACCGGCAGAGAATACGATCATATCGGTTTCTAAATGGGTGCCATCGGCGAAGTTCATGCGGTAGCGAGCGTTTTCACCGTCGACTATTTCAGAGGTCGCTTTCTCGGTATGAACCTGCACACCAAGGTCTTCAATTTTTCTGCGCAGTAGGGCACCGCCACCGTCATCTAATTGAACGGCCATTAGGCGAGGCGCGAATTCAACTACATGGGTTTCCAAACCAAGGTTTTTGACTGCGTTTGCGGCCTCTAAACCAAGCAGACCACCACCAATCACCACGCCAGATTTGCTGCCTTTGCTTGAAAGTTCGATGGCGTCTAAGTCTTCGATGGTGCGATAAACGTGACAGTGTTCTTGGTCGTTACCGGGAATAGGGGGAACAAAAGGGAAAGAGCCCGTCGCCAAGATTAGCTTGTCGTAACTTTCAACATGGCCACTTTCAGTGATGACTTGTTGATTGGCGGTGTCTAGCTTGGCAACCTTCTGGTTCAACAAATAGTTCACGCCGTTGCTTTGGTAATATTCTTCACTGGTCAATGACAGGTCATCAGCGCTTTTACCATTAAAGTAAGCCGTTAGCTGAACACGGTCGTATGCTAGCCTTGGCTCTTCACTGAAAGTAATCACATCAAATTCATCACTGTCTGATTGCAGGATGTTGTCGATAAATTTGTGTCCAACCATGCCGTTACCAACAACGACGATTTTCTTCTTGCTCATAATCCATTCCTTATTCTCGGCGTCACCATTACTAGCATCTAATTTCTAGTCGTTAGCAGATGAATACCGGGTTGAGATTCCACTCAATTCATAATCATCAAGAAAAACAAAAATGTTTTTTTTCTAAGTCTTGGTTTTTAGTGGAGCAAGGAGGGTGCCAGATTACGGTTTGTTGATTTAAATAAAAAATAACTTATAATTTTCAGTGATTTAAAAAATAAGGGTAGCACGCAATTACCCCTAAAGTGGTATTTAAAATTTTTGTTAGATTTATATAAATGAGCATTTGTGGTGCAACTTTCCGCAAGATGGTGCAAAAATTAAGTTTCTATCTTGGTTAAGTTCTAATTGGTTCGTTGTTGATATTTTTGTTTTTATTAAGTTGTTGTTTTTCAATAAAATTATTTTCTATTCATCAGCTGCTATTAAGTGGCGTGTTATTTGCTTGGTTTCAATTATTACAATTATGGATAATTGAGCGAGAAACGGATGACCGATTCAAACAGCGGCTGGATAAAATCGACCTGTGCTTATTGTGGTGTAGGGTGTGGAATAGAAGCGAGACCGACATCGCTAGGAAAACTTGAAGTTCGTGGTGATAAAGATCATCCATCAAACTATGGAAAGTTATGTACTAAAGGAATTGCGCTTGGTGATACCGTCACGCCTTTAGGTCGTCTTACACAGCCTGCTTATATTCAGAATGAGCAAAAACAACAGCTGGATTGGAACAGGGCCACTCAGTTGGTCGCAGACAAATTCAATCAAACCATCGAAGAATTTGGGGCCGATTCGGTTGCGTTCTATGTGTCTGGTCAGCTGCTTACCGAAGACTACTATGTTGCCAATAAACTGATGAAAGGCTTCATTGGTAGTGGCAACATCGACAGTAACTCTAGGCTATGTATGGCTTCAACCGTGGTCGGGCATAAGCGAGCATTTGGCGCAGACACAGTACCGGTTTGCTATGAAGATCTCGAGCAAGCTGATCTAGTCGTGATTACAGGTTCCAACCTAGCATGGTGTCACCCGGTACTTTTCCAAAGGCTAAGAGCCGCGAAACAAGCCAACCCAGCATTGAAAGTGATCGTCATCGACCCGCGTTATACCGACACCTGTGAAATCGCAGACATTCACTTGGCATTGGAATCCGGCTCAGACGTGGCGCTGTTTAACGGCTTATTAGGCTACCTCGACGATAACGACAAGCTAGATGCAGACTACATAGAAAACCACACTCAAGGCTTTACTGAATCGATTCGATCTGCAACCCAATACCGCTATACCGAAGCTGGCTGGGGCGACAAAAGCGTCCCTGAGCTCACAGGGTTAACAGAGCAGCAGCTAAAACAGTTCTACAGTTTGTTTGCATCGAATGAGAAGGTGCTGACCATTTATTCTCAAGGCGTGAACCAATCCACACAAGGGTGTGACAAGGTGAACGCCATTATTAACTGCCATCTAGCGACCGGGAAAATTGGCAAACCGGGCATGGGGCCATTCTCTGTAACGGGCCAGCCGAACGCGATGGGTGGGCGAGAAGTGGGCGGTTTAGCCAATACTTTAGCGGCGCACTTTGAATTTGGTGACCCGCAATCACACCAAACGGTGAGCGAGTTCTGGCAAACCGACAGCTTAGCCACACATGCGGGTTTAAAAGCGATTGACCTGTTTGATGCCATGAATGAAGGCAAAATCAAAGCCGTGTGGATCATGGCGACCAACCCAGTCGTGAGCCTGCCTGACAGCGAAAAAATCAAAGCCGCACTAGAGAAGTGCCCATTTGTGGTGGTGTCGGACTGCATTGCCGACACTGAAACCACTCGCTTGGCCGATGTGGTGTTACCCGCACAAGGGTGGAGCGAGAAGTCGGGCACTGTGACCAACTCTGAACGCCGAATCTCACGCCAACGCCGCGTGTTACCAAGCCCAGGGGAAGCCAAACCCGATTGGTGGATATTAAAAGAAGTCGCACAAAAAATGGGATTCAAAGAGCAATTCGAGTTCCGCCACGAAGGTGAGATCTTCAAAGAGTATTGCGAGATGACAGCGCTCGGCAATGAAACAGGTAAAGCGCGAGACTTGTGCTTAATTGGACTCACGCAACTGGATGAAAAAGGCTATGGCGAACTCACTCCACAGCAATGGCCAGTACTTGAGTATCAAGCAGAGATCATAGAGCAGCGTATGTTTACCAATGGCGAGTTCTTTACTGAATCTGGCAAAGCGCAGTTTATTGCAGTCGAGCACGACAAACCGATTGCCGATACCAGTGTCGAATTCCCGCTTATCATGAACACAGGTCGAATCCGAGACCAATGGCACACCATGAGCCGCACAGGTTTGGCGGCAGGTTTAGGTGAACACACCCCAGAGCCTTTTGTTGCGATGCACCCAGATACGGTTTCAGAACTGAACTTGGATGAATTCGGGCTAGATGCGTTTAACCACGCGACCATTAATCCAGTGGTGAAAGTGCGCAGCGCACAAGGGGAATGTCAAGCCCGCTTAGTGGTGACCAAAGAGATGCGCCGCGAACAAGTCTTCATGCCTATCCACTGGAATGCACCGACCGCCAAAGACAGCAAACCGTGTGACTTGATCTTGCCTCATACCGATGCCGCATCTGGTCAACCTGAATTCAAACATACCCCAGTAGTGGTTGAACCATGTGGTTATCGCAGTGAAGCCGCACTGGTCAGTGACAAGGTGATGGATTGCAGTGGTTTTGATTACTGGGTACGCCAAAGAGTGGAGGGCGGTTTTCTGTATCGTATCTCGTCATCCAAGAACCCAATGGAGTTGGTGATTCAGCTAGCTAACACCCTCGATGCCTTGCCAGAACCTAACGCGGAGGCGATAAAATCACTCCATTACCACGGCAATAAATCATTCAAGAACTACGGTTCTGCCAAGCTTGGTAAGTTTGGCGTGAAACAGGCGTTCGTGGTAAATAGTAACCTAGATCATGAAAGCATCAACTGGCTGGTGGAATGCCTAACCCGAGAAGCCGATGAAGAATTCGAAGCCGAATTTTTGAGCACCATGGCGAAGTAGAGGACACCTTCGTAATATAGAGCAATACCCCAAGGGTCTATATATTGCGGCTACTCGCCCAAATTAGAGACTATCTCTAAGCCGCTCATCTTTATAGCGTAATCTCGACAATCATGTTGCTATTATTTGGGGTACACGGCACCGAAGGCGTAATCGTTCATTGTCACACTGCGACCTAGTCATTCGTTTTCTGCATTTTTCTGATGTTTTATAGATAAAATCTGTATTTAGTCACATCTATTGCGTGAGTTAATCAGTAAGGTACTGTTATTAAATAGCTTATTAGACTCGAGCTGATCTGGATAGGTGACTAGACAGAATAGTTTCAGGGATAAAATGTAGAATTTCTCGGTCTAATAACTGTTAGGCACTAAGCTTTAAATTTAACAACAGTAAGGGTAAATATATGAAATCTTTAAACACTCATAAAGGTACTGTCGTAAGAGCAATAGTTGAGTTCAATGATGGAACAAAGGAATTTGTTGAGCCATTAAACGATAACGTCGGCGGTATAGTCTTGGATCCTACACGATTTAGTTCTGCATCATCTTTAACAATCCCACCTACCAATGAGGCATTTCTTATTTTAGATAATGGTTCAAAAAGTAGAAGTGTATCGAATAAATCTGGTTTTAAAAAAATTGAAGCTTTTGTCATATATCCAGATGGGACAACTTGGCAAGGACGTATCGACAATAAGTATGATGATTCATTTGCATTTCTTTGGTCTGATAATTTAATTCAAAAGAACTCGGATCAATCTGCCATTCAAAGCTTTTACGGTACTTTCCAGTGGGAAAAAATACCGACAACCTTAGTTCTTTTTGGGAATGTACTCTCAGGTGGAAACTGCGGAACTGGACACGCTTGTGGCAAGCAGTGCGAATAATTAATGCCTAACAAAGCATTTAAGAGTGATTCGCAACGCTTGGCAGTTTCGCTTCGCTCAAGTATAGCCAAGCGCCGCTCACACCTTAATGCGGCGTTATGTGCTATCTCAATTTACAAGTCCGTGTGTATCTGCTCAGCTGTAAGAACTCGCGTTAGTAGTTTATCCATATCGTCGTAAGGAATGTTTCCGTTTGTTTGTTTGAGATGGTGAACAAGAGTTTTAATGTCTGATTCGTCTTTGACAATCAGGTACTTGATATGGCTGATATCAAATTTTAATACTTGGTTTTTAATTTTTTGCATTGCTTTTGATCGCAAAGGATCATTTTCTGAACTATTAAAAATTTCTTCTCCCATAACCATTAGACAATCTGCACAAGTATCAGGCACAAACCTCCACTCTCTCTCATCATAAAATCTATAGTTTTCATAAACAGTGTTCTTTCGAATTAAATCGGCCTCATAGTTCTTGATGTATCTGAAAATATCGTAGAAACAGCGATTTGCTTTTGGTAAATGGTCGATATCACCTTCAATTTCATGTACAAACTTGTCGTAAGCTAGGTCTAAACACTGACCAATATTAGATTGCTTTTCTATATACAGTACTGGATTGAGCTTTGCTTGTTCAGCCCAAGTTTTTGTTAATCCTATACCGTATTTGCCATACTTTTTGACATGATCTTTAATTTGCGATAAAGGAATGTCGCAAAAGCTTACCATTGGCACGTACATTACATACTCTTGATTATTCAAGAAAACAGTTTCTTTACAATAGCTTACTCTAAATCCTGATGTTAATATTCCAAGGAGTGCTTTCTTCGTATTTGTAAAATGAATTAATGAATTTGAACTAAGTGCCATGGCTAACTTTCTGTATGATTTGTGTGCAATCTATTACTTATAGCACATAACAAAGCATTTAAGAGTGATTCCCAACGCTTGGCATTTTTCATTCCATCGTCGGGTTTAGTGTTTACGGTGGTCTGGTTGGGTTTCGTGGTAGCGTTGCTCACACCTTAATGCGGCGTTAGTTTGCAAAGGGCAGAAAAGCGTTTGTGGTCTAAAAGCGTTGTTCTACGCTCTAGCTATTCACCTGTTCGTTTTTCAATCTCACTAACTTTCCGGTGGCACTATATTGGAAGTGTTTGAGGTAGGTTAGTCACTTACTGGCTCTAACATTGTTGCTAATTCGTTGGTGCGTTTTCTTTGTCTTGGTGACTAATTTCGCTAACAAATGGCTTGGTCACACTTGGTTGTCAGGCTGGTCGAACGAATCCTTTGCCAGTTAAAGCGCTTCAAACCGTGGTTATATTCCGCATGTCGCTTCTTAGTCAAGTACGTTTTGTTGGTTGGGTTTGAATTCTGAGCTGTCCGTTTTACTTTTGTGTTCAAAGTCAGTAGCTTCACAACTAATTCAACACCTTGGCGCTAAACCTCTAGTTGCATCGCGGTGGCAAACTAACAAAGCGCTTAAGGCAGATTCGCAACGTGTGGCATTTTTAGTATGCGTTGATTTATGTGTTTAAGGTGTTATGCGGTGGCTTCGTATTGCGTTGCTCACTACTTAGCTTAGCGTTAGTTTGCAAGGAGCAGAAAAGCGTTTGTGGTCTAAAAGCTTTGTTCTGCGTTCTAGCTATTCACCTGTTATTTTCCAAAGACTTTTTCATCGAAATAGGCATCTCGCGTAGTCAGTTTTTCGGTTAATTAGCTTCCGTGCTATTCAATTCTTTCGTGTTAGTAAGATTCATTTCTCAACGTTCTTGCGCGCTTCTTCTTTGGTTTTGAAAGTTAAGCGGGAGCATTGAAAGGTGGTATTTGTGGCTGTCGGCATCTTCGAAAGTCTTCTTAGCCAAGTGCGTTTTGTTGGTTGGGGTTAAATTCTGAGCTGTCCGTTTTACTTTTGTGTTCAAAGCCATTAGTTTTATAGCTAATTCAGCACCTTGGCGCTAAGCCTTTGGCTTCATCGTGGTGGCAAACTAACAAAGCGCTTAAGGCAGACTCGCAACGCGTGGCATTTTTAGTATGCGTTGATATATGTGTTTAAGGTGTTATGCGGTGGCTTCGTATTACGTTGCTCACTACTTAGCTTAGCGTTAGTTTGCAAAGGGCAGAAAAGCGTTTATGGTCTAAAAGCCGTGTTCTGCGCTCTAGCTATTCACCTGTTATTTCCCAAAGACTTTTCATCGAAATAGGCATCTCGCGTAGCCCGTTTTTCGGCTAATTGGTTTCCGTGTTACTCATTTCTTTCGTGTTAGTAAGGTTCATTTCTCAATGTTCTTGCGCGCTGCTTCTTTGGTTTTGGAAGTTAAGTGTGAGCATTGAACATTGCATTTGTGGCTGTCGGTATCTACGAAAGTCTTCTTAGCCAAGTGCGTTTTGTTGGTTGGGTTTAAATTCTGAGCTGCCCGTTTTACTTTTGCGTTCAAAGCCATTAGTTTTATAGCTAATTCAGCACTTTGGCGCTAAGCCTTTGGCTTTATCGCGGTTGCAAACTAACAAAGCGCTTAAGACAGACTCGCAACGCGTGGCATTTTTAGTATGCGTTGATTTATGTGTTTAAGGTGTTATGCAGTGACTTCGTATTACGTTGCTCACTACTTAGCTTAGCGTTAGTTTGCAAGGAGCAGAAAAGCGTTTGTGGTCTAAAAGCCTTGCTCTGCGTTCTAGCTATTCACCTGTTATTTCCCAAAGACTTTTCATCGAAATAGGCATCTCGTGTAGCCCGTTTTTCGGTTAATTGGCTTTCGTATTATTCAATTCTGTCGTGTTAGTAAGGTTCATTTCTCAATATTCTTGCGCGCTGCTTCTTTGGTTTTGAAAGTTAAGTGTGAACATTGAGAATTGCATGTGTGGCTGTCGGCATCTACGAAAGTCTTCTTGGCCAAGTGCATTTTGTTGGTTGGGTTTAAATTCTGAGCTACCCGTTTTACTTTTGGGTTTAAAGCCAGTAGTTTCATAGCTAATTCAGCACCTTGGCGCTAAACCTTTGGCTTCATCACGGTAGCAAACTAACAAAGCGCTTAAGGCAGGCAGACTCGCAACGCGTGGCATTTTTAGTATGCGTTTATTTATGTGTTTAAGGTGTTATGCAGTGACTTTGTATTACGTTGCTCACTACTTAGCTTAGCGTTAGTTTGCAAAGGGCAGAAAGGCGTTTATGATCTAAAAGCTTTGTTCTACGTTCTAGCTATACACCTGTTATTTCCCAAAGACTCTTCATCGAAATAGGCATCTCGCGTAGCACGTTTTTCGGTTAATTGGCGGTCGTGTTATTCAATTCTTCCGTGTTAGTAAGGTTCATTTCTCAATATTCTTGCACGCTGCTTCTTTGGTTTTGAAAGTTAAGCGGGAACATTGAAAGGTGGTATTTGTGGCTGTCGGCATCTACGAAAGTCTTCTTAGCCAAGTGCGTTTTGTTGGTTGGGTTTAAATTCTGAGCTGCCCGTTTTACTTTTGCGTTCAAAGTCATTAGTTTTATAGCTAATTCAGCATCTTGGCGCTAAACCTCCGGCTTCATCGCGGTGGCAAACTAACAAAGCGCTTAAGACAGATTCGCAACGCGTGGCATTTTTACTATGCGTTGATTTATGTGTTTAAGGTGTTATGCGGTGACTTCGTATTGCGTTGCTCACTACTTAGCTTAGCGTTATGTGCTTGAAAGAGTGTTTATAACAAATTGGAAGCTAAAAGCCCTAAATATAGGGCTTTTGTCATAGTGTTATTTATGGTCGTGTGTTTTCAAACTTGGATGCTTAGGCTTATTTTCTGGAGTAACACGACGTCTTTGGTCTGTTTTTCCAGTAGATTCCGCTTTAGGTTTTGGTCCACGTTTAATGCTCATATATGTCACCTCTATAAGCTGGTTGTTAGCAATATTGCTCTACGTATTATACAACCAGTTTATCTGGATACAAAACCAGTGCTGTATGTTAGGTCAGTGTTCTTTGCTGAACGAAAGTACGCACATAACAAAGCGTTTAAGACGGATTCCCAACGCTCGGCATTTTCGGTTTGATTCAGCTTTAGTGTTTACGGCACAATGGTTTAGATAAGGTGGTCTGCGTTGCTCACCACTTAACGCGGCGTTAGCCATACAAAAGACGTCCATGTCCTTTGGTTATGCTGCTTCTTCCCAAAACTCTTCAAGATTCTTGATCTCTTTATTAATGCGAATGAACGTTTTTTCATAATCACCATTAAAAAAGAACTCTTTTCCTGTTGTAAGATCTAGGACTGAATACTCGAACTCATGATCACCGATGGCTTCCTCTGTCAATGCACAAATAATGTTTGCACGTTCTTGAGTCATCTTGTCGGAGCCGCTGAAGTGAAGTTTGACTAATCTGGGTTGCCCGTGTAACACGACGTGTAACTCGGGATTGCAGTTTATACTTGTACGTGAGTAGTTATAGTAATCTCTTGGTGGTGTAAAAGCAGTTATGTTTTTACCAGACTGCCAGTCCCTAAAATGATTAGCTACCAACTCAAAGTTAACTTTTTTACGTGAGTCTTTTTGCTTGCGGCAGACTTCGTAAAGATATGAAATATGTCTTTTCTTAGTGAACAAGTGCTTAATGGCTGTTCGAAGCGGCAAATAATAATCTTTGTAAAAAGCGTATGGACCGCGTTTCGATAAGCTTCTAATCTTTGTTTGCTTTGGTTTTCCTGACGCTACTACAATCGTAGAAAACTCGGATACACCTAATTCTGGCATATGTATTCCTCATTTTTTGGGGCAATATCACGTTAATTTTAAGTGCAATTGAATGCAATGTAACCATTGAGTCAAAGTGGTTATTTCATCAACTTGCATATAAATCTGTGAGTCTAGGTGTATGTTTTCTGCGCACAGTAGTGGCTAACAAGGCGTTTAAGAGGGATTCTCAACGCTTGGCATTTTCAGTTTGATTCGGCTTTAGTGTTTACGGCACAATGGTTTAGGCTAGATGGTGGCGTTGTTCACCCCTTAACGCGGCGTTAGTTTGCAAAGGGCAGAAAAGCGTTTGTGGTCTAAAAGCCTTGTTCTGCGTTCTAGCTATTCACCTGTTATTTCCCAAAGACTCTTCATCGAAATAGGCATCTCGCGTAGCCCGTTTTTCGGTTAATTGGCTTTCGTGTTATTCAATCCTTTCGTGTTAGTAAGGTTTATTTCTCAATGTTCTTGCGCGCTGCTTCTTTGGTTTTGAACGTTAAGCGGGAACATTGAGAATTGCATTTGTGGCCGTCGGCATCTACGAAAGTTTTCTTAGCCAAGTGCGTTTTGTTAGTTGGGTTTAAATTCTGAGCTGCCCGTTTTACTTTTGCGTTTAAAACCATTAGTTTCATAGCTAATTCAGCATCTTGGCGCTAAACCTTTGGCTTCATCGCGGTGGCAAACTAACAAAACGCTTAAGGCAGATTCGCAACGCGTAGCATTTTTAGTATGCGTTGGTTTATGTGTTTAAGGTGTTATGCAGTGACTTCGTATTGCGTTGCTCACTACTTAGCTTAGCGTTAGGCTATAATTTGACAAATTTGGTAACCAAAACTACGTTTAGTATGTAGTTGATCAAATAAGGTGGTTACTATGAGCCAAGTTATACGAATTTCTGACGAGATATACCGTCGCTTAGAAAATCATGCTGTGGGTTTTGATACTCCGCAGAATATCATCGAAAAGTTGTTGGACTTCTATGAAAACAGTGATGGTTCGCCTAATCAGTTGGTAGAAGCCAGTACACCACTCAAGGAAGCAATTCATTTGGATATTATTTACTATCCAAATGACATCCAGTTTAAGACAGATCTTCTAGCGTGTAAGGAAGCTTATATTAAGCTAACTAAAAATGATGGTACGAGTGAAATCAAGCACTGGAATGCCTCTCGATTTACTGAGGAATCTAGCGTTAATGGTAACCTTCGATCTGGCTTTCTTCGTGACTGGCGTAAGAAAGGTATTTGCAAGGCAGAGCTTTCCGCATATGTTGAAGCACTAGCCTAACAAAGCATTTAAGAGTGATTCGCAACGCTTGGCAGTTTCGCTTCGCTCAAGTATAGCCAAGCGCTGCTCACACCTTAATGCGGCGTTATAACGCAGGAGAGCTATGAGTACACAAGACTTATCAAAGATGGGTTCTGCTAGAGTATCTATTGAGACTTTAAGTGGGGTTAACTGTGTGCTTAAGCAAGGTGCATCAGAAGTGGAGATACATTTTTACCAATCAGCTGCACCGAAATTAAAGGGGATAAACACTCCAAGATTGTTAAAAATAGACAGAAACCATCTATACATAGAACATATTCCAAATCGTATATCGCTCAAAGACTTACGAACTAAGTCTGATTTATTTACTCAATTGGCAGCTCTTCATTGTTCTGAATACACTCCTACTTTTGAAGTTAAGAAGCATAAATGGACAGCCTTCGCAACTGACGAAGCCCTTAAAATATTAAACCTTCCCGGTGTTGTGGAGTCCTCAATAAAAGGGATACAGTCACTCTCCTATAATATCTTTGATTGCAAGGCGCTGATATCTGGTGACACCAATGACGGTAACTGGGGAACCCGAAAAAACGGAGATCTAGTGTTGTTCGACTGGGAGCGTTTTGGTCAAGGTAGTCCTGCTATTGATTTGGCACCTCTAGTTAGCGGCCTTGGTAGCGTCGCTGAATACAAGAAAATTGTTACTCAATACATCAAACACAACCCAGGACTCTCCAACATCGAGCTAATTGAGCATCTTATTATAGCTAAGTGCTGGATAGTTATAGAAGTCGTAAACATCTTAAATAGCCGAAACAACCCAGAGCAAGAAAAGTACATAAACTGGTATAGGGCTAACATTCCCAAGTGGTTAGCTTCAGTTGAAGATGCGTTATAACAAAGCGTTTAAGACAGATTCCCAACGCATGGCATTTTTCATTCCATAGTTTGGTTTTGTGTTTATGGTGGTATGTTTAGGTTTCGTTGTGGCGTTGCTCACTACTTAACGCGGCGTTAGGTGAAAGGAGTTCACTCAAAATATGAAGACCGTCTTAAAATCCTTAATGTTAGTGGTATCGATTGTTTCAGCTCTGGGTTGCCAAGATAAATCTGAGGTCTATGCAAATCCTCCTGGTCACTTGGTAGAACAAATAGAGGCTTATTTTCCGTTATCCATCAAGTATGTAAGAAAAAATGAAGAAATAGCCTTAACTCGAGGCGAACCTTTGTTGCCTCAATATCTCGAAATAGCACGTAGGATTGGCATTAAACACCCTGAGAAAGTACGTGTTTATTATGCGGATAAATTGCCTTTACCTGAAAACGAGTCACTTTTATTTCAGATGCAAAGGTTAGGCCTTGACTCTCCATATTTTACAGGCAATACATTTGGCTATGGCGTTTGGATTTCCACTAAAGCAAAGGGAGACAAATTGCTTCTTTCACATGAGTTAATTCATGTAAAGCAAGTGGAAGAGTTAGGTCTAGACGAGTTTACAAAAACGTATTTGTTGCAACTAGCAATCTTTGGCTATCGGGAATCACCAATAGAGCTGGAAGCTTATGAAAAAGCTGGTAATTATCTGTAATTTGTAGTTTTTCACCTAACAAGCAATTTAAGAGGGATTCACAACGCTTGGCATTTTTGCTTCTACTTCAAATTTGGTGTTTATGGCACAATGTTTAGGTTGGGTGGAGGCGTTGTTCACCCCTTAATTGGGCGTTATGGTGCTTTAAGGATCTGCGGAAAATAATCAGAAAGGAATTCGGAAAAAATGATACGTAATTTTTACACTTGTGACAAAGAAATCGACGAAAATAGCCATGATGGAGAAGGTTCAATTGATATCTATCGTGCATTTAGGCGTAAAGATTTCAATGGTGCTTGGGATTTCGCTATCCGTGTAGTTATGCCACCAGGAAGTTCTATGGGTGAGCATACTCACGGAGACGATGAAGAAATGTATATCATTTTGAAAGGTGAAGGCACTATGACCATTGAAGGTGAGGAAAGAAAAGTGACTTCAGGAGATATGATAGTTAATAAACGTTTTGGCACTCATGGTCTGGTTAATACATCGGCTAATGAAATTGAGTTGCTCATCATTCAAGCAAGTCTAAAATAAATCACCATAACAAAGCGTTCAAGAGGGACTCTCAACGCTCGGCGGTTTTGGTTCAAAGTTTGGTTTATGTGTTTACGGCACAATGACTTAAGTTGGGTGGAATGCGTTGTCGCCCCTTAACGCGGCGTTAGTTTGCAAAGGGCAGAAAAGCGTTTGTGGTCTAAAAGCTTTGTTCTGCGTTCTAGCTATTCACCTGTTATTTCCCAAAGACTTTTTCATCGAAATAGGCATCTCGCGTAGCCAGTTTTTCGGTTAATTGACTTTCGTGTTATTCAATTCTTCCGTGTTAGTAAGGTTCACTTCTCAATGTTCTTGCGCGCTGCTTCTTTGGTTTTGAAAGTTAAGCGGGAGCATTGAAAGATGGTATTTGTGGCTGTCGGCATCTACGAAAGTCTTCTTAGCCAAGTGCGTTTTTTTGGTTGGGTTTAAATTCTGAGCCGGCCGTTTTACTTTTGTGTTCAAAGCCATTAATTTTATAGCTAATTCAGCACCTTGGCGCTAAACCTTTGGCTTCATCGCGGTGGCAAACTAACAAAGCGCTTAAGACGGACTAACAAACGTTCGGCATTTTTGGTTCGGTTTCGTTGCGCGTTTAAGGTGTTCAAATTGAGTTGGGTGGCAGGTTTGTTAGCCACTTAGCTTAGCGTTAGTTTTATAGGAGAAAATTGTGGCAAAACCTATTTCATTTGGTCAATTTAAATTCGGTACCCAAAAGGCATGTAAAGAAGATGTTCGTCGTCGCATTAACTCATATACTCCCGGCTCAATAATGACTTTGGATGACAAAGCTTTTTTTGAGGCTTTGTTTACATTGCATAGTGAGTATGACGAGAAGGTGGGGTGTGGTATTAAAGACATTGAAGTGGGATTAGATTTTCATCGCAAAAAATGTCTGTTCATAATCAGAAACGATGACTCCAGAGTCGTAATTAGCTGGCTACATTGTGTTAAGCCATATACAAAGAAAATGGTTGTTTCTTACGCTTTTCGAAGGGCTGTTAAAAATACAGTGATGACGTTTAAAAATGAAGCTATTTCTAATGGCGCTATATGTCCAAAGCTAGGCATTAATCTGACATTCGACAATAGCCATGTTTCTTATGCCTCACTTTCCTTTGATGACATGCTTACCAATTTCCTTGCTGAAAATGGTCTTACTTACGAGTCAGTTGAATTGATTGATCCAGAGTATAGTGATACCGATCAGCGAGGAAAGCTTGCCAATAATGTGGTCATGGAAAGTTGGCAGAAATACCATCAATCAAGAGCAAGCTTTGAGTTGCTTAGTATTGAGGCTAACTTAAGCAAATAAAACTAACAAACGCTTTAAGACGGATTCGCAACGCTCGGCGGTTTTAGTTTGATTCGGCTTTTGTGTTTACGGCGCAATAATTGAGTATTGTGGTAGCGTTGCTCACCACTTAAGCGGGCGTTAGTTTGCAAAGGGCAGAAAAGCATTTATGGTCTAAAAGCCTTGTTCTACGTTCTAGCTATTCACCTGTTATTTCCCAAAGACTTTTCATCGAAATAGGCATCTCGCGTAGTCAGTTTTTCGGTTAATTGGCTTTCGTATAATTCAATTCTTTCGTGTTAGTAAGGTTCATTTCTCAATGTTCTTGCGCGCTTCTTCTTTGGCTTTGAAAGTTAAGCGGGAACATTGAAAGATGGTATTTGTGGCTGTCGGCATCTACGAAAGTCTTCTTAGCCAAGTGCGTTTTGTTAGTTGGGGTTAAATTCTGAGCGGCCCGTTTTACTTTTGCGTTCAAAGCCATTAGTTTTATAGCTAATTCAGCATCTTGGCGCTAAACCTCTAGTTTCATCGCGGTGGCAAACTAACAAAGCGCTTAAGACGGACTAACAAACGTTCGGCATTTTTGGTTTGGTTAAGTTGTGTGTTTAAGGTGTTCAAATTGGGTAAGGTGGCAGGTTTGTTAGCCACTTAGCTTAGCGTTATGCGACTAGGAGGAATGCGTGAAAAAGTCGAATCTAATCATATTGATAATAGCGTGCGGACTTGGTTATTTCGCCTATGATAGATATGTCGTACAACCCAAAGAGCTGAACTTTGTGTCAGAGCGTATGTTGACTCAAATTGCTATTAAAGAACAATGGTTTGATGCGCTTGAAGGTTTGAGGTCTTTACCAAATGGTTCAGCTAGTCTAAGTCATGAAATTGAATCAGCGTTTAAAGATGGCGATACAGCCTATGCGAAAGGCAAAATTATCTATATGAGTGAAACGACAGAAGTTTGCAAGGTTGTGGACTTCAAATTTCGTTACGGTTCATTGAACGACTACGAAATCTTTTCTCAATCAAACTGCTTACATTGAAAGTCGCATAACAAAGCGTTTAAGGCGGATTCACAACGCTTGGCATTTTTAGTTTGAATCAGCTTTAGTGGTTACGACACAATGGCTTAGGTTTGGTGGTTAGCGTTGTTCACCACTTAACGCGGCGTTAGCAGTCACAGAGGTAATAATGAATACAGTAGTAAAAATAATTTCTCATAAGGTGTATTTGGAACACCTAGAACTGAAATTAGCAAAAATAAGAGAAATTGCTCAAACCTCTGAAGAAGAAGCGTTAGCTCTGTGCTGTTGCTATATCGAGGCGATCGGTAGTAGGAGGTTTCAGCTTTCCGGAGACGGTGCAGAGAGCAAGACAAGATATTCAAAAGCAGAAGCATTTACTGATACTTTAGTGAAGTTCAGCGGTTATGAGTTTTGGGATAAAATTCACCCAGTAGGGTTATTAGGTTGCTTACCTAGTAAAAGCTTTAGCCGAAACTATGATGCCTATGTAGTCAAGCTAACAGAAATTGGTGAATCAGTCAGAGAACCAGAGTTTGTAAGAGAACAGGTAAAAGAACTGCACCTTAACTTTAATCAAAGAAAATGGTTTGAAGACCATATCCATAAAGGTTCTATCGGTTCTATTGCGTACTCGAAAGTTAGAAGTGAAATTGTTCATAATATTTCACATGAACCTTTCACTTTCACAGCAATGTACAATGATGTGAAATTACCAGATCTTGATTATGAATTAATGGAGTCGTGTTTATCCAATGTGCTAGACAACTTAAAGCAACTGTCTGAGGAAAATAACAAGTTTTGGTGGGAGTTTTAAGTAGACTGCTAACAAACTGTTTAAGAGTGATTCGCAACGCGTGGCATTTTTACTATGCGTTGATTTTAGTGTTTAAGGTGGTATGCGGAAGCATCGGTATTGCGTTGCTCACACCTTAACAGTGCGATTCGGTAATGTAACGCAATGAACGGCTATGAACTAAAATGATAAATTAACCGAATAAATACAGTAAGATAGCTATGATTGGTTGGTTCATGGTTGTTCTCTATAATGCCTCAAGTTGCAATTTTTCTGCTACATATTTGCTACACTAAGGATTGTGTCATGGCATTAAAGCAGAAGATCACCAACAGCTCTATCAAGAATCTCACCATTGAAGATAAGCGCCTGAACGATACCGAAGTCAGCGGTTTTCATGCGCGTATCTCCCCAAAAGGAACGGTGAAGTATTACCTGTACTATCGAATTAACGGCAAGCAGCGAAACTATTTCTTAGGGGCGGCTAATTCATTAACACCCGCTCAAGCTAGAGACTTAGCCAAAGAGAAATCAGGACAAGTCGCCAGTGGGGAAGACGTACAAGAAAGTCGTCACGAAGCTAAGAAATTAGAAGCCCGTGAGGGACTGACGTTAACCCGTTTTCTTGACGAACATTACCAAGACTATTTGATGGCTTTGAACCCTCGAACGGCTAACCAGTCGTTTAATTCAATTAAGAATACGTTTGCTCACCTAGGAGAAAAACGCCTCACCGATATTACCGCTCGTGACATTCAAGAGTGGTACACCCTCAAACGGAAACAAGGGCGAGCGCCCGCAACAATGAGCCGAACCTTTATGTCGTTCAAAGCGGCACTCACCAGAGCGGTTGAGTGGGAACTACTAGACTCTCACTCACTGGATAAAGTGAAACTGGTCACTGAGGATAATACTCGCGTTCGTTATCTTTCTAGTGAAGAAGAAAGCGCCTTACTTATTGCCCTTGACGAACGTAACGACAGGCTAAGAGCGTCTGGCAGTGAAAAGTTATACTCAGACTTTGTTAAGCCGCTTGTAATTACTGCTATAAACACTGGTGCACGTAAAAGTGAGCTACTGAGCTTATCTTGGGAAGATGTGTCGTTTGAGAATCGTTATCTGACCGTTAAAGCTGAAAATGCCAAGTCTAAGAAAACAAGGCGTATACCGCTTAATGACACCGTGTTTAACCTTCTTAGTCAGTGGCGAGCGCAAAACCCCAATCAAATTTACGTGTTTACCCCTAATCACCGAGACTCTGCACCTCTGATTCAATACCCTTGGCAGTGCCTACTGAAAGCGGCGGATATCTCTAATTTCCGGTTTCACGATTTGCGCCACCACTTTGCGAGTAAACTTGTGACGAATGGTGTGGATTTGAATACAGTTCGTGAGCTGTTAGGACATTCTGATTTGAAGATGACCCTTAGATACGCGCATTTAGCGCCAGAGCATAAAGCCGCAGCTGTGAACCTCATCGGATAGTGAGTGCGTTGTGATGTGTTGCCAGCATCAAATTAGTAAGCTAACGATTTACTAGGTTACGAGCACTGATTTATAGATGGACGATAACAGGGATTACATACACTTAAACGAACTGGAAAAGTTAACGTTACTCACTGAGGAACAAGTGTTTGATGCGGTTGAGCGTGGTGTGTTTAGGCTTCACGCTAAAATTGACTGTCCAGATGCGGCGGCAGTCGATAGCCATAACGTATTGCTCTATAGCTTGCATGTACGGGGCTTTATTGAGTTAACCCAAAAGCAATCTCTACAGGTTTTAGTGGGTAAAAGCCAGTTAACACGGTTTGAAGCTGTACCAACACTGGCTTACTCCAAACTGAGACTCATTAAACAGGCTTTCCCGAATGCGGTTAAAGGTCAGTTTCATGGGATACACGAACAACGGTTAAGCTCCAAGAATATAGCTTTCATCGTGCCAAAACTGGTAGCGTTGTACCCAGAGCAAGAAAGCATGATGCAGATTGCTAAAGACAAAACCAGTCAGGGGCAGGTATCAAGCCTCGGTGGGCTATTGTCGGCTTTCACTGAAATCATCAGTGAAAGTACCAAGCAATTATCGTCCATACCTATAGGCTTACAAGCCAGTGATATCAGGCTTTGCACAAACCATTTAAGCCAGAGTTTTAACCGAACATGGCAAGAGTTAAGCCGTAACGATAACCGGTTATCTAACCAAGCTAAGCCAGTTACAAATTCAGCGGAAAACCAAGCAGGGCAAGGCTTAAAGCCACAAATAGAAACCAACCCCGTTAAAATGATTCAGCATCGAATACTCACTCTTTATCCTCAAGCCAAAGCAAGAGAGGTTTGGAACCTGATCCGTGAAGATGTGAGAGAAGAACGATACCGGTTTGATGTGGATGTGATTATTGACGGCATCGATAACGAACGTCTATACACTAGTAAAGATACTGCGGATGGTATGTCCTTTAAACGCTTCCAAAATATGCTGTCAGAGGTAAGGAAGGGTATACGAGAATAAATGCTCCCGCCAATCCTCCCGTTTTTCTTCCCGTGAATGATTCTAAGGTTTTCATAGTACCTCCACGAACAATGAAGGTACTTAAAGTATGGAAAACCAAGAGAAAAACAAACGCGCTTACACAGAGCAAGAAACCTCGACTTACATCGGCATGAGCCGTTCATTTTTACGTCAAGCACGTATGGAAGGGCAACGCAAAAACAGAACAGACGCACCACCTTTTATCAAGATTGGTCGCGCGGTTCGTTACCTTAAAGAAGATTTAGACCGTTGGCTCGATAACCACACTAAGCGAGACCACTTATCACAAGAGGAGTGCTTCCATGCTTAAAGAGCCAGAGTTCCCTCATGTGAAGTACACCGAGTCCGGTAAAACCATTGTGCTGAATACGGCTGATAACCTAAAGGCGTTACTCAAAAGTTCTGGCTATGAAGCCAAGCTCAACAAGATGACCCTAGAGCCTGATATTTTCAAAGGTAAGGAATGCATCGGCTCACCCGATACGGTGAGAAGTGAACTGATTTCTGTGGCGTCTATCCATTCATTACCTAAACCCGCCATTGATGACCATTTTAACGCCGTTGCGTTAGAAAATAGCTAGCATCCTATCAAGGATTGGTTATCCGGTGAGTGGGACGGACAGTCAAGAGTGGACGCGGTGTTAGATTCTTTAGGGGCTAAGAATCCACAGTTGGCAAGAATGGTATTGCTACACTGGTTAGTGGGCTGTGTAGCATGTTTACTTGTGCCTAATTTCAAATCAAAGCTCGTTCCAGTACTGCAAAGTGAGCAGTCTTTTAAGAAGACGGCCTTTGTTGAGCGTATTGCTAACGTGATGCCAAGTGCCTTCTTGGAAGGGGCTGAGTTAAACCCCGATAACAAAGACAGCGTCTTATCGGTGATTCGTTCTTGGATAGTTGAACTAGGGGAGTTAGAGCGTTCTACCAAAAACTGCCAAGGCGCACTCAAAGCGTTCGTCACACGCGCTCAAGATACGGTGCGTCCTCCTTATGCGAGGAGTGATATCAAGAAATCACGACAAACGAACCTGATTGCTACGGTAAACGGCACAGATTTCTTAAAAGATGAAACGGGCAACTCACGTTACGCGGTCATTGAACTGGTGGCTGAAACCAACATGGACAAGCTTAATGAATTGCTAGGGTGGAATTATCAAGTAACGGGTGAGCTGACACTGGCAGAGTCGGAGAAACTGCGCCAATTCTGGTTAGAAGTGAAACACCTATTCTTAGTAAAAAAACACCCTTGGATGCTTTCACCTGACGCTCAAGCCTTGGTATCAAAAGAATCGGCTAAGTACGTGGATAAAGGCACTTGGTACAACATGCTCAACGACCAACTAGAAACCTGTCATGGCAAGGCTAGGGAATGGCTCACGACTAAGCAAATCTGTGACTTATTCAAAGTTGATGCGTCTAAAGGTAACGTGGTTGGTAAAGCATTAAACCAGTTACACAAAGAAGAAAAGCTAGGTAAGAAAATGCTTAATGGTTCAAATCAATACTATTTTCCTACCGTCATTCCCCACACTTCATTTCTGTAAGTTGCGATTTCTACCCCACTTACTCCACTTGAAACGCAATTAGGTGGGGTAAGTGGGGTAGCTTTTGGAACATTCACCAACTTGGAGGTCTGCTAATAGCTATACTTTTAAAGTAATGATCGCCATTGCTAACACTAAAGTGCCCCAAAATTTGATAAGAGTAATTTAGTCAACAGAGTCAATTCAAGAACTCTCATTTCAAAAAAGATTTATTTCCCCATCCGAACGCTGTAGTTCTATCGGTAGTTCACAAAGTAAATAGAATATCTTTTGTCTTGATTATGCAATAAATTGCTTTCAAAATCGTAGCTTCCTTTTGGACTTACTCAGCGCTCAAGGAAGTGTATTGGTAAGTCAGGACTCAAACTAAGCAATAAGTGTTTGCAGGTGATTTCGTGAAAAAAATTATATTAGGTGTTCTCTTCAGCGCATCGGTCTTTGCTTCCTCAAGCAAAGACGTTCCAACGATGAATGATAAGAACGGTTATGTAGAACCGTTTCAGATGTTTGATAATGTTTATTATGTTGGGGACAAATGGGTTTCATCATATGCAATTGATACAGATGACGGATTAGTGATAGTTGATACACTTGATTCCCCTTATTCTAAGTGGGTCCCAATCAACCTTGAGAAGCTAGGGTTAGAAGGTAAGCCAATAACGCACATATTGGTAACGCATGGGCATTCTGACCATGTTGGGGGCGCTCAGTTACTTCAAAAGATGTATGGTTCTAAAGTTGTGATGACCAAAAGCGCTCATGAGCTATCTATACAGCAATCAAACAAAAGCAAAGGTGAGAGCAAGTTCCTTCCCCCAAACCTAGACATAGAGATAGAAAGCGATAGCTCTATGGTTATTGGTGGTCATGAGTTTAAGTTCTATCTCACGCCGGGTCACACAGAAGGCGACTTTTCCCTAAGCTTTACAGTCGAAGATAAAGGCGCTGAACATCGTGCATTTATCGTTGGTGGCCATAGCGTAAGTGGCAACGATCCAAAAATGATTGACCAGTTCTTGAGTAGTATGGAGAAAATTAGAAAGATTTCACTCCAGTCGCCTGTTGTGAGCGTTAACCTTTCGAACCATCCACATAAAAATTACCTATTTGAGAATAGGGAGAAGCTAGGTGCAAATGGGAACCCATTTGTTAGTGAGACAAACTTCTTCATGTTTCTTAAGCAACAGGAAAACTTAGCTAAGAATAAAATAAAAGGGCTGTAATAGTTCTGCAGATAATGTGTAGTCTTCTCTGCAGCGATACCGAAGATAATCCGTTAAATGCTAAATTGGCAAAGCCACTGACAAGCTTCTGAGGTTGAGTTTTAACCCATGGCACTTTCTAGCTCGAAAGTGTCCAGAAACGTGTTAGAAAGAGCTTGTTTTTGGTTGTAAGAATGCAAAATTATAAAGCTACATATTTGCTACATGTATTATATTTTAAAGTTGAGTTTTAGTTTTAAATTGTTGATATATAAGGTATTGATGTGTTGTTTATTTCACCTTAACAGGGCGTTAGTTTGCAAAGGGCAGAAAAGCGTTTGTAGTCTAAAAGCCTTGTTTTACGTTCTAGCTATACACCTGTCCGTTTTCCAATCTCACGAACTTTCCGGTGGCACTATGTTGGAAGCGTTTGCGGTGCGTTAGTCACTTACTGGCTCTAACATTGTTGCTAATTCGTTGGTGCGTTTTCTTTTTCTTGGCAGCTAATTTGTTAACAAATGGCTTGATCACACTTGGTTGTCAGGTTGGTCGAACGAATCCTTTGTCAGTTAAAGCGCTTCAAACCGTGGTTGTTTGTCGTATGTCGCTTCTTAGCCAAGTGCGTTTTGTTGGTTGGGGTTAAATTCTGAGCTGTCCGTTTTACTTTTGCGTTTAAAGACAGTAGTTTTATAACTAATTCAGCACCTTGGTGCTAAATCTCTGGTTTCATCGCGGTGGCAAACTAACAAAGCGCTTAAGACAGATTCGCAACGCGTGGCATTTTTAGTATGCGTTGATTTATGTGTTTAAGGTGTTATGCGGTGGCTTCGTATTGCGTTGCTCACTACTTAGCTTAGCGTTAGCACTGGGTTGGAATCAAAGGGCAAAAGTCTTGATGTTTATTGGTTTCTTTTCCCAGATTTACACCTGATCAAATGTTTCTCTCACGTTCGCTCCGGTGGCACTAGATGTAAAGTTTTCGCTTTGATTTCAGCGTTTACGGTTTCTAACTTTCGGGCTGTTTCTTTGGCGCGGTTTCTTTGATGCGGTTGGTTTCCTTCCTAAAATTTGGTTCTTTGTCGTGGTTGTTCAAGTCCGATGATCGAATCCTTTGCAAATTTTATTACTGCGAAAATAGGGCAGTTTCGCTTGTTTTTCTTCTTGCCAACTTGCGTTTATAGCTAGTTTTAAGTTTGGCAGCTGCCCGTTTGGCTTAAGTGTTTTTAGTTATGAAATTTGTGCTATATTTCAATATCTTGGTGTGTGCCAACGGCTTAAAGGGCAGCGTGCTAACAAACAGTTCAAGTGGGATTCAGCACGCGTGGCATTTTTGATATGCGTTTGGTTTCGGTGTTGAAGTGCCATGCGGTAACATTGGTATTGGGTGCTTCACCCCTTAACTGGGCGTTATGTGCGGGAGGCGAACTTGGTACGATTATTGGTAGTTTTTGTAGTGGCATTTTGTTTGGGTGGATATGCTAGTCTGCATGTTCTGTCTGAGTATGTATTTGATATAAAAGAACATCATGATAGTAAGCTAGAGCACCAAATTCGTGCTTTTAAACATATGAAATCTAAAGGTGCGGAACCCTTAATCGAGAACTCAAATATGTTAGCTCGCTATAGTGTTTGTGACCTGGATTCGGAGAAAGGACAGGCTATTGCTGCTGCACTTTCAATGAACTCGTTTCATTTGGGATTATCCACAATACAATCATCAAAAACTCACCTTGATGTTGTCCTAACAGGCATGCTTTTATCGCGTGAACTTAAAGGTAGTACGTCTACGAAAAAAAAGTTGGATGAGCTAATTGGAAAGTACTGCCAAGAGAATCATATTAAGTGCGAAAAGTTTGATAGTCTAAGTGAAAAGAAGCTAATAGAGTTGCAGCTAAAATGCACATAACAAAGCGTTTAAGACGGATTCACAACGCTTGGCGATTTCACTTCAAGTTGGCTTAAGTGTTTAAGGTGCAATGGTTTAGGTTTGGTGGTTTGCGTTGTTCACCACTTAACGCGGCGTTATGTGCTTATGAAGAAAATTGACATGGAAGTGGTAGAGGCCAACCCTAATTTGGCCCCAATATTAGTGAGTTATGCGAAAGAATGCCTAGAATCGGGTATTCCAAAATATTCGGGTGTGGAGCAAGATCCGACAGCTTATTTGTCAGGTTTGGTCGAACGTTCAAAGGCAATCTCCGAGTTACCAAAGGGATATTTACCTAGCACAACTTACTACTGTGTATCGAACTCCGAAATTTTAGGTGCAATCCGAGTTCGCAAAGGTACTAATGCCAACGTAGAAAATGTCATTGGTCATGTTGGCTACGAAACTAGACCGTCAGCTCGTGGTAAGGGTGTAGCCTCATTTCTGCTTGCTTGGGTGCGAGACCATGTTGTCACTGATTCAGTTATTGTTACTTGCTCAACTGACAATCCCGCGTCTCAAAAAGTCATAGAAAACTGTGGTGGTGAATACCTCGGTAACTACACAGATGACAGAGAGGGTACGGTAAGGCGCTACCGTTTAGTACGCACATAACAAAGCATTCAAGAGTGATTCGCAACGCTTGGCAGTTTCGCTTCGCTCAAGTATAGCCAAGCGCCGCTCACACCTTAATGCGGCGTTATGTACCTATCATGAGGTGTAAGTTTTGAGCAGTAAAGACTTGTTAGATAAGACCTTTGATTTCATTGCCCATAAAACGGAATGGTTGTACGAACAGGACCTTATAAAAAACTGGTTTAATATATTATCTTGGACCGCGATAACAGGGTTTATCTTTGCTTTGTTTGACCATACACATTCAGTCCCTTTGCTCGTTATTGGGCTAACGTCCAGTATTCTTATTATTTTCTACGCATGGCACACTGGTTTTGATGTAGTTAAGCGAGTATACGGAGGCTCAGAGTCAGTCAGCGTATGGACAATGCTCATTTTGCTAGCAATGAATACAGCAGTGCCAATAACTGTGTTGTTTTATATGGTTCAAGCTATAGGATATATCGTGAACTCAGGCACATAACAAAGCGTTTAAGACGGATTCTCAACGCTTGGCATTTTCGGCTTAGTTCAGTTTAAATGTTTATGTCACAATGGTTTAGGTAGGGTGGTGGCGTTGCTCACCACTTAACGCGGCGTTAGGAGATTCAATGGTTTCGTATCAACAAACAGAAGATTTATCAGCTTCGGCTAAAATTACTTACGTAAATATGCGCTCATACTACGAGCATTATTCTGTTGATTGGGATTGCTCAAAAATTGAAGAACAAATCCATGATTTAACCAATTTCGATATCCTGTTCAATGGTGAGGTTGTTGGAGCAATTCGTTTGGCATTTGATAACTACGGTTGTTATGTCCGTGACTTGCAAGTCAGCGAGAAATACCAAAATAAAGGTATTGGTGCACTAGCACTTTCTGAATGTGAAAGGTTAGCAATTGAATCAGGCGCTAATCGACTAAGATTACGTGTATTTAAAATCAGCCCAGCCTTCCATCTCTATGAAAGAGTTGGGTTTGTAGTGGATAGCGCTGATGATAGATTTTACAGTATGTCGAGAACAATCTCCTAACAAACAGTTCAAGAGGGATTCAGCACGCGTGGCATTTTTGGTATGCGGTGGTTTCGGTGTTGAAGTGGTATGCGGTAACATCGGTATTGCGTGCTTCACCCCTTAACTGGGCGTTAAACATATCGAGGTAATATGGAAGTATCTAGTTCAGCAATATCGGGAGCGTTGAAAGCTGGTGTTCAAGTTGTCAGCGCACAAAAACGTCCAGTACTCGATGTTTATCATCGTATTCATAACCTAAAGCAGCCCCGGCGCGATATTACATCACATGATGACCCCTCTTTAGTGGTTGGCACGACCAGTCACCAACAGGTTTTCATATCTTTTACACTTACAAATATTGGTGGTGAAAGAGCCGAAAATATAAAGTTAACTATCGGCGGTAATATGATTCGGCCTGAGCCTATGAAGGATTTTGGTCCAATTTTTAAAAATGTATACCCGCAAATGCCACCGGCTCATTCTGTACACTTGTTCTGTTTTGACGAATTCGATTTTGACTGGCAATTGGACACTCAATCCAAACAAAAATACTTAGAAATAATAATGGAGTACGATCTACCCAAAGGCTTTGTTAATACCATTCGTTCGTTACCGTGGAAAATATTAAAGAGACGTAGGTATAGTGAGAAGTATCTCTTCTATCCATTTATGGTGGCAGGCGAACTCCCACCGCCAGAATATGTTTAACAAAGCGTTTAAGACGGATTCCCAACGCTCGGCATTTTTGGTTTGCTTCAGTTTAAGTGTTTACGGCACAATACTTTAAGTGTAGTAGTATGCGTTGCTCACCACTTAACGCGGCGTTAGGGTTACAAGGAAAGTATGTCGCATATCAAACAGTTTTGTAAATCAGCTATTTCAAAAGGTGACGGAACATCATCTCGTGATCATGAATACTTTGAAGCCATGAAATCATCTATTGCTCATATTTCTGATTCATCTGAATTACTTCCCTTGCTTAACCACGAAAATGCTTGGGTAGTTTGTTGGACTGCTAGTCATTTATTAGCTAATGACAAAACGTCAAAGGCTATTAATGCCTTAAATGGTTTAGTTCAAAAAGGTGGTGTTTCAGGTTTTAGTGCTGAAATGGTAATTCAAGAGTTTAGGCAAGGTTGCTTTGTGTCACCTTTTGAGCAAAAGTAACCCTAACAAGTCATTAAAGCAGGAAAATTTACAGTTGGCTGTTTTCACTGCGTTCAACATTTTAGCCAACTATAAATTTCCTCTTAATGAGGCGTTAGTTTGCAAAGGGCAGAAAAGCGTTTGTGGTCTAAAAGCTTTGTTCTACGTTCTAGCTATTCACCTGTTATTTCCCAAAGACTCTTCATCGAAATAGGCATCTCGCGTAGCCAGTTTTCCGGCTAATTGGCTTTCGTGTCATTCAATTCTTCCGTGTTAGTAAGGTTCATTTCTCAATATTCTTGCACGCTGCTTCTTTGGTTTTGAAAGTTAAGCGGGAACATTTAAAGATGGTATTTGTGGCTGTCGG
The DNA here is from genome assembly GCF_024347535.1 of Vibrio kanaloae. Taxonomy (NCBI): domain Bacteria; kingdom Pseudomonadati; phylum Pseudomonadota; class Gammaproteobacteria; order Vibrionales; family Vibrionaceae; genus Vibrio; species Vibrio kanaloae. The sequence goes on along the minus strand of NZ_AP025498.1, from coordinate 1,335,545 downwards.
CATCTACGAAAGTCTTCTTAGCCAAGTGCGTTTTGTTAGTTGGGTTTAAATTCTGAGCTGCCCGTTTTACTTTTGCGTTCAAAGCCATTAGTTTTATAGCTAATTCAGCACCTTGGCGCTAAACCTTTGGCTTTATCGCGGTGGCAAACTAACAAAGCGCTTAAGGCAGATTCGCAACGCGTGGCATTTTTAGTATGCGTTGATTTATGTGTTTAAGGTGTTATGCGGTGGCTTCGTATTGCGTTGCTCACTACTTAGCTTAGCGTTATGCGACTGGGCAAAAAATCTTCTATATATCTCTTTCTCGCTCTCTTTGGCAGTCGGTTGTCGGTGTCGGCAATTTAGCATTGTCGGCCTAAATTCTTGAATCACTCGGGCCGTAAAACATGCCAAAGTTCGCGGGTTGCCTCATTGGTTTTCAGAGTTGGTTTGTGGCGAGGTTGGCTGGCGCAAAGTGTGGCAAGGGCAAGTTTATCGGCAGTTCTTCTTCGCTGGTCGTCCGCAGCGTTGAGTTTCTCGAAGCAAAAGCTGAGTCATGCGCTGAAATTCACTATTAGTCACTTGTGGGAAGCTGGTCTGTAACATAGTGACTTCGGTTGTTCAGTGAATCACAAAAAGTGCTTGGTTTGTTTGTGGTTTTTCGTGTCTGAGGTAATCTTTTCACTGCCCAACTTGGCTTGGTAGGTGAACTCGCATAACAAACAATTCAAGCAGACCCTCAACGCTCGGCGATTTTGGTTTGCGTCGGGTTTGGTGTTACCGAGCAATGCGGAAAGTTAGCCAGTGCGTTTCGGGCTACTTAATTGGGCGTTATGCCGCTATAAGAAAATGGAGGATATATGAAAGGGAAAATCGTTCGCTGGGTTGATGATAGAGGTTTTGGTTTTATAAAGTCTGACAATCTCAATGGTGACATTTTTGTTCATGTATCCAAATTCAAAAAGGGTTTTCGCCGACCACAAGTTGGAGATAAAGTAGAATTTCAACTTGCGGAGAATACCTCTAAGCCAAGCGCTTCGATTGCACAGTTGGTTGGTGTCGAACCCCAAAAAAGCAACCCTTTTTCAATTATACTCCTTGCACTTATTGTTGGTTTTTTAGGTGCAGTTTTATATATCTTTGTAATAGAGCCAAAGTTAAATCCTGCATATGAAAATATGGGCTTTAACTGCCAAGGCAAAACTTATTGCAGCCAGATGGTATCTTGTGATGAAGCCAAGTTTTACTTGTCAAACTGTCCCGGAGTTAAAATTGATGGTGACAATGATGGTAGCCCTTGTGAGAGCCAGTTGTGCGGTAGTTGGTAGTATCGGCATAACAAAGCGTTTAAGACAGATTCGCAACGCTCGGCATTTTGGGTTTGATTCAGCTTTAGTGTTTACGGCACAATGGTTTAAGTATGGTGGTGGCGTTACTCACTACTTAACGCGGCGTTAGTTTGCAAAGGGCAGAAAAGCGTTTGTGGTCTAAAAGCCTTGTTCTGCGTTCTAGCTATTCACCTGTTCGTTTTCCAATCTCACGAACTTTCCGGTGGCACTATATTGGAAGCGTTTGCGGTGAGTGAGTCACTTACTGGCTCTAACATTGCTGCTAGTTCTTTGATGCGTTTTCTTTGTCTTGGCGGCTCATTCGTTAACAAATGGCTTGGTAATATTTGGTTGTCAGGTTAGTCGAACGAATCCTTTGCCAGTTAAAGTGCTTCAAACCGCGGTTGTTTGTCGTATGCCGCTTCTTAGCCAAGTCCGTTTTATCGGTTGGGTTTTAATTCTTAGCTGCTCGTTTTACTTTTGCGTTCAAAGCCAGTAGTTTCATAGCAAATTCAGCACCTTGGCGCTAAATCCCTGGCTTCATTGCGGTGGCAAACTAACAAAGCGCTTAAGACGGACTAACAAACGCTCGGCATTTTTGGTTTGGTTCAGTTGCGTGTTTAAGGTGTTCAAATTGGGTAAGGTGGCAGGTTTGTTAGCCACTTAGCTTAGCGTTAGCCGTCAAAGTACACAAATAGGAAAGGAGTCCTAAATTGAAAATTGCATTAGTCACTGGTGGTTCAAAAGGAATCGGTTTGTATTCAGTTCTTCGGCTCGTTAAGCAGGGATATCAAGTTGTTACGTGCTCTCGCTCGAAGGAGGTTTGGCTCAATGCCATGCAAAAATATCCAGAATTAAAACCTGTCGATTACCAGTCGGTTGATATAGCCGATGAGCAACAGTTAGACGGTTTATTTGCTCACATTGCAGACCGCTACGGGAAGTTGGATGTAGCGGTCAACAACGCTTCTCCTGCTCTTGCTTCTAGAGGCTATCTGCCACAAGTTGATGTATCACTTCTCAAAGAAACACTTCATGTAGATTTTTTGTGTCAAGCTTTGTGTTTAAGGTCTGAACTGAAACTAATGGAAGCAGGCGCATCCATAGTAAATGTAAGCTCTGTAAATGGTCTTAGACCAACACCTAATGCATCAATGTATAGTGCTGCTAAACATGCCCTTGAGGGGCTGACTAGATCTGTTGCCCTAGAAAGCATCAAATCTGGAGTTCGAATCAATGCGGTTGCTCCCGGTGTAACGTGGACTCCCCGATGGGAAGAAAGGCAACTTGAAAACTCTAATATCCGCGCTGATGTTTCTGACGTAGTACCAATCAATCGCTTTGGAGAAATCGACGAAATCGTCAATGCAATTGAATTTTTATTATCAGATAAAGCCAGCTATATCGTCGGTCACACGTTGGTAGTTGATGGTGGGCTATCGTTGGCATGAGCGGCTAACAAACAATTTAAGAGTGATTCGGCACGCGTGGCATTTTTACTATGCGTTGGTTTTAGTGGTTTTAGTGGTTATGGTGGTATGCGGTAGTATCGGTATTGCGTGCCTCACACCTTAATTGGGCGTTAGGCATATGAGGGTAAAATGGTAGAGCTTGAGAAATATTTAGAAAGGCTTGAAAGAACTGATAAAGAGCATATTAAGTATGCTCAGAGTATTATGGAAGCTGATGGTTCAAAAATGTATCCACTGGACTTCTTGTTCCTCGCTGCTGTAAATCGTTCAAAATGCAATTTGCATGCATTTATTCACCTAATTAAAGAAAGGAACTATATTTCTGCTGCTCCGTTCCTGCGAATGCAAGTAGATAGTATTCTTCGATTAGCTGCGTCTACATTAGTTGATGACCCTCATGAATTTGCGAATAAAGTTCTCTCTGGCGAATCCGTGAGTAAAATTAAAAGTAGAGACAATCAAAAGTTACAAGATTGGTATTTGCTGAAAACGTTTAACCCGAAATTTCCTTGGATGGAAGGCGTGTATAAGAACTGTTCAGGGTTTATACACCTATCAGAAAAGCACATTCATGGGATCATTTCTCAAAGTGATGAGAATGGAGGTATCGGAGTATCTATCTCTCATGAGCAAGCTTTTATTCCTGAGCAAAACTATCTAGAGGCGGTAGCAGCATTTTATGAATCTGTAGACTCTCTATTTAACTTGTGCAGAGGCTGGATTCTCTCAAAAGAGTACCCAGAGGAAGTTAGTCAGCTAATGTCAGAAAATATGCCTAACAAAGCATTTAAGAGTGATTCCTAACGCTTAGCATTTTTCATTCCATCGTTGAGTTCAGTGTTTACGATGGTAAGGTCAAGTCTCGTGGTCGCGTTACTCACACCTTAATGCGGCGTTATAGCTATCAGACGTATGGAAGGACTCATGAATCCAATTGAAGAACATAAATTAATACTTAGCGAACTGTGTAATATTATGCGTCTAAGCTTTAGTGGGCCCTATGATGTGTTGAACTGTCATTTTGATTACAGAGAATCAGATGATGGTAGCTCATCTGTAGGAGCTGAGTTTTGGTATGAGCATGAGGGCAACACAGTTTCATTGCCTTTGGTTTATCCTGAGCGAAAGCAACTTACAATGCTTGTTCCGAAGTTACATTCTATGATGTATAGCCATACTGGAGGGGACTGGGAAGGATTTCTACTTTCCATTGATAGACATGGTAAAGCTAAAACGACTTTCGAGTACAGAAAATAGCTATAACAATAAATTTAAGCAGATTCGCAACGCTTGGCACTTTCGGTTTTAATCAGTTTTAGTGTTTACGGCACAATGGTTTAGGTCAGGTGGTGGCGTTGCTCATTACTTAATTTGGCGTTAGTTTGCAATAGTAGAAAAGCGTTTATCTTCAAAGAGCTTTGTCCGGTTTCTGTGCTTTGCACCTGTTCGTTTTCCAATCTCACCATCTTTCCGGTGGCACTATATGGGAAGCGTTTGTGTTGGGGAAGTCACTTACTGGTTCTAGCTTTTTCGTGTTGTTCTTTGGCGCGGCTTCTCTTTCTTGGTGGCTAAATTACTCAACAAATGGTTTGGTCTCACTTGGTTGTCAGGTTAGTCGAACAAATCCTTTGCCAGTTAGAGTGCTTCAAATCGTGGTGGTTTGGCGTATGTCGCTTCTTAGCCAAGTGCGTTTTGTTAGTTGGGCTTGAGTTCTGTAGTTTTCAGTTTTACATCTGTGTTCAAAGCCAGTAGTTTTGTAACCAATTCAGCATCTTGGCGCTAAACTTTGGCTGTATCATGTAGGCAAACTAACAAAGCGTTTAAGGCAGATTCGCAACGCTCGGCATTTTCAGTTTAAGTCGAATTTTGTGTTTACGGTGCAATGGTTTAGGTTAGGTGGTGGCGTCGCTCACTACTTAACGCAGCGTTATGTCTATCCACATATTTGAGGTTTTTATTATGGGTCGAGCAAAAGAAGAAATGATACTTCGTGATGAGTTGCAGCCAATGTATGACTGGATCGAGGATAATTATGGTGACGATGCTGGTGAAGAAGGCTCAGATGAATGGGAAGAAGCAGTACAAGCATATGATGACCATATTGAACATGAGTTACGCCAACAAGAGCTAGATTGGTATCTTCATGAAGAATTAGAGTGGTATGTCAAAGACCAATCTCAAGTTGGTGTTTTTGACAGCCAAATTAAAAGTATTTTAAACCTTTTGAATGTGGCTACCGATAATGAAACTCAATTCTCGTTGTTAGTCATGCTGCATGCTCATACAGTTGCTTCTTTAGAGGCGTATCTTGCTTCTACTTTCATCCATAGAGTAACTAATTCAGATGAACTGATTCGTCGTTTGGTGGAAACAGATCCAGTATTTTCAGACATGAAGTTCACAATGAAGGATATTTATAAGAAGCATGAAGGTCTTAAGCTAACAGTAGCGGACTATTTAAAAAAGCTAATATTTCATCGCTTGGACATAATCAAGCCAATGTATAAGTCCGTATTAGACTGCGATTTTGGCAACATATCTTGGCTGTTTTCTGCGGTTAAAATTCGCCACGATTGCGTTCACCGAGCTGGTTTGGACAGTAATGGCAATAAGGTCGCAATAACACCTGAATCAGTCAAAGAACTAGTGAACAATTCTAGGGATTTGGTTCAACATATTGAATATGAAATGAAACAAAAATTAGTTAGCGATATCCTCGGCTTATAGACATAACAAGCAATTTAAGAGGGATTCACAACGCTTGGCATTTTTGCTTCTACTTCAAATTTAGTGTTTATGGCACAATGCTTTGTGTTCGGGGGGAGGCGTTGTTCACCCCTTAATTGGGCGTTAGAAGTTTTAGGAATAAATATGGGACGCAGGAGAGAACTAGGTAGTATTGCAAGCGGTATTGTTGGCTCGTTTCGGAGTAGAAACAATGATGTCGATGGTTATTGGGGTATCGGTAAGCTTTACCTGTTCGTAGACCACCTTCAAAGCAAGTATGTTTCAATAGACCTTTTTTCCCAACAGATTGCTCCATATTACCCGCACTTTGACCTCATGACTGAACGCTATTCAAAGATGTTTAAAGGGTTGCTTGTAAAACGTTCAATTCCGTTTGAATGGGTTAGCTCAGCATACGTTTACGTTGAATTTGAAGTAGATTATGAGGATCGTCATCATAATTGGCGGAGTGCATTGGGAAATCCGTGCAATCTAGTTTGTGTCGTCGTAGATGATAATGGCAAAAGTCATGTCGCTCGTGCGTATACAAACTGTTTCCCACATGACGCGAAAAGGGAAAGTCGGAGCACTAGGTGAGCAAACTTCTAACAAAGCATTTAAGAGTGATTCGCAACGCTTGGCAGTTTCGCTTCGCTCAAGTATAGCCAAGCGTCGCTCACACCTTAATGCGGCGTTATGTGTAGGAGGCAGTATGGAATTAGCCACATATGAGAAAGACGGTTACTTTCTTGAGAATGGAGAGTTACTGAATAAAGAACACCCTGACACATTTTGGGTTCCTAGTTCTGACGCCCGATCTTCAATTAAGTTAGGATCTATTGTTAAGCTTATCTTCAATATGCTTGACCCTGACTCCGAAGAAGAGGTTTCCATTGAGCGAATGTGGGTGGCAGTCATAGCGCTAGAGAAAGGTTTGTATGTAGGTACATTGGATAACGATCCATATGGGAATGTATTACTTAAATGCGGTGATGAAGTCGTATTTGGTCCTGAACATATTATCGATATCTACGAAGAATAAACACATAACAAGAGACTATGGCGTCAATATTTAATTTTTGGCGCTACCTTTATCCCACATTACGCCGTCTCTTATCATTGAATTAAGTATTACAACCATCTTTCTCATGCAGGCAACGATTGCGACTTTTTTTGGTTTACCTGCCGCGAGTAATCGTTCATAAGTAGCCTTAAAAACGGGGTTACATTGGATGGCAGACATCATTGCCATATACATAACGGTTCTAACTTGAGGTCGACCTCCTTTTATCATCCGTTTGCCTTTAAAGCGTCCACTTTCTCTTGTTATAGGTGCTACGCCAATGAGAGAAGAAGCTTGCTTGTTAGTAATAAAACCGAGTTCGGGTACATTGCTAATTAAGGAGGCGGCTAGGACTTTTCCAACGCCTGGCATGCTTTGAAGAATGGTGCTCTTAGCTTGGTACTCAGGACTGCTCTCAATCAGTTTTGCTATCTTTGCCTCTACTTTTTCAAGCTGATTTTTTAGAGCGGTCAGAATCGGGGTAATGGTCGATGAGATATTTTTAGGTAATATTTGTAGTCGGTTTCTTTCCATGGTTTGCATGGTGAGTAGTTGGTTCCGCCTCGTGACTAAGTCACTCATAAGGCGTATGTTTTCACTTTTTAGCTTAGTCAGTTCGGGTTGAACTCTTTCGGCATAATGTGCGATGAGCGCGGCATCTAAGCGGTCATTCTTAGCACGTTGCCCAATAGCCTCAGCAAACCTTTTAATACGTAGTGGGTTGGCAACAACATAAGGTAATTTGGCTTTGTCACATGCGAGTATGAACGGCATTTCTAATCGACCTGTAGCTTCAATTACGACGCGTTGAGGTTTGTGTTTCTTAATGGTTTTGATGGCATCGCTGATGCCTTTATCGGTATTTGGTACGGTGAAATAAATGTCGAGTGGACGGATATAGATGTCTAATTGTGACTTACCAGTATCAACGCCAACATTAATGTTTTGAAGTGTGTTTGTATTCATAATAAGCTAACTCTTGCTTGCAAATGCGGGCTCGAGACCCAGAAGACTATTCGAGTGTGGTGCTTGGAGTTCTATCTGACGTTCGTACTTGTTATCGGTCTCTCAATAGAGGAGCCGTCGTTTAATCGAACTATCAGATAGAAGAACTTTAGTTGCAGCTAAAGTCTGGGTCTCACCTTACCCGATTGGAGTGCTTATTATCCATACAAAGCGTTTAAGACGGATTCCCAACGCTCGGCATTTTCGGTTTGTTTCAGCATTAGTGTTTACGGCACAATGGTTTAGGTCAGGTGGTCTGCGTTGCTCACCACTTAACGCGGCGTTATATGTTTTCATCAATTTAGGAGTAATTTAATGTCTTACGCAGAGACTAGCTGCCTATGTGGTTCTGTAAAAATCACAGCAGAAAGCATCAACCCTAACTTCACAGTTTGTCATTGTCAGTCATGTCGAACTTGGGGTGGTGCACCATTTTTCGCAGTTAAATGTGGAACTCAAGTGAAAATCGAGGGTGAGAACAACGTTAAAATGTACAAGTCATCCTCTTGGGCTTCTCGTGGTTTCTGCACGGAGTGTGGAACTCATTTGTTTTACAAGTTCAAAGAAACAGGTGAATACAACATGCCAGTAGGCTTATTTCCAAACTTAGAAGGTTTGAAAATGGACATGCAATACTTTAGCGACATGCGCCCGAGCTATTACTGCTTTGCCAACGAGACTAAGGAAATGACTACAGAAGAAATCATGGCTTACTTTGCGGATAAGGTGTAACCAAACATATAACAAAGCGCTTAAGACAGATTCGCAACGCGTGGCATTTTTAGTTTGCGTTGATTTATGTGTTTAAGGTGTTATGCGGTGGCTTCGTATTACGTTGCTCACTACTTAGCTTAGCGTTATGTGCTTGATGAAAATTGATAAGTAAGGTGAAGTATGGAATTAGACCGGTTCGTAGCTAAGTCATTGATAATGTTTTGCAAAGGTGTACATCAAGCTCAACAAGAAGTTGCAGAGTTTGGAGCGTCTATAAATGAAATGCCAATTTCAGGTGGAGAATCAACCAAGCATCTGAAAGCTCAAAATAGAACATTGATGCAAACAGTAGAGTTCGACGTTGCAGTCGCTACAGAAGATAATGGGAGTGGTTCCGCTAAGATTTCTGTGTTGGGTTTAGGGCTCAGTAAAGCCGGTGACACGAAGGACAGCATAACTTCTAGAATTGCTTTTAAGGTTCCAATTTCTTTACCTAAGAACTTAAAGTAGTACGCACATAACAAGCGTTTAAGACAGATTCGCAACGCTCGGAATTTTCAGCTCAAGTTGAATTTTGTGTTTACGGTGCAATGGGTTAGGCTGGGTGGCAGGCGTCGCTCACTACTTAACGCGGCGTTATGTTTTCGGAGGGAATATGAGTAGTTATAAGAAGCTATTCGAGTGTGTGAGACCTGACTTTATTTGTAATCTCACAGCGACTCGGACCGAAGAACAAGGAGTTCTGAAGCTTACTCTTCGAAGAGAACACGAAAATATTGAACTCTATGGGTTTGAAGGTTTGGCTGATTCAGTTAGTGATTTATTATCGTCTGAACGTATAACAATCTCAGAAGAACTAGGTACTTATAAAGAGTTTGGCACAATACGAATTGAGTGTTGGGTAAAAGAAAGTTACTCAGAGTATTGGTGTGATCGCGCGCATGTAGAACAAGCTTAGTATCAAGTTTGAAGTGCGACTCCTTACCGTTTGGAAGGTTAAGCTATATATTTTGTGAACCATAAGCTAGAAATTAACGTACAAAATGTGACTTTTTAACTTAGGAATACAAAATGACTCTACAAGAAGAAAGAGCATCTAGAATTATTGAAATGGCATGGGAAGATAGAACTCCGTTTGAGGCGATAGAATTACAATTCGGCTTGAATGAAGCTGAGGTTATTCGCTTCATGCGTAGTAAACTGAGAAGCGGCAGTTTTAAATTGTGGCGCTCTCGAGTTTCGGGACGCTTAACCAAACACCAAAAACTGCGAAGCTTTGATATTACAAGAGCTTATTGCCCAACTCAGTACAAGCATCGTTAGACTTACACCATACAAAACATTTAAGGCAGACTCCCAACGCTTGGCATTTTCGGTTTGCCTTGAATTTAGTGTTTACGGCACAATGGTTTAGGTTTGGTGGTTGGCGTTGCTCACTACTTAATACAACGTTGATACTTTGGAGGATATATGGAAGTAGTTACTACTCAACAGCATGTCTCAGAATACCTAAATCCGTTTTATTTGAAGCGAGGCGATAAAGTAACGCTGGGTGAAATGGATGACGAATTTCCCAATTGGATTTTTATAACCAATGATACTGGTGAGCAAGGCTGGGCTCCAATTCAATATATAGAAAAGGTCGAAAGCAGCTCCTTAGGGGTAATGCTTGAAGATTATGACAATGTTGAGATCGATACCGTCATCGGTGAAAAGCTGACAGTGCTGCATGAACTCAATGAGTGGTATCGAGTTTCGAGATCAACATGCGAAATTGGCTGGGTACCAGTGCGCTCTGTACAACGTATTTAAACGCAAGTCACATAACAATACATCAATATGACAGGGTTTATATATCAAAATATAAGTAGGCCTCATTTTTATGAGGCCTTCGAATATTACTGGTTTGGCTGGCCGCCAAGACAGATTAACTCGTTTGCTTCTTCTTCAGTTAAATTACTTAATAGTAGATCTAGAGTAATTTCTGTGCGGCGTTGAGCTGAACCAAACTTGTCAAATCCACCACATTTTACCGTGTCAATTTTCACAAGTGCTACGGTTTGCTTGTTGTCTTTTATTTCAACATTTAGAAAGCGCATGTAACTAGCCATATCCCACCACCAATTTGCAGAGTAGGTCAGTTTTGGGTTATCAGTAGTGCTAGAATTAGATTGAGAAATATCGACGACTTCATATTGGAAACCGTACTCATCTAATTTACTTGCAATGATATGTTTAATTGACTCTTTAGTGCGTCCATCATCAATGATCTGGATACTTTTATTTTCTATTTTAGTTGAATCAAGCTGCTGAAGTTCAAGGATGGCATTATTTGCACAGCCAGATATGAGTAGTATTGAAAAAATCAGGACGATTTTATTAAGCATTATAACGGTTCTCAATTATTATTTATATTAACTAAATGTTACCATATGGTATGGTGTTCATAAAATAGTTTTGTTCGTCTTAGAATTAAAATCCATTGCTCGCCCAAGGTTTCTTAAGCTAGCCCATGGTACTGGAGGCTAGTACCTTTCTTGGGGGCATTATGTCTATGTACTATGAGGAATAGTTATGATAGTTAGCGAATATGTAGTGAAAAAACCTAATGATAAGGCGCTAAATTTGATTATTGAGCTAGGTTTGCCTGAGCTAGGTTCAACGGGTGACTATCGTTGTAAATTTAATGTTCTGGCATTGGGTATTGACGAGTATATTTATGGTGTAGATGCCATGCAGTCATATTGTATGGCTCTAAAGCGCTTTAATTTTCTGATAAATGACCTCATCTCGGAAGGTTACAAGTTCTACTATCCTGGCTTTCTTGATATGGAACTAGATATTCTTTCAACGTACTTTTAGGTACAAACATAACAAGAGACCATAGCATCAATAGCTAATTTTTGGCGTTATTCTTATCCTACATTAGACCGTCTTTAAGCATTACACCTTGTGTCATGACCATCTTTCGCATGTAGGTAACTTCAAGACAGCTGGGATACTTACATATCAGCCCGTTGTGAGTCTGTTGATATGCCTTGTTATTTTTTAGCAGGCGAACTAGATTGTTTTTACGCTGCTTCGTTCGACTAATGTTGGTTCGAGTTCCACAACCTGTGGGTAAGCATCAGGAGTGTGTAGTCTGCTTAAAAGGGTATCTACTGCAACTTTGCCTAAACGGTGCTTTGGCTGGTGGATTGTGCTTAACGCGGGTGTCATGTACTTCGACAGGTGGATGTCATCGTAGCCAATGATAGACAGATCATTCGGAATCGATGTGCCATCTTGCGCCGCAGCGTGAATCACGCCCATCGCCATCATATCGTTACTGACGAACAAGGCAGACGGCATTTCGCCACGAGTTTTCAATGTCTGATAAGAGTCAAAACCACCGTCACATTCAAAGTTGGATTCAACAATCCACTTAGGGTTGATCTCTAAATTCGCTTCTTCCATCGCTTGCTTGAAGCCTTGATAACGAGACGAAGCTTGATTGCGGTGCAGTGGACCAGTGATACAACCAATTTGAGAATGGCCGTTATCAATCAGGTGTTTGGTTGCCATGTAGCCACCTTGGTGCGAGTTATCTTGGATCTTATCGCTCGCAAACAGCATAGGGCCCCAGTCCATTACCACAACAGGCAGTTCTGGGTAGCGATCAAATACATCGATATGTTCGCCTTCAAGGGTAGAACACATCAGCATCAAGCCATCGACACGCTTTTGCAGCAAGGTATCGATAGAGGATTTCATGCGTTCGCTATCGCCTTCGGTGTTACACAAGATAAGATTGTAGCCTTTTTCATAGCAACGACGTTCCACACCTTTCACTACTTCACCAAAAAAGGGGTTGGTGGATGTGGTCACTAGCATTCCTAAGGTTTTGGTTTGCTTCATTTTCAAGCTGCGAGCCAATGCAGACGGCGCATAGTTTAGTTCTTTAGCCGCACTGTTAACACGCTCAGCAATCTCTTCACTGACAAAGCGTGATTTGTTGATCACGTGGCTCACGGTAGAAGTCGAAACCTTTGCGAGCCGTGCGATGTCTTTCATTGTTGCCATAAAAAATCCTTGTGGGAATAACCTTCCACGTTGGGCGATATTCTTCCTGAAAACAGGGGCTTATGCTTGTTATTTGTTGTTACCGAATTTGAAGGCTAACATCCGTTAACCACGGTTTAGCTCAGGAGTTAGGCCTTCAAATAGGAATCAAACTAAGCAGACAGTTGCTCTGCCAAAAACGCATCGGTCTCAGCACGGCTTGGGATAGAGGTTTGAGCTCCAAAGCGTGTCACAGAGATAGCAGCTGCAGCGTGGGCAAATTTAATCGCACGCTCAAGTGGCATATCTTCAAGCAAGCCTGTGACTAATGCGCCATTGAAAGTGTCACCAGCGGCAGTTGTGTCTGTTGCTTCAACACGAAAGCCTGCGATTAATTCACCTTCGCTAGCTTTATTGCCTTGACCGCGATGACTCACCCACACGCCTTTCGCGCCTAGCGTGATCATTACCGTTTCAATGCCTTTAGTATGCAGAGCCAACGCAGCCTGATGAGCAGATGCGTTGTCCGTCACGGTAATGCCAGTTAGCACTTCAGCTTCGGTTTCGTTTGGTGTAATCACGTCAACACAAGCAAGCAGCGAATCTGATAATGGACGAGCAGGAGCCGGGTTAAGAATCACTTTAGTTCCACTCTCTTTTGCTACTTTTGCTGCGTATTCAATGCCTTCAATTGGCGTTTCAAGCTGAGTCAGTAGGTATTTAGCGCCGCGGATTTTTTCTAGGTGAGGTTCGATTTGATCGCAAGTCAGTTTGTCGTTGGCTTCTGCTGAAAGACAAATGCTGTTTTCACCGGTTGCTGATACTTGGATCATCGCGATGCCCGTCGGCGTGTTGTCTGCAACGATCACACCGTCGATGTTGATACCATCTTTAGCAAAATCTTGACGAATGTTGATGCCAAATGGGTCGTCACCAACACAGGCGATGAAGCCAATGTCTGCGTTTAATCTTGCTGCTGCTACGGCTTGGTTTGCGCCTTTACCGCCAGGAATGACCTGATAGTTACCGCCAATCAAGGTTTCACCCGGACGAGGGAACGAAGGAACTTGCAGTACGTGGTCAGCGTTAACGCTACCTAAAACAATCAGTTGAGTCATGATACGAGCCTTATGATATATCGTATTTGAAAATGCATAGGTCTTTCTCATGGTGTTCATTGCTAGCCTTGTTAGCGGCTTATGAGAAACAGCGATGCACTATCGGGTTTTGCTTTTGTCTTGAGCCAGTGCGCTAATGAGTTAAGCAAAGCAGGGGATAGGGGACCCCTGCTTTATATCGTGTTATCTAGTAACGATTACTTAGCGATGATTTTTAGAGGTACTGGTACGTACTCGTCTACTGTCTCGCCTTTCAGTACTTTGTCTGCCATTTCAACACCTAAAGAACCGATTAGATCAGGCTGTTGTGCAACCGTTGCGCCAAGTAGGCCACGGTTAACAGCAGCGATGCCGTCTTCAGTGCCATCAAAGCCAACGATCATTACGTCTTTACCTGAAGCTTGAACTGCGCGAAGTGCACCTAGTGCCATTTCATCGTTTTGAGCGAATACTGCTTGTACGTCTGGGTTAGCTGCAAGCAAGTTTTCCATTACGTTCAGGCCTTTAGTACGGTCGAAATCAGCAGGTTGGCTTGCTAGAAGCTCTAGGTCGCTGCCGTTTACTGCGTTCATGAAGCCTTCACCACGTTCACGAGCAGCAGAAGTACCAGCAATACCTTCAAGTTGGATTACTTTCGCTTTCTCGCCTACTTTTTCCATGATGAAGTGACCTGCCATTTCGCCGCCGATTACGTTATCAGAAGCAATGTGGCTCACTACGTCACCACGGCTCGCGCCACGGTCTAGCGTTAGTACAGGGATGTTTGAACGGTTAGCAATACGAATAGCGTTAGATACTGCATCTGAATCTGTAGGGTTAATCAGGATTGCCTTAACACCACGAATGGTTAGATCTTCAATGTTCGAAAGCTCTTTGCTTGGGTCGTTTTGAGAATCAAGAACGATAAGCTTGTAGCCTAGCTCTTCAGCTTTCGCTTCTGCGCCATCTTTCATGGTTACAAAGAATGGGTTATTCAATGTAGATAGAACGATTGCCATTGTATCTTGCGCCTGTGCAGACACAGATACCGTTGTAGAAAGAAGAGCAGCAGAAATAAGAGTCGCTAATTTTTTCATGGTGTAAGTCCTTTATGTAGGGTGAGCTAGGAGGTGAGGCCTAGCTCGTTGTTACATTATTTATAGATTTAATGTTTATAGGTTTATTACTGATAGATCTTTTATAACGATGCTTTTTTGTAAATAAAGCAGGGTGTTGCATTGACTCAAACTAGAGTCTTATTTGTTTTTGTTGTCGACCAATACTGCCAGAAGGATAACCACTGCTTTTGCAATCATCTGGTAGTAAGAAGATACGTCTAACAGGTTTAGGGCGTTGTTAAGGAAACCGATAATCAATGCACCAATCAATGTGCCCATGATGCGGCCACGACCGCCGGCTAAGCTTGTGCCGCCAAGAACTACGGCTGCGATGGCGTCTAATTCATAACCCATACCTGCGGTTGGTTGAGCTGATGACAGTCGAGATGCCACGATGATGCCTGCCACTGCTGCTAACAGACCACAGATTGCGTAAACGCCGATTTTTACTTTATCTACGTCGATGCCTGATAGGCGAGTGGCTGATTCGTTGCCACCCAGTGCGTAAACGTAACGACCAAAGCGTGTGTGGTTAAGTAGGTACCACACTGCTGCGAATACCACGACCATGATCCATACTGGAACTGGGATACCCATTGCGTAGCCTGTACCGAACCAAGCGAATGCGTCCGCTGTGTCAGTGAAGCCCGTTGAAATAGGGCGACCATCTGTGTAAACCATGGTTACGCCGCGCAATAGAGTCATGGTGACTAGTGTTGCGATGAAGGCTTGAACCTTACCCTTGGCGATAATCACACCACTGATAGCACCTAATGCAGCACCTGCGACTAGAGCGGTTGGCACTGCGATCATCACTGGGATTTCCATACCAATCATGCTGGCTGCGAATGCACCACAAAGTGCCAGTACCGAACCAACACTCAAGTCGATACCTGCGGTTAAGATAACCAGCGTCATACCCACTGCGATAATGGCGTTGATAGAGGTTTGGCGCAGAATGTTTAGGATGTTGTCGACAGTAAAGAAATTCGGATTTAGAAAAGAAACGACAACAATCAGGAAGATCAAAGCAATTAATGACTTTTGATCAATCAGCCACTCTTTACTGATTAACGGTTTCTTCTTTGGCGCTTCAGTTTCAGTTGTTTTGCTTATGGTTTTAGTACTCATGCTGCGTCCTCGTTGAGCTTTTTACCGACCGCACACGCCAGTAATAATTCTTGGTTTGCTTCTTTAGCATCAAATTCACCGCTTACACGGCCTTCATGCATCACCATGATGCGGTCACTCATTCCTAATACTTCTGGCATTTCAGATGAGACTAAGATGATGCTCATGCCGTCGGCTTTAAATTTATTAATGAGTTGGTAAATCTCTTTCTTAGCACCGACATCGACACCACGAGTTGGTTCATCGAGAATCAATACTTTTGGTTTAGTCATCAACCCTTTAGCGATAGCCACTTTCTGTTGGTTGCCACCAGAAAGGTTACCAATAATTTGCTCGCGAGTTGGTGTTTTGATGTTGAATAGCTTGATGAAATCATCAACCGCCATCACTTCGTCTTGGTGTTGAATTTGACCACTCTTAGTCAGTAGATCCAGTGAACATAGCGACATGTTCTCTTTCACTGAAAGCCCAAGCACTAAACCATCGCCTTTACGGTCTTCAGAGATGTAAGCAATACCATTGGTAAGACCATCTTTTGGACTCACAGGATTAATGGTTTTGTTTTCCAGGTTGATGACGCCGCGTTCACTTGGAAGGGCACCGTAAATCACTTTCATCAGTTCGGTACGACCCGCACCCATTAGACCAGATACACCCAGGATTTCACCGCGTTTTAGCGTAAAGCTCACGTCGTGAACACCAGAACCCGTCAGGCCAATCACTTCAAGACAGGTTTCACCGTGGCTCTGGCGGATACGTGGATATTGCTCGTCTAGCTTACGGCCAACCATCATTTCGATTAGGCCATCTTCGTCGGTGTCATTTACTTCACACTGACCAATGAACTTACCGTCACGAAGCACTGTGATGTCATCACAAATCTCGAAGATCTCTTTCAAACGGTGAGAGATATAAACAATGCCACAGCCTTCATCGCGCAGTTCGTTAATCACCTTAAACAGAGACTCAGTTTCAGTATCGGTTAGCGCATCAGTCGGCTCATCCATAATGATGACCTTAGATTCAAACGATAGGGCTTTCGCGATCTCTACCATTTGCTGCTCACCAAGACTTAGCTGGCCTAAAGGTGTTTTTGAGCTGTGTTTTACGTTAAGGCGTTTAAGTAACTTGTCCGCTTCTTGGTACATCTCGTTCCACAAGATGCGACCCATGGTGCCCGTGATTTCACGACCTAAGAAGATGTTCTCGGCAATGGTCAACTCAGGAATTAGATTCAGTTCTTGGTGAATGATGCTAATGCCTGCTTGTTGAGAATCACGCGGCCCTTTAAATGCGGCAGGTTTTCCTTGGTAGGCGATAGTGCCGCCATCCAAGTGATAGATACCCGTCAACACTTTCATGAGTGTTGATTTACCCGCACCGTTTTCACCCATTAACGCCATTACGCGTCCTGGGTAAACGTTGAGGCTTGCCTTATCCAGTGCTTTAACACCAGGGAAGGCTTTCTCAATTGAGCTAAGTTCTAAAATGGCTTGAGTCATGTCGGTTCCTTTACTCGGGGCCAGTTGTATTTGATTGTTCTGTCTATGTATTCTTTTGGTTCAGTGATGACACTGAGCTGTTGTTGCGTTTTGCTTGAGCTAAAAGGTTACGCCAGCTTGGAAAATAACATTTGCGTATGGTGTGCATTCACCAGTGCGAATCACCGCGCGGCTTTCATGCGTTCGCTGTTTAAATTCTTCATGAGTGATATAAGTAATCGAAAGCGATTTGCCACAACGTGCTTCTTCTGTCTTGATTAAATCAATCAGCGCTGCGTGGTGCTCTGGGCTTACTTTCGCAAACTCTTCTGCAATCACAACGCCTTCGATTTGAGATTCATCCAGCATGGTCTTTACCGTTTGATGAAAGCTTGGGACACCGTGAGTCAAAGCAAGATCAATGCGAGTTATATGATCTGGAATCGGTAAGCCCGCGTCACAAATCGTGATTTCATCTGTGTGGCCAAGAGTCGCCACTAAATAAGAGAGTTCAGAGTTTATTAGAGTACTTTTTTTCATATCACGACCTATCGAAAAATAACGTTTAATGGGTTGAGAACAACTCAAGAAAAGCCATCGAAACGTTTCGATATTGATAATAATGTGTGATTTATCATTTGCACGTTTGATTGTTTTAGAGTGTGATAACGATCATCGAAACGTTTCGATGGTGCGTGTTTTGGTGATCGTAATCACTATTTATTTGCAGGGTGAATGTGTTGATTTACTTATTTTACGCTTCTCGTGTATGAGCTGTTACAGCAACGATGGCATGGTCCGTACTGAATTGGTCATGCTCGAAGCTTGGATTAATTAGGTGATGGTCTAACACTGTATAGCTAGAGATCTCCATCAAACTCGAGGAGTTCTGACAGTCAAACTCGTTTGACATCAAAATGTAGTCCAGCACAGAACCAGAAGCGCCGTAGTAATGGGTCGGCTTACGCTGTGCAAGCAAGTCTTCTTCATGTAGCTGATGGTAAAGATCCCAGCTGTCTTTTAAGCGAAAGTGGGACAGCCAATGCTTGCTGTTTTCGTCTCGGTTGATTGAGTAACTCAACAGTCCTTTAAACTCGTCGTTGAATAGAGGCTTATTAAAGTCACCCATCAACACGACAGGTTGATCGGTCTGGTAGCGTTGATGGGTGATGTATTGATGCAGCATCTGAGCTTCTAGACCGCGTTGGGCACTGGATAACCAAGAGCCAAGTTGTTCTTGGTGTAAGCGAGTGAGCGTGTCACTTTGTGGTTTTTTACCTTGCTGAGCGTTGTCTACATTGACCGATTCTGCTTTTGGTTCTGTCGGTCGTTGTGATTTGAAGTGCACCACATAACAGTCGGTTGAACCTAAATGGGGTAACGTAATCGTTGTGTGAACAGGCGTTCTGTTGAATGAGAATTTGTCGCCAAGGTTGAATGCTGTCAGTAACGTCGAATCTGGTCTAACAGGCTGTACGTTTTCAATCGGGTAACGGGAAGCAATACCAACGACAGGTGAGGTATATAGGTAATCATCTTCAACGTGTGCGCTATCGACTACTGCAAAGTAAGGGTAGCCAAGTTCATTCATTAACTGCTCTAAAGACTGCGGGCTAAATATCTCTTGAAAGCCAATCACATCACAATCTAATGAACGAATCGTTTCAGCCATCCAGTGCTGTTTCTTCTTCCATTCATCGAAGCTGTAGATGTTCTCAAAATCATAGTAAGCATTCGGTGGTTCGAGGTAGTTCAAAAGATTGAACGTTGCGAATGTTATGTGGTTTGGTTTGTTCAAGGTTGAATCCTATTGAAATCACTCCTTTAAGGATATCTAAAATACGAAGATATTGTTCGGGTTTAGCCACTTATTTTCATTGGCTCTAGATTAGAGAGTCGTTTTCTGCTTAGATTCTCTCCACTCGACGCTTTTAAGGCGTCGCATTTATTTTTATCTGCGATCAATCGATAGTTTTGTAATGGTTAAAGAATGAAAAAATATACTTCCCTTACTCTTATGTCATTGAGTGCTCTCTTCTCTACATCGTCATTGAGTCATTCCCTTGAGGCTTATTCTATTGCGAAAATCGAATCTCGTATCTCGGCGCGCATTGGTGTCGCAGTTTACGATTCCGCGACGGAGCAAATATGGAATTATAAGGGCGACGAACGCTTTCCAATGATGAGTACCTTTAAAACTTTAACGTGTGCGAATCTTCTCTATGACCATGAAAGTGAAGGATTAGATTTAGAGTCAAAAGTTGGGATAGAACCTGATGAGCTTATTGCTTGGTCTCCGATTACTAAATCATTTGTCGGTAAAGAGATCTCACTCAGAAGCGCATGTGCCGCAACCATGGAAATGAGCGACAACACGGCCGCTAATATAGTGTTACGCAGCACAGGTGGGCCTAACGGGTTAACTGAGTTTTTGCGTTTCATGGGAGACAGAAAAACGCGTCTTGACCATATCGAACCCTATTTGAATCATGCTCGTCCGGGCGATGAGCGTGACACCACGACACCAAACACTATGGTAAAAACGTTAAACGAATTGGTGTATGGCAACGTGCTATCAGAAGAATCTAAAGCTCAGCTAAAGACTTGGATGATGGATAATAAAGTCTCCGATGGGATGATCCGTTCGATTCTGCCTGATGGTTGGAGGATTGCCGATAGGTCAGGGGCGGGTGCTTATGGTTCACGTGCTATTACCGCAATTGTGTGGAGTGAAACTCATGCTCCTTTGATCATCAGTATCTCTCTGACGGAAACCGAATTAACCATTCCAGAGCGTGACACTGTGATCAATGAAATTGGTGAACTTGTTTTTGATGAGTACGGCGTTCAATAGTTAATACCAACAACACTTCGCGCTAGTCACTGATACAGCTTCGGTTCTAGCGCGTTTTATTTCTTTAGACCGGACCAAGTAATTTATAAATAAACGGTAATAGATGGAGTGCTGATGGTTTTATTAGTTATTACATGATGTTAGATTTGAACCTATACTTGCTTTAACGGTGTGCATTTAAAGCCGGTCAATCAAGTTGGATATAGAATTTATAACATTTGAAGGGAGAATCAAATGGGAACAAATTTTCGAAGTAAAGCCTCGCAACGCACTCAGTTTTTCAGGTTTAAATTGAAGTCATGTGCAATCATGTTGCCGCTTATTGCTTTACAACCCTCCGTTACTTACGCTTCTGAAACTCAATCACCTCCTGCTGCCACCGTTATTGAAACCACACAACTGGTTGGTTTTGGTGAAGCAAAATATCCAGCCGATTTCACTCACTTCGATTACGTTAATCCTGATGCGCCAAAGCAGGGCAAAGTGACCTATGGCAGCATAGGTACGTACGATAGCTTTAATCGATTCGGTTCCCGCGGCGTTGCTGCAAGTTATACCGGAGAGATTTACGATACCTTGATGTTTTCTCCGAGTGACGAGATTGATGCGTACTATCCATTGATTGCTTCAAAGGTTCGCTACGCCAGTGATTTCACTTGGATGGAAATCGACATCAACCCAAATGCTAAATTCCAAGACGGCGAGCCTATCACCGCGCATGATGTTGCCTTCACTTTTGACAAGTTCTCAACCGAGGGCGTGCCTCAGTATCGTGTTTATTACAAAGAGATTAAGTCAGTAAAAGCGGTCTCTGATTTGGTTGTTCGCATTGAAATGAACAGCCCAAACCGCGAAAAACTGTTTAGCTTCGCGCAAAGCACTCGTGTATTGCCGAAACATTTCTGGAAAGACAGAAAACTGTCTGAGCCGCTAAGTGAGCCACCAGTCGGTAGTGGCCCTTATAAGATCATCAGCTACAAATCGGGCCAAAGTGTTACCTATGGTCTAGATGAAAATTACTGGGCAGCAGACCTACCAGTTAACGTTGGCCGTAATAACTTCAAGCAGGTGCAATACGATTACTACCGTGACGACACGGTAATGTTGGAAGCCTTCAAAGCAGGGGAGTTCGATCTTCGAACCGAGAACTCGGCTAAGTTTTGGGCCAACTCTTACACGGGTGCAAATTTCGATAAAGGCTACATCATTAAAGAAGAGATAAACCACGAGAAGCCTGAAACGACTCAAGGTTTTGTCTTCAATATTCAATCTCCTGTGTTCTCAGATCCTAAGGTGCGTGAAGCGTTAACGTACGCGATGGACTTTGAGTGGATGAACAAGAACATGTTTTATGGTCAGTACAAACGTACTCGTAGTTACTTCCAAAACACGGACTATGAAGCGAAAGGCTTACCAAGCGAAGACGAAGTTGAATTACTGTCGCAGTATAAAGATCAAATCCCACCACGAGTGTTTACTGAAGAATTCCAGCCGCCAGTAACCGATGGTAGCGGTCGTATCCGTAGCCAAATGCGTACCGCTTTCAAGCTATTGAAAGAAGCAGGTTGGGTACTGAAAGACAAAGTAATGACTAACGCAAAGAGTGGTAAGCCAATGTCTTTTGAGTTATTGATTTACAGCCCGACCACGGAGCGAATTGCAACACCAGTTCAAAAGAATCTCAAGCGCATGGGTATCGAGATGAAGATCCGCACCATAGATACCACTCAGTATATCAAGCGCTTGCGCGATCGTGACTTCGACATGGTGTCTTCATCGTTTTCTGCAAACCCTTACCCTAGCCCAAACTTAATGATCGTTTGGAACTCTAACTACATTGATTCTACTTACAATACTGCAGGTGTGATGGATCCGGTGGTTGACGCGTTAACAGAAAAAATTGCGCGTAACCAACAGCATCCTGAAAAACTTCTTACACTAGGTCGCTCACTTGACCGTGTATTACAGTGGAATTTCTACAACATCCCGCAATGGCACGTTGGTGAGTACCGCGTAGCAATGTGGGATAAGTTTGAGCGTCCAGATGTATTGCCTAAATACGATTTAGGTATTGATACATGGTGGATTTCAGAAGAGAAGGCGGCTTTGCTTCCTGAAAAACGTCGCTAGGAGTTAGTTAGCATGGCCGCGTATATATTTCGGCGTTTACTGTTGGTGATCCCCACGCTGTGGGCGATCATCACCATCAACTTTTTCATTATCCAGATTGCGCCCGGAGGTCCGGTAGAGCAAGCTGTTGCTCAATTAGAAGGGCATAACTCCGGCATCATGGAGCGCTTTTCTGGTGGTGGACAAGAAGTTGATTTAAGCGAAAGTGACCAAGCGTCTGCCAGTGGCTATAAAGGTTCTCGTGGGCTTGATCCGGAAGTGGTTGAAGAAATCAAAAAGCAGTTTGGTTTTGATAAGCCGATTCATGTTCGCTACTTTGAAATGTTGAAAAATTACGCGACCTTTAACTTCGGTGAAAGCTTGTTTAAGGGCGGCAACGTTATTGATTTGATCATCGAGCGACTGCCTGTTTCCATCTCCTTAGGGTTATGGAGTACCTTAATCATTTATGTGATTTCGATACCTTTAGGCATCATGAAGGCGATACATCACGGTTCTCGGTTTGATATTTGGTCGAGTGCGGTGGTGATTGTCGGCTATGCTGTTCCGGGCTTCTTGTTTGCGATTATCCTGATTATTTTGTTCGCGAGTGGTAACTACTTCAGTTGGTTCCCATTGCGTGGACTCGTGTCGAGTAACTTCGACCAGCTCAATTGGTATCAGCAAATTGGCGACTACTTCTGGCACTTGGCGTTGCCTATTTTTGCAATGGTCATTGGCGGCTTTGCCACGCTCAGCATGCTGACCAAAAACTCTTTCCTTGATGAAATCAACAAGCAATATGTGGTGACAGCGCGAGCAAAAGGTTTGGACGAGAGCAGTATTCTCTACAAGCACGTGTTCCGTAACGCTATGTTGATCATTATTGCGGGTTTCCCTAGCGCATTTATTAGTATTTTCTTCACGGGTTCTATGTTGATTGAAGTGATGTTTTCACTTGAAGGTATCGGTCTGCTTGGCTTTGAGTCGACCATTCAGCGAGATTACCCAGTGGTGTTCAGCTCTCTCTATATCATGACCTTGCTCGGCTTGGTACTGAGCATTATCTCCGACCTGACGTATACCTGGGTTGATCCTCGAATTGATTTTGAAGCACGTTAATGGCGAATGAATAAAAAGGTATTGATAATAAATGTTTAACAACCCTTTAGCTGAAGCTCGTTGGTTGCGTTTTAAAGCAAACAAGCGTGGTTTTATCTCCCTTTGGATATTTACCATTCTGTTTGGACTGAGTCTGTTCGCAGAGATCATCGCCAACGACAAGCCACTCTTGGTTTCTTATGATAATCAGTGGTTTGTGCCTGTCATTAATGAATATGCCGAGACCGAATTTGGTGGCGAGTTTGAAACCGAAGCGGATTACAAAGACCCGTATGTTATTGAGCTCATTGAAGACAACGGTTACATCGTGTGGCCAATCATTCCTTTTAGCTACGATACGATAAACTTCGATATTTCAGGCGCGGTGCCATCGGAGCCAGATTCAGTGAACTGGCTAGGAACCGATGATAAAGGGCGCGATGTGCTAGCTCGCATCATTTATGGGTTCCGTATTTCCGTTCTATTTGGTTTTATTCTGACGCTCGTATCGAGCGTGGTCGGCGTCGTAGTCGGGGCGACACAAGGTTATTACGGTGGTTGGGTCGACTTGTTTGGGCAACGATTCATTGAAGTCTGGTCTGGCATGCCGACTCTGTTCTTGCTGATCATTCTATCGAGCTTTATTGAGCCTAATTTCTGGTGGTTGCTCGGGATTATGGTGTTGTTCAGTTGGATGAGTTTGGTTGGGATTGTTCGAGCTGAATTCTTACGTTGCCGAAACTTTGATTACGTAAGAGCCGCGCAGGCCATGGGCGTGGGTGACAAACGCATTATGCTTCGTCACATGCTACCCAATGCGATGGTGGCGTCGTTAACCATGATGCCGTTTATCCTCTCAGGCTCGGTCACCACATTAACGTCGTTAGATTTCTTAGGCTTTGGTCTTCCTGCGGGCTCGCCTTCGTTAGGTGAGCTATTGGCGCAAGGTAAAGCTAACTTGCAAGCGCCTTGGCTTGGTATTTCTGCTTTCGTCGTGCTTTCACTGATGCTGACGTTACTGGTCTTCGTTGGTGAAGCTGTACGTGATGCCTTCGACCCACATCAACAGAAGTAAGGATAGGTTATGACTTCAAATACAACGCCTGCTTCTCCAGTTTTGACCATCGACAAATTGTCGGTCGGTTTCGGGCGAAAAGATTCGATAGAACAAGTGACGCAAGATGTCTCTTTAGAAATATACAAAGGTGAGACATTGGCGCTGGTGGGCGAGAGTGGCTCCGGTAAATCGGTTACAGCTAACTCGATTTTAAAACTGCTGCCTAAAGGCTCATCGCACTACTTAAACGGTAAGATTAATTTCTCAGGTACCGATATCCTGAGTTGCTCTGAAAGGCTATTGCGCGGGATTCGTGGTGGTCGCATCGGCATGATCTTCCAAGAGCCTATGGTGTCGTTGAACCCACTTCATCGAGTCGGTAAGCAGCTGGTTGAAACTCTTTCTATTCACCGAGGAATGCGAACCAATAAAGCGCAAGCCTTGGCGATAGAGTGGCTTTCAAAGGTGGGTATTCGTTACCCAGAGCAGAAGATATCCGCGTATCCGCACGAGCTGTCAGGTGGAGAGCGTCAGCGTGTGATGATTGCGATGGCACTGATCAACGAACCAGAACTGCTTATCGCTGATGAGCCGACAACGGCTTTGGATGTATCAGTACAAGCGCAGATTCTCGACCTGTTAAAAGATCTGCAACAAGAGCTGGGTATGGCGATGCTTTTTATCACTCATGACTTAAGCATCGTTCGTAAGATTGCCGACAGAGTAGCGGTAATGAAAGATGGTCGCTTGGTTGAAAGCAATGACTGCCAAACACTCTTTAATGCACCAGCTCACCCTTATACGCAAAAGCTTATCAACTCTGACCCGAAAGGCTTGCCCGTTCCAGTTTCTCCGGAAAGTGAACCTCTGCTCGATGTTAATCAACTTCGTGTTTGGTTCCCGATTACGGGCGGTTTATTTAAGCGAACCATTTCTCATGTCAAAGCCGTAACAGACATGGAGTTCACTTTGAAGAAAGGGCACTCAATTGGCTTAGTTGGAGAGAGTGGTTCGGGTAAGTCGACCACAGGTATGGCGATATTAAAGCTGGTGGAGAGTGAAGGTTCGATCACTTATGAAAGCGAGCAGCTTCAAGGGCTAAACCGCCAGCGGATGCTACCATTTCGAAGCCGTATGCAAGTCGTCTTTCAAGACCCATTCTCTGCGTTGAACCCAAGAATGTCGGTCGCTCAGGTGATTGGTGAAGGTTTGTTAGTGCATCAACAATTGGATGAGAATGAACTCGACCAACGCATCTGTGACGTAATGAAAGAAGTCGACCTCGATCCAGAAACTCGTCACCGCTATCCCAACGAATTTTCTGGCGGACAAAGGCAGCGTATCGCCATTGCACGAGCTCTTATTCTTAAGCCAGAGTTTATCTTGCTCGATGAACCAACATCGTCATTAGACAGAACCGTCCAAGCTCAAGTACTGGATTTACTGAAGTCACTTCAAGAAAAGTACGGCCTGACCTATTTGTTTATCAGCCATGATTTGAATGTTGTGAAATCCTTGTGTCACTACACTATTGTGATGAAAGCTGGTGAGGTAATAGAGAAGGGCGACACTGAGACTTTGTTCGGAAATCCGCAACATGAATACACCAAGCAGCTTGTGAGTCTTTCAAATGTTGGTGGGACGTTATAACGGAGGTGACAGCATTAAAACAAATAATGACCTGATCAATTCAACATGGTCATTTCGTTGTTTTAAGATTACACTGCGCCCAATATTTCAGAAGTACATATTTAGGTAGAGGTCACCATGGACCAAGAACATTACGAAGACGCTGATTACGAAGGTTACGATCACGGTGAAGAAGGCGAAGAGATTGAAATCGAAGCCATTGGTATCGATGTTTCTTCTCAGCCAATCGAGCTCTACAAAGCGTTTAAGATCGCTAACCTAGTAAGCGGTGGCGGTGAGGCTAAACACATCATTTCTGAAGGCTACGTAGCGGTAAATGGTGAGCTAGAAACGCGTAAGCGTCGTAAAATGTACGATGGCGACTTCTTTGAATTCAATCAAGAATACTATGTAGTGGTGTGTGATCAGCCAGTACAAGAAGAATCAGAAAAACCGAAAAAAAAAGAAGCGCCGCAACAAAACAACAAGACGAAGAAAGGTCAGTCTAAAAAGGGTTCAAGCAAGAAAGAATCGCAGCGGAGCACTGCAGATACGCTAAGTGCTAAAGCTGAACCTAAGAAAGAGAAAAAAGAGAAGAAGAAAGAAAACAGACCGAAAAAGAAAGCGGACACGCCAAAGCCACAACGTGATGATAAAAGCGGACGCAATTCGATTGAATTCTTCTAAGTTATAGTTCTAAACTGCTACTCTTTTTAAACCTAAGTAAGGTTTGACCTAGGTTTTACTTAAGCAGATATCAAAAGGCTCGCTATTTAGTGAGCTTTTTTTGATCCACTAAACTTAACCTATGGCCTGGGGTTAAGGCTTGCTTGAAAAAAGCTATGTGTATGTCTAGCACCAACGAGCCGTTGAACTACGTGAAAGTTTCTAATTCTGACCAATCATGTATTTAATGAGTTACGCTTTGTTGTCTCCATAGCTGAGGTATTGAATACACAGATCGTGAAAGGCCTGAGCTTGCGGTGAGATCGTACGGTCGGCTAATCTAAAAATACCGATTTGACGCTGTAATGGCGGGTCAATCAACGGAATCCACACCAAGCGGGTCTCATTGGTAGGAAAGGCCAGTTTAGGTAACGTGGTTACGCCTATCCCAAGTTCTAATACAGAAAACAGCGAAGTGATGTTCTCCACGGAATAGAGCGCTTGTTCACTGAGCATTCGTGCGGGTGTTGGGTCAAGTAGGGTACACGTCCCGTTGCGAATGAACGGTTGTTTTAACAAAGTTTGCCATTCTATTCCCTCGGACTGAGAGGCGATAGGGTTGTCTCTGAGGCAGACCACACCAATAGGATCGGAGAGCAATGGCGTGAAATCGATGCTCTCTTCTTCTAAATGGGAGATATTTCCGAGGGCAACATCCACTTCCCCAGAGAGTAATCTTGCTTCCACACCAGCCGCATTGTCATCAATCAAGCTTACCTCAACATTCGGGTACTGCTCACAAAAAGCTCCTAAAACACTAGGGATTAATTTTGCCGCTACCGATGGCACGCTCGCTATTCGCACTCTTCCTTGTTGTCCTGCGGCGGCGGCACGTAAGTCATTGTCTAACGCATTGTAAATATTAAGAAACTGAATGACTTTTGGAAGGCATATTTCCCCGAAAGGAGTCAGTGTGGATTTGTTGCCTGTTTCAAACAGTGGTTGGCCGAGTATTTTTTCTAGCTCTTTTATTGATGTAGAAAGTGCCGCTTGCGATCGATTTGCTCGGTGAGATGCTGCTCGAAATCCGCCTTCTTCGACCACTAAAACAAAATGTTTTAACTGTTGTAGCTTAATACTCATGGCACTGATCCTTCTCTAGCCCTTGCTATACCTTACTTTTTGATAGGTGATAGGTTTTATTTATCAAATGCACAAAATTTACCGTTAGATTTATCATTCGTCAAGGTGCAGTATTTAACCATCTTGAAACATAGTTGTTACAAAGTTGGATGGAATCGTGAACGCACAAACTAAAAAACACCCAGTAAAAACCGCTCTTTTTGCTTCAAAAGCACCACTAGAGTGGGCGATCGTAAATAACGGTACTCTATACACCGCGCAGATTCCAATTGATGAAACGGGCGCAGTCGTAGAGGGCGGTATTGAAGCGCAAACGCGACAGACTTTTAACAACCTTGTTCATACGTTGGAGTGTGCAGGCGAATCTATGGATTCCGTGCTGCAAGTTCTGATTTACGTGACAGACCGTGAATACCTAAAAACGGTAAACAGCGTATACGGAGAATACTTCAATGCACCTTATCCAAACCGTGCTGCGGTCGTCGTTGCAGGGTTAGCAAGAGAAGAGATGCTGGTCGAGTTCGTGGTTTATGCATCGGCGTCTCAACCTGAATAACTCGACTGTGAACTAAGGCTATTTGCGGTTCAATACTCTTTGAATTAAAGCGGTTTATTGATACAAGCGAACAGGTTCACTTTAGATACGAAATATACGACTTATTTTAGCAATTAATTACCTGAATATTAACAGTTTATTAATTAACCAGATGGTTGCCAGGCTCAACCGCGACCAAACCGTTACAAGGACAGAATGATGACTCAATTACAGAATGTTCAAGCAGAAAACGCACTTTACATTGGCGGCGAATGGCAAGCGGGTGTAAGCACCGTTATGAACATTAACCCATCAGATATTTCTGAAAACATCGGTAACTTTGCACAAGCAAGTGCTGAACAAGTTCAACAAGCGATTTCAGCGGCAAAGCACGCTCAACCAGAGTGGGAAAAAACGCCAATTGAACGTAAGCAAGCAGTACTTCAAGCGATTGGTGATGAGCTGATTGCACGTTGTGACGAGCTGGGTACGTTGCTTTCTCGTGAAGAAGGTAAGCCTTTTGCTGAAGGTCGTGGCGAAATTTACCGTGCAGGTCAGTTCTTCCAATACTTCGCGGCTGAAGTGCTTCGTCAGATTGGTGATAACGCAGAATCAGTTCGCCCAGGCGTTTCTGTTGAAGTGACTCGTGAAGCCGTTGGTGTTATTGGCATCATCTCTCCTTGGAACTTCCCGACAGCAACAGCGGCTTGGAAAATCGCTCCTGCGCTTGCTTTCGGTAACAGCGTTATCTGGAAACCAGCAAACCTAACACCAGCAAGTGCGGTTGCGCTTACTGAAATCATCCACCGTCAAGGTATCCCTACGGGTACGTTCAACCTTGTTCTGGGTAGCGGTTCAACAGTGGGTGATGCACTGATCAACTCTAAAGAAGTGAACGGTGTGAGCTTTACCGGTTCGGTTGATACGGGTCGTAAGGTTGCCGCTGCTACAGCGCCAAACTTCGTTCGTTGCCAACTAGAAATGGGCAGTAAGAACGCACTTGTGGTTGCAGACGATGCTGATATCCAAACAGCGGTTGATGCAACGATTGCAGGTTCGTTCTCTGGCGCAGGTCAAAAATGTACCGCGTCTTCTCGCCTTGTGGTTATGGATGGCATTCACGACCAATACGTTGAAGCACTAATCAAACGCATGAGCGAACTTAAAGTGGGTCACGCGCTAGAAGACGGCGTATTCATGGGCCCTGTTGTTGACGGCAACCAACTTGAAGCGAACCTGGGTTGGGTTGAGAAAGCACGTCAAAGCGGCGGTGAGCTGGCATTCGGTGGCGAACGCTTGAGCATGAAACACGAAGGTTTCTACATGTCTCCAACGCTGTTCTTGAACACGAAGAACGATTGGGAAGTGAACCAAGAAGAAGTGTTCGCACCAATGGCAAGCGTGATTCGTGTGGCTGACTTAGAAGAAGCGATTGCGACGACCAACGATACTCGCTTTGGTCTAACAGGCGGCATCATTACTCAGAGCCTACGTACTAGCGCAATGTTCAAGCAACAAGCGCAAACAGGTTGTGTGATGGTGAACCTACCAACAGCAGGCACTGATTACCACGTACCGTTTGGTGGCCGTAAAGAGTCTAGCTTCGGTCCTCGTGAGCAAGGTCAATACGCGAAAGAGTTCTACACAGTAGTGAAGACGGCTTACCAGCGTCCTTACTAGTCAGCTCTCTATTGATAAGAATTGGCCTGATTCATAGAGTCAGGCCAACACCCAAACCCAACACAGCAAATGAAATTAGAGACGTGATTTAACCCATTTTTGAAAACATGTTATTTGAGCGTGTTTTCAAAACCGAGCTAGAACACTGAGCTTTCAATAGGAGTGGTTATGTACCAGCAACGGATTGTTATAGATGGATTGCAATACTGCAATTGGAACAGAGAATACTTCCAAACACTAAAGGCGAGCGGCATTACAGCAGTTCACGCTACCGCGGTTTACCACGAGACAGCTCGTGAAACCTTATCTCGCTTTGCAGAGTGGAACTTAAGATTCGAGCAGAATGCAGACATTATCATGCCGATTCATTCAATGGCTGATGTTGAAACTGCAAAAGCGACCGGCAAAGTCGGTATTTTCCTTGGTGCTCAAAACTGTTCTCCAATCGACGATGAGATTGGTCTTATCGAAGTGATGCGTAAGCAAGGTCTTTTGATCATGCAACTGACGTACAACAACCAGAGCTTATTGGCGACGGGTTGCTACGAGAAGAACGATACGGGTATTACTCGATTTGGTAAGCAAGCCATCGAAGAGATGAACCGAGTGGGCATGATCATCGATATGTCTCACAGTGCCGAACGCTCAACACTTGAAGCAATTGACCTGTCTTCTCGTCCTATTTGTATCAGCCATGCGAATCCGACGTTCGCTCATGATGCGCTACGAAACAAATCAAACGATGTGATTAAAGCCCTAACCGCACGCGGTGGTTTAATCGGATTCAGCTTATACCCATTCCACCTACCAAACGGCAGCCAATGTACGTTGGAAGACTTCTGCCAGATGGTCGCGACTACCGCTGACATGGTCGGCGTAGAACACCTAGGTATTGGTAGTGACCTATGCTTAAACCAACCTCAAGCTGTTCTTGAATGGATGAGAAATGGTCGTTGGTCTAAAGCAATGGACTACGGTGAAGGCTCTGCAAACAACTCAGGTTGGCCAGATGCGTTGCCTTGGTTCTGCGGTAGTGCGGGTATGGAAAATATATATAACGGATTGATGCGTCATGGTTTCAGCGAGTCTGAAGCTGGGCAAGTCTTGGGAGAAAACTGGTTTAACTTCTTGAAAGATAGCCTAGAGCCGCAAAGCAAGGCTTAAGCGTTTCTCGCTAGTCATCATCTAAAAGGCAGCCTTCTAACAAACGTTCAATGAGCAAGTGCTGCTTAACCAATTTCACTATTCAAAAGGAACAACGGTCTATTTCGCAACGCGGTAACCCAAACATGGATTAGCCTGCCCAACACAAAAAACAATAGGGCAGGTGTTAAATACACCCTTGTAGTCATCATTCAAATGACAGCTGCAAAGAAACCTCTGGAGTCAGAGTATGTCTGATTTAACCAATAGCGTGAAATCTTCAAGCTTAAATGCGGGTCAAGCACACACAGCAAGTAATACAAACAGCAACACAAACCAGTCTGAATCTACGTCAGACAAATTAGGGCTAACCAACCCAGCACTTTGGTACAGCGGCGGTTTTATCGCTCTGTTCGTGGCACTTGCTTTGTTTGATGAGGAGCTGTTATCAAGCCTAGTAAATACGGGCTTTGCATGGTCTGTAAAAGTGTTCGGTCCTTACTGGCAAATGCTTCTTCTTCTGACTTTTCTTATTGGTCTTGGCCTGGCGGCAGGGCGAACAGGCAAGGTTATCCTAGGTGGCATCGCTAAACCTGAAATGGACGGCTTCCGTTGGATGGCGATCATCTTCTGTACGCTACTTGCTGGTGGCGGTGTATTTTGGGCTGCAGCAGAGCCGATTGCACATTACGTTAGCCCACCACCATTGTATGGCGCGCAAGAAAATGCACAGCAAGGCGCGGTGAATGCGTTATCACAATCGTTTATGCACTGGGGATTCTTAGCATGGGCCATTGTGGGTAGTTTGACCTCGATTGTGGTTATGCACCTTCACTACGACAAAGGCTTGCCGCTTAAACCTCGTATTCTGCTTTACCCTGTATTAGGCGAAAGAGCACTGCAAGGCCATACAGGCGCATTGATTGATGCATGTTGTATTGTCGCAGTAGCGGCGGGCACCATTGGTCCTATCGGGTTCTTGGGCTTGCAAGTGAGCTACGCACTGAACGAATTGTTTGGTATTCCAGACGGTTTTACGACCCAACTGATCATCATCTTGTTTGCGATCGTTCTGTACACATTGTCGGCATTAAGTGGTCTTAACCGCGGAATGCAAATGCTAAGCCGTTACAACGTAATTTTGGCGATGGCATTGATGGTCTATATCCTGATTTTTGGTCCAACAAACTTCATCTTCAATGGCTATATTCAAGGTGTAGGCAGCATGATTGACAACTTCATTCCAATGGCAACTTACCGTGGTGACGAAGGTTGGTTGAGCTGGTGGACCGTGTTCTTCTGGGGTTGGTTCTTAGGTTACGGCCCAATGATGGCAATCTTTATTGCTCGTATTTCTCGCGGTCGTAGTATTCGCCAATTGGTATCAACCATTAGTCTTATCGCACCGTTTGTTACTTGCTTTTGGTTCACGATTGTTGGCGGCTCTGGTCTTGCGTTCGAAATTGCAGATCCAGGCAGTGTAAGTAAAGCGTTTGAAGGCTTTAACTTACCAGGCGCGCTACTGGCGGTCACTCAGCAACTACCAATGCCAATGCTTATCTCAATTCTGTTCTTGATCTTAACCACGATCTTCATCGTAACGACCGGTGACTCAATGACTTACACCATCAGTGTAGTTATCAGTGGTGAGACAGAACCGAATGCAATTATTCGTACCTTCTGGGGTGTGATGATGGGGGTAACAGCGTTAATTCTTATTTCCCTAGGCTCTGGCGGTATTTCAGCGCTGCAATCCTTCATTGTTATCACTGCGGTACCGGTGTCCTTTATCTTATTACCATCGCTTTGGAATGCGCCTCAAATCGCAATCAAGATGGCGAAAGAACAAGGTTTATAAAAGAGAAGACGCTGTAAGAAATTGATGAAATAAGAACAAATCAGCCTTTGAAAGAAGGCTGACACAAGATTCCGAAAGGAAGAGGAAAACCGTACTGGTGAAGATACATCGGACGGCATTATTTAGGTGAAGAGACTTAGTGAGAACAAATAATAATGGGCGAGTTCGCTTGCTTCAATAACTATCAAAAACGTGGAAGCTAACCAGCATACTGTTAATAACAAGTGCTTTAAATGACGGCAACGTCCTGTTCTGAATGGCTAGCAAGTCCCTTATAACTACAAAGGTGGTGAGCAAAATGGATGCACATCGTTCTACCTACACTGAATCAGTATTACGTGACGCAACCGTCGTCATGGCACCGGAAAGGCTGGGCGCTATGCACCAAACACGTATCAGCTTCGTAAGAACTTTGATTCGTAAAATGGCGCAACAGCAATGGAAAGTGACTAAGCATGAGTGGCAATTAGACGCTCAAGGTTTTGGCCACGTTATCTATAAGCTAGCGACGCCAAATCATGTTTATCATTTGGTTGTTTTTTGTGATGAAATTGCAGACGACGAACGAAATGACCGTGTAATTGCTGAAAAGTGGGACGTAACGTTTGCGCTTGTTCTTGGTGATGTTGATGTCGCCCTACTTGAAAGACTTCGTGCGAATGTACCGCTTCAAGAAGCTGGTCGTAACTCTAATAATGTGCTTGTTTTAGCGCGTGCAAACAAAAGTGTGCGTGTATTTGAACATATTGTTAGTCATTTGGCTAAAGGTGTCCAGCCAACGCCGAAAGAGCTGGCTGAAGTGGGCTATATTCTGCGAACGACTGCGGTATATGGTAATGGAAAATTTGGTATTGCTGATTTTAGAATATTGGAAAACAATCCAGATTTTAACCAGTCGTTCAGTGCACAAATGTGTGCAGTTTATATGCTGCGAGAATTCAGCCTAGATTGGGTTCATTACCTAGCTGAGCAGCAAGGCGGCGGACAAGCAATTGCCTTGCATAGAGGGTTACAACGTTACCTTGGTGTTGGCAATGCGACAGGTTTAGGCATGGCGCCATACCTTATTAACCACCCAAGGATTGTCGATCAATGGATGACAACCCGTGAACAAGCATTGGCTGCGGTATTGGCGAGTCAGACTGATACGGCGTTGATCGAGCCACTACGTACCTTAGTTAAAAAAGCGATTTGTCATTTAGAGCAAGTCGTTACTATCAATGAAACACAGCAAGAGCTGAACAAAGCTGCTGTTGATGATTTGAAGCACACAGATCAATCATTAGAAGCTTCTGTCAGCCTGTGCGATACATGGGCACAGTTAGTCGAACAATCTAAGCACATGAGTATGGAAGCCCAAGAAATCCTTATCTCATGCTTGATGGAATTGTACCCAGAATTAGTGGACGCCCATCAAGAGCAAATGAACTGTAGCGAAACATTGTCGCTTCCTAGTGGTAAAAAGATCCAAGACCTATTGGTTGTGTTAGAAGAAAAGTACCGTTGGGCGATCACCACCGACTTCACGAAAGCAGAGAACAACTACTGGTTCTGGTATCGCTCTCAAGACAAAGAAGAGCCAAGACTCGGTGTTCGAGGTGAAGAGCTGGGTGAAGAGCGTGAATTGCCGTTAGATATCGGCCGCCAAGCTTACCGTTTGTACCATGCTTTATTGCAATTCGCGCCAGAGCTTTCATTGGCTGAGTTCCTGGTTAAGCAGCCGCAGCATCGTGCTATTGCACGTCGTGTATGGACGCTAGGCAACAAAGCGATGGGCGACATTCAAATGAATGTTCTGCACCAAGATTCGCCACCAATGCACTTACTGCGTTGCAAGCTTGCGATGTTTGGTGCGACTAAGTTTGATCCTCGCTCAGACCGTTGGGTACGAGTGACGTTTTTCCAAGGTGCGCCATTGCTTGATGAAATTCATCAGGACGAATGGGTGTTCCCAGTATTACCAAGTGAAGCGGAGCTCGCTGATTCACAAAAAGCTACTACACATATTAATGCTCAACATGGAGGTAAATCGTTATGATCGTTTCTCACAATGAACTGGTAGCGGCCGTCAATAAAGCCTTTCTGGGTATGCGCCGTACATGTGGTGAAGCCGATGTGATAGCGAACATGGTGGCAGATTTACAAATGGTGGGGTTGGATGGTGTTCGTCATTTTAACAATGCGAGCAACTTCATTGGGTTAGAAGACGATTGCCCAGTGGACATTCAAGTGCTTAGTGATAACACGGTTGAAGTTGACCTGCACAAGGCAAGTTTAGCGTGCCACCTACCTGTGGTGATGGATTACGCGATTGAAAAAATGGTCGGCAAGAAGACGCTGAAAATTGAGTTAAACAACTGTCATAACCGCTGGCTAGCGTACAGCGAGCTTGTGAAACTGGCGGCGAAGGGCATCGCGTGTACTGCACGTTGGGATAATGGCTCCAACCCTAAGAGCACTTTGTATGTGCTTAACCGTGGTTGCGTTGCACCAGAATTGTTTTTATCAGATTTGCCTCTGGCATCGGACGATCATATCCACAATATGACCATCGAGCTTTCCGTCCAGGATTTCGATATCGAACGTTTGTCAGATGGCTACCAAACACACATTGAATCGGAAGCGCTTTTTAAAACTCAAGAGAAGGCGTGGAACGAGGGCATTGAAGTTGACGATGGAGAGTGGGGCGCGTTGAAAGAAACGGCCACGGCTATCCTTGTTGAAAACAGCCAACGTTCAATTCAAGGTGCAGGTGAGCTAGAAGCTTCTTAGCTTTATTTTATAGAGCTTTAGTTTATAGATATTTAGCTTATAGAAACTGGGCCTATAAATCCTGAGCTTATTGAATTTATAAACCTCATTTACAACAGATAAAACCAAAGAGCTTAACGTATCCTCACCTCGTTAAGCTCTTTTTATTTGTGTTCTACTTTTGTTCTTCCTCTCAATAGGTCACACCTTAAACTCTCTGTTTTGACACAAGTTGTCACGCGTTGAAGGTTAATTGAACGATTAGATGAAGTACCTTCACAATCATGTTAAACAAACGGTTTCTTTTACAAGCCACTATGCGTATCTTGCTAACTAAAGGTGCCAACGGGCGCCGTTTTTATTCGTACCGATGACATTAGAATCAGATAAAAAGGAATGAAGCGTGCAAGCTAACTTTATTGATGGAACCACCCTGTATCGTCAGCACTCTTTTGAGTTGCCACTCGATTACCAAGCAAAAGATGGACAACAGATCCAAGTCTTCGCACGTGAGCTGGTTGATCTCGCTAAGGATGCGCAAGAACTGCCGTGGTTGATCTACTTTCAAGGTGGACCGGGCTTCCCGTCGCCACGAGTAAGCGGTCAATCGGGTTGGCTAAAGCGTGCATTGCAAAACTACCGTGTGCTGCTTCTTGACCAACGTGGTACAGGCAACAGCACGGTGATCAGCCACGAAACATTGGCGCACCTGTCTCCAGAGCAGCAAGCTGAATACCTATCGCATTTCAGAGCAGACAACATCGTGCGCGACGCGGAAGCGATTCGTGAGCAGTTCGGTGTTAAACAATGGTCGACGATTGGCCAGAGCTTTGGTGGTTTCTGTACACTTAGCTACTTGTCGTTGTTCCCACAAAGCTTACAGCGTTGTTATGTCACGGGCGGTATTCCGTCTATCGAGCGCGAAGCTGATGATGTGTATCGAGCAACCTACAAGCGTGTAGAAGACAAAAACAGAGCCTTCTTTGCTCAGTTCCCACAAGCGCAAGCTATGTGTTGTGAGATCTCTGATTACCTGCTTAACAACGACGTGAGACTGCCAAACGGTCAGGTGTTTACGGTTGAACAGTTCCAATTGATTGGTATTAACCTTGGTGGCGGTGAAGCAAACCTCCCTATGTACTTCACACTAGAGAGTGCGTTTGTTGAAGTGAACGGTAACAAGCAGCTGAGCTACAGCTTCCTAAATCAAATGCAGCAAGAGCAGGGCTACCTAACAAACCCTATTTACGCGATTCTGCATGAATCGATTTACTGCCAAGGCACAGCGTCTAACTGGTCGGCACATCGCGTGCGTGAGCAGTATTCGCATTTCAACTATCAATCGGGCAGTGAGTTCTGGTTTACTGGCGAAATGGTTTATCCATGGATGTTCGACCAACTAGAAACACTGAAGCCACTGCGTGAAGCGGCGAACATGCTGGCTGAAAAATCGGACTGGGGCACTTTGTACAACGCAGCGCAGCTGAGCAAGAATACGGTTCCGATGGCGTGTGCGGTTTACGCAGATGACATGTACGTAGAGCTGGATTACAGCCGCGAAACACTGGCGAATATTCCAAATTCGAAAGCGTGGATTACTAATGAATATGAACACAATGGTTTGCGAGTAGACGGCGAAAGAATTGTCGATAAGTTAATGACAATGGTTGATTCGTTAGAGAACCTGCCAAAGTAATCAAGTTACTTACTCGAAAAGCTATCTCCGATAGAAACAAGAAAACGCTGCATCCGTGCAGCGTTTTTTTTATGTCATCGAACTATTCGATTTAAGGAACTAGGAGGGGTAGCCCTTGAAGCCATTAAGGTTGGATGACGATATCTTGATTTTCATTAGTCGATAAGCTGGCGCGGTTCTGTTCGATGAGCTGCGCCGCATAAGAGGGAGTCACAGCTTGAATTTCGCCTTTTGAACGAATCGTTAGTGCTTCCCACGCATGATCACGATATTTGCCTGTCTGTGTATATTCAATAAGTACTCTCATGATTCTTCCATCCGATGTGTGGTTAACGTGCTACTAACATTAGTCATTTAGACATGGTTACGCACCTGTTAAATATGAAACATAAGATTAACCAAATGTATCGGGCGATAACCTTGATAAATTTGTTATATACATTTGTAACAAGTAATTGTGGGAGGTCGGTACGGTGTGGAGAGGTCAAGGTTATTGTAAGTTTTGCTTAGGGTGAAAGATAGAATATGTTTTTATATAAAAAACGCTGCATATAAGCAGCGTCTTTAACGATGGTATCAAACGATCCGTATAACGGAGTGTTTACTTTTTCAGACCAAGGCTTTTACTTGCAGAAATAGCGGCACTTTCTAGGTCGGTAATACGCCCTGCACTGGCTGGACCTAGGACATTTGAATACAAGGCTAACTGTTTCTCAAATGATAAATCCAATTGGTTATAGAGATTTTGGCGAATTTGAGCGTGCTGTTGCGGCTCAGCGTTCGATAACCCTTCCAATGTATCGTAGATGAGAGCTGTTGTATCCATAGATGGTCCTTAGTAAACCTTTACAAAATAAGGAGGATTATGCACTCAGTCTCATCTTTGTTCTGCGATATCGATCTCATTATGTGTGAATTGACTGTATTATGTAATCAGTTAGTTAAAACGTTTGGTGACTGAAATGCCGAAACTGGTGTAATTAGGCTCTCTATAATCAACAAGACGTGGACAATAGTTTTTGTTAGCTACTTGTAGCAGAGAGTATTTGTGCTTATTGTGTTAAACAATATTTAACCTATGCCCTCACTAGGAGTCATTGTGGAGTTAGAGATACATCAGGTTGATTCGTTCACAGCCCAAGCTTTTAAAGGAAACCCTGCAGGGGTTTGTATTTCACAGGTGTCCTTGGATGAGTCATTAATGTTTTCAATCGCAGAAGAGATGGCGGTGTCAGAAACGGCTTTTCTGGCACTTAACACCATGACGCTTAGATGGTTCACGCCTGAAGTTGAAGTGAAACTATGCGGACACGGTACTTTGGCTACAGTCCACGTATTGAAAGAACAACGATTTGTGAAAACAGGTGACCGAGTCGTGTTTAATACTTTGTCTGGAGAGTTAGCTGCCACCGTTTGTGAGTCTTCTATCGAGCTTGATTTCCCTAGTACTGATTTATCATCGAGTTCTGATCCCGACGGAGCGTTGCTTGAACATTTGGGCTTAGTACGGAATCAAGTTGTATCATTCAGGGAGTTTGATTCAAAGCAGTTAATAGAAGTCGTCGATGAGCATGTACTATTGAATTTGTCACCTAACTTTGATGCCTTGAAAGGCATTAAGGGGCGAGGAGTTGTTGTGACGGCATTATCGTCAAACCCTGATCTCGACTTTGTTTCTCGTTACTTTGCTCCATGGGTGGGTGTTAATGAAGACCCTGTAACCGGATCGGCACATTGCGCTCTGACTCAATACTGGTCAGAGAAGTTGAATAAACGCAGTTTTGACGCTTATCAAGCATCGTATCGTGGTGGTTATATTTCTACGAAGTTACAAACGAACGGACGGATTAAGCTGATTGGTACTGCAACCACCGTGATCAGTGGAATGTTGAGGTTGTAGGTTCTAAGCAAGTTATCTTATGAGCTTGCATTTTCTAACTTGCTCTTATTTTCAATGTCTGTTTTTATTAGTCGGGCTTATTCTTCAGTCATGTCTATTTGATTGACTAAAGAGCTAAAGTGTCATTGTTATTATTTAAGGAATCGCCGTGTCAGCCTTCTACCTTTCACAAGTGCTCGTCGCCATCGCTATATGTTTCGACTTGTTGTCTTTTCAGTTCAAAGAAAGGAAGAAAATCGTTACGTGTTTGTTTTTTGCTGGCGTTCTTATTTCGAGTCATTTCATTCTTCTTGAGCAATGGACTGCGGCGAGTTTGATGATTATCGCGACTATACGTTATTTGACGAGTGTGTTCTCGACATCACCTAAATTAAAATACTTCTTTTGTTCTATGTCATTAGTGGCAACAATTTTTACTTATTCTGGGGTAGTGAGCGTATTAAGTTGTTTGGCTTCAGTTTTTCAAACTTTAGCGGCGTTCAACAAAGACGATCGTCGCTTGAGAGAGTTGATGATAATAGGAACCAGCTTTTGGCTAATTCATAACTATTTGGTTGGTTCTCCAACCGCAGTGGTAATGGAAGTCTTGTTTATATGCAGCAATTTAGTGGGTTATTACCGTTTTTATTTCAAAAAAAGTGCAGTGGTATAAAAGGAGTATGTCGTGGTTAAGATTCGAAACTATCAAGCGAGTGACGCCAAAGCACTGTGGGACATTTACTTTAATACCGTTCGTAATATTAACGTTCGTGATTACTCTCAAGAACAAGTCGAGGCTTGGGCACCAAGTTATTTTGACTCCGAACTTTGGCAAAAGTGTTTGCACCGTATACAACCCTTCGTGGCCGAGTTAGAGGGAGTTGTGGTTGGTTATAGCGACCTTCAACCGAATGGGTTGATTGATCATTTTTTCTGTCATCATGAATACCAGGGCAAAGGTGTAGGAAGAGCTTTAATGGAACATGTGTTTTCTATTGGTGCAGATCTCGGAGTGACTCGGTTTTTCTCTGAGGTGAGTATTACCGCCAAGCCTTTCTATGAGCACTTTGGTTTTACGGTGGTGAATGAGCAGGAGGTCGACATGCGTGGAGTTAAGCTGACAAATTACGTAATGGAGAAAGTGACCTAATAGCCTAATCTGATTTTAGTTTGGTTATCGCCAATGCTATTTCATATTAAGAGAGGCAGAGTGTCGAAAAGTTCAAGCGATGAGCGCCTGTTTGCTTGATACAGACCTTTATTTGAAAGTGTTACTTATTTCGTTACAAAAGCATCGTTTGTAGTGAGAGTAAAGTTTGTAGCGAAAAAACAATCTGTAGCAAAGGATGAAAGGGCGTGATCCAATCACACCCTCTAAGAATTGTTCGTGTTTATCTCTTTTGCTTACTTTGGCAGTAACACTTTATCGATCACGTGGATTACGCCATTGCTTGCTTCAACGTCTGGCATTGCGACTTTAGCGTTATTAATCATTACGTTACCATCGTCAATTGCTATCATTACAGCTTCCCCTTGCACCGTTTCAGCACTATTAAGCTTCATGACTTCTGTTGCCATTATTTTTCCTGGCACCACATGATATGTGAGCACGGCGACTAACTTGTCCTTATTTTCAGGTTTCAACAACATATCAACCGTACCTTCTGGCAGTGCCGCGAATGCTTCATCGGTTGGTGCAAACACCGTGAAAGGGCCATCGCCTTTCAATGTCTCGACTAAACCTGCCGCTTTCACTGCTGCTACTAAGGTGGTGAAAGAACCATTTTCAGCCGCCACATCAACGATATCTCTCTTCATTTCATGATGGTTAGCTTGAGCAAAAGCGGTGAAAAGAAGTGTTACAAATAGTACTGACAGAGTCTTACTTAAGTTATTAAACATATTGTCGTCCTTTGAGTTTGTCTGTATTTCCGACAATCACTACGAAAGTTTAAACTTGATAGATCAACTTATTGAACCTTCGATCAACATCCTTTTATAGCCAACGTCATCATACGAATAAAAATACACTGCTAAATCATTGTTATAATTTCACTTATCTACGTATAGCTGAAAGTAATTACTCAATTAATGGATGTGAATATGATTTTTTACCTGTTTTACTGCCGGGATTTGCGTCAATGTGGACACGAAAGGTGGTTTGATAGGTTATCAAGATTGGTCCTAATATCGATTTTTATAACTCCGAGTAAGTGTTAGCAGCTGTTGGTGTCGACTATAAATTCTAACTACACTCAGATTCCAAACTGTGATTTTCATTATTCGCTTAGCTTTCTCTTCATTATTGGTTCAAGTATTTTTAGTTCTTACCACTTTAAGGTTGTAGGTGATCGTTGCTATCCGTAATATGAAAAATAGGTTACAGGTAGGAAGAATTAATAAGGAAGTGCTTTGGAAATACAAATTAGACACCTTGAACTCACGGACAATTCAGATATTTTCGATATTTATCGTCATCCATCAGTATCTGAAAATACTTCACAAAAGCCTTTCCTTAGTTCAGACCAAGTTGAAAGGTTGTTTGGACATTCTGACCATTTTTCTTTGGTGGCTGAAGTCTCGGGTAAAGTCGTGGGACATATGACCTTATTCATGACTACAAAGGTCAGAGACAGACACTGCGCAGGGCTTGGTATCGCGATTCATCCTGATGCCCACGGCAAAGGGGTCGGTAAGGCATTAATGCAAGAAGCGATCAATCAGGCGGATAACTGGCTTAATCTAGTGCGCCTTGAACTTGAGGTTCATGCTGATAACCACGCCGCAATTGCTTTGTATGAAGGTGTCGGTTTTCAATTTGAAGGTACTAAAAGGCTCAGTACATTCAAAGCCGGGAAATACATCGATATGTTATTAATGTCGAGAATTCGACCGGATTACCTCTAATATCTCGCTATTTGTTTACCTTTAGTGGACGGATCC
Organism: Vibrio kanaloae; assembly: GCF_024347535.1. Classification (NCBI taxonomy): domain Bacteria; kingdom Pseudomonadati; phylum Pseudomonadota; class Gammaproteobacteria; order Vibrionales; family Vibrionaceae; genus Vibrio; species Vibrio kanaloae. The sequence continues at coordinate 1,293,345 of NZ_AP025498.1, read as the reverse complement.
TATAGTGATAACTGACAGCCCCAAACCGTTTGTTGTTTGGGGATTTTATATAGAATGAACGGGTTATTTATTATTTATCCTAAACCATAGCGCAGCGAAAACTGGATTAATTCAGTATGGTTGTTGAGTTCACAATCTTACTGAGTAATTGGTTAGTGAAATTCCCATCTAATTCTGTATAGTTACAACAGTTTGCTTCGTATAACCCCAATGATATGGTTTGGGGGTCTCTACCAGCTCCCGCAAAGTGCTGATTACGAAGGGTTTAGATCACAATAGTGTTCTTACTCTTTGTAATGGCGTTCAAAAAACATCTTGTCTATTATTCAGAGTAAGTACACACCTAAAATCCATAGTAGGTGAAATATGAACGCATTTATTCAAGGGCTTCCAAAAGTAGAGTTGCATTTACATATTGAAGGTTCATTAGAACCCGAGTTACTTTTCCAACTGGCTCAACGCAATGGCATCGACTTGCCTTATTCATCTCCAGAGCAATTAAGAGCTGCTTATGAATTTGATGATCTGCAGTCATTTCTTGATATTTACTATCAGGGCGCTAATGCTCTGCGTACAGAACAAGATTTTTACGATCTAACATGGGCATACTTAGAGCGCTGCCAAGCTGACAACGTTATCCACACTGAAATTTTCTTTGATCCTCAAACACATACTGATCGTGGCATTGCATTCGATACCGTGATTAACGGCATTCACCGTGCGCTTGAATACGGTCAAAAAGAACTAGGAATTACCTCTCAAATCATTGCCTGCTTCTTGCGTCACCTGTCTGAAGAGAGCGCCATTCAAACGTTCGCTGATATTCTCAAGCATCAAGATAAAATTATTGGTGTTGGATTAGATTCTTCTGAATTAGGGCATCCACCCGAGAAATTTAAGCGAGTATTTCAGAAAGCCAAACAAGCGGGTTTCCTAACGGTAGCTCATGCGGGAGAAGAAGGGCCAGCTCAAAATATTGTTGATGCGATTGAAATGCTCCGTGTTAGCCGAGTAGACCATGGTGTGCAATGCATGACTGACGAGGCCTTGGTAGAGGAATTGATTGAAACCAAGATGCCACTGACTATATGTCCATTGTCTAACACTAAATTACGCGTTTTCGATGCGATGGAAGACCACAACATAGTCGAGTTGTTAAGAAAGGGCGTAGCTGTCACCATTAACTCTGATGATCCTGCGTACTTCGGTGGTTATATGTCGGATAACTTTAATGCTGTGAACCAAGCTCATGACATGACGCAGCAAGAACTGGCGCAGTTTAGCTTGAATGCTATTGAAGCGAGCTTTATTGGAGAGTCATTAAAGCAGAAATATAGAGAAGTTGTGTTGGCTTATATCGCATAGCTTTCTGCAATATATGAAGGTAAAGAAGCTGGCTATAATAACGTGCCAGCTTCTTTAGTTTGAACGAGAGATAAGCCGATCTACTTGTTCACGTAATCTTTGAATTTTTGTTTGGTTTCAGAGTCAGCTTTTTCGTACCAGAAATAGAGCATCTCCTCGGCTGTGTTCGCAGCGTTAGTATCTATCTTAGCTGGCAGAGTAACTGGTTGAGCAGCAACGGACGTAGTCATGCCAATGGCTAGTGCCGCAATGCCACCTTTCTTGTTGTATTCTTTAGCTTCTTGAGGGAACTTACGACCAATTTGCATGCCGTCTTTAATTAACTTGTCTTGCTTAACACTGATAACGTTTTGGTTCTCATCAACCAATTTCCAATCTAGGTTCTCAAAGCCTTTCTTCGCTTCACGGGTATTATGGTATTTAGGCATATCGAACATCAATGCAGCGTCGGTAGCACTGAAGGTTGCGATAATAGCATCGCTATCAACAAACTCACGGTCGTTACCTTTGTCAAAAGCAAGCTGATATTGGAATACGATCTGGTTTTTACCGTCTGGAACGGTGAGCGTTTTATGAGAAGAGAATAAGCTGCCATCTAGATCTGGCTTAGCTTCGTTGACCGCTAGAATATCAACACTTGATGGAACTTGAATTTCAACGTCAGCTAATACTGCAGGTGTTGCAACGATAGCTGTAAGTAGGGCAATGCTTTGGATTGTCTTCATAATCATACAGTTGTTTATAGTTAGATAAATCACATTCTCATGCAGAGCGAAGTATTTCAAGTTACCTTGTCTCTATTTGATAAAATTCACCGAAACTTAACCTAAGCCTAATTTTTGAACGAATTACTCGCACTTTTCCACTCAGACAAGGGGGCGTTTAACGACTCATGAGGTGTAGGGTTTATATCGAAGCTTTAGGACTCAAATCTTTAAGGGGCATGGCAGGAAACGCTGCATACATTGAAAATATTAGAAATCTAACTGGCAACCGCTTACTTGAAAGCGGCAAATCAGTTTGTTGCTCGTTTGAAGAAAGTAAACAAGCCAAACGTACGAGCAATTGCCCACATAGCGGCAGAGGAGGTCTACCCCGTTTTTTGTTGTTGATGGAGTTTGTGTATTAATCGCATTGCTTGGTGACTATTGACCATTAGCCTATTAATGAGTTGTTGAAGTAGCTCAGCCTCGGGCATCATATGTTGTTCGGTGATTTCTTCAGCGGAGATTGATAGCTCAAGAACCTCCGACATTTGAAACTCTGCGGCGATACTTTTTACTGCTTGTAAGGTGTCGTAGAGTTCATCAGGTTCTGAATCAGAAAATATCTTTATTAATTGATCAATTTCGTTCTCTAACTTATTGACCAGAGATCTTAAACATTCAAGCTTCTCGCTGGCTTTAAGCTCTTCGCCAATCAGTAATTGGCAGCGAGATATCTCTTCTTCTGTCATCGGCAGCTTATCTTTTGGATGACGAGTAAGTACCGTAACATTGCCCCTAGCTTCGTTCTGAAGGCTTTGCAGATGCGAGGATCTGTGTCGATTTATCTCAAACTTATGACGAAATTCATTAATGGCATTTTGGAGACTGTTTTTTTGTAGTGGCTTAGTGAGAACGAAATCAGCCCCTGAAAGCAAAAAATCGTCATGAGCCTCTTTGAATACGTCTGCGGTGCACGCGAAAATGACGGTCTTGAGTTTAAGTTCATTTCGAATTTTATGTATCGCTTCTATACCGCTCATGTTAGGCATGTGGTTGTCCATTATGATTAAGTCATATTGGTTTGAAATCAATTTATCCAATGCCTGTAATCCGTCGTAGGCATTCTCAACGGTTAAGTTTATCGACTCACAAAACTTTCTTATCACCATTGCGTTAATCTTGTTGTCTTCTACTAATAGCACAGAAAAATTATCGAGTGTCTCACTATATTTGGGTAGTACTTTTTCTACTATTTGTCTTTCAATCTCATACATTTCCAATGGAAGAGTGATGGTAAATTTAGTACCGAAATTTATCTGACTGAAAACCGAAATCGTCCCTCCCATCAATTCGACTAACTGCTTCACAATAGAAAGTCCTAATCCTGTTCCGCCAAACTTACGTGTCGTTGAAAGCTCTGCTTGTTCAAATGCCGTGAATATGTGGTCGATTTTGTCTTCGGCAATCCCAATCCCTGTGTCGGCGACCGTAATATGTACACTTGGTGGGTTCGTTGATGTGATCTGGAATTCAACTTCGACTTTCCCACTTTCGGTAAATTTAACGGCGTTGCCAGCAAGATTAAATAAGATCTGACGTATACGTGCGGGATCTCCAATGAGCTGAATATTGGTTGGTGTGCTGTCTTTTATGAGAAAAGATAAGCCTTTTTCGGCGGCTAATGGTGTCAGGGTTTTATCAAGATGGGTAATGATGTCTGTGACTGAGAATGGGCTTAGTTCTAGCTCCATTTTCCCTTGTTCAACTTTAGAAAAATCAAGAATGTCATTGAGTATTGTGACGAGATGTTGACCTGAATCGATAATAATTTGGGCCTGCTTTCGGGTATCGGTACTTTGTGAGTCCTCTTTTATGATTTGAGCGATGCCCAATACGCCATTCATCGGCGTGCGTAATTCATGGCTCATGGTCGCGAGGAACAAAGACTTCGCTTCGTTGGCTTTGTGTGCTTTGTCAGCTGCTTCTTGGTAAGAAAGGTTGTTCCGTTTCAACTCGAATACACGCAGAATAAAGAGCGTGATTGAGAAGGCAAAGGTAAGCAGGGCGAGGGTGATGATGAGTCGAACGATAAACCCGACTAGTTGATCTTGAAAGTTTGTAAACTGATGTGCAATTTGATCTAGATATTCCATGCTATGAGCGGCAAGGACTTGCGAAAGAAGCTGGCTTTGTTGTTGATTAAGCACCACAAACGTTTCTGATAGATTCGCCAAATCTGAGTCTACATTTTGTTGCTGGATGGAGGCTCCGGTTTGCAAAATACTGGCGAGAAGTCCGCTTGGTATTTCTAAGTTCATAGAAGAAGATAAGCGGTTATCAGTGAGCTTAAGAGTCAGAGATTGCAGAATGAACTCTCGAGCGACACTCAGCCCGACAAGGTTGTCTAGCTTATCGATATTAGCCATTGAAGCATTGTGGAAGCGCTCAAGTAATTTAACCGTTTGTAAGTCGCTAAAGAACGTGGAGTGTATTTTCTTTCCTTGATAACTCTCCCTTAATGTTTGTAGTTTCTTTTCTAAACGGACTAGATTTGCCGACATTTGATAAGGGTTTGAAATACCTGCGAGAGCACTGTTCGTGACTTTATCGCGCATTTCTAAAATTTCATGGCCTAATTCACGAACAGACTCACTGTATTCAACGACATTCTCATGTTCAGTGTAGGTGAGTACGATGGCGCTGATTAGACCCACGAATAGAGAAACAAAAAGTAAGAGGGCGAGCCTGATTTTATTCATTTTCAAACTCCACTAATATTGGAGGTCGGAGACCTGTAAGTGTTTTTAAAAATACTTTAAGATCACTAATAGTTTGTTTTTCGAATGTTTTACCGAGCTGGCTTTCACCCATAATTTTGATTGCTTCTTCTAAAGTAGGTGTTTGACCATCATGAAAATAGGGTGCTGTAATTGCCACATTTCTTAGGCTGGCGACACGAAATAGATGTTTATCTTGTGGTTGACCGGTAAACATAAAACGGCCTTGATCTTTACTTCTCTCTGCACCTGTTCTTGATAACCCAAAGTAGCCAAATCGCATTACCATGCCGCCGCCAATATTGGTGCCTTGGTGGCAACGAATACAGCCTTCCTCTTGAAAGGTTTTCCACCCCCTTTTTTCACTTGCAGAAAGTGCAGAGTTATTGCCTCTTAAATATTGGTCGAAAGGAGAGTGAGGTGTCGTTAAGCCTCGCATAAACTCAACGAGAGCTGCTTTAATTGAGGCCTCGTTAATAGCTGTTCCCTCTTCATTGAATAGACTAACGTAATCATCTGCCTGGGATACATAATCAATAATATATTCCCAGTTAGAATCCATTTCGGCGACGTTATGTACGGGGCCATCGATTTGGTCAGTAAGGTTGTTAACGCGACCATCCCAAAAGAAGCGGTAGTTAAAGGTCGCGTTGAACACTGTGAGTGAATTTCTCATTCCGCTGCCGTTTACTCCAGCAGATACAGGGGTCACTTCAGCCCCATTGGTTTGCAGGCTATGACAACTTTCACAACTGACACTTTGATCGGACGATAAGTTGGGATCCCTGAATAAAATCCAACCTATTTTGGCAAGCTTCTTATCAATTTGAATTGAATCTGGAATTGGTGATACTGGAGATTTTGCAGATGGGATCTGTTTGGTATTTTGGGTATCTGTAGTGGAGGTGTGGGCTGCTGAAAGGAAGGTTTCATAGTCGTTATTACGAGAATGTTGTTCTTCATGTTCAAGTAATACATGGACCTTTGAAGAGGAGGTATCATAAACCAATACGGAGATTGAAACGCAAATTACCGTTACGCTTATTACAGCCAGATATGGCGTTTTCATAGCATCAATTCCAACTGATTATGACCACTCAGAGTCGCTCTGATTCCACCTTCATTCCCTTGTTAATGAAGGTGTGACTTTATAAACCTAGTTGCAATAAATTGATGTTGCAAGGCTGGTGGAAGGAAATTAAACCGGTTTGGTAAGTATGCTCGGGAATGGACTGATAAACTGGGGCTAATGTAGGTGCGATGAAGAAAAGCCGTAGTCACTGTATTGAGTCACCACGGCTTTATTATTTCATAATGCACTTACTTTATATATCTGAAGTGCGTATGTTTACTCGAAGTACTAATGTTTACTTGAAACATCTCTCCTAAATCGGCTTATTTAGCTTGCGCTGCTGCCGCTTCTAGTTGCTTAAGTTTACCTTGAAGCATGTATGCATTCTGGTTGAAGTTACCAGGGTTCAGTACTTGGCTGTTCTGCATTGGGTAGTCAGGTAGCGTGTTCATGAACTCTTGTACTTTGCCGCCTACTGGTACGAATAGCCACATGTTGTCTGCCATCCAACGTAGGTACATGCCAGATTCGTGTGGGGCTTTTTCGAATGGGTCTGCACGTAGGTGAACGACTTGAGGCCAGTTTGGTTGGAAACGTACCGCATCGGTAATGTTACCGTCCATTACCGCGAATGAGATCTTGAAGTCATTCCAACGAACTGCGTTTAGCTCAGCGTTTGCAGAGAAGTAAAGCATGCTATCACGAGGGCCTTTCTCTTCTTTACCTTGGAAGTAAGGTAGGAAGTTGTACCCATCTAGGTGTACGCGCCAGTTTTTACCGTTGTAAGTTGCACCTTTGTCAGACGCAAGTTTCTCAACCACTTTATCATCACCAGCGGCTGCTAGTAGAGTAGGGATCCAGTCTTGGTGGCTCATGATGTCATTGATCTTAGTCCCCGGTTTGATTGTACCAGGCCAGCGAACGAGCTGAGGAACACGCATACCCCCTTCGTAAGTGGTACCTTTCTCACCGTGGAAGTAAGTTGCACCGCCATCAGGCCAAGATACTGTCTCTGCACCGTTATCGGTCGAGTAGATAACGATTGTGTTGTCTGCGATCTTAAGCTCATCAAGCTTGTCTAGAAGGATACCTACTTGGTCATCGTGCTCTAGCATGCCATCTGCGTAGATGCTGATACCTGATTTACCTTGGTATTTTTCTTGTAGACGAGTCCACACGTGCATACGTGTTGTGTTGTGCCAGATGAAGAATGGTTTGTCAGCTTTCACTGCTTTTTCCATGAAGGCTAGAGATTGTTCTAGGAACTCTTCATCCGCGTGCTCCATACGCTTACGCGTCATTGGGCCGGTATCTTCAATCTTACCGTCAGAAGTTGACTTGATTACACCTCGAGGGCCAAAGTTCTTACGGAACTCAGGATCTTTAGGGTAGTAGTATGTTTCTGGCTCTTCTTCCGCGTTTAGGTGGTAAAGGTTACCGAAGAACTGGTCAAAACCGTGGTTTGTTGGAAGGTGTTTGTCTTGGTCACCCATGTGGTTTTTACCGAACTGGGCTGTCATGTAGCCCTGTTCTTTAAGAAGGTCAGCGATCGTTGGAGCCCAATCTGGGATACCGTGGTCTGAACCTGGCATTCCGATAGTCAATAGACCGGTACGGAAAGGTTCTTGGCCCGTTAGGAATGCAGCACGACCAGCAGTACAAGACTGTTGCCCGTAGTGGTCAGTAAACAGAGCGCCTTCGTTAGCAATACGGTCGATATTAGGTGTTTCGTAACCCATCATACCGTTGTTGTATGCACTGATGTTGAATACACCAATGTCATCACCCCAGATAGCAAGAATGTTTGGTTTTTCTGCTGCTGTTGCCGCTGAAGAAGCTGCTAATAAGCCAACACCTAATGCTAGTTTATTAATTTTAGTACCCATAAGGACTCCGATTCACTTTAAAGATTAATGCGTTAGAGCAACACATCGTTGGGCAAACATTAATCTCTAAAATCGGTTGTGTCTTTTTATAGTGGTTATAACTAATTGTTATGGGTGTTTATTAAAGTTTTGATTTTTATGGTTCTTTACTGGTTTAGTCGATTTGCCTTCTAACATCAGTTGTGATCATTATCATGTTTGTGTGCGGAATTTCTGTCATCTAGTTGTGCGTGTCGCTGTTAAGAAAAATGACAAATAGATTAATAGTTTAGCGAATCTCGCGATCGTTAAAAAAATGGACTATATGTTGTATGGCAGGATGCAAATAACTAACGAAGAGGTTTTTATGACAGCGAAATATGGCGTCAAACGTCGATTAGCAATTCTGGGTACTGCGATGATGGTGGCTTCCACCACCACATTCGCGGCAGAAAAACCGAATATTCTCGTCATTTGGGGTGATGACATTGGCCAATCTAATGTCAGTGCGTACACCTTTGGCTTAATGGGGTATCAAACTCCAAACATTGATAGCATCGCCAAAGAAGGGATGATGTTTACCGATTACTACGGAGAGCAATCTTGTACCGCAGGTCGCTCTACGTTTATTACAGGGCAAAGTGTACTGAGAACAGGCTTGAGTAAAGTAGGCTTGCCGGGTGCAGATATTGGTTTGCAAGCTGAAGATGCAACCATTGCAGAAATGCTTAAACCAATGGGTTACATGACGGGGCAATTTGGTAAAAACCATCTTGGCGATAAAGATGAATTCCTTCCAACAGCGCACGGGTTTGATGAATTTTTTGGTAACCTTTACCACCTAAATGCTGAAGAAGAACCAGAAAATGAAGATTACCCAACCGATCCAGAATTTCGTAAGAAATTTGGCCCTCGTGGTGTTATCAAGTCATTTGCTGATGGCAAGATTGAAGATACTGGGCCTCTAACGCGTAAGCGTATGGAGACTGTCGATGAAGAAACACTCGATGCCGCACTTGATTTCATGGATCGTGCGGTTAAAGCCGATAAGCCATTCTTTGTTTGGTGGAACGCAACACGTATGCACTTTAGAACCCACGTGAAAGCGGACAGTAAAGGTGTGACCGGTGTCGGTAACTACGCTGATGGTATGGTTGAGCACGATAGACATGTAGGCCAATTATTGAAGCAAGTGGATGAGCTGGGTATCAAAGACAACACGATTGTTTTCTACTCAACGGACAACGGTCCACACATGAACTCTTGGCCTGATGCGGGTACAACACCGTTCCGTGGTGAGAAAAATACCAACTGGGAAGGTGCGTATCGTGTACCTGCGATGGTTCGTTGGCCTGGTAAGATTGAACCGGGTAGTGTTTCTAACGAGATCATGCACCATATGGATTGGTTGCCAACTTTTGCAGCCGCCGCTGGTGATGACCAAATCAAAGAAAAACTTCTGAAGGGTCATAAGGCGGGCGATAAAACGTTTAAAGTTCACCTAGATGGTTATAACTTCCTTCCTTATCTAACAGGTGAAGAAAAAAAAGGTCGTCGCTCTGAAGTTTTCTACTTTACTGATGATGGTGATTTGGCCGCGCTTCGTTACAACCAATGGAAAGCGGTGTTTATGGAACAGCGTGCAACGGGCACGATGCAGATTTGGGCTGAACCGTTCGTGACGTTACGTCTTCCTAAGCTGTTTAACCTGCGTATGGACCCATACGAAAACGCAGACATTACATCGAATACCTATTATGACTGGTTGTTGGACCATGCATATATGTTCGTTCCTGCGCAAGCGTATGTTGGTAAATTCTTAGAAACGTTTGCTGAATTCCCACCACGCCAAAAAGCAGCAAGCTTTAGCTTGGATCAGGTAATGGAGAAACTTCAGGAATCTCATAACAAATAAGTGATTGTTTGAGTGAAACTGAACAGATTGAAGAGCTCTTAGGAGCTCTTTTTTTATGCGCATATCGATGAGTAAATCCCGGTCGTGAATATGAGTCACAACTATCGTGCTCACTGCCACTAAATAATTGTAAATTCGTTGTTTTTGCGTCTACCTTATTAAGCATAGGGATGTATAAAAACAAGGAATGTTATGTCTGCATGGTTGTGCTTACTGGTAAACGGATTGAAACACCAGCAAGTCGCAGTATTATCCGCAATTTTGTCTCCATTGATGTTGTCGCTGTTCAGTTTGAACGCTTATGCCGGCGAACAAGATCCTAATAGCAACACTGAGGCTTCAAAGCTCAGTTCTGTAGCTTCAGACGCTAGCTCTGATGTTTTACCTATCGGCTTTAAAGCCACCTATGTCGGATCGGAAGCGTGTGTTGATTGTCATAGTGAAGAAGTCGAAGCGTGGGAGGGTTCTCATCATGATATGGCGATGAAGCACGCTACAGATGAATCTGTATTAGGCGATTTCAACGATCAAACAGTCATTTATGGAGGTAAACCCAACCGATTTTTCCGCAAAGACGAAGAGTTCTGGGTCAATATCGAAGGGCCAGACGGCCAATTCAAAGATTACAAAATCAGCTATACTTTTGCCTTTAAACCTCTTCAACAATACATGGTTGAGTTTGAAGACGGCCGTGTACAGTTGATTCCTTTTGCTTGGGACTCTCGCACTGAAGGCGAAGGCGGTCAACGCTGGTTTCACCTCTATCCTGGTACCACCAACACCGATGAATTCTACTGGACCAATAGCGGTCAAAACTGGAATTTCATGTGTGCAGATTGCCATTCAACGAATCTAGAAAAAAACTACGACAGCGCGAGCAATACTTATAATACTACTTGGTCCGAGATTAATGTCGGTTGTGAAGCCTGTCATGGGCCTGCAAGCGCGCACGTTGAGCAGGCCAAGCTAGCCAAAGCTAACGGCGGAAAGGATGCTCAAGTCTCGGCGCATTATGGTTTTGATCGCGACTTGTCGAAGTCGGTGAAAGAGTGGATCTACCAAGAGGGCAACTCAACCCTGCAACCAAAAGACATCATCCATACCAACCAAGTCCAAACCTGTGCTCAATGCCACAGCCGACGAACTCAATTAAATGAAACGGGTGACCACGTGAACGGGTCATTCTTTGATAAGTATCGCTTGAGCTTGATTACCCCAGAGCTTTACCACAACGATGGTAAAATCTACGATGAAGATTACGTTTACGGATCTTTCTTACAATCAGTGATGGCAGAGAAAGGCGTCACGTGTACTAACTGCCACGATCCTCATACCGCAGAATTAAAAATTGCAGAGGAAGCCGTATGTAGCCAATGTCACATTGCTTCTGAATACACGCCTGAAAAGCACACCTTCCACGAGGCGAATACTGAAGCTTCACAATGCACGACTTGTCACATGCCAGAGACGACTTACATGGAGGTCGACCCAAGGCGTGACCACAGTTGGCATATCCCACGTCCTGATATTAGCCAACACATTAAAACGCCGAACGTGTGCACTAGCTGTCATGCAGATCAAACCGACCAGTGGGCAGATAAGCAAATCGGTGAGTGGTTCCCAGATTCTAAGTATCGTAATCAGCAGCATTTTGCCGTGGCCTTTTATGCTGACTCCATAGGGCATCGAGGGGCAGAGGATGCGTTGGCGTATTCGGCTCAGGATTCCAGCTTAAGCAATATCATTCGAGCATCGAGCTTAGAACGTTTGGGCGGTAATACGGGTAAGAATACGCTTATTTCGCTGGCAAGAGCGGTGAAACACGATGACGAGATGATCCGTTTGGGTGTGGTACAAGGCTCGTCTGGTTTCCCATTCACTGACCGTTGGCAGATTCTAGAACCGCTATTGAAAGACCCGGTATTGTCGATTCGTTCAGAAACCGCAGGCGCATTAGTGCGTTATTGGGGAGAAATGAATCCTCTGCAGAAAGACCAAATCAAACCTGCATTGGAAGAGTACATTGAGATACAGCAATTTAATGCCGACAGAGGATTTGGGCGTACTAACCTAGGCAACGTTTACCGAGATTTAGGTCAGCACGATAAAGCGATTGAGTTCTATCAAGGTGCTATCGAGATTGAGCCTTACTTCGAAAACAGCTACGCCAACTTGGCGGATTTGTATCGAGCGCAAGGTAACGAAGCAAAAGCGTTATCGACCTTGAAGCAAGGTATTGAAGCTCAGCCTAAATCGAGTGTTTTGCCATACAGCACAGGATTGTCTCTGCTTCGTGTGAAAGATTACGAACAAGCAACGGACTACCTTAAACAAGCCGCTGAAACTGCACAAACCGACCCTCAATATTGGTATGTGTACGGATTGGCTTTGGAAAAATCGGATGTTCTTGCGGCAAGTCAATCACTGCATAAGGCTTACCAATTTAGCCGCAACCCACAGCACCTGTATGCCCAGTGTGAAGTGTTGGCGCGAAACAGCCATATACCGGGCGTACCAAAGGCGTTTGAGCAATGTATTTCATCATTGAGCAAAGTGGCACAGCCGGAAGCCATTAACCAATTGAAAGCTAGGTTTAAATAAAGCGATGAGGTGAGCTTGGCTATCGAGCTTGCTGCTTATTCCGCTTGTAACCAATTATCGCGTTTATGAGCAATTATAACGTTTATAACTTATCGCGCTGATGAACAATTATCACGTGTATAACTAATAGTTATGGGGCTTGTGAGTAGGATGTACGCAGCCAGATTGAATTAAGGGAAGACTTATGAACCATGCGCAACAAGCAATTAACCAACTGATTGAACAAACAGAGAAAAGTGTTATCGGTCAGAGCCACGTCGTTCGGGCTCTGGTGATAGGGTTATTGACTAATGGGCATGTGCTTTTAGAGGGGCTTCCCGGTACAGCGAAAACACGCTCGGTCAAGTCGTTAGCGAATTTATTGAACACGAGCTTTGGCCGAATTCAGTTTACGCCAGACCTGCTGCCATCAGATGTAACCGGTACAGAAGTGTATCAAGAGCTTGATGGAAAGCCTCAACTGCATTTCCAACCGGGTCCTATTTTCAACAGCATTGTATTAGCCGATGAAGTGAACCGTGCGCCTGCAAAGGTACAAGCTGCTCTGCTTGAAGCTATGGCAGAAGGGACGATCACGGTGGGGGGGCAAACTCATATCCTTCCAGACCTGTTCATGGTGTTAGCGACTCAAAACCCGGTTGAACAAGAGGGCACGTATCCGCTACCTGAGGCGCAAATGGACCGTTTCATCATGAAAGTGACGGTTGATTACCCAGAAGACGAAGCGGAACGCGACATCATTCGATTGGTGCGCAGTGAAGAACTAGGCAGTGAGACGAGTTCAGAATTAGTCACACCACAGCATATTGAACCTGAATTGGTACTTGAAGCTCGTCGCCAACTTCCTGATATTGCGGTTTCTGATTTAGTCGAAAACTACATTGTGGCCTTGGTGATGGCGACTCGTAAGCCAGAGCGTTACCCAGAATCAAATCTATCAAAGTGGATTGAAATTGGCTCAAGCCCACGCGCGTCAATCGCATTGGATAAATGTGCTCGCGCTTATGCGTGGTTACAAGGACGTGACCATGTCACGTTAGACGATGTGCGAGCAATGCTACCTACCGTATTAGGTCATCGATTCTCACTCTCTTATGACGCATTGGCCGATGGTGTTGACCATCAAAGAGTGGTTGAAGAACTGCTTGATAATGTTGAGATCGGATAATTAGGGGGCGTCATGGCGAAGCCAACACAAGCTCCCAAATCACAAGGCCTTGATCCTCGCTTATATTGTGATTATTCAAGGTTAGTGCGAATACAGGCTCAAGCTGAGTCGTTTTCTCTGTTGCCTCATCTTAAGGCGGGCAGTGTATTGTCGGGGCGACATAATTCTCTGTTCCGTGGCCGTGGTTTAAACTTCGAGGAATTACGTCATTACCAATTGGGTGATGATATCCGTAATCTCGATTGGAAAGTTACGATGCGCACGGGTAAGCCTCATGTTCGCAGTTATACCGAAGAGAAAGACCGAAATGTGATTATCTGTGTCGATCAGCGAAGTTCGATGTTCTTTGCTTCTCAAAACACCATGAAATCCGTTGTGGCGGCGGAAGTCGCTGCATTGTGTGGATGGCGAGTACTGAAAGATGGCGACCGCGTCGGCTTCGTTTTAGCCTCACATCAAAAACTCTTTCATACCAAAGCACAGCGCTCACAGTCTGATTTACTCGCTCAACTTAAACACCTTACTAAAGCGAATCAAAGCTTAGGTGTCAGTGTGAGTGACAGCGAGGGTGTCGGGTTCAGTCAATGGATTGAACTGATCAAGCGTATGAGGCTAAAACAGTCGACCTTAATCTTTATTAGCGACTGGCGTGATTGCCAAGAACAACATCTTGATCGACTCAAGCAGCTACAGCAGCACAACGACATCCTTGCCATTATGGTGACCGATCCGTTAGAACAATCACTGCCTCATGATCTCGCTAGCGCCAACTGGGTGGTGGGTGATGGTCGTTTTCAGCTCAATCTTGATAGCCAATCTAAGGTTAACCTTGCGAGCGAGAGCCTTGCTCAAAAAGCGGCACTTCAAAAACAATCTCTTGCTAAATTAATGGCGATGAAAAACCTTCCTTATATCGAATTAGACACATCAGGATTTCATATCTCACAGCTTCAAAAGTTAGTGGGAGGGCGTTAAATGGCCGTTGAACATACGCCTCCTAGTACTTATATCCTTCGCGAACTGCGCGATGTAACGATTCCAGACAGCGTGAGTTGGTTTCCCCAAACGATCGGTTGGAAGATCCTCGGGGTTGCCTTGTTATTGGCCGCGTTCTATCTGGCTTATCGCTTGGCGTTAAGGTGGTGGAACAATCGTTATCGTAAAGAAGCACTTAAAGCGCTCATGGTATTGGATGCTCGAGACAAAAATTCAACCGAACGCACCTTCAAGGTACTCAAAGTGGTACTCCGTTACCTAGACAGAAGCAATGCAAAGTTGTTTGGTCAAGCCTATGTAAATCGCTTGAACGCTTATCTGCCTGTTAACGCTGGCACGAGTACAAAGAGTAATGCTTTCTTTACCGATGAAGTGTCGGGGCTGTGGATGCAAAGCTTAATTGATCCCAAGGTGCGTTTGACCTTTGAACAGCGTTTAGAGGTGATTCAAACCGCGATGATGTGGTTAAAACTTCATAAACCCGATGTACAAACAAAACCGAATGTACAAGCGACAACAGAGGGGCGAGATAATGTTTGATAGTTTATCTGCCAGCTTTGAGTTCGCGCACCCATTGTGGTTTATCGCGTTACCATTGCCTTTGTTGGTCTACTTGGCTGTGCCTGCTTATCGCACTAAACAAATGGCCATTAAGGTGCCATTTTTCAGTGAGTTGGTGGAAGCAATAGGCGAAGCGCCATCCGAAGGGGCAAGCCAGTTAACACCAAGTTGGTGGCAACGCACCACGCTGATTATTACTTGGGTACTCGTGGTTTGCGCGTTAGCTAAACCAACCATATTAGGAGAGCCACAAGTTCGTGAACAATTAGGTCGCGATGTGATGGTGGTGGTCGATTTATCGGGCTCAATGGCGGAACAAGATTTTACGTCTCAACAAGGGGATAAAATCTCGCGTTTAGACGCAACCAAAGAGGTGTTAGCTGATTTTGCTAAAACTCGAAAGGGTGACCGACTCGGTTTGATTTTATTTGGTGATGCAGCGTTTGTGCAAACGCCGTTTACCGCAGACCAAGATGTATGGCTTGAACTACTCAATCAAACCGACGTGGCAATGGCAGGACAAAGCACACATTTAGGTGATGCTATTGGCTTAGCGATTAAGGTGTTCGAACAGAGTGAGAAGCAGAGTGCAGTAGTTCAAGATTCAACTATTGATGCCAACGCGAAAGAGAAAGTTGTGATTGTGCTAACTGATGGTAATGACACAGGCAGCTTTGTTGAACCGATCGATGCGGCCAAAGTGGCGAAGGCGAAAGGCGTTCGTATTCACGTGATCGCTATGGGTGACCCACAAACCGTTGGTGAAGTGGCTTTGGATATGGAAACCATCAAACGAGTGGCTCAAGAGTCTGGTGGCGAAGCCTTTGAGGCGCTTAACCGCGACGAACTGACCAAAGCCTACGCTCAGATTGGTGAGCTAGAACCACAATTATATGAAAGTACCACTTATCGTCCTAAACAGGGGCTGCACCATTACTTAATGGCGATTGTTGTTGTGATGTATTTGACCGCATTCAGCTTGGCAACGATACGCCGAAGATCGCTGCTCGCTTCTTCGGCTAAGAATTTGAAAGGAGAGAGTGATGCCTGATTCTCTCACTCTGCAACAGTTCTTTACCCAGTTTCATTTTATCCGACCTTTGTGGTTGTTGGCCTTTATTCCGATGTTCTTCCTGCTATGGGTTCGTTGGAGAGAAGAGACCAAACCAACGTGGAAAGACATTCTACCTGCACACTTACGTGATGCTTTGACGATTGGCGAAACAGGCTGGCGTAAGCAGCTGCCATTGAAGCTATTGGTGGTGATTGTAACTATCGCCATCATTATCTGTTCTGGCCCAACATGGCAGCGTGAGGCTTCTCCTTTTGGTGAAGACAAAGCGTCGATGTTGGTTGTGCTTGATAACAGTGAATCCATGCTGGCTAAAGACTTACCACCGAGTCGCTTGGAACGCTCTAAGCAGAAGATTAGAGACTTATTAGCAGCTCGCAAGGGCGGTAATACAGGCTTAGTGGTTTATGCAGGCAGCGCACACGTGGCGATGCCTGTCACTCAAGACAGCAAGGTATTCGAACCGTTTCTTGCGGCTATCACACCCGACATTATGCCGGTTTCAGGTAAATCAGCAGAAGAAGCGTTGCCACTCATCAATCAGCAATTGTCTGGTGAGTTAGGTTCGTCAGTGTTGTTGGTATCAGATGGTGTGAATCCAAGTACCATCAGAGCGTTCGAAAGCTTCTTTAACGACAACCCGTATCAGTTGCTCATTCTAGCCGCAGGAAATAGCAATGTGGTGAGCGATAACCCTGTCGATCTCGATTCATTGCGCAATTTAGCAAATAAGACAGGTGGTCGAGTGATTGAGGTGACCGTTGACAATTCGGATATTCGACAACTGAATCAAGCGGTTGAAAGAAACATGCAACTTAACGGTGAATCGTCTATGCCATGGAAAGACATGGGCTATGGCCTGCTTATTCCAATGGCGATCATCATGTTGTTGTGGTTCAGAAAAGGGTGGTTGGTACAGTGGTGTGTCGTTGGTTTGATGATTTCGGGCAGCATCTATTCACCAAGCACTTTGGCGAAAACAGTCAATTTAACTGCTGAGAAACCCGTTGTGGTGGAGTCGCTTACAGCTTGGGATAAGACCGCTCAATGGTGGTGGGATTTATGGTTAACGCCCGACCAACAAGGTCAACGCCTGTTGAATCAGAAGGAGTACCTTCAAGCCGCCAAACATTTTACTGATCCAATGCGAAAGGGCGCGGCTTATTACTATGCTCGTGATTTTAAGCTCGCTCATAGTGCATTTTTGCAAACCAAAACTGACTTGGGTTTGTACAACGCGGCAAGTGCGTTAGCCAGGCAGCGTGAATACCTTGCTGCGCGAGACCTTTTGAAATCCCTAAGCGAGAAAGAGGATCTTTCACCAGAACTAAGAACGGATGTGGAAAATAACCTTGCAGTGCTTAGCGGGATTGTCGAAGAGGTAAACCGAACCAGCGAAAGCCAGTCTGGAACCACAGATGGCCCTGAAGAATCTTTAGAACTCGAAGACGATCAGCCGCGAACGGGTGATGGCGCCGAAGAAGAAACGGTAGCGGAATTGATGCTCAAGGAAACGCTGAATGCCAATGAAATCTTGGGCAGCCAAGAGCTTGCCGACAAGTGGTTAAAACGCGTCGAAGCGGATCCTAAGTTCTTCTTGAAGTCCAAGTTCCAAATTCAGTTAAGAAATCCGGCACCGTCTATCGAACAGACGCCAAAACAGCAACCGGCGTCAAAACAGGAGCAAGCACAATGAGTCGATACGATTTAGCTCTTGAAGCGGTTCAAGTAAAGGTAGGGCGCTCAGATTCTTTGAAACTAACGAAGTCGTTCCTAATGTCGATGGTTCTACTATTCAGTTCTGTTTTTCCTATTCTTGCTTCGGCGGCTGATATTTATGACCTGCAGAAGAGTAGTGATGTTGAACTGATTGCTTGGGTCGGAGAAAAACCGAAGTCAGGCGACAAGATAACACCGACCAAAGTCAGCGTAAATGAGCAGGTCATTCTGAACATTGAGGTGGCGACACCGCGCTGGTTAACAGGCGGCACTCGAATTGGCAGTATCGAAATCCCGAACGTTATTGCTAAGCAGCGAAATCAACTTGCGACCAACTACACTGAGCGAGTGGAAGGTACAACATGGTCACGCCAACGCTGGGAAGTGACGCTTTATCCGATGACTTCTGGCGAGTTTGTTATTCCAACCGTGCCGGTTCGTATCCAAGTTTCTGCTCCTGATGGTTCAAACGTTGGTGGCACGCTTTACACGCAGCCGATTAAGTTTGAAGTTTCGTTGCCTTCAGGTTTACTCGATAATGAAACGCCTTGGTTTTCTGCGACAGAAGTCGATGTAGATCAGCAATGGCAACGTTCTAGTGACGAGCTAAAAGTTGGCGATGCCATTACTCGAACTATCACGATTAAGGCAAAAGACAGCCTTTCTGTGTTGCTGCCAGACGTGCTAACCAATGAGTCCACTCAGCAGTTCCAAGCTTACCCACAGCCTAACCGTTTAGACGATGCGCAAGAACGTGGTGATTACCGTTCTAGCAGAGTCGAAGAAACGGTTTATGTTATTCAACAAGGTGGCGAATTTACCTTACCGGATTTCTCATTCCAGTGGTGGGACAGCAAGAATCAACGTCTTGAAAGTGTTGTCATAAAAGGCGAGGTGTTTGAAGCAAAACACACTGTTCAATCCTTCATCAAGGCTTATATGTCGGTCTTTATCAGCGTTGGTTTGGCATTAGTGTTGTGTGTTGCGTTATTTGTTTCTTTGAAGCGTTATTACAAGAACCGACCGACACCGAGTTGGTTGGTATTCCGTCGTTTGCTTAAGCAAGGTAATTGGCCTGCATTGAGAACCTTTATCTACCGTCAATTGCGAACAGAAACGACTCAGTTAGAGCTGGATAAAGTGAAACTGAGTAAAGCGCAACTTGGTAAATTGAATGGACAAAAACGTTGGGTGGAAGACAGCGAAGCACTTCAGCAAGGGTATGAAGATAAAAACGTCTTTACTCGTTTGTGGAGAGGGTTAAGTAACCTGTCTAATGACCAATTAAACTCAAGCCATTCTCGTTCGATTTTCTCCCGCTTGAAAATCCCTAAAGCCTTGCCAGACTTAAAAAATAAAACTAAGTAGCAACCTTTAGTTATTCGCATCGAACATGATCGGCAGGCTCTCTATTATGGGGAATCTGCTTCTTTAATATGGAACTGTATGAAAAATACCGAGCTAAATTTAATTCCTATATTTGTTGCTATCTATGAAGAGCAGAACTTGTCTAGGGCTGCTAGTCGCATGGATATCAGCCAACCTGCTGTGAGCAAAGCGCTTGCACGGTTGCGAGATATCTATGACGAGCCACTGTTTCACCGCACTACATCAGGCGTAGAGCCAACCACATTCGCTATTGATATCTATCCTGCAATGGCTGCCGCACTCAAGAACTTCACTTCTACTTTATCGGATTCAAGAGACTTCGACCCTAAAACCTCAGGCCGCGTCTTCTCAATTGCTTGCGTCTCAGCGGCGAGTTACGAAATGATGCCAAGAGTCATGCAGTTAATTAGTCAAGTGGCGCCTGGTATTGCATTGGAAATTCATCCCTTGTTTACTGAAGATTACGAGTCCGATTTAAGATTACAAAGACACGATGTGATTGTTGATATGACGCCAAAGGGAAGAACCATGCTCAAGCATGAGGTGATTTCTAAAGAGGAGCTGGTGGTTGTATGCAGAGCTGATCATCCTACGGTTGGCGACACCATTAATATGGAGCAATTTCTTTCTCTTGGTCACGTCGTGGTATCTCGCTGGCACGCCCGTAAAAGCTTGTTAAGTTCTGAACACTATGATGGATTAGAACAGCGCAGGGTAGTTTACCGAGCGGCTGGCGTTGTCGAGATGCTCCCAGTCATTGAGAACTCAGATTATATCGGTATGCTGCCAATATCGTCGGTTCGCTGTTTCTCAGAGAAGTACAATGTCAAAATACTGCCTTTACCATTCGAGTTGGAAGACCTCGAAATGTGTATGATTTGGCACCCAAGCCGTACCAACGAGCCAAGCCATAAGTGGCTGCGTGATAAAATAAAAGTGGCGGCAAAAGAGTTATCAAGTTAGTTAGCACTATATTAGTTATTATAGAGGACATAGCATGGACAGCATTCGCGCGATTTTCAATGGTAAGAAAGCCAATACTCCAGAGTTAAGACAAGCGGTTTTTGATGCAAGAGACCGTGATATCGACCTACAAGTTAGAGTGACTTGGGAGCCTTCAGATATGTATCGTCTAGTAAACGAGGCAATATGCGATGGTGTGAAACGGCTCATTGTTGCTGGTGGCGATGGGACGGTTAATGAGGCCGTTAGTGCGCTCAACCAGTTTCAAGTGAGTGAAAGGCCGCAACTTGCGATTATTCCCATGGGAACCGCGAACGATTTTGCTACTGCAACGGCTATTCCGAGTAATATTGCAGAGGCTTTTGCACTCGCATTAGAAGGCAATACTTTCGCGGTCGACAGTGTTCGTGCTAACGACCGCTATTTCATGAATGTAGCGGCAGCAGGATTTGGAGCTGAAGTGACCGCTGAAACTCCTGTTGAATTGAAAGACTTTCTTGGTGGCGGTGCGTACACGTTAACAGGCGTGGTGAAAGCGTTAGGATTTAAGCCTTATAGCGGCACCTTAACCGTAGATAAAGGCACTTTTACTGGCGAAATTCTGGTTGGTGCGTTTTGTAATGGTCGCTTGGCCGGTGGTGGTCAATCACTTGCGCCTGAAGCTTTGATAGACGATGGCTTAATGGATCTAACATTAGTTAAGTCATTTGTGGCGTCAGAATTACCGCAAGTTCTTGAGGAGTTAAAAAGTCCTGATGAAGATGGTAAGTATATTGTGCATACTCAAACGAGTTGGCTTGATATCGATTTTACTCAACCTTTACCGATTAATTTAGACGGAGAGCCTTATCGTTCAAATAACATCCGCTTCGAAGTTGTCCCATCAAGCATCCGTCTGGTACTTCCTGATGACTGCCCTTGTTTAAGTAAGAACTGCGTTTGAATATGTTCAATGTCATATGGTGTTACTGAACGTGAGATCGGCTTTGCTTCAATAGTGTGCTCCGCGTACTGAGTGCGCTTGCAATATTTCCTACGTTCTTATCGTCAGCCGAGATCCGGGTTAACGTTGTGCTGTGTAATACTGAATTATTTTAATCCGCCTGTAACTAGTCTGCGTCTTTAACTAGGCGCAGACCCATGTCCGACATGGTGATTGACTGGCTTGCGAAATCACGGCGGTAACTTTCAGATTCATTTGCGTCATAGGCGAAACTGCCACCGCGCACTGATTTATGTGATAGCCCTACGTCACTATGTTTTGCATTGTTTGGATTATCTGTTGGACCGAATCTGTAGAAGGTGTCATCGAAGGCATCAATCACAAACTCTCCCACGTTTCCTGTCATGTCATATAAACCTAGTTCATTTGGTTTTTTTAGTCCGACAGGATGAGCACTGTTTTTTGAGTTTGCTGAGTACCACGCGACATCACCTAAGCTATTGGAACCGCTGTAAGTATAGCCTTTACTTCTGTTGCCACCCTTCGCTGCAAATTCCCATTCCGCTTCAGTTGGCAGGCGGTACTCTTCGCTTGTTAACTCATTCAACTGCTCAACGAAATAGTTCGCCTGTTGCCAACTTAAGTTGTTAACTGGGATTTGTGGGTTTTTGAAATAACTAAGAGACGACCCCATCACTGATTCGAATAGTTCTTGAGTCACCTCAAACTTCGCAATGTAAAAACTATCTACAACTACTTCACGGGCTGGTCGTTCAGCTTTGGTTGCTTTCTTGCTGTTTGAGCCCATGGTGAATGTTCCGCCTTCAACCAACACCATCTCTTGGTCAATTTTTTGAGCGATAGGGTGTGTAGGCACGCTTGCACAGCCGCTTAGGAAAATAGTCATTGTGACGCCGCTAACTGCTGATAAATGTTTGTAATTGATAAATTTCATCACGTGCCTCAAATATTCGAAATAGGATGTAATTCTAACGTTTTTGGTCATTCCTATTGGTTATAAAGGGTATAACATGCCACTGAGTTAATTCGGAATTATGATGGGAACAAGACACTAAGATAGGTAGGTAAATCATGCATATTACTCAAGGTCCACAATATAACGGTAAAGCGTCTAAGCGCCTGCATGTTATGGCTAAGCCGATTGGCGCAGCGTGCAACATTGACTGTAAATATTGTTATTACCTAAGTAAGCAAGATTTGTTGGAGTACAAGAAAGGCAGTTCTCCAAGAATGGATGATGAGACGCTAGAGACTTACATCCGACAATACATCGAAGGTCAAAATACACCTGAAATCATCTTCTCATGGCAGGGTGGTGAACCTACCATATTAGGTTTGGCTTATTTTGAGCGTGTGGTTGAGCTACAGAAAAAGTATCAGCCCGAAGGTGTGTTAATTTCAAATGATCTACAAACTAATGGCACATTATTGAATGATGATTGGGGTCGATTCTTAGCAAAGAACAACTTCCTAATCGGTTTAAGTATTGATGGCCCTGAAATGCTGCACAACGCTTACCGTACCAACAGAGCGGGTCGTGGCACATTCAAACAAGTGATGGCTGCTGTTGAGCTGCTACACAAGCACCAAGTAAAATTCGCCACGCTTACTTGTGTGAATAACCTGACCAGTCAAAACGCATTAGAAGTGTATCGTTTCCTACGTGATGTGGTGAAGTCTCCACAAATGCAGTTTATTCCTATCGTTGAACAGAAAACCTTTAGAACGGTTGCGCCACAAACGTCTCAAGTGAGTGAGCAACTTAAGCAAGGTGACAAGCGTCTGATCCCTGGCCATAAAGATTCGATCATGGAATCTTGGTGTGTGTCGGACTTAGCGTGGGGTAACTTCCTGATTGCTGTGTTTGACGAGTGGGCGAAGCACGACATCGGTAAAGTGTTCGTTCAGTATTTTGAAGCGAGCTTAGAAACGTGGATTGGTCGCCCGAACCCGCTTTGCACTTTGAACGAGATATGTGGCAAAGGCCTAGCAATGGAGCCAAACGGCGATGTGTTCTCTTGTGACCACTACGTTTACCCTGAATATAAAATCGGCAACATCCATCACGAAAAGCTTGATGACCTAGCATATAGCGCACCACAACAGAAATTTGGCTTTGCTAAATCACGCACACTGACGAGCCAATGCCAGCAATGTGACTACAAGTTTGCTTGTCATGGCGAATGCCCTAAAAACCGCTTTATCAAAACTCGTGCGGGTGAGCCGGACTTGAACTATTTATGTGCGGGCTGGCACAAGTTCTTCTCTCATGTTGATAAATCGATGGCGTATATTGCGCGTGCGATGAGACACCCTGTTGCTCATGGTAAGTACAGTGATTCTGTGATGATGGCGCGTCGAGTAGAACAGGCGCAACAAGCTACGTTCGAGACCAAGTTTTAAATCAAGTTCTAGGTTTAGAGCTATCGATCTTAATGAAATTTAATCAAATATGAGTCTAGGGACAAGCTAAGTTCTCCAGCTTAAGGTAATACTATGATCAAGAAAAGTTTAGCGACAGCGGTTGCTTTATTTATTTCAACGTCCGCACTGCTATCAACGTCAGCAATGGCAGCTAATAGCGGTCAACAAACTGTTGATGCATCAGCACAAAATATCAATCAAGTGCTTGAAATGACGGACACTCAAACCCGAATTCAACAGTTGTCTTACATGGCGCAAGATCAGAATCAGTCTATTGAAAACCGTACTGGTGCGCTGCAAGAATTGGCCGCTTACCCAAGCCAAAATGCGTTGGTGGCTGTTGTTAGAGGTTTGAAAGATCAAGACCCTGAAGTTCGTGAAGCGTCGGTGATTGGGTCTGAACCTTATCAACTAGAACATCGCTGGGCATTGGTATCTCCGTTGCTTAAAGACAGCGATACTATGGTTCGCCACACGGCAACATCAAATCTAATTCGTGACTTTAATGCCTTAGATGATCAACAAAAAGCACAAATCGAACCACCAGTAAAAGAGTTGATTAGTTTCCTAGAAACGCAAGAATCTGAAAAGTATCAATTGCTGTTTGCTGATGTACTTCGCTGGCACAACGAGTGGGATAAGGCCGAAACGGTTTATTTGGATCTCATTAATACTCATGCGACAGAGCCACAAGTTTGGTTGAGTTATGCCGATAACTTCCGTGCACAGAACAAAGACCAGCAAGCGGTCGATGTATTGGATCGCGGTTTGAAACATGTACCAGACAACGCAGCTTTGCATTACTCTAAATCTCTGACTTTGGTTCGCCTTGAAGACAAGAGCGCAGCGGCACATGAGATTGAAGTGGCCGCTAAGCTAGCGAAAGATAATAGCTATTACTGGTACCTCAATGGGGTATTGCAAGAAGAGTTAGATATCGACAAATCGACCAAGTCGTTCGAAAAAGCGTACCTAATATCGGGTTCTCCAGAGCAGTTGTATGCAGTGTGTGACATTTACGTGCGCTACGGTAATGAGAAAACTGACGAATGCTTGGTTGAGCTTTCGAAAGTGGCCCCGGGTTACGTGATTGATCAGCTGAAAGAGAAGCGAGTAGCGCCAAGCTCGTAATATCTTCAATAACAACGTTGAACAAATAAGAAGTCAGTTGATATATTCGATTGGCTTTTTTTGTAATGTCTTGTGCTGAACTGTGCGACTCGTGTGTGGGTCATCTCGTCTAACAAGTTGCACTTTCTATTTGATGGAATAGTTTGTCTTTTCTCACGGGCTTCGCGACGTACCCATCCATTCCCGAATCAAAGCACTTTTGAATGTCATCATCGATAACGCTGGCGGTTAACGCGATGATAGGAGTTTTATTTAAACCTAGATTTCTCTCATATTCTCTAATCTCTCGAGTTGCGGTGAAACCATCCATTACTGGCATCATGCAATCCATTAAAATAATGTCGAAGTTACTGTCGCTCTTATACATCTCAACAGCGATTAGTCCATTGTCTGCAATTTCAAATGCATAGCCCGCTTTTTTCAGCATTAAAGATGCCACCTTCTGATTCACGCGATTGTCTTCGACAAGAAGTATCTTTTCAGATTTACTCGGCACTGTGTTTTGTTCCGTTTCTTCTGGTAATGTCTGTTTGGCTTTGCTTGCGTTATTAATAGGAATGACAGTTGACACTACTGATGTTGAATTTTGATGAGAGGTGACAGGCAAAGGCATTGTCTCAACAGCGGCTAGGATTTTCTCTTCCAACATTTCGAACTTGAATGGCTTTGGTACATAGTCGTCCATTCCCACATCAAAACACTTTTGAATATCATCATCAATCACACTGGCGGTAAGTGCAATAATAGGGGTACGACGTTTTGCTTTTGTTTCCTCTTCAATTCTTCGGATGTTGACTGTCGCTTGGAAGCCATCCATAACTGGCATCATACAATCCATCAATATTGCCGCGTAAAGAGAGTTATTAGCAAACATGTCCACGGCTTCTTGGCCATTGTTTGCAAATTCGAAGTCAAAGCCACTTTTACTTACGTGAAGGCCCGCAATCTTTTGGTTTATCTTATTGTCTTCCACGATCAGAATTTTATGTTGAGGCATTAGATCTTGTTGACTAGCTTCTGAGCGAGCAGCAAAACCCTGTACGTCGCAAAGTTCAATGGCTTTTATTAAGCGTATGCCAAGTAGCGGTTGTGATACTTGAGCGGTAACACTATTACCCATATCACCCGATTCGCTGAGAAATGAACGAAGGAGACAAATAGTAGCGCCGTTTTGATGCAGTTTATCTAAGTCGTCGGAATGGTCGTTAACTCGAAACGAATCATCTTCAGCGAAAATGACAGTGGTCGATTTACTGTACTTTTTCGTTCTGATTTGCTTAACAATATCGTCCGCGTGTTCCGTTATTTTAGTCACTTTCAAACCATAAAGATTAAGGTCGTTTTCTATGCGTTCAGAAAGTACATTTTTGTTACCGAAAATGTAAATGTTAGCGGTTGCTAAACTTGGCTTCGGCAACATTAAGTCAACCGGTAATTCTAAATCGAAGTAGAAACAACTGCCTTCCCCTTTAACTGAGGTGAGTTGAATCCGACCACCCATAAGCTCAACAAGCTGAGTGCTGATGGCGAGACCAAGACCTGTGCCGCCGAACTGTCTAGTGGTTGAATTGTCCTCTTGAGCAAAAGGTTCGAATATTTGTTTTTGTTGCTGTTTATCTATACCAATGCCGGTGTCACGTACAGAGAATCTAATGGTAACACTAGTGCTAGGTTGGCTGAGAGTCTGGATCGATAATGTCACCCCACCTTTTGCGGTAAACTTCACTGCATTCGACATAAAGTTCATTAGAATTTGTCTTAATCGGTGATCATCAAGCATGACTCGAGCTGGTGTATCTGAGCTGATGTCGACGCTAACTGTGATATTTTGCTCTTTTGCTTTCGGCGCAATAATTGAGGCGATATCGTATATTGATTCTCTAATGGATGCGGAATGTGGGCTGATTAATAGCATGCCAGATTCTATCTTAGAAAAATCTAAGATATCGTTGATTAAACTCAGTAGCAGTTGAGATGATATTTCAATGGTATCAACATAATCTCGTTGTGTTGGGGTCAGCGGAGTATCGGAAAGGACTTCTGAGATACCGATAACACCATTTAATGGAGTACGTATTTCGTGAGACATGTTAGCTAGGAAGCTACTTTTTGCCTTACTCGCTTGGATTGCGTGATCTTTTGCCTGTTCAGCCTCTTCTTTAGCTCTTTCGGCGTCTTCTTTCGCTATCATCAGTCTCTCTTTAGCGAGCCCTTGTTCGATGGTCAATCGTTTCACTTGCTGAGCAAATAGACTGAGCTCATCTTTTCCTTGTATCAGCTTATCTAAAGAAGGCCGAGTTTGATCGTTCTCACTTTTTAAAAACTTGAGAACCAAATTAAGGTTATTAGTGACCTGCCTTGTCAAACTTAATGTTAACCCCATCACTAGTGCAGTGAGTGAGGCGACGATCGAAATAAACAGTATTCTCTGCATCTGAGCGGCATAAATCGCTTGCTCAACTTCTTGTTTGAACTCTTGTTTAATGACACTGCCGAGGCTTTGTAATAGGCTTAGGCGTGTGTTCATGGCCTCTAAACCAACCGAAATTTCTTGTGGACTTAGCTTGCTTATTGCATTGAAGTTGAGTAAAGCACTTCTTATTTTTTGGCTTTGAGTAAAAACGTCATTTCTAAACACCTCAACCATTAAAGCGACTTGATCCTCGTTGGCATTTAATAAAACGAAGCGCTCTAGGAACAGTTGTTGCCTTTCACTGAGGGTTTTTATTTGTTCTGCAAGTTCTGGGCTGTATTCTTGGCTGTTTTGAAATATTTCAATCAGTGAGGTACCCAGTTTGAATTCCTCATTTGACCAAAAAGCTAGCCATTCAAGCTGTTGTAATGCAGTGAGGTGCTGCTGAATTTCACGTTTGGTGTTCTCAAACGGGACTTTTTCTATTTCAATCAATAACCGCTTGTACGTGTCACTTTGCCACTCAAGGGCATCTAATTTAGCGTAACTATCGGTTGCTTCCATCGCAAATAGAGTAGCGTCGCTGAAGTCTGTTACAAGTTGATTTACTTCATCAAAAGCGTCTAAAAAAATCAATGGGGAGACTTTTTTCAGTTCTTCTCTGACTTGGCTACTTTGTGTCGCAAACTCCTCCGAGCTAAAAGTTAGAGTACTCCGAGATAAGGCCGAAACATCCTGAAGGTAGACAAATAGCTGGTTGGTTCGTTCAAAATCGGCTAACTGAGTTGTTAAGATATAAGCCTGTCTGCCAGCAAGGAAGAGCAAGAGTGAAATGGGGAGTAAAACTAAGCCAAAGAGTTTGTGTTTGACTGAAAGGCTATTCCAGACCGTAATCGGCATATAAGGATCCGTGCTACTGTTTTTATATAAAACAGTAGAATAAAAATGACAATATGGAAACTTTGATACCGTAAACTTAGTGGAAGTGTGGAAGGGGTATAAATTCTTAGGATCTTATCGCTTATCTTGCAATGTATTCCGTTCCTGACCATTGATGACGTTCGGCCTTCGGTTCATTTTGTATTTTTATTGATGAGAAACTTTAAAGAAAGCTTAATGATGATGGTTTTTGTCTTTAGTTACTTCTAACAGAAGTTGCTCTAGAGCTGATTTTGCAGTCGGTTCTAATGTCCAAACCCCTAGCATTCGCTGGAGTGCGGCACGATATACTCTGCTTTTTAACAGGAAGGCGAGAGTGCTAGTGTCGTTATTCAAAACATGGCTTTGTATCACGACTAGCTCAGCTTTGTTTGCGATGTCAATTTGCTGAAGGTTAAAAGCGGGTAGAAATGCACACTCATACCATACCTCAACAACCTCTCGGAGTTCGATTTCCTCTTCAGGTACGTCGCAGTCCTGAAATTGATGGTTTTCAGGAATAGTGGATAAGTACGATACATCAAGCTTGTCTGCAACGAATGTGTACATTTTCTTCCTAGTTAAATGTGAGTTGAGGGTAAATCATCTCTTTCACTTATGTTTTTGTCAATTACATCCGTTTACCTAAAGATTTAATTGTGAATAAAGGTTGTAGTTTTAACTTAAACTGTTTAAGTATTTGTCTGTTAAACCAAAATATTTCAAGTTCCCATCTGACTCTAGGACTAAGCTCATGTTTGATGTAATGATTAAGCTAGGGTCATTCGTCGAAAAAATCACGGTCGTGTTCAACAGTTTATCGGTGAACAAACGATTAAAATACTGTGCGTTTTCGTGTTCGGAGCCATTGAAAGGTTCGTCAATGATGATCAGAGATTGTTCA
Source organism: Vibrio kanaloae (assembly GCF_024347535.1). Taxonomy (NCBI): domain Bacteria; kingdom Pseudomonadati; phylum Pseudomonadota; class Gammaproteobacteria; order Vibrionales; family Vibrionaceae; genus Vibrio; species Vibrio kanaloae. The sequence continues at coordinate 1,264,421 of NZ_AP025498.1, read as the reverse complement.
CAATTACCTAAGCCAAGCGCTAACCGCAGTTTTTGCTGAACCCCGTTGGGAAGGCCTTTGCATTTATCCACGCTTAACTGAGTAGCCAAGCCTTCCGGAAGCCATTCATCCAACTCGAAGAAGCTGATCATCTCTTGCATATCCTCTGTGGGAATGAGTCCATTGTGCAAAATGAAGTTGGTCTCTAGAGAGCCTTCGAAGATGTGCAAGTTAAAAGGGATGTAGTTAATCGATGTGCGATAGCGATAACTGTTGAATTGTTTGATGTTGTAGCCATCGACCGATACCGCGCCTTGATAGCGGTCTTCTAACCCGGCAATGATGGAAATTAGCGTTGTTTTGCCGCAGCCTGTCGGGCCACAAATCACGACTTTTGCTCTGGGTGGTATCTTGAAACCAAGATTGGTTAAACCGGTTGCTGCCCCTGTGTAACGGTGGCTCACACCACTGCCCACAATACTGCCTTGAAACAAGCGAATGGGCGGGCTCTTTTCTAAAGTCAGTTTGTCGTCATTCATCGACATCAAGTTGTTGATCTGAGCTGATGAAGCCTTAATTGATTGGAATTTGGAAATTGAGTTGTAAATACCCATGATCGGTCCTAATGCCTTCCAAACTAAAATAACGGTTGCGAGCATGGCACCAGCATCTGAAGTGCCTTCCATTACGCCGATTACCGCAGCGACAATACTTGCCGTGCCAATCACTTGGATCAAACTGCCCCCTGCAGCCTGAATTTTACTGTTGGTCACGGCGACGTTCTCTGCATCATTAGTGCTTTGCATATGGGAAGCACTGAAGCGAGATTGAACTACACGCAACAAAGGTAGGCCTTGAATGGTCTTGATACCACGAAGGAGCTCATTCCATTGATAAGAGACCATCGCATTGGCACGAGAGCTTTTGGATGTGGCTTGTGAGTAGATATAGCGAGAGTACGCACAGAATACCAACATTACGACTAAGCCGGCCATTACTACCAGTGCTGCCGTGCCAGACATCAGAGCTATCGCGATGATAAATACAATCACGAATGGCATGTCAAAGTAGCTGAGGGTCGATTCTGCCGTTACCAATCGTCGGAAGGTGTCGATATCTTTTAAGCGAGCCAACTGAGACGAAACCCCAGCGGTTGATGTCATAGCGTAGGGCAACCATAGAAGCTTTGATATAACGGCTTGGGATATGTGCATCGCGAGATCTTTACCGGAAGTGGCAATGATATTGACCCGCATTTTCTTAAAAAAGTATTCAGAGAAGCCAACAATAATAGCAAATAAGGTCAGCCAGTAGAGTGTTACTTGAGAACTAGACGTGAGCGCAAAATTATACACACTCATAATAAAGAAAGGTTGTAATGCCCCAAGTACGCTGATGAAGAAGCTCAAAATTATTAAGCTCTTGAATTCATTGTTATAGCGATAGAAAGCATATTTGATCCAATGACTTCTATCTTGAGATTCTGGTGGTGGTTCGCGAAATAGACGAGAGTACTCGCTAATAGAAATCAACAAGCATGGCTTATTACACATTGGATACTCAATGGTGTTGTTGTTCGTGTAATCAAACAGCAGCAATTTTCCATCCTTTGTTCCCAAAAAGATGGCGTTGAGGTTTTCTATCTCAATAAAGCTTGGATTAGGGTGCTTATCGATATTTTCGAGTGTTTTAAGCTTAGTGGCATCACAACGGTATCCAAGACGCTCTATGGTTGCGGTAAAGCTGTCGCTGTCTTTTGGTTTTGGCATAAACGCATCACTGAGGATAGCAGGCGTACCTTCCCATTCAAGCGCTATCAATGCGTAAGCTAATCCACGAATCAGAGGTGACTGATTGTAGCGTTCGTTATATCCGATTGCTTCAAAGTCCAATACACGCTGCGATACATTGTTGAAGTCAACGAGAATACTCATTGATTACCTCCCGTCAGTTTGACACGTTTGAGGCGGTGGTTAAGCTTGTCCATTTTATTGCTGGCAATGATCAAGATCTTGTCATTAGAACGATAAGCAGTACTGCTCAGCACCACTCGGGCAAATTCATCGTCAAAGACACAATCGATATCGTCGAATATTAATACGCGCTTGCTAGCGAGCAGGGCGCGGACGAGTAACAGAGCATAACCAACTTGGCGTGAGAATGGGTTGCGCATGTGACCTTTAAGTTCGGTGTAAAATCCGGCGGGAAGAGCATCGATTTGTGTCTTGATGTTCATGGTTTCACACAGTGCGAAAGCCGTGTTATTCAGGCTTGGTCGGAAACAGGTGAGGTTATCAATAATGGTACCTTCTACGAACGAGCTCGTTTTATCGACCATCAACACGCTGTTACGCCAAACGTTGTAGTTAATGTCACTCAGAGGCGTGTCGTTGATCATAATTGCCAGATGGTCATCGCTGCTTTGTCTCGTAATACAGTTGGCGAGGTGGGTCTTACCTGCACCACTTTTCCCCGTGAGCAAATAGGCTTGACCACGCTCGAATTCGATACGTTGCTTGTCAGAGTACTTGACTGAAATGCGTTCCACTTCTGTTGTTTCATGTTGATGTTCTACTGAAGCCGTCAGTTCAAGCAGTTCCGCGATACGTTGTATATGAAGTTTATTTAGTTCCCAACGGCTAGCGGTACGCATTACTTGTTGGTAGGGGGCAAAGTAACGGTTGGTTAGCATGATGATTGCAGCCATGATCCCTTGGCTTGATTCCATGTTGATAACCGCCATTGCCAACACCACAACAACACAGGCGATGGAGAGCTGTTGGATCAGTGCCAATATCAACCCGAAATTAGATTCAATTTGCTCATATTTGATGTTTTCGACTTCGCGCTCTTCGACCATTTGTGTCATCAAGCTTTCGACGCGGTATTCCATGTTTCGCGCTTTGATATCCAGTGGGCTAGAGATGATTTCTATGATTTTTGATGTGGTTAAGCCTTCGATATCGGATTTATTTTGCAGGCTACTAATCTTTTGTTTAGAGAGGCTAAATGCGAAAATAGCCAAAATAACTGAGGCTATTAGAAGAGTAACGCCCGCCCATATGTTGATTAGCCCAATTATTATGATGGTTAATAAGCTAACTGCTAGGTTAATTAGAGCTCGAACAGACTCTCCGCCAAAGAAGGTTTTAAGTTCAGGAATAGTAGAGATGCGTTCGAGGTACTCACCGGGTTCTAAGCGGCGGTATTTGGAAATCTCAGCCAAACAGATGGATTGAAAAACCTTGTTAGTTAAGTTGGTCTCAAATTGCCTCATGATGACAGATGAGATCTTCTCTTCCTGATTCTTGAGATGGTAATCGAGGAAGATAGAAATCAAGATAATAGCGAATAATAAGAACAGAGTGTTTTGTGCTTGATTGGGTAAAACACGGTCGAAAATAATCAGAATAGAGAAGGGCAAAACTAACCCAAATAGGGTGGAAATTATCGTGGAGAAAGTCAGATAACACTTGTCTGCCATGTTGATCTTTTGAGAAAATTGTTTAGTTTGCATTACGATCTCCTTTCTTCAAGGACGAAGCTGAGAGAAGGTGTTTAGGCACTAATTCTTGACTGTCTTGATCTTCAATATCACTCATCAATTGCATCACGCTTTCGATAGATTGAATCGAGAGTATGCCCTTAATTTGCTCAAGCTTGATGGTCTCGATGATGTAGTCGTATCGTGCGCTTTCGTAGTCTCTTAACGCGCTGAACAGTTTACTTTCCGCCGCCAGCAAATCGGTGATGGTGCGCGTGCCTAATTGGTAGGCTCTTTGGATCCCTTTATAAGAGGCGTAGTTGGCGCGAATGATGTTTTCGTAACTGCTTATAGACTGCGAGAAATCGTTAATGTTGAGCACTGATGTATTCACACTGTTACGTGTGGTGTAAAGCGAATCTTGGTAAAGCAGCTCAGTACGTTCGATGGCCGTCGATGATTTTTGATAGCCATAGTAATCAGATCCACCGGACAAGATAGGCACGGCGAGGTTTAAGCCAACACTGGTTGAGTTACTTTCGCCTGTCGCTGTTATGTCAGTCTTATCGTAATTATTGGCGTCATCGTGTCGATAGCTGGCTGAAAGCGACACGGTCGGTAAGAAATTCGAACCGCTCTCTTTTAAGCTTCTACGGCTTCTCTCGACGTTTTTCCTTGCTACCAACAAGTCGTTATTGAGCTTTAACGCCTGATCCATGATCGTGCGTTGTTCGGTTTCGTTGATCTCTTTTAAAGGCACGCTTTCGTATATGTCTTGCGACGGAGTAATAGGGTATTGAATCTGAATCGATAGGCCATTGAGAATGACTTGGCGATCTTTTTGTAATGTTCTTAATCGATTTGCCACCCCTTCTTTTTGTGCAATCACTTCGTATAATTCACTGGCAGCTGTGTTGCCTAGTTCCACGTTACGTTGCATCTGATGTTCACGAGCCTGAGATGATTTAAGCTCAACCTTTGTTGCTTTTATCTGGGCGTTGTTTTTCAAGTACTCAAAATATTGAGAGCCGACTTCTGAGATGGTGTCTTGGATTTTGTTCTCGTGTTTAATCTCTTCAATGTTGAAGTCGAGCTTTGCCGTTCCATACTTAAAAAAATCGCCAAGATTGAATATTGACTGGGAAAGGGAAAGGCTGTAGCTGTTCGAGTTGTAGCTTGAGGTCTCATCGGGCACGCTCCGCAATAAGGTCTCATTTTCATTCCATGTGGTATCGGCTGCGCCATTAAGCGAAGGGAGGAACTTAGAGCGGCTGATACCAATGTTGTATTCGTTCTCTTCGACTCCTTTATTACTCGCGCGAAGTGAAAGGCTGTTTTGCAGGCCGAGTTCTACTGCCTCAAGCAGGGACGTCGCCGATGCTGAAGGTGTAGTACTTAATGCAAGCGCAGCCATGATGCTGCTAGTTAAGTTTCTGTACCGCCACATATTTGTTGATCACCTTGATGATTTCGTCGCTTTTGTAAGGTTTGCTGATCACGTAATCCATTCCGGCTTCAATACAAGCCTGGTGTTCGTTACTGCTGGTCAATGCGGTTGCACCTATAATGGTGCAAGGTTTTCTCTCTTTATTTTTTTCAAACTGTCGAATACGCTGTGTTGCCTCTATACCGCCCATTCCTGGCATGATGCAATCCATAAAAATAATGTCGGAACGTTGATTCATGAAGTGTTTTACGGCGTCGGCACCGTCACCAACAGTGTCTGCTTCGTACTCTTGTTTGGTCAAAATACGCTTAAGTAAGATCTGTTGAACTCGGTCATCCTCGACGATCAGGAATGAGCTGTTTTCCATTTGTCCTTCCGAGGCTTCCGCTTCCATAATGGAAAGTAAGTTAGGAATAAACTCGTAAGGAATAGCTGGTGAGTTTATGATTTTATCGACGAAGCTGTGGCACTCTTGCGCGTGTTGTGTGTTGGTTACGGACAACAACAACTTGGTATTCGGGTGATTCTTGAGCTGTGATTTAACTGTTTTACAGAGCGATGAAAGCTTATTGGGTTCAAATGTATCGGTCAGCATTATTGCATCGTATTCACCGAAGGTTTTCGCTGCTGAAAATAGTTCACTAGCAGTGCGAATCTCGGTGATATCGAGCCCCAAATTGGAGAGCATTTTTCTTATGACATCAATACGAATTTGAGTATTTGCGCAGAGCATCAAACGCTTACCGTCGAAACGAGTTTTCTCCGTGTGGAAGCTTTTAGCCTTAAGGTCAAGTTCTACTTGAAAACGCTCTTGATTGCCTGATTGGAACCAGCGGCTTTCGTAGTATCCGTAATCTTTTAAAATGCTCTTTGCTAAGTCATCTGTATTGGAAGTGTGGTCTTTGTGATCACTCCAATGGAGTGTATTTAGTTTGGCAACAAATACATCAAGTGTTGAGAGGAAATTAAGGTTGATGGTGACGCGCGTATTTTCCATATTAGAAGCCGCACCAGATTCAATCGTTACAAACAATTTTTTGTTAGCTTTGAGCTGAATAGCGTTAGAAAGCTGCAAGAAAAGTATCCAGAATAAGCTGGTGGATTGACCTTCAACGCGATTTGGTAAATTATCAGAAATAAGACAGTCGAGTTGGCTTTCATTACGCTGAACTTTCGCACTGATATGAATCATCAATTCAGACAGCACGCTCAAAAGCGAGAATTCTTTAGATTTACTCTCTGAGCCTTGAGAAATCAATCGGTTATAGTTTTCAGCAAGCTCTGATAGTGTATTGGAAGCAGACGTAATATCCTTCGCCATTAACACGCCGCTCTCATCTGTTTCTTGAACTAGGTATTGCACGCCACCATTGATAGTATTGGTTATTCCGCGAATTTCATATCCTATTAGGGCATACAGTTGCTTGTAGAGATCGTTATTGCGCTTTTGGTCTTCTAATTTACTGAATACCAATTTGAGGTGAGAGTAGATCTGACGTTGTTTGGGGTTGATGCTCACTTCGTTAAGAAGCTCTTCAAGTCTTTTTAAATCTAACTGCTTGAGTTCTTGGTATAAGTCATCGAATTCACAGTCTATTTCTCGTTCGTTTGAGCTGGATTTTTTCAGTTTCAACATAGCTGCTGAGTTAGAAATAACGATAATAACAGCCAAGATTACGGCTATCATAAACAACCACACAAAGAACTTGTTCTTTTCTGACATCAAGTCGCTCGCGTGTTTATTAAACATGTTGCGATAGTTGTCATCCATTTGCAGGTAGCTGTTAGTGAGTGAAAGGTATAAGTGCAGCATGTCATTACGTTTTTTAGAACTATCGACAAAGCGATTAATAGCTAATTCCATTTGGGTATATTCGGTCGCACCAACCAAGCTGAATTCGGTTTTGTTCAAAGAGGCTAAAGACCTAAACTCATCTATTTCGCTTTTTAAGGTTGATAGATTCAAATCATTGCTGCAATTGTTGGCTCTTAAACAACGTTGGAGGGTTTGGATATCAAGTTCTATAGTCTGGTTGAGTTCTTGAGCCTTTATTAGAAGTGGGGCGCTTTGCACTTGAGCGACTGAGTCTATTTTCGACCAAGAAAAGTACAAATAGAAAGCGAGCGCGGTTAATACCACACTAAACAATATGCTAAGGCGTAGAGCTGGAACGGAAATGTTGTATGAAGGTTTTCCGCTCATTGATTACCTCTCATCGAACGCATCTTCGATGGCAGACATCACGGGTTTTGCTGCATATTCGATCACACGACGTGACCCTGTTTTCACATCGGCGGTAAATTCCATATAAGGTGATAACTTGTATTGAGTGCCTCCTCGCTCAAGAAAATTTTGGTCAATTTCAATCTCTGCTAAATAGAATTCGGCATCCTCTTCTTCGTATGATGAACGACTGATTGAGGCAATGGTCCCCTCAACAAAGCCATACTTGGCGAAGTTATAAGTGTCCATTTTTACTTTCACTGCTTGGCCAATTTCAACAAATCCCATGTCTTTACGTGGGATCTTTGCTTCTCCGTGTAGCGAGTTATTGATCGGTGCAATGTCGGCAATGCTTTCGCCTGGCGGAATCACTGCAGAGCGAAAGTTGAAGTGTAGCTTGTCGACTACGCCATCGACCGGAGAATAGACAATAAGGCGATCAACTTTATCGGAATGTTGTGGTTGTAAGATTCGTTTTAGCTTAAGGTCTTTATTCACTTGAATAATTTGTGCTTGATATTCTGAATTTCTATTTTCAACCAAATCTCGGTGTTGCTTTTCTAGTTTATCGAGCTGAAAACGCTCATTCATGACTGACTCATCAAGGTTTTCAATCTCACGTACCATGTTGGATTCTTGTACTTTCATATTGAGGACATCAACGTATGAGGCCATCTCTTCTTTATAAAGTGTATTTTTGATGTTGAGTTGTTTACGAATCAGAGAAAGCTGGTTCTCTGAGCTCTTTCTACGTTTTAACATCGAACTTATTAGAGAGTTTTTATGCTTAATATCGTGAGTGATGAGCTCTTCATTAGAGCGGTTTTTTGAGAATTCTTGTTGCCACGTATTCATGTTTACTTGAACCTGATCAGGATATTTTTCAGTGAAAGCAGTAAAGTTTGGCTTCTTCATGTCTCGTAAACTCTCATAGCGAATTTTGTCTAGCTCTAGCTGAATGATTTCTGTATTAACCGTATCGAGTTGGGTATTACGATCAAGAGAGCGTATTCTCGCGATAGGCTGCCCCTCGTAAACGACTTCACCTTTTCTTACTAGCAACTCTTCTAGAATACCTCCTTCTAAGTGCTGGACCTTCTCAACGTCAGATTCCAACAACAACTCTCCACGCAAAGAAACGACAATATCGATGCGTGCCTGTGACGCTACAGCGATAGCAACTAAAGCGAGAAGAAAGATGATGAGCAACGTTTTGTGAACGCTGGTCATAGCACTAGCAAGCACTATGGTGTCGTCCGCTGTGACCTTAGAAGCATCGTTGTTAGAAACCAGTGCTTTTCTGAGGTGGTGCTCTATTTGGTTATTACTCATGACTGCCTCGGTTATTTGTCATCTACTACGTCCTTCATATCTAACAAATGCTTGATCTGTTGATTGACATTTTGTAGTTCGGTTTTGACATCTTCCAAAAGTTCTTCCGGAACAGGAAAGTGGTGTTTACTCAAATACTCCAACTTTGCCATTTGGGGGGGAAGATCTTGGTCACAAAGTAAAATTAGTATCGCCTTCAATTTTTTTGAGTAGCAGTTGAGTTCATCGAAATGATTACCTTTGTGAAGCGTCTCTATATTTATGGCAGCGTCTGAGAAATCCTTACAAAATTCGCTTAATAGCAATTGCAGCCCTTTGTGGTTGTTCTTGATTGAACGCAATAAATTTGTCATGTCTATCATCATTCCACTGCCTAAATTGCTTTAATGACAATAACTAAGGATATTCGAAGGTGCTTTTCAATTTTTTTTGATTATTCTCGCCTAGAAATTATGAAAATTGTTGTATAAAAACTTGGTTTTCTAAAATGGTGTCCTTTAATGCCTCTAAATACGATTAGTTAGCTAGTAGCAACGGAGGCTGTAATGGCAGGCGAAAATAACCAAAACAACCAAAATGAAGATCTCAATGACGCGGTAGAGCAGACGGACACGAACGACGCGGGTACGCCCTCCCAGCAGCAGAATCAACAAAACCAACAGAACACGATTGCGACGACGATAGCGACAGGTGCTGAAAACACGGACGCAGCAGACGAAGTTAACCAAGCGTTGGAAGATAATCCAAGTGGCGCAGGTAATGAAGAAGAGGCCTCGGCTTCTGGTGGTGCTGCAGAAGAAGAGACGCCAGAAAGTGACGAAGGTTCAGATGATGCCCAATCTAATGTAGTTGGTGGTGCCGCTTCTGATGCCAGTTCGGATGATGCCTCGGGTAGTGGAGGTGGTTCAGGTGCCGGCGCTCAAGCTGTCGGTGGCGAAAACGCTGCCGCTTCTGAAGGCGGTTCAGATGCCGAAGGTAATGAAGACCAAGGCCAAGCCGCAAGAACATCAGCGGCGCCTAGCGCGGAGGCTTCGGAATCTGATGAGCAGCAAACGGGCGATGATTTAGATTCACAAACGGTAGAAGAGACATTTGCCGTTGACGTTGAAGCTTCTGACGAAGAAACCATCAGTGAAGTAGAAGATGACTTTGATTCAGAGACGGTAAATGAAACGTTTAAAATCAAAGTGGAAAGCGAAAATGATGCACCAGAAGCTGAACAAAATCTGGCTTACATTATGGATGAAGATGGATCCATAACATTCACTCAAGAACAATTACTCGAATACGCAAGTGATGTTGATGGTGATGAGCTGGTTGCTTCAAATGTTCAAGTCGGCGCAGATGCAACGGTTCAAGAAAATGGCGACGGTACTTTCACGGTGGTTCCTTCCGCTGATTTCAATGGCGAACTTGACCTAACTTTTGATATCAGTGACGGACAAGAAACAATAAGCAGCGCAATTGATCTAACGGTTCGTCCTATCAACGACGCGCCTGTACCAGAAGACAAAACGTTTGAAATAGAAGAAGACGGCACCCTCATCTTTACCGATGCCGACCTATTAACCGGTGCTACTGACATCGAAGGTGACAATTTAACGGTTGAAGGTGTTACCTACGATGGCGGTGACGGTATCCTTACCGATAACGGTAACGGCACATACACCTTTGCGCCAAACGAGAACTTCAATGGTGACGTAAACTTCGGTTTTGATGTATCAGATGGCACCGATACAGTCTCTGCAAACATCGACGTAAGCGTAACTGCAGTTGATGATGCGCCTGTATCAGGTGACTTAGCATACTCAGTCGATGAAGACGGTTCGATTCGCCTAAGCCAAGAGCAACTGTTATCACAAGCATCTGATGTTGAAGGCGATGACCTTACTGCTAGCGGCCTAACGGTTGACGGTGATGCAACGGTTGTAGCCAACGACGATGGCAGCTTTACGATTACGCCAGATGAGAACTTCAATGGTGACATCGATATCAGCTTTGATATCTCAGATGGCACCAATACCGTTCAAGCATCAGCAGACCTAACCGTTAACCCAGTTAATGACCTGCCAGTGCCTCAAGATCAACAGTTCAGCGTTGAAGAAGACGGCACGTTAATCTTCACAGATGCTGACCTATTAACCGGCGCAACAGATATTGAAGGGGACAACCTAACGGTTGAAGGTGTGACTTACGATGGCGGTGACGGCATCTTGACCGACAACGGTAGTGGTACGTACACCTTCGCTCCAAATGAAAACTTCAATGGCGACGTAAACTTCGGCTTCGATGTCTCTGACGGTACCGATACAGTATCAGCAAACATCGACGTAAGCGTAACAGCAGTCGATGATGCACCAGTGTCTGGCGACCTAGCGTACTCAATTGACGAAGACGGTTCTATCCGCCTAAGCCAAGAGCAATTGCTTTCTCAAGCATCAGATGTGGAAGGTGATGATCTAACAGCAAGCGACTTAACGGTCGACGGTGATGCAACCGTTACTCAGAACGATGACGGCAGCTTCACGATTACGCCAGATGAAAACTTCAATGGTGACATCGATATCAGCTTCGATATCTCTGATGGTACCAATACGGTTCAAGCTTCCGCAGACCTAACTGTTAACCCAGTTAATGACCTGCCAGTCCCTCAAGATCAACAGTTCAGCGTGGAAGAAGATGGCACGTTAATCTTCACCGATGCAGACCTATTAACAGGTGCTACAGATATTGAAGGTGACAACCTAACAGTTGAAGGTGTGACCTACGATGGTGGCGACGGTATTCTTACCGATAACGGTAATAGTACTTACACCTTCGCTCCGAATGAAAACTTCAATGGTGACGTAAACTTCGGTTTTGATGTATCAGATGGCACCGATACAGTCTCTGCCAACATCGACGTAAGCGTAACTGCCGTTGATGATGCGCCAGTGTCTGGCGACCTAGCGTACTCAATTGACGAAGATGGTTCGATCCGCCTAAGTCAAGAGCAGCTTCTATCGCAAGCATCTGACGTGGAAGGTGATGACCTTACTGCTAGCGACCTAACGGTTGGTGGTGATGCAACAGTCGTTGCAAACGACGACGGCAGTTTCACGATTACGCCAGATGAGAACTTCAATGGCGACATCGATATCAGCTTCGATATCTCTGATGGCACTAACACGGTTCAAGCTTCTGCAGACCTAATCGTTAACCCAGTAAATGACCTGCCAGTACCTCAAGATCAACAATTCAGCGTGGAAGAAGATGGCACACTCATCTTCACTGATGCAGACCTATTAACAGGCGCTACAGATATTGAAGGCGATAACCTAACCGTTGAAGGTATCACTTACGATGGTGGCGACGGCATTCTTACCGATAACGGGAATGGTACGTACACCTTTGCGCCAAACGAGAACTTTAATGGCGACGTCAACTTCGGTTTTGAGGTGTCTGACGGTACCGATACAGTCTCAGCCAACATCGATGTCAGCGTAACGGCGGTGGATGATGCCCCTGTGTCGGGCGATCTAGCGTACTCAGTCGACGAAGACGGTTCGATCCGTTTGAGCCAAGAGCAACTGTTATCGCAAGCATCTGATGTGGAAGGCGATGACCTGACAGCGAGCGGGCTAACTGTGGGCGGTGATGCAACAGTCGTTGCTAACGACGATGGCAGCTTCACGATTACGCCAGATGAGAACTTCAATGGCGACATCGATATCAGCTTCGATATCTCTGATGGCACTAACACGGTTCAAGCTTCTGCAGACCTAACCGTTAACCCAGTAAATGACCTGCCAGTACCTCAAGATCAACAGCTCAGTATTGCAGAAGACGGTACTTTACTGTTCACAGACGCGGATCTGCTTACAGGCGCGACAGACGTTGAAGGTGATAACCTGACGGTTGAGGGCATCACCTATGAAGGCACTGATGGCGTATTGACTGACTTGGGTGAGGGATCATATAGCTTTGCGCCAAACGAAAACTTCAATGGTGATGTGAGCTTTAGCTTCGATGTGTCAGACGGTACCGATACCGTGTCTGCAAACATTGATGTTAGCGTGACTCCTGAGAACGATCCGCCTGTTGCGGGCTCAACGTCTTACACGGTGAATGAAGACAATTCGATTACCATTTCTGATGCACAACTATTGGCAACATCTTCAGATATTGAAGGTGATGTATCGATAGACAGCGTGACTTACTCTGGTAGCGACGGTGTCCTCGAAATCAATGGTAACGGCACTTACACCTTCTCACCAAATGAGAACTTCAGCGGTGAAATTGCACTGGATGTGGTTGTTGCTGATGAAGATGGTGCGACTGACGCGACGACCGCGGGTGTCAATGTTCTTGAAGTGAACGATCCGCCGGTTGCAGGCTCAACGTCGTACACCATTGATGAAGACTCAGTGATGACCTTCAGTGAGTCTCAAGTGTTGCTTAATGCCTCAGATGTAGAAGGGGATGTTGAGCTTGTTGGTATTAGCTACGATGGCCCTGATGGTATCTTCTCAGTAAATGGTGATGGCACTTGTAGCTTCGCTCCGAATGAGAACTTTAATGGCCAAGTTCAGCTTGATGTGACCATTCGTGATGAAGATGGTGCAGAGGTTGAAACCGTCATCAATGTTGACGTATTGCCAATCAATGATGCGCCAATAACCGGTGATTTGGCTTACAACGTTAACGAAGATGGTTCAATCACACTGAGCCAAGATCAGCTGTTGTCTCAAGCGTCCGATGTTGAAGGCGAAGATCTAACCGCAAGCGACTTAACGGTAGATGGTAACGCAACAGTAACCGCCAATGATGATGGTAGCTTTACCATCGTTCCAGATGCGAACTTCAATGGTGACATTGATATTCAATTCAACATCACTGATGGTACTGACACGGTTCAAGCAACCGCTGATCTTACGGTTAACCCAGTTAATGACTTGCCGGTTCCTCAAGACCAACAATTCAGTATCGCAGAAGACGGTACGCTTCAATTTACAAATGCCGAGCTACTTACCGGTGCCACCGATATTGATGGCGACGACTTAACCGTTGAAGGTATTAGCTATACAGGTGGTGATGGCGTACTGACCGACCACGGTGATGGTACTTATACCTTTGCGCCAAATGAAAACTTCAATGGTGATGTGAACTTCAGTTTCGATGTGTCTGATGGTACAGAAACGGTCAGCGCTAACATTGATGTGACTGTGACGCCTGAGAACGATCCACCCGTTGCAGGTTCAACCTCGTACATGGTCAACGAAGACAACGCCATCACCATTTCTGATGAGCAATTGTTAGCAAACTCTTCTGACGTTGAAGGTGCGGTATCGGTTGATAGCGTGACCTACAGTGGCACCGATGGTGTGTTCCAAGATAATGGTGACGGCAGTTACACCTTCCTTCCTAATGAAAACTTCAGTGGCGATATCAGCCTTGATTTGATTGTTGCCGATGAAGACGGTTCGATTGATGAAACCACTGCGGGCATCACCGTTCTAGAAGTGAATGATCCACCGGTTGTGGGCCCAACTTCATACACCATTGACGAAGATTCGGTACTGACATTCAGTGAATCTCAGATTCTTGTGAATGCTTCGGATGTAGAAGGCGATGTAGAGCTAGTTGGCATTAACTACAATGGATCAGACGGTATCTTCACTGTGAATGGTGATGGTACATGCAGCTTTGCACCCAATGAAAACTTCAATGGTCAGGTTCAACTGGGTGTGACCATTCAAGATGAAGATGGCGCAACCGTTGAAACACAGATTAACGTTGATGTATTGCCAATCAATGATGCGCCAGTATCGGGCGATTTGGCTTACACCATCAATGAAGACAGCTCCATCACGCTAAGTCAAGAGCAATTGCTAGCACGTGCCGGAGATATTGATAGCGAAAACCTAGAAGCTATTAACCTGTCGAACGACGAAAACGCGACCATCCAACAAAACGACGATGGCAGCTACACCATTACACCAGACGCAGACTACAACGGTGACCTAGACCTGAACTTCGACATCATCGATAACGATGGTGGTGAGGTTCAAGTTGGTCTAGATATCACAGTTAATCCACTGAATGACTTGCCACAAGCGCAAGATCAACAGTTCACGATAGAAGAAGACGGTACGTTACTCTTTACCGATGCTGACCTACTTGCAGGCGCGTCAGATATTGATGGTGATGAACTGTCGATTGAAAACGTGCTCTACACAGGTGCAGATGGTGTTCTTAGCGATAATGGCGACGGCACATACAGCTTTGCACCAAACGAGAACTTCAATGGCGATGTTCAATTCTCATTCGATGTTTCTGATGGCACAGGCTCAACGGCTGCTGTTATTGATGTCAGCGTAACGCCTGAGAATGATCCACCAGTTGCGGGCTCAACGTCTTACACAGTTCAAGAAGATGGCCAAATCACGATCAGTGATGAACAGTTATTAGCGAACTCTTCAGATATAGAGGGTGATGTTGCTCTATCGAGTGTTACTTACGCTGGTGACGACGGTTCGTTCGTTGATAACGGCAATGGCACCTACACCTTTACGCCAAATGAAAACTTCGATGGTGATATTTCATTAGACGTAGTTGTCGTTGATGAAGACGGTGCAACAGCAACAACAACCGCTGGCATCGATGTTATTGCTGTGAATGATGGGCCTGAAACTTCGGGCATTCAGGCAGAGGTCGACGAAGATAATTCCATCACTCTTACTCAAGAGCAGCTGCTTGCAAATGCAACTGATATTGAAGGTGATGAGTTAACGGCAACTAACCTACAAACCAACGATCCAGACGCGACAATTGTTGCGAATGACGATGGTTCATTCACCATCACGCACACAGAAAACTTCAATGGCGAGTTGGACTTCACATACAGCATCAGTGATGGTGAGAATGAAGTTCTGACGACACTCGACCTAACGGTTAATCCAGTTAATGATGCGCCAGAAGCGGGCGAAGAGATCTTTATCCAAGCGCAAGAAGACCAAACGGTTGGTGTGACGCTTCGTGAAGAACCTGCACTGCGTTTAGATCAAGCGCCAGAAAACGGCATCATTGAAGCGAATGTCAATGACGAATGGGTGGTACTGGAAGTGGGACAAGAAGTTCCTGCAGATACAGAAGTACGCTTTGTTCCAAGTGAAGGCGCGTTAGCTGAGGGCACACATACCACGCAAATCGGTACGTTTGACGATAATGCGAGCGTAGACGACTGGGGCACAGAAGTGGACCCATATACTCGTGAATTCTCGGATGGTGACTTAACGGTCACGGTTCAAAGTAATGATGAACCTCTTGGTGCATGGAATGGCAATACCCACATTGGTCATGGGATCGGTGATACCGACCGTCAAGGCCTAAGTGGTGATGAAAAATTGACTGTTTCGGTTGAAGGTCAAGACATCAACGAAATCAGCTTCCACTTAGATGGTTTGGGTGGCTGGTTCATGGAAGAGTCGCGTCACTTTACTGAAGTAGAAATTCGCGCTTTCAATGATGATGGCGAGTTAATCGACTCGATGACTTATCACAAAGAAGATCGCAGTAATTACGAAACGGATTATACCCTGACCACAAGCGAGCCAGTGTCTTACTTTGAGCTCGGTACAGTACAAGGCAATGGTACTTACGTGGTTCAAAACATGACAGTGTCACAAACTTGTCCTGATGAGGCTGTGTTTACTTCGATTGGCGTAGACGGCTCTGAAATCACGGAAACGGTTGAGTTGAACATCCATGCCGGTGACAGCGAAATCGAGCTAACGGCTGATCTTCCGAATATCACGGTTGACACTGAAGGTTCTGCTCAGTTTGCTTCTGTTGTGATTACCGAAGAGCAGCTACTGGCACAGGCATCAGACATTGATGGCGATGATCTTGATATTCAAAACCTTGAGCTGGTGGGTGAAAACTCAGAGCATGCAACACTCACCGATAATGGTGATGGCACTTGGACAGTAACACCAGGTGAAAACTTTCATGGTGAAATCGAACTTGGTTACCAAGTTACCGATGGTGAGCTTACAGACAGCAACATCATCAACATCAACTTCGAATCAGTAAATGATGCGCCAATCGTTTCTGGCCCAATTGTCCTATCGACAGACGAAGATCAAGGTATCACGTTCAGTGCTGATGATTTACTGGTGAACACCACAGACGTTGAAGGCGATGCGCTGTCTATTTCTGACATCACTTACGGTGGTGATGATGGTGACCTAATCGACAACGGCGATGGTACATTTACCTTCATGCCGAATGAAAACTTCAATGGTGAAATCGACATCGACTACAAAGTCTTCGATGGCACCGATGAAGTGGCAACGCACCTAGACCTAACGGTTGTGCCGGTCAATGATGTGCCGGTTCCGGGCGAACCATTACACACCCAAATGCTTGAAAACGGCTCTATGATCATCGAAGCGAAAGATCTATTGTCTGGTGCTACCGATGTCGATGGCGACATTCTTCATGTCGAAAACCTATTACTTGCAGACCAAACGCAAGGTACGCTGACGGATAATGGCGACAACACATTTACTTTCGAACCTACAGAGAACTTCTCTGGTGAAGTGAATCTGACCTTCGATATCAGTGATGGTCAAGCAAGTGCACCAAGCACTGCTACAGTCGATGTTGAAATTGTCAACGAAGGCCCTGAAGTTAGCGGTCCAATTGAAGCGGCTGTTGATGAAGATGGTTCAATTACCATTACGCAAGAAGACTTGTTAGCAAACGCAACGGATATCGATGGTGATAACCTTCAAGCGGTTAACTTAGCGACCAATGATCCCAATGCCGTTATCGCAGAAAACTCAGACGGTAGCTTCACCATCACACCAAGTGCAGACTTCTTTGGTGAGATTGAGTTTACCTACGATGTTACTGACGCAATTGAGACTGTCGCAGCCGACCTTAACCTAACCGTGAATCCAATCAATGATGCTCCAGATGTGCCGGACATGTCTTTCACGACGGAAGACGGTCAAGCCATTACCATTACCGAAGCTGAACTATTGGCACAAGCGACAGACGTTGAAGGTGATGAACTGTCAGTTGTGAATGTGACGAGCGCAAGCGACACGGTAGAAGTCACAGACAACGGCGATGGAACATACACATTAACACCAGAGCAGGGCTTCTTCGGTAACGTTGACTTAGCGTTTGACGTTAGCGATGGCACTGATGTGGTTGCCGCAAACATCGACCTGAAAGTTGAGTTCGTCAATGATGCGCCAGAAGCAACTCCAATGGTTGCGGATGTCGACGAAGATGGTTCAATTTTGGTTACACAAGAGATGTTGTTGCAGAACGCGAGTGACCAAGATGGCGATGAGCTGTTTGCTACTTCGCTTGAAACCAATGATCCAAATGCCAGCATTGTAGACAATGGTGATGGCACGTACACAGTGACACCTTCAGAGAACTTCAATGGTGATATTGCATTCACTTATGAGGTGAGCGACGGTGAGCTGAGCACGTCTAATGATATGACATTGACCGTTAATCCGGTGAATGACATTCCAATTGTTGCCCCAGGCATGTACCACATCGAAGAGGATGGCAGCATCCTATTCACTCAAGAGGATCTGTTGAGTGGTGCGATTGATATTGATGGTGATGACCTTAGCGTTACTAGCATCAATTACTCTGGCGATGAAGGCACAGTCACCGATAACGGTGATGGCACGTTCAGCTTTGTTCCGGAAGAGCACTTCAGTGGTGATCTGCAGTTCAGCTTTACGGTTACAGACGGTACGGATGAAGTTGAACAAGACATTAATGTTCACATTGAAGCCGTAGCTGATGCGCCTGACTTAGTTATCACTGATGGAGATGGTGTTAACGTTGATGATGAAGCTATTCTGGTTGAGCCAGGCGGTATTGTTGAACTTAACATTGCTGCGGCACTTGTCGACCAAGACTTGTCTGAAACACTCACTGTAACGGTAGATGGTGTGCCAGAAGGCTCGGTTATCCAATACGATAACGAAGGCGTTCTGAATGACCAAGAAAACGGTATCACCAGTTACAACGATACTGAAATCACAGTAACGTTTGAAGGCGAAACCGCAGGCTACCAAAACGCAGCCGGTTACTACAAAGTTGATGAAGATGGAAACATCACAGGTGTTGAAGTTGTTTACGAAAACGCATCACAAGTTGGTGGTGGCGGTGACCTTGTCCCAGGGCAAGATCAATTCAGCTTCCAAGTTGCAGAAGGTGAAAGCTTCAACCTGTTCTTGATTCCAAACGGACATCAGCACAACGACTTTAACGCGATGCAAGAAGGTCAGTATGAGTTCCGTGCTGAAGATGGTTCGCCAGCAAACATGGATACAGTAGATCCTCAGCTTATCTTTATTGGTGCCGATGGAACAGAAACTGTCGTTCAAGGTGAGAATGGTAATGCGATCTTCCATGGCGGTTCAAGCTCTCAGTTAAACCAAGATGGCCTCGAACATACTCGCACGACGGTCAATGAAGATGGCGAGCTAGTCTATGGGTTTGAAGATCTTTATGGTGGTGGTGATGCTGACTATGCCGATTTCAACTTCACAATCGATGTGGGTGAAGTGAATAGCCAAATCTACAGCGGTGAAGTGACGGTTGGCCCTGATGGTACGGTGAACTTACCAACAACGGCTATCGAAAATTCACTACAAATCCAGTTACCAGAAGACTTCAACGAACAGCTTGAAGTTCATGTAACGGCAACCGCAACAGAGCTATCGAATGATGATTCTGAAACGGTCTCTCAAACCATCTACATTAACGCGACAGGCGCGCACATTGAGCACGCACCTGAAGCACTGCCTGTTGCTGCAACAGTAGAAGAAGATGGTTCTATCACCATTACGCAAGAAGACTTGTTAGCCAATGCTCGTGATCTCGATGGCGACCAGCTGACGGCTCTGAATTTAGCAACCGATGATGAGAGCGTTACGATTACCGATAACGGTGATGGTACGTACACATTAACGCCAGATACTGATTTCAATGGCGATGTTAGCTTTACGTTTGATGTGTCTGATGGTGATGATGTTGTTTCTACCAACCTAGAGTTAACGGTTTCACCAGTGAACGATGGTCCAGAAGCACAAGACCAGACATTCACAGTCGGCGAAGATGGTGTGTTAACTTTCAATGACCAAGACCTATTAACAGGTGCGACGGACATTGAAGGAGACGACCTAAGTGTTGAAGGTGTAACGTATACTGGCACAGATGGTGTCTTAACTGATAATGGCGATGGCACATACAGCTTCGCACCAAATGAAAACTTCAATGGCGATGTGAACTTCTCGTTCAATGTATCAGATGGTACCGATACGGTAACCGCTAACATTGATGTCAGCGTGACGCCAGAGAACGACCCACCTGTTGCGGGTAACACGTCTTACACGGTTCATGAAGACAACTCCATCACAATCAGTAACGAACAATTGCTAGCGAACTCTTCGGATATCGAAGGCGAAGTCGCGATTGATAGCGTGACTTACACTGGCAGTGACGGTGTTCTGGAAATTAACGGTGACGGTACATATACCTTTTCTCCAAACGAGAACTTCAATGGCGAAGTTAGCCTTGATGTGGTTGTTGTGGATGAAGACGATGCCGCCGTATCGACTATAGCAGGCATTACCGTTCTAGAAGTGAACGATCCGCCAGTTGCTGGTCCAACGTCATACACCATCGATGAAGACTCGGTACTGACCTTTAATGAGTCTCAAATTCTGCTGAATGCTTCAGATATTGAAGGTGACGTAGAGCTCGTTGAGATCAACTACGACGGCCCAGACGGTATTTTCTCAATCAATGGTGATGGCACATGTAGCTTTGCACCGAACGAAAATTTCAACGGCCAAGTGCAGCTGGATGTGACCATTCAAGATGAAGACGGTGCTCAAGTTGATACCTACATTACGGTTGATGTTCTTCCTATCAATGATGTACCAGTGTCTGGTGACTTGGCATATAGTGTTGAAGAAGACGGGTCAATTACCTTAAGCCAAGAGCAATTACTTGCTCAAGCGAGTGATATTGAAGGGGATGACCTAACAGCGGCTAACTTAACCGTTGGTGGTGATGCGATAGTTACTGCAAACGATGACGGTAGCTTTACCATTACGCCTGATGCGAACTTCAATGGTGATATTGACCTTACGTTCGACATCAACGACGGCACGGATACGTTCGTCGCTACCGCAGACCTAACAGTGAATCCAGTTAACGATTTACCACAGCCACAAGCTCAAACGTTCAGCATTGGTGAAGATGGTATCTTTAACTTTACCGATGAAGATTTGCTAACCGGTACGACAGACATTGATGGGGACGACCTATCGGTTGAAGGCGTGACTTACACCGGTGCGGATGGTGTCCTAACTGATAATGGTGACGGTACATACAGCTTCGCACCAAACGAAAACTTCAATGGTGATGTGAACTTCAGCTTTGATGTGTCAGATGGCACGGATACGGTTCAAGCCAACATTGATGTCAGCGTGACGCCAGAGAACGATCCACCAGTGGCGGGCAGCACGTCTTACACTGTGCATGAAGACAACTCAATCACGATCAGTAATGAACAGTTGCTCGCGAACTCTTCAGATATTGAAGGGGAAGTGGCAGTCGATGGCGTGACTTACACTGGCAGTGACGGTGTCTTTGAGGATAACGGCGACGGCACTTACACCTTCTCACCAAACGCAAACTTCAATGGCGAAGTTAGCCTAGATGTTGTTGTTACTGATGAAGAGGGTGCAACCGAAGCGACCACCGCAGGTATTACCGTTCTTGAGGTTAACGATCCACCAATCGCCGGTTCAACCAGTTACTCAGTCAGCGAAGATGAAGTTATTACTATTAGTGCAGAGCAATTGTTGGCGAACGCTTCTGATATCGAAGGCGAAGTGGCGATTGATAGCGTTAATTATGTCGGCTCAGACGGTATTTTCACTGACAATGGTGACGGCACATTTAGCTTCGCACCAAACGCTAACTTCGACGGCGATGTCAGCCTTGATGTTGTTGTTACTGATGAAGATGGCGCAACCGCAACAACCACAGCAAGCATTGATGTACTGCCTGTTAACGATGCTCCGGTATCAGGTGACTTGGCATATAGTGTTGAAGAAGACGGGTCGATCACCTTAAGCCAAGAGCAATTACTTGCTCAAGCTATTGATATTGAAGGGGATGATCTAACAGCGGCTAACTTAACCGTTGGTGGTGATGCAACGGTGACCGCCAACGATGACGGTAGCTTTACCATTACGCCTGATGCGAACTTCAATGGTGATATTGACCTTGCGTTCGACATCAACGACGGTACAGATACGCTTGTCGCTACCGCTGACCTAACAGTGAATCCAGTTAACGATTTACCACAGCCACAAGATCAAACGTTCAGCATTGGTGAAGATGGTATCTTGAACTTTACCGATGAAGACTTGCTAACCGGTGCGACTGACATTGATGGGGATGACCTATCGGTTGAAGGCGTGACTTACACCGGTGCGGATGGTGTCCTAACTGATAATGGTGACGGTACATACAGCTTCGCACCAAACGAAAACTTCAATGGTGATGTGAACTTCAGCTTTGATGTGTCAGATGGCACGGATACGGTTCAAGCCAACATTGATGTCAGCGTGACGCCAGAGAACGATCCACCAGTGGCGGGCAGCACGTCTTACACTGTGCATGAAGACAACTCAATCACGATCAGTAATGAACAGTTGCTCGCGAACTCTTCAGATATTGAAGGGGAAGTGGTAGTCGATAGCGTGACTTACACTGGCAGTGACGGTGTCTTTGAGGATAATGGTGACGGCACTTACACCTTCTCACCAAACGAAAACTTCAACGGCGAAGTTAGCCTAGATGTTGTCGTTACCGATGAAGACGGTACAACCGAATCGACCACCGCAGGTGTTACAGTACTTGAGGTTAACGATCCACCAATCGCTGGTTCAACCAGTTACTCCGTCAGCGAAGATGAAGTTATTACCATCAGTGCAGAGCAATTGTTGGCGAACGCTTCTGATATCGAAGGTGAAGTGGCGATTGATAGTGTTACTTACACAGGCTCAGACGGTATCTTTACCGACAATGGTGACGGAACATTCAGCTTCGCACCAAACGCTAACTTCGATGGCGATGTAAGCCTTGATGTTGTCGTTACTGACGAAGAAGGCGCAACCGTAGCGACCAACGCAAGCATTGATGTTCTGCCTGTTAACGATGCTCCGGTATCAGGTGACTTGGCATATAGCATTGATGAAGACGGGTCGATCACCTTAAGCCAAGAGCAATTACTTGCTCAAGCCGCTGATGTAGATGGCGATGACCTAACGGCAAGCAACCTAAGTGCAGGCGATAACGCGACCGTCGTTGATAATGGCGATGGTACCTTTACGGTGACACCTGGCACTGACTTCAACGGCAATATCGACCTAAACTTTGATATTTCGGACGGCACTGCGTCAATTGTGGCGAACGCCGACCTAACGGTAAATCCAGTCAATGACTTGCCAACGACATCTGATGTTTACGCAAACGTTGATGAAGACAACGTCATCACTATCACACAGGAGCAGCTACTTGCGAATGCCGCTGATATTGAGGGCGACGACCTTGTCGCTTCCGACTTAACCTTAGTGGGTGACGATGCAACGATTGTCGATAATGGTGATGGTACATTCTCAATCACCCCAAGCGAAAACTTTAATGGCTACATTGATGTGGCTTACAGCATCAGCGATGGTGACACACCGATTGCGGCTAACTTAGGCTTAACGGTTGATCCTGTTAACGATGCGCCGATTGTCTCTGCTGATGTGGCGATAACCATTGAAGAAGACGGTTCGTACACCATTACCCAAGAAGAGCTTTTACAATTCGCGACTGATATCGAAGACGATGATATGACCGCGATTATTGGAGAGCAGGGCGATGAAACGACCGTTATAGGAACGGTTCTAGATGCTGAAACGGGTAACCCAGTAGTTGGTGCAGACGTCACACTGACCGATAACGCAGGTCACTCATATACAACGGTAACAGACCAATCTGGTAACTATTCCGTGAATGGCCCTGTTGTTGACCAAGGTAGCGTTACTATTGAACAAGAAGGCTCCATTACCAGCAGTTTCCTTGTTCCAGCTGGTGAAGATACCAATGGTGGCGTGACGGCAATATCTGAAGTACTCGAAGAAACAGATATGCGTATCGTGGTCACATGGGGTGAAAGCCCTCAAGATATGGATAACCACTTGTGGCTTTACGATACAGAAACGGGCAATGAGTTAGACCATATCTACTACCGCGACATGAGCCACGACCTTGGTGAAGGTAATGTCGTCCAACAAGATGTTGATGATACGAATGGTAATGGTCCAGAAACCATCACTATTCCAAATTATCAAGATGCTGACATGCATTATTCAGTACACAACTACACCAACAGAAGTTGGGATGTAGATGGTGTTGAAGATGTGCAAGTTCAGGTGTTTGTTGGTGATACCTTAGTTGAAACCTTTACCCCAGAACTACCAGAAAACCCATCAGGCGAACACTGGCACGTATTTGATATCGTTAATGGCGTTGTGGTTCCAAGCCAAGATGTGGGTAGTGAAAACTCATTCGAGTTACCAACGTCAGAAGAAGTATTAGCGAATGTAAACGGCATTGATATTTCTGAATTACTAATGGGTGATGAAGGTGGCGACTCTGGTGATACGGGGGGGAACGAGCCGAGTGTTGGAGACGTCTCAATCGAGAATGCACTTATCACTGACAATGGTGACGGCACTTACACCATCACTCCTGAAGAGAACTTCAACGGTGAATTCTCAATTAGCTATAACGTGGATGACGGTAACGGTGGGGTTACTCCTGCGGAACTAGACGTCACCGTAACTGCAGTTAACGACCTTTCTGTTATTTACGACCACGACTACACCATCAATGAAGATGGCTCATTGACCTTTACTGACGAGCAGTTACTGGCTGGTACAACAGATATCGATGGCGACGGCCTTTCTGTTGAATCTGTTAACTACGAAGGCACCGATGGTGTGTTTACGGATAACGGTGATGGTACTTACACTTTCGCTCCAAACGAAAACTTCAATGGCAATATCGACCTAACTTACGATGTCAGTGATGGTACTGATGTTGTATCGGCGAATATTGATGTTCAAGTTGTTCCAATTAATGACGTACCGGTAGCTGGCTCTACTACTTACAGTGTTGAAGAAGACGGCAGTATCACCCTAAGCGATGCACAACTTTTAGCAAATAGCTCGGATGTTGAAGGGGAGGTGTTTGTCAGCGATGTAAGCTACAGCGGCACTGATGGTGTATTCACTGATAATGGTGATGGTACTTACACCTTTGCTCCAAACGAAAACTTTAACGGTGACATCAGTCTTGATGTCTCTGTTATGGATGAAGATGGCGCAACCGCTGAAACAACCGCTGGTATCGACGTCATTGCTGTTAATGACTTGCCAGTTGCAGGTTCAACGACCTACAGCGTTGACGAAGATAACGTGATTACCGTCAATGAAGCGCAGCTTCTTGCGAATAGCTCAGATATTGAAGGTGATGTATCCGTTAGCGACGTTTCCTACTCAGGCGCAGACGGTATCTTCACTGACAATGGTGATGGTACTTACAGCTTCGCACCAAATGAAAACTTCAACGGTAATGTCAGTCTAGATGTCACCGTTGCAGATGAAGACGGTGCAACCGCTCAAACAACTGCGGGAATAGATGTTATCGCAGTCAACGACGCACCAGTATCAGGTGACTTGGCTTACTCAGTGGATGAAGATGGTTCAATCACGCTGAGTCAAGAGCAACTGCTTGCTCAAGCATCGGATGTGGATGGCGATGATCTCACGGCTGCCAACTTAACCGCGGGTGACAACGCGACGGTGACGGCCAACGATGATGGTTCATTCACCATCACGCCGGATGCGGACTTCAATGGCGACATAGACCTGAACTTCGATGTCTCAGATGGCCTTGAGACCGTGCAAGCGGGCGTTGACCTCACGGTGAACCCAGTGAATGACATCGCGGTGGTAGAAGATGTCGCTTACACCATTGAAGAAGACGGCTCGTTAACCTTCACAGACGAGCAACTGCTGGCAGGCGCGTCTGATATAGATGGTGATGAGCTGTCTATCACGGATGTGTCGTACACGGGCGCTGAAGGTGTGTTCACTGACAATGGCGATGGCACGTATAGCTTTGCACCAAACGAGAACTTCAATGGCGAAGTAAGTCTGGACTTCTCAGTATCTGACGGTACAGAGACGGTTGATGCAAACATTGACGTAACGGTAACAGACGTTAATGATGCACCAGTGTCAGGCGCTACGTCTTACCAAATGAACGAAGATGGCACCATCACATTGAGCCCTGAGCAGTTGATTGCCAACAGCTCAGATGTGGACGGTGACGTGTCGCTTGATAGCGTGAGCTACTCGGGTGCCGACGGTATCTTGGTTCAAAATGAAGATGGTTCGGTAACGTTCGCACCAAACGAAAACTTTAACGGCGACATCAACCTTGATGTGACGGTTATTGATGACGATGGTGCAACAGCGACCACAACGGCGGGTATTGATGTTATCGCCGTCAATGACGCGCCAGTGGCGGGCGACTTGGCTTACTCAGTGGATGAAGATGGTTCAATCACCCTAAGCCAAGAGCAACTGCTTGCCCAAGCATCGGATGTGGATGGCGATGATCTAACGGCTGCCAATTTAACCGCGGGTGACAACGCGACGGTGACGGCCAACGATGATGGTTCATTCACCATCACGCCGGATGCTGATTTCAACGGTGATATAGACCTAAGCTTCGATGTCTCTGATGGCCTTGAGACCGTGCAAGCGGGCGTTGACCTCACGGTGAACCCAGTGAATGACATCGCGGTGGTAGAAGATGTCGCTTACACCATTGAAGAAGACGGCTCGTTAACCTTCACAGACGAGCAACTGCTGGCAGGCGCGTCTGATATAGATGGTGATGAGCTGTCTATCACGGATGTGTCGTACACGGGCGCTGAAGGTGTGTTCACTGACAATGGCGATGGCACGTATAGCTTTGCACCAAACGAGAACTTCAATGGCGAAGTAAGTCTGGACTTCTCAGTATCTGACGGTACAGAGACAGTTGATGCAAACATTGACGTAACGGTAACAGACGTTAATGATGCACCAGTGTCAGGCGCTACGTCTTACCAAATGAACGAAGATGGCACCATCACATTGAGCCCTGAGCAGTTGATTGCCAACAGCTCAGATGTGGACGGTGACGTGTCGCTTGATAGCGTGAGCTACTCGGGTGCCGACGGTATCTTGGTTCAAAATGAAGATGGCTCAGTCACCTTCGCTCCAAACGAAAACTTTAACGGCGACATCAACCTTGATGTGACGGTTATTGATGACGACGGTGCAACGGCTCAGACTACCGCGGGTATTGAAGTCATTGCAGTCAACGACGCACCAGTATCAGGTGACTTGGCTTACTCAGTGGATGAAGATGGTTCAATCACCCTAAGCCAAGAGCAACTGCTTGCTCAAGCATCGGATGTGGATGGCGATGATCTCACGGCTGCGAACTTAACCGCGGGTGACAACGCGACGGTGACGGCCAACGATGATGGTTCATTTACCATCACGCTGGATGCGGACTTCAACGGCGATATTGACCTAAGCTTCGACCTTTCTGATGGTACTGAAACGGTTGTTGCAACGGCCGATCTTACTGTGAATCCAGTGAATGACATCGCCGTGGTTGAAGATGTCGCTTACACCATTGAAGAAGACGGTTCATTTACCTTTACAGACGAGCAACTGCTAGCGGGTGCTTCTGATATTGATGGTGATGAGCTTTCAGTTGCCGACGTGTCTTACACTGGCGCAGAGGGTGTGTTTACCGACAATGGCGATGGCACTTACACCTTTGCACCGAACGAGAACTTTAACGGTGACGTAAGTCTGGACTTCTCAGTATCTGACGGCACTGAGACAGTCGATGCAAACATCGACGTAACGGTAACAGACGTTAATGATGCACCAGTGTCAGGCGCTACGTCTTACCAAATGAACGAAGATGGCACCATCACATTGAGCCCTGAGCAGTTGATTGCCAACAGCTCAGATGTGGACGGTGACGTGTCGCTTGATAGCGTGAGCTACTCGGGTGCCGACGGTATCTTGGTTCAAAATGAAGATGGTTCGGTAACGTTCGCACCAAACGAAAACTTTAACGGCGACATCAACCTTGATGTGACGGTTATTGATGACGACGGTGCAACGGCTCAGACTACCGCGGGTATTGAAGTCATTGCAGTTAATGACGCGCCAGTGGCGGGCGACTTGGCTTACTCAGTGGATGAAGATGGTTCAATCACCCTAAGCCAAGAGCAACTGCTTGCTCAAGCATCGGATGTGGATGGCGATGATCTCACGGCTGCGAACTTAACCGCGGGTGACAACGCGACGGTGACGGCCAACGATGATGGTTCATTTACCATCACGCCGGATGCGGACTTCAACGGCGATATTGACCTAAGCTTCGACCTTTCTGATGGTACTGAAACGGTTGTTGCAACGGCCGATCTTACTGTGAATCCAGTGAATGACATCGCAGTTGTAGAAGATGTCGCTTACACCATTGAAGAAGACGGTTCACTTACCTTTACAGACGAGCAACTGCTAGCGGGTGCTTCTGATATTGATGGTGATGAGCTTTCAGTTGCCGACGTGTCTTACACTGGCGCAGAGGGTGTGTTTACCGACAATGGCGATGGCACGTATAGCTTTGCACCAAACGAGAACTTCAATGGCGAAGTAAGTCTGGACTTCTCAGTATCTGACGGTACAGAGACGGTTGATGCAAACATTGATGTAACGGTAACAGACGTTAACGATGCACCAGTGTCAGGCGCTACGTCTTACCAAATGAACGAAGATGGCACCATCACATTGAGTCCTGAGCAGTTGATTGCCAACAGCTCAGATGTGGACGGTGACGTGTCGCTTGATAGCGTGAGCTACTCGGGTGCCGACGGTATCTTGGTTCAAAATGAAGATGGCTCAGTCACCTTCGCTCCAAACGAAAACTTTAACGGCGACATCAACCTTGATGTGACGGTTATTGATGACGACGGTGCAACGGCTCAGACTACCGCGGGTATTGAAGTTCTAGCTGTGAACGATGGGCCTGAATCTGAGGATGTGAAACTCACTACAGCAGAAGACAGCACCATTTTGATCACTCAAGATATGTTGCTGGCTCAGGCTACGGATATCGATAACACCGCAGATGAGCTGTCAGCTTCTGGTCTACAAATCGACCCTAGTTTGGGTGAGTTGTTAGACAACGAAGATGGTACTTGGTCATTCACACCGAACGAGAACTTCAATGGCGATGTACCAATGACGTTTAACGTTAGCGATGGCCAAGAGACAATTTCGGTCGACGGCAACATCGATGTTACGCCAGTGAATGATGCACCTGAAGCGCCAACGATTGAAATGCAAGGCGAAGAAGATGTAGTCATGGTGATTGACCCTGCTTACATTGCAGATCAAGTGACGGATCTTGATGGTGACGAGATCAGTATTGAGAGCATCACGGTTCGATCTCCTGCGAATGCGACCTTAACTCAGCAGCCTGACGGCATGTATCACTTAGTCACTACTCAAGACTTTAATGGCTTAGTAGAGCTAGGATATCAAGCAACTGATGGCGAAGAAGTGGTTGAGGGCTCACTGAATGTAGATGTGATTCCAGTTAACGACGCACCATTTAATGTCGGTAACGCAATGATGACCACAAACGAAGATGGCGCGTTCACCTTCGATGCTGGCGACTTGATGAACCTGTTCGGTGACATTGATACTACAGACTTGGTTGTTTCACGAATCATCAACGCAGACGGTGAAGATGGCGGTGAGCTCACTGACAACGGTGATGGAACTTGGACATTCACACCAACCGGCGACTTTTCTGGCACGTCTGATCTACAAGTGGTTGTAAGTGACGGAGAATTCGAAACGGTTCTTGATGTTCCTGTGTTTGTACGTCCAGTCGCAGATGGCGCGGTTATTACAACCGACCATGACGGTCCGTTAGTCTTCGGTGAAGATGAAACGGGGCACCTAGGACTGAACGTTGGTCTAGTCGACGATTCAGAAACGTTAAGTAACCTAGTGATGACCGGTTTCCCTGTCGGATTCGAAGTGACGGATGGTGTGAACACTGTGATGATCACCGAACCGGGTCAATATATAGACCTGTTCGAATGGGATATCTCAAACATTCAAATGACGCCTCCTGAAAACTTCAGTGGTGAGTTCTTTATCACCGTTAGCGCAACAACGGTCGATTACGGCGATGATCCAGAAGCGTTCCAAGATGGTATCGATTCAGGTGACTTCGAAACGGTAGCGGGTGACGCGATCATCTTAACAACTGATGAACTGATCGGCTTAGCTGAAAACGTGAATGCGGATGGTGATGATGAAGTGAAACTGGTTCATCTTGCAGACCGTAGCCAAGGTGAAATTATCGACAATGGTGATGGCACATGGACTTTCACACCGGCTCCAGGCTTTACTGGAGAAGCAGACATTGCTTACGTGATTGATAAAGATGGTGTGCTTCATGATGAGCAAACAGGCGTAGTCGTAAAAGAAGGCGATTTACAAGAGAATGCAGCACCAGAAGTTAACAGCATAACGACAACAGAAATGTCAGCGGACGCCACTTTGTCATTTACTGATGAAGACATGTTAGCGAACCTGAGCGATGCAGAGGGCGATAGTTTGAGCATTGAGTCGGTAAGCTTGATGGAAGGTCAGGGCGTGATAGAGAGTGATAATCAAGGTAACTATCAATTCACACCTGCTGAAAACTACACCGGAGATGTTCAAGTTGGCTTCATTGCGACGGATGGTGAAAATCGCATCGAGAGCTTTTTCAACGTAGATATTCAAGGTGGCGATGAAGCAACGGCAAGTGAAGGTTATGCCTTAGCGGGGGATGGTTCATTAACTATCACAGAATCGCAATTGGTGGATGAGTTAGGCGTTAGCGATACGGCAAACGTTGTCGATGTTGCAGACGCGAACGATGCTGGCTTCTTTGCGGAATCTGGCGAAGGTGAGTGGACTTACTGGCCGAACGAAGACTTCGATGGCAATTTAGCGATGAATGTTGAAGTTAACGACGGCGGTGAAGTATCAAGTCACAGCGTAAGCATCCAAGTTGAAGATGATTCAGTACAAAGTGATGAACCACAAGTTCAAGCAGCTCAAGCTACAGAAGAGCAACAAGTGGAAGTGGGTCAACAAGCTGATGACCAAGCTCAAGATGCTGAAACTGAAGACAGCACAGCAGATGTAACCGCGGCACCGGGCGATACTATATCTATCTCAATACCAGATGAAGTGATCGCTAACGAATCCGTTGATTACGCTGAAATGTCCGGCTTACCTGAGGGCTCGAATGTAAGTAATGCGTTGGATAACGGTGACGGTAGCTTTACAGTCAGTGGCAACTTGGAGCAGCCTGTATCGGTTGAACTTCCTGAGGGTTATGAAGGGACTAGCGAGATCCAGTTCCAAGGTTACGACGAGTTGGGTAGCTCAATAGACGGTGCAAGTGGTTCTGTTGCAGTTGAAGTCGATGATCAATACACCATGCAAGGTTCTACTCAAGAGCAGCAAGCGGACATGGCAGGTATGGAGTCTGGTAGCAGCGACTGGACAAGTTCAGGTGGTCAAGAGCAAGGCGTTGACTTCACGGACGACTCTGGCAGCTACGATTCAGATTCACAAACCGGTACCGACCAAAGCAACGATTTTGACCAAAGCTCAATTTAATTTCTAGAGCCCTGTGTTAATTTGCTTGAATAAAGCCATGTAGAGTTATCTCTACATGGCCTTTTTATGGTTCATGCGGATTACCCAGTAACAAAATCTTGAGAATTGATAAAAATGCTCTTAGCTATAATAAAGACGAAACAAAAGGAGGAACGACATGTATCGATATGTCAGTTCACCGCAAGCGTCAAAGTACATCGTGCCGCCCCCTCTACACCGCGAGTTGTCGAGTGTGGATGTGCCTGAGTCTGAATTGGAAATGCGGGAAATCTTAAATAATTGGTTTGCTGATGGGTTAGCTCCTATTATTCAAAGTGATGATCACTACATTTCGAAAAGCGACCAAATCCGCTTTGAGAAACTGAGCCATACTGTTGGAGTGTTATTGCGAAACAGAGATTATTATTTCGCAGCCAAACGAATTCTATCTGTGTGGGATCAAGAGAGTATAGAAACTACTTATGTCAATTACTTGCTATTACGCGGTGAGCGAGTTTTATATGAAGAGCACATATTGTAGTCATGAAGTTTCGTTGTCTTATTGACAATACTTGTTAGCGCCTACAACTAGTTATAGGCGACGAATATATTGATGAAAGCTTGATCTTGTGTCTGAGCAGGAAAAAGGTTTAATTACACCCAACCGTCAAATTGAAGCCGCTTTTGAATCCTCTCCACCGCCTCTTTTTGCATTTGTCTTACCCGCTCATTGGAAACATTGATATCGAGCATTTCTCCAACTTCAGATAATGTTTTTACCCTATTTTCGAAGAAGCCAAAACGATGAATAAGGACTTTCTGTAACCTAGGTGGTAACGTGTTTATGATTTGCTCTAATGCTTCTGTAAAACATTGATCCTCACAATCTTGCTGAGGATCTGGAATGTGTTCACATTCACATTGCTCTAAAACTAAAGGTACGTGATTGATACCAACCGTTGTTGTGACATCAATAAAGCCACTTAAAGCGACTAGTTGGTTAACACGTTCGGCTTCAATACCAGAATTTTCCGATAGCTCTGAAATAGAAACCTCTTTACTCATTTTTTTACTGATATTAAGTTTTTTTGATGCGAGGTTATTTATTTCTTTGCAAACGTGAGCCGGTAACCGAACAGTACGCCCTTTGTTCATCAATGCGGATTCGATGTTTTCGCGAATCCACCACACTGCGTATGTTGAAAACCGATAACCCGGATCAGGGTCGTATTTGTCAATGGCTTTGATCAGGCCAATGTTGCCTTCCTCAATGAGATCCAACAACGTAAAGTTATTCCCTTTACGCTTCAGATAACTCTTGGCAACTTTTACCACAAGACGTAAGTTAGATTCGACCATGAGGTCACGAGCTTTTTTGTCGCCTGAACGGTTCAATTTTGCGTAATATAATTCATCTTCACGCGATAACAAATCGATGCCCACAATATCTTTCAGATAGTGAGTGTAGGGATCTCGACTTGCAGAAAAGTGGTCTTTAATAGGAGAATCATCTATAAATCCTGGGAACTTAGCAAAACCTTCATTGTTCATTTCCTTGTCCTTATATAGCCGACTGAACGTTCTGTTTTATGCAACTTGGTTACTATTATGTTGTTTAATTAGAGTGTAGGTAACAGTTTCTTCCTTACCAACAAATAAAATGTAATTTCATATGTTGTGGTCACAAAACCTAGTGCAAATTTTTAACTGATTTCTGTTTGAAAGTACGTGTTTCGTTCTGATTGTGTAATCGTTTGCAAAGTCAGTGTAATCTGTTGTCGATTCTAAATAGTCATGGTGAATTTAAGGCGCGTGCTTTTGGGAATTCAAATATAAAAACAAGCCAAAGAACAGGGCTTTAAATAATTCAGAACACTCGATCTCTTTTCTATGTTTAGCTATCGCTTGTCTGAATTACCGAACACTGTGGTTAATAGGTGCTGAGTACTCCATCTATTTGTTGGTTGATAATTTTTATTTCTCTATATATAACGTCAAGATCGTTATCCTGTGGTGCGAGTTTATTAAGTGTGTTCTGCTCAACTCGTTCTAAGGCTACCGTGGCTTCTTTTTCACCAAAGCTGGCTAATATGCCTTTCAGTGTGTGTACCGTAAAATGAAGCTTCCCCCAATCTTGCTGTTGCACTAATTCATGTATTTCGTTTAACGAGTTTCCATGATCTTCTTGATACGTCGATAACACTACGAAGATGACATCTCTGTCGTTATCTAAGTAATCGTTTAAAGCATCTAAATCTAGCATAAGGACTCCTGTCGGTTACATGTTGAAATTGGGCTAGGAGGTTTAGTGGAAAAACCATGATGCGATGCGTCGTTAATCCATTGCTTCCATCTTTTGGGAAGTTCTAGTTGGGTGATGTCTTGTATAAAATCGTTACTAAGCTGTTCTTGTATTTGAGTTCTATTAACAGCATATAGATAGTCAAGTTTAGCGGCTATCGAATAGGGATAACTGTGAATATAGTCTTTAAGAACTTTTACCGAATCCAAACTTTCGAGGTTGACCAACATGGAAGGTGATAGTGTTTTGGGCTGATCTCGATACAATGCAGTAGCACCACGAAATCGGATACATTCTATGACTACACGATATAGGGAGTACTCTCCAAAGTGAGCAAATAGTGGTAACAATCGGTTGAGTAGATCGGTTGGGGTTTCGTAAAAGCGGTAAGAAAGTAACGTGGCCGCTTTTATCAGTTTTTGATGTGCGAGCTTTTCATTGTTTTCAAGTATGAGTATGTGACAGTGGAAGATAGCCAAGTTTGAGAGAACTTGATGTTGAAGATTGCTTGGCAGTTTTAAATTAACCTGTGTTGCGAACTGGCCTGCATGTTCGATAATTGTTTTTTTATTGTTGGTATCCGTTTCACGCTCATAAGTTGATTTCAAAGAGTTGAAGTAGGTTGATATGGAATTAAGAGCATCAATATCGGCAGATGAAATGCTACTCGCATAAATCTCACCTAGTTTGATTAATACTTGTGTATTGTCGGCGTTTTCAGCTAAATCGATGGCGCGAATTGCACGATGGCTAACACTAGGCGTTAATTCAAAAGATCGTAATGCTAACTTTAAGGCTGGCAATAACATCTGATGCTTTTCGTAAAGACAGCTTAGACAGTCTATCACGCTCAAAGAAAGCGGTTGTGCAACGAGGTAATTGTGCAGTTTATTTATCGCTGATTTTGGTTTACCCAACCCATCTAAAATCAATGCTTCTGCGACCAGTTTCGTTGGGTGCATATTGGTCTGCGATTCATTGAGTAAATCTGAGAGCAGTTCCCACTTCTTACCAGTAATCAAATGCTCAATTAACGTTGCTTCAAACTGTCCTTTGGTATTTTTACCGGGAATTTTTAATGCGGATTTCAGTGCTGCTTGATCATTTATGGGGTAAAGGCTAATGAGCTGAGATATTTGTTTTGCTTCAAGCAGTGCTGTTTGGACCTTCTTTCCAAGCGCGGCAGTATTGATTGGTTTGGTTATAAAATGTTGTGCTTCACCGGATAAAGCAGTCAATACCGTTTCCTGACGCATGTCACCAGATAGCAATATTGTCGCAACGGTATGGTCTATAAGTCGGTTACGATAGAGAATACCTAGCAGTTCGAAACCGGTAAAAGATTGCTCTAGATGATAGTCGATGAGAAGTACATGGAAAGAGTGTGTTTCAACTGCTTTGACCGCTTGTTGATAGTTGGTCGCAATGAAAATATTTCCATGCGACATCCCCAGGCTGACAAGCTGCTGTTTGATAAGAATAGTGGCACTCCTAGAGTCGTCCACAATTAAAACCCTTAGGCCCGGCGATAAGTTCAAACCTTCTTTCCCTAGATATTCAACTATAAATTCAATTTAGGTGTCGAGTTGCATAAAGTCAAGATCCCGGAAACTAGGATTTTTCACTATTAAGATATTGATAGAATACTATTTTCTATGGTGTAAAAATCTCATTTTATAGAATGCTCTGTGTAGCTACCTATAAAAATGACGAACTGATTAGCTCGCCATTTGAATGTTAGGTTAAGAGGATTGGAGTGCTCTAATCACCCATATTCAGAATCAATACAGCGGCCAACACTAAGAAAGCGGTCATCATCAAGAACACATCATTGTAGGCCATGATGGCTGCATCACGTTGCATAGTCCCAAGTAAGCTTGCTTGCGCTTGTTGCATCGCTGTCGCGGCATCACTTCCTGACTGAATGAAAAACGCTTGTTGTTGCTGAAGCGTCTGCCAACCAAGTTGACTCACGGAAGGTAACGATTCCTTGATGTGTGCCAAGTGCTCACGCGTTTTGTTGTCGAGTAGCGTAGCGATAATCGCGATGCTGAAAGCGCCACCTAAGTTCCGCATCACGTTGGTTAACGTTGATGCGTCTGGCGTGTCCATTTTGCTGATGTTCTTCATTGCAACCAAAGACAGCGGAACCATAATAAATGGGCTACCGATAGCACGCAGAACCATAGACAAAATCAGCTGCTGGCCACCAAAATCGATTGTCATGTGCGTATTCACGTAACAACTGAAACCGAACATTGCGAAGCCAAAGGTAACCAAGTACTTAGGCTTAATGATCTGTGTTAGCTTGGGCACAATTGGGAATATCAGAAGTTGTGGGAAACCCATCCACATTAGCACTTCACCAATTTCCATCGCGTTATATTGCTGAATTTGAGTGAGATACATCGGCAGAACATAGATAGAGCCGAGCAATGCCATCCCCAAAATCAAATAGGCGATACAAGACATAGCAAATTGCCCATCCCGCAATAGCCGCAGGTTAACCAATGGCTTTTTGTGTTGGAGTTCGTTTATCACGAAATAAACCAAACTCACCGCCGACACGATACTCAAGCCAATAATAAAGCTCGAACTGAACCACTCTTCACGGTTACCTTCTTCTAGTACCACTTCCAAACAACCTAGCCCCAATGCCATGGTGGCGATACCAAACCAGTCGGCTTTTTTCAGTGTGCCAAGGTCGAGCTTTTCATCATCCAAGCCATATCGGATCATGGTGATCACAAGCAAAGCAGGCGGAATATTGATGTAGAAAATATAGTGCCATGAAAAGTTCTCCGTCAGCCAACCACCAAATGTTGGGCCGATCGATGGAGCAAAGGTCGCGGTTACGCCAAACAGTGCCATACCCACAGCACGTTTGTTAACAGGCAATAACTGAATCACTAACGAGAAAGCAAGCGGGATTAAAGCGCCACCACTGAAGCCTTGCATCGCTCGAAACACGATCATCGAGGTCATGTTCCAAGAGAACGAACACAACAAAGATGAAATGGTGAAGATGGCCGTTGTCCACGTGATATAACGGCGTTTTCCGAGCGCTTTAGAAAGCCAACCACTGAGTGGGATAGCGATCATCTCTGCGACTAGGTAAGACGTAGAAATCCACGAGCTTTCATCCAAGGTGGCTGATAACGCACCTTGAATATCTTTGAGAGACGAGTTGGTGATCTGGATATCCAAGATCGCCATAAACGCGCCAATTAAGCCGCCGAATAGGGCGATCCAAT
Organism: Vibrio kanaloae; assembly: GCF_024347535.1. Taxonomy (NCBI): domain Bacteria; kingdom Pseudomonadati; phylum Pseudomonadota; class Gammaproteobacteria; order Vibrionales; family Vibrionaceae; genus Vibrio; species Vibrio kanaloae. Next base: position 1,227,492 of record NZ_AP025498.1, on the reverse strand, counting down.
GGCGTCTTGAAACCTCTCCATCATAATTCGTTTGGGTGACAACACCAGCGTTACTCATGGTCTAGCCTCGTTTATCGATGGTCGCTACCACAGACAAACCAGGAAGCAGTCGACCTTTCAATTCTTGCTGATCTGGAATCGTAATTTTAACCGGTACACGTTGAACGATTTTAGTGAAGTTACCGGTCGCGTTTTCTGGTGGTAAGAGCGCAAACTTAGCGCCAGTCGCAGGGGAGAAGCTGTCTACCACGCCTTTAAGTGGCTGACCCGGAAAGGCATCCAGTTCGACTTCTACCGTTTGGCCTTTGTGAATGCCGCTTAGCTGTGTTTCTTTGAAGTTAGCTTCAATCCATACCTGGTTGTTTGGTACCAAGCTCATAAGTGGCGCGCCTGCTTGGATCAGCAAGCCTTCACGGACGCTACGCTTACCAATCACGCCATCCGCTGGCGCGTAAACCTTGGTGTAATCAAGGTTAAGTTGTGCTTGATCTCTTTGTGCTTGAGCTTCAGTCACGGATGCGTTTGCTTGTTCGATTTCACTCGCAATCACGATTAGTTGATCATTACTTGCGACAAGGTTTGCTTTCGCTTCTTCAAGTTCTGCTTGGGTGACTTTTTGTTGTGCGACCATGCTGTCGACTTCATCTTGCGAAGCATAGTTACGCTTTAATAAGCTACGAGAACGCACGACTTGTTGGATTGCACGCTCGTATTCAGCTTGTGCGGAATCAACACGGCTCTCGGCTTGATTTATTTGGCTACGTTGTAACGTTTGTTGAGCGATAAGGTTGTGTACGCTTGATTGAACGACGCTTAAATGCGCATTCGCCTGAGCAAGTGCAGATTGGTAATCACGATCATCGATTTGAACCAACAAGTCACCTTGTTTAACCGATTGGTTATCACTCACGTAAGACTTAACAATATAACCCGACACCTTCGGGCTTATATTAGTGATGTCGCCTTGTAGGTAGGCATTGTCGGTAGATTCAAAGTACTGGCCATAGCCATACCAGTATCCAGCGCCGGCTAAACCCAATGACAGCATGATCGCAGTAGCAATAAGCGGGGCTTTTTTACGTTTTTTTGTGCTTACTGATTGCGAAGCATTGTTGTTCTCTGTCATTTTTTATTTCTCATTTTGTTTTTATTTAGATGTAACGAATTGTAAATGAATTCGATTGACTGATAAGATAGGAATAAAGGGAAACACTGTTGCAAAAATATAACCAATAGCGCTTTGGGAGAAGTACGATGGACTTAAATGCTGTGACTGTTTTTACACAAGTTGTTGATTGTGGGAGTTTCACGCACGCAGCTGAAGCATTGAACATGACCAAGTCGACCGTCAGCCGAAAGCTTGACGAGTTAGAGCAGCATCTAGGTGTGAGGTTGATCACTCGTTCGACACGAAGTTTAGTCTTAACGCCAGAGGGGGAGCGTTTTTATCAGTCGAGCATGCAGATGCAAGAGATCATGAACCAAGCTGAGTTAGAGGTTTCTGCCAATCAGGATTTGATCCGAGGGCAGTTGAATGTTGTGTTGCCTGTCGAATTGGGACATCAAGTATTAGCCACATACATCCACAGTTTCCTAAAAGAGCACCCAAATGTGACTTTGAACTTAGAACTGTCGAATCGAGAAGTTGACATCATTGCAGAGGGGATCGATCTTTACGCGCAAATTGGTGAGTTGGTGGATTCGAGCTTGGTTTCTCGCTACCTCACAACATCGAAGCGTGTATTGGTAGCCAGCCCTGAGTATTTAGAGCAGTTCGATGAAATCTCTTCGCCCAATGATCTTGAACCGCCATTCAGAATGATTGAGGTGGTGAACAAGGCGGCACGTCTACCTAAGTGGCATTTGCAATTAGAAGGCGGAGAGCCGATTTTGATCGATCTGCCGTGTCAGTTACGGGTGAATACCATCACGGCATGCCTAACAGCTTGTGTGGATGGGCTCGGCTTGGCGGTGCTTCCTGAGTTCATTTGTCGGGAACACTTCAAGACAGGTAAGCTGATTCGTTTGTTACCTGAATATGAGATGCCAGAAGTTTCAGTAAGCCTAGTGTATGCAGACAGGCAGTTGATGCCGAAACGTAAAAAGGTCTTTATCGACTATCTACTGACTGCCTTTCAAAATAGGAAGCAAAAGTAACGGGGAAAACCTTAGCGGGTAAATAAGTGCTTAGGCTTCCTATTAATCGCTTTTGCCTAAACCGTATCGAAGCTAATGATAAGTTGACTGCCAATCGACGATTTGTCCATTCGCCAATATAGCTTTGACCGACAGGGCTGCAATATCAATGTTATCGTGACGAAAGGTCTTGTTGGAGAAGTTGGCAATGATCTTACTCCCGTCACTGAACTCGGTTTGTTGAACTTCGCCGCTTTTGTCTAACCAGTCGAAATCGACCAACTGTTTATCCCATAACTGTTCGTGCATCGGTTCAAAGCCATCTTGATAGTGTTTGAGTGCTTTGATCCTTGGACTTGAACTTGATAAAGCTTCATCTCTGGTCAAGTGAACCATCGGTGGTGTGTTGTACAACATGGCGGTTAAGTCTCGTTCTGCTTGTACATTAGTGAACTTAAGGCTGTCTGAGTGCCAATGGTGCGTATTGATTACTTCATCATGGAAAACGGCTTGGTAAAGCGGAATTCGATATTGTGGCGAAAACAGTAGCGACTTGTAGGGCTCTTTAACCTCGGCGGGTTTAAAGAAGAAGTCGGGCTTGTGGTCTGGGTACCAACGACCTAAGTAATAGGGAGATTGACGGTTCTCTTTCATGTCTTTATCTGTCCAGCCAAAACCAACCGTTTCTAAGCCGTGTGCAAACGTGATGCCTTTTGTGGTTAGGCTGTTGCCGTCTTCGGAGCCTAATACTAACGATGGTTGCTCGCTAAGCCACTGCATTCGGTTGTTGAAGGCAGAAAGCATGTCCGACTCGTTTGTATTACCATTACTGTTGCTATGATTGTCTATAGATCCGCTGTAATCTTCACGTGCCATGGCGGTTGCATCAACATCTAAGAACAAGCTGTTGAAGTTGCCGAATCTCATAATGTCTTGAGCGCGCTGTTTTACGTATTCTAAATGGCAATTCGGGTTTAGATAGAACCCGTTACCTCGAAACCCTTTTTTTAGGCTCCCATCTGCCATTTCAATGGCACAACTCTGACGCATCGGCTCTGGTAATTGAGCGGTTAGCCAGTTGTCATTGAGTTTCGCATGAATGGCTGTGTTGTAGGAATCGTAAGTACCGACCAGATATCCGGACTGTTTTGCCAGAGCCACGGCGTTAGGTTGATAGAATGCTGGCATCCAATTGTCGAATCCGAGCCACAGTTTGTTTAAACCTGCCTTGTTTAGATTGGCGACCATGTCTGAAGACAACGCTTGTCCCCAAGTCTGTGACGAGTTTAGGTAAGGGGAAGCGTGCTCTAGCAACCAGTTCTTTTTATTCTGTGCTGCTTTGTATTGCGCTTTAATCGTGTTGTTTTCGAGTGTCGGATTACCGATTGGAAATAACACCTGCAACGACTGGCTAATAGAGTCCAACAATAACTGTTTGTGGTACTGACTGAACCAATCTTTACCCTTGGAGAATGATGAAAGCTCCCTTTTCGCTTCCGCAGAAACGCTGAGTTTAGACCTCTCTAGATACCATGTTTTCAATCCCCACCAGTTGCTTACGTCTTGGGTGCTCAATGGATCTTTGCCAAACAGGTAAATGTGGCTTGCACCGATTAACTTACTCACATCTGGATTGCGTTTTTGTTTAGCAATCAGTGTTTCAGAAAGGTCATTTTCGACACGCGAATCGCGGTAGTGTTTCGCTCCATCTAACCATGAGTCTCCAAGGGTGATACGAACAATAAAAGGCTGTGATTGATTGAGCATCGTAAATTGGTGTGATGCCTTCATATCAATTTTGGTCTTGGAATTAGATGAGGTATCAGAGGATGCTTCTGAAAAAAGCAGTTGATTGCTGGTTGCATTAACCATCTGATAGCTAATGAAATGATTGTTTTGCTGCACCGTCCAAAAAGGCATCTTTAAGTCTTGAGTGGTGTTACTTCCAGAATGGTTGCCGACGAGATAGCTTGCCCAAAGCTTGTTATCAGTAGGTACGCGCATGCCTTCACTAAAGGGTAGAAATAGTGTCTGAGTTTGTTGTTCTGCAAGATCAAACCACGCCAACTCTACGGGTTCGTTTCGCTTCACCTGTATATTTGAAGGCAAGCTGAACTGAAAAGTGAGCTGATCTTGATTAAGCTCGGCCTCAACGTTTATCCCGCTGGGTACTAAGGTCCAAATGGCGATTTTTGCTGAGTCAGCTTTATCGGAAAAGCCAACGACCAGGTTGGTCGCTTTCTGTGGTTTGCTATCAACCATGAGAGTACCACTGTTAACGCTTAAGCCGTTCCAATCTATCCCAAAAGTCTTTGATGAAATAGAGACGGTATTGCTGGTAGTGGTGTTAGCGTTAACAGTGCTGTTACTGGTGAGCGTTATTTGGCTCGCTTGTGCATTGGATGAAAACAGACAAGCTGTTGTTAAAGCCACAATGGCACAAGTAGAAAGATTGAGAGGGTGACGTACGCTGAGCATATCTAGATTCCGTAAAGGGTAAGTACGGTTATTACACCTAAGTAGCGCTAGTGCTTTGTCACCTATATGTCTCTATTTCTGTTTGGCTTTAGTGGTATTCAATTAGAAAGGCACGGCGACGCGTTGCACATATTGGACTTCAATAGCGCCTTGGTATTCAAACATTTCAACCGAAGCACTCAAATGTTTAGCTTTTGAACCTGAAGGGCTTTCTGTTGGAACCGGTGCTCGCGTTGTTTTGAGTGGTACCTTGAAACCTAACATATTGTAATTTTCATCAAACCACTGCCAATTGACATGGGTGTCTGGACAGTTGTCGATTACCTTGGGTGGCGTTACCAAAATATGCGGGTTATTGAGTTTGCTTTCGAGTATTAGCCATCGTTTGCTGTCATCCAAAGCCGCAACAATAGGGTAGTTGTGTGATCCTATGGTTAACTGATAAACACCAGATTCCGGTTTGAGAAACATTTCGTTAGTTTCAATCTCTTGATATGCCGCATCAGAATTGAGTTGCCCGTCGATAATAGTTTTCCCATCAGGTGACACCAGAGATATTCGTCGTGTTTGAGCTTCTATCGCTCCATTCAACTGCTCGACAGAGAGTTTAATCTGATAGCCTTGTGAGGAAAGGCCATGGCGCCAGATAAAGCTCACTTGGACGTGGTTGTTGTGTGCTGCACTTTGTTCAAGAGTGCCTCCACATTGAGTCCTACTTAAGATCTCTTGTTTTACGGGTAGCCAAAGTTGGCTATCAAGTTTCTCCTGATTAAGTGCGATTTGCAGCTCTTGCCACGCAACTTGAGGCTGGTCATCAAGCAGAGATTGATAGGTGTGCTGCAATGGCGTGTCAGTAAACCAAGCCGCATGACTTGTGAACGGCAAGGTGCAGAGCAGTGCGGTTAACGAAGTGACTTTCATTATGACTCCCCAGCCAAGCGGTAACCAACGCCGCGATGTGTTTCGATATTCAATGTTGGCAGCTTCTGGCGTAAGCGCAGTATGTGATTATCAATAGTTCGAGTACTAGGAAAGGCCTGATACCCCCAAATCTTATTGAGTAACTCATCTCGGTGAAACACTCGGCTTTGGTTCTGAATAAACAAGACCAATAACTGAAACTCTTTAGGTTTTAACGTGATAGGGCTTTCATCCAGATAAGCGATCCGTTCCGACAAGTTGATTTGGATATTTGCGTAATTTAAGAGGCTCACACCTAACGGACGAAGTTGGGTAATGACTCGAGCAAGCAACTCTTCGTTAGAAAAAGGCTTAGTCACGTAATCTTTAGCGCCTGCCATTAAGCCTTCTACGCGTTGCTGGACTTCCACTTTAGCGGTTAACACAATCACAGGAAGCGCTTTGAGCAATAACCAATTCGGCAGGTGTCGCAAACTGTCACCGTCTTCGAGTTGTCGATCCAGTATCACAAGATCGGCTCGAAACCATTGCTTACTGGCACTCTGTGAATCCTTCGCCCAAAGGCATTGGTAACCATTGGATTCAAAGAAGCTGACGAGGCCTTGTCCAAGCAAATGGTCGTCTTCAATCAGCAGTAGGGTGTTCATAAGCTAGTTCCAAAATACATCGAGTCGGGTTACGAAGAATAATGAGGCGACCATTCACTTGTTTCATCAGGTGTTCGACAATAGTTAGGCCAATGCCCATGTTGTCTTGTCTGTGATTGGTATTCGGTGTTGTTCGAGATACAAACCGTTGCAGAAAAGAAGGGAAGTGGCCTTCGTCTTGCACCTCAACCCTGAGCTTTTCAGCGAGTTCGACTTTTACCAAAACCTCACCTTTACCGTGTTGTTTGGCGTTTTTAATCAAGTTATCTAGGCAGATGGTTAGCCAGTAATACGGTAGGTTAAGTTCGGCATCACTTGATTCACATTGATACTCGATATTGTGCTTTTCACATACATGATCGAGCCACTCCTCTAAGGATGCGTTTTGCTTTAACAAAGGCTCCGACTGATCCGCACTTAGGTACACTTTGCTGTTTTCGGTGAGCTGAGAGAGCCTTTGATAGTCTGAGATTAAGCGCCAAACCGCATCTTGGGTATCATCGGGAAATTCATCGTACCGATTTCTAAACATTTCGACGGTTAAGCCAAGGCTAGTGATCGGGGTTCGTAGTTCATGAGTAAGGAGTTGCAGTACAAACTGCTTCTCTTTGCGGTCTTTCCGTCGCAGGTATAAGACTCGGCCTAGTACTGAAAGTAGCAAAAACAGCAGGACAAAGGCCAAAATTTTCATTAGAAGCGTGCCATTGTTCGATTCAGCCAGGCACAGGTTACTGTAACGAAAAGAACAGTTTTTCCCTAACAATGTCACTTTTTGTTGATCAGCGATAGGTTGCCAAACTTCCGACGGAATCGCTTTCCAACCTTGTTCACCACTTAACCAAAGAACATCACCTTGTTGCCAAGCGCGGTATCCATTGAGTAGCGCCTCTTTTCCGTTTTTTTCTAAGCTTTCTAGCTTGTTGTACAACGGGTGAAACGGATTGCTAATACTTAAAAATGGATGAATTTGTTCACGTTTCTCTGGGTAATGAGCCACATAACGGTCAGCAAAACTGCCACCAGCAGGATGTCGTTTTGAGTGTGCCGCAAACCAGATGGAATCCAACGGTTTTTCCTGACACAAAGCCAGCTCGAATTCGATGGCATCATTCAAAAAAGGGTTGGTGTTTTCAATCGTTAGGCAACTATCTTGTATTGTGGCTAGCGCAGTGATGTCGCCCCAACTGAATTTTTTGAAATCAGGGTAGCGGCTGCTTTCCTGAAGCAAAACTTTTGGATACTGAGATAACTCTTTTTGAGAAATAGAGATAGGAGACGATTGCCAACTGAGTTGGTACAGGGTTTGCCACTTGTCTTGCAAGCTTTGGGCATTGGCTAATGTTGGTAGCCAAAGGGTCAAACAAAGGGCTAATGTCAGCCTGCGCATCCAGTCATTCTCATTAAAAGTCATTAGGGCGAGTCTAAAGAGTTTTGGCTGAGATTTGTAACCTGAATGTCAACAAGTGCATTTTTATTTAAAACTGTGATAAGCCTGCAAGATAAATAATACAGGTAGCTAAAATTATGTACTTGTATAATGACGATGAATTTCAGTAAGTATCATTTGATGGTTTTAAGTTGATTGATTGTATACTTACTGTCATTTTTTTAAGAGTGAGAGTGACTATACTGGATTTAAATCTAATAAGAGGAACTACCATGAAAACAACTATTAAATCAATATTGGCAATGAGTATTTTGGCTGCAGGCTCGGCTCAGGCATTTGAACTAATGAGTAGTGATATTCAAGAAGGTCATCCTATGGCGAAGACGTTTGAATACTCTAGCTGGGGCTGCGATGGAGATAACTTATCACCGCAGTTGATGTGGAAAGATGTGCCAGCAGGTACCAAAAGCTTTGCTATTACAGCTTACGACCCAGACGCACCAACAGAAAGTGGCTTCTGGCACTGGGTTGCGTTTGATATCTCTGCAACTGTGAACGAGCTTCCTCGTGGTGTCGACATCTCTAAAGTCGGCGGCAAAGAAGGTCGTATTGATTACGGTACAGTTGGCTACGGTGGCGCTTGCCCTCCAGAAAAAGATGGTATGCACCGCTACCAATTTACAGTTTGGGCATTACCAACGGACAAACTTAACTTAGACGAAAACACGCCGTCGGCAGTGGTTGGATTCACGTTGAACAGCATGGCTTTAGACAAAGCGAAACTGACGGCAACTTATACTCGTTGATAATAAGTAAACAAGGGGATGAGATGAATCATCAATATCAAGTGACGATCTTTCGTGCAGAGCAGTTACAAAAGCTGCGTAATGTGAGGATTCTATCCCCTAGTATCATTCAGATCATTACAGGCAGTAAGCGCCTGTTTTGGAAAGACTCAGCGGCCGAACTCTCACATTCTGAGCTGTTGTTGTGTGAGGCATCAGCTTCACTAAGCTTTGAGAACATGCCCCACAAAGGGCGCTTCTTGTCGCGAGTATTCAGCTTTCAATTCCAACCTTCTCAGGCGATGCTTGATTTAAGTGAGGAATGGTCGAATGATCTGGGGTTGCCTACAGTCAAAGCGGATCGAAACTTACAAGACTCACTCAACGCGCTGTTTTCGTTTGATACACAGAGCATGAGCAAAGAGACTCAACAGTTTTGGTTGCAGGGCTTGTACCAGCAATTAGCCGAAAAAGGGGTGTTGCATCGATTGTTTGCGAGTGCCAACGTCTCGTTTAGCCAAAAGCTCAGCCACTACCTTTCACATTCACCTGATGAGAAGCATCCGCTAGAATCGGTAGCGGAACGCTTTGCGATGAGTCGCGCGACACTGATTCGGAAGCTCAAACTGGAAGGTATGCAATATCGTGAGGTACTGGCTGAAGTTCGCTTGAGCCATGCGCTTTATCTGATGCAAAACGGACAACAAAATGTTGCGATGTTGGCTCAGTCTTGCGGTTATCAATCGGAAGGGCGTTTTAGTCAGCGCTTTAAAGGCAAATTTGGTTTGTCACCAAGTGAATACATAAAAACCATCGTCAGCAATAGAGTCGCGACGCCATAACCATTCTGTTTGTCCTAAACGCTCACTTTTTTGTCTTGTGCTGCCAATGCCGCGAAAATCGTGCACGCAAATGCAACGATGCGATCAGCAGAATGGGAACGCTCCAAGAATCGGTTTGAGCATGAAGCTTACCCACCAGCGTTGGACCCTTTGCCGCTAAGGCATAACCGATTTCTTGAGCCATACCCGATAATGATGCGCTTGGCTGCTATTCGATGTACGTAAGTCAACAAAAGAGAGTGCGGTAATAAACGTCGAGCAGTTGGCTAATCCAAAGAGTGATGAGCCATTGTTGATTTTCACTTTTGGCTAAGAATGGCAGTAACAGCATTCCCGGAACCATAGTCGAAAATTGCAGAAATGTGCTATTACTAAGAGAGGCCCTCATAGGTTGCTCTATTGGTTACTTATGAGAAGAAAAGCTAGCCTACAGAGCATTGAATGATTATACAAATACCGTTTAAATAGGTTTACTAATAACTGAACCAGCGTAGTTCGCGCTTTACTAGAGAAGGTCACCCATGACTGTATTGAATATTGACAAGCTCATTTCAGACTTCCCATTGCTTCAACGGTTAGTTGATTTGGAAGAAGTGACTTGGTTTAACCCAAACATCACGACGTTGAAGCAAGGTTTACCCTATGTGGGATTAGGCGAACAAGATATTCACGATGCGAGCATGAGGTTACAAAGGTTTGCTCCTTACCTAGCCAAGGCGTTTCCTGAAACTCAAGTGACCAATGGCATCATCGAGTCTGAGCTTGTTGACATTCCATCTATGAAATCAGTATTGGAAGCACATTATCAGCAGTCTATCAAAGGGCGTTTGATGATGAAGAAAGATAGCCATTTGCCGATTTCAGGTTCAATCAAAGCGCGCGGTGGTATCTATGAAGTACTAACGCATGCTGAGAAGCTTGCGATTGAAGCTGGGTTACTGCTTGAGAGTGATGACTACAGTAAGTTACTCGAACCTGAATTTCGTGACTTCTTCCAACAATACAGCATTGCGGTAGGCTCCACTGGTAATTTAGGCATGTCGATCGGTATCATGAGTGCCAAATTGGGCTTTACGGTCTCTGTTCATATGTCGGCAGACGCGAGAGCTTGGAAGAAAAGCAAACTTCGTGAGCATGGCGTCAACGTTGTTGAATATGAACAAGACTATGGCGTTGCGGTGGAGCAAGGACGTAAAGAGGCAGAACAAGATCCTCGATGCTTTTTCATTGATGATGAAAACTCGCAAACCTTGTTCCTTGGTTATTCGGTGGCAGGGCAAAGGCTCAAACAGCAATTTGAGCAACAACATATTTCAGTAGATAAAGAGCACCCATTATTTGTTTACTTACCATGTGGAGTAGGTGGTGGGCCCGGTGGTGTCGCATTTGGCTTGAAGATGGCTTTTGGTGATCATGTCCATTGTATTTTTGCTGAACCGACTCATTCACCTTGTATGTTGCTCGGTGTTCATACCGGTTTGCATGATGAGATTGCGGTGCAAGATCTTGGTATCGACAACCTCACCGCCGCAGACGGTTTAGCGGTGGGGAGGGCATCTGGCTTTGTCGGTCGAGCGATGGAGCGCTTGCTTGATGGTTATTACACATTAACCGATGAACGCATGTATCAACTACTAGGTGAACTGAACCAAGCAGAGGGTATTCAACTTGAGCCTTCAGCACTCGTGGGTATGCCGGGTGCGATTCATGTTGAGCAAAATAGTGAATACCTTGCTCGTCTAGAAATTGATGAGTCGACTCTAGCGAATGCAACACACCTTGTGTGGGCGACAGGCGGAGGCATGGTGCCATCACAAGAAATGGCAGCTTACTTAGCTAAGTCATCGGTTTAACCCCCAAGCTTTTATGAGCTAATGTTTTTTACAAAGAGAAGCTGTTATAAATATCAGCGGTTAAAAGATAAGTCATGATAGAAGAGTGTTGTTTATCGGTTGAACACACTCTTTCTCACCTCTAATTCCCATCGTAACTTAAACAATAACTTGCGCAGATCGTTATCCAAAACACACATTTTATAAATTAAACTTCTTAGATGTTCTAACTATCAGTTAGGTTGAGTGGCATTTAACTTGATAGGAATTAAGCAATGCAAACGGATAAAGTGATGCAGACAAGACACATAAACACACCAGAAAAATTACTCCAGCGTTTAGATGCAATCGGGGAGTCTTTGGAAGCATCGAGTAAGGCTCATGCTTTATTGGGATTGGGCTCAGTAGGTATTGAAACGGAGCGACTTGATCAGTATTCAGATGTCGATTTTTTCGCGATAGTACAAACAGGGCACAAGCAGTATTTCTTAGACAGTTTGCATTGGCTATCTGATATTCACCCAATCGACTACGCGGTGAGAAATACTGTCGATGGCTATAAAGTCCTGTACGCCGACGGAATTTTTTGCGAGTTTGCGGTGTTTGAACCCCACGAGTTAGCGCATATCCCCTTTGCTGAAGGGCGCATAGTTTGGCAGCGACCTGAATTTGATACTCAGTGCTGTATCCCATCACAAAAGGGCACGGCAGAAGTTAATTCGCAAGCGTGGATCATAGGCGAAGCATTAACCAATCTTTATGTCGGCATGTCTCGTTATAACCGAGGCGAAAAACTGTCGGGCAGTCGGTTTGTTCAATCTTACGCTCTCGATCGTTTGATCGATCTTGTGGATCAAACTGAACAGCCTGAGCCTGAATTCGTTGATGAATTTATGTCTGATAGAAGGTTAGAAGTACGCTTTCCTAAGTTTGCTCAATTGCTACCAAGTTTTACACAAGGTTACGAGCGTACTGCTGAATCGGCACTTGCCCAATTAGCGTTCCTCAACACCCACTTTACAGTCAATCAAGCCATGTGTGACCGAATCACTGAACTGTGTACCAGTAACGATTAAGCCTATAACCTGTTAATCTTAAACCTATTTTCTTGGTGCGCGTAAATAACAGTTGTCGCTCGTCAGTATTGTTGATAAGTTTTAACCATGAAATTTAATTCTGCTTCAACTTCAATTTTCTTTTGGTGGTGCTCTTAACAGAGCAGCACGGAATACTCACATTCTTTAGCTGCTGGACGGTAGCTAAGAATGTCATCAAAAATGTCGCCTCTTTTTATCTCCAGTAGCCTTTTTAACTTGGAGATACACCATGAATACCAACTCAAACAGCCATATCGACAGCAACAGCTATACCAACAAGCCTGAAATCATTCTGACTGGCGATAGAGCAACTGGGCCTTTGCATTTAGGTCATTACGTCGGTTCACTTAAACAAAGAGTCTCTTTGCAGCATATTCACGACCAAACGATACTGGTTGCCGACATGCAGGGGCTTACTGATAACGCCCATAATCCAGCAAAGGTTTCGTCTAACATTCTCAATGTGGTGGCTGATTATCTCGCGGTGGGCATTGATCCGACCAAGACCACGATTTGCCTTCAATCACACCTATCAGCACTGGCTGAACTCACTATGTTCTACAGCAACCTTGTATCTATCGCTCGGTTGGAGCGTAACCCAACCATGAAAAGCGAAATCCAGAACAAAGAATTTGGGCGCTCAATTCCTGCTGGCTTTCTGACTTATCCCATCTCTCAAGCTGCCGATATTACGGCGTTCAATGCAACCTTGATTCCTGTTGGTGACGACCAATTGCCAATGCTAGAACAGACCAATGAGATAGTGAGAAAAGTAAACTCACTCGCGGGTCCGCCAATCTTAAATGAGTGTAAACCTCTGCTAAGTAATGCCTCTCGTCTTCCTAGCACCGACGGCAAAAGCAAGATGTCTAAATCAATGGGTAACGCCATTAATTTAGGTGCAACAGAGAAAGAAATTCGGGCGGCTGTGAAATCTATGTATACCGATCCAACTCATCTAAGAATTGAAGACCCTGGCAACGTCGAGGGGAATATAGTGTTCACTTATCTTGATGCTTTTCATACTGACGTTAACTATATCAGTGAACTAAAAGAGCACTACCGAAGAGGTGGGTTAGGCGATGGTCAGACGAAGAAAGTATTGGAAGAGTGCCTGCAAGATATGTTGCGTCCAATCCGCGAAAGACGAGCTGAGCTTTTAGATGATAAAGCACAGCTTATCGATATCTTACGTAAAGGCACTCAGGTCTCGAAAGAGAGAACTGAATCAGTGCTGTTTGAGGTTAAAGACCTATTTGGGCTGAATATTTTGTAAATAAGTAGATGCAATCTCTGATATTGGAACCTTACGGATCGACCTATTTGAATAAAGATACCGTCGACACAATTAGGCGCTTGTTCGATCTGTCAGGTATTTATCGTGTTTAACGCGCTACGTGTATTAAAGCTTTTAAGACTATTCTCAAAAGCTTTTACACTCATATCAAAGTAAACAATGGAATCTAATCTTACTAAGACGGTACCTTATATTCACTTTTGATTACTGTAATATGTGCGCGGTGAAGTTCGATATTTAGGTCGATTTATCAATATTTTAGGGACGAAGCATGAAGAGTAGAAGTGTATTTTTAAGTGTAGTTATGGCTATATTGTCAGGTCAAGCAAGCGCGTCTAACGCGAACCATGAGCCCGTTTCCGACAGTGTCATAGCCGAGCAAAGAATGCAGTTATTGGAAAATACACAAGGGAAAGGGTTTGGCCCGCAAGCTCCTCGAGATTTAGGTTCTTTCGAAGGCACTAACGCCCACCTGTTTTCGGACGCACCAGATTCAGCGGTTATGAACTTGTGTAATATTCATTTTCATAAAAATGCTGAGCACAAAGGCGGTGAGTTTACTCAATACGTCGGTAACGGTGATGGTAAAGGTTTCCAAAGTGGTTACAAGTACGAAGGTAAGTTGAGTACCAATGAGCTTAAATCATTTAGTCAAAAGGTTTGCCCTAGTGAGCATGGCTCTCTTTATTCGGGTGATACTATTGAGGTGCATTACGTGTACTCAACGGCGCAAGTCGCACCGGGTGAAACGCTTGCGGCTTGTTTCAATGATGCAATTACTAACCCGCAACTGCGTGTAGAAACCCAAGTCTATGTGTTGGTGAATGACGATAAAGCACTCGACTTTGAAACCTTGGCTAAGCACACTAAAGTCGATGGCTTGCACCAAGCCCCCAATATTCCGAAAGATACAGGAACTGCGATTCAATATTCAGGTTCTACCACCGGTCCTAGTTACAATGAACAAGGCTCGCCTTTCCAAGTAACATGGAACGTGAGACCACAAGTGGCGAAAGTTAATATTGCGACTGTTGGCCGTTGGTGTGAAGGAAACGACTTTAACGAAGATCACGCACACGGTGTGAGAAATTTAGTGGTAAACCCAGATCTACTGTCACCAATCCGCAACTAAATCGGTATATTTGATGGCTAGGCCATTACCTCAACTAGCTATGTGGCTGACTAGATATCACTAGCAGGGCGGCCTCCTTAGGGCCGCTTTTGTTAAATCCCCTAATCCTTTCTAAATTGGCATGATTTAAAGCTGCGATACCGTAAGTATTTGTGTTTAATCATTTCTATTTATCGTCTTTATACTTCTCTCCCAACCTTCAAGTAACTAACGCGTTCCAAATAATTAGGAAACATTGTGCAAATGTTACGATTTCATGGTTTTTCATACAATTTCGCTAAAGTTATCGAGCTTTAGACAGATAAAGAACAGTAGCGAGCTTTAACATGAGAAGTGTTGTATGCGAGCTCAGGTTTAGTTCTTAAACCTCTAAAGAATTTTTAATAAACTTGCGTTGAGACTACCTAAATGAAGAAAACAATCCTATTAGCCGTTTTTATTATGTTTGGTATTGCGGTCGCTGCGAGTATGGTTTCAACCTATCTCATTTCAAGCGAAAAAATTGATGAAATAATCTTAAATAAATCTCAAGTTCAAGCGGAATTTTTAGCTGGCAATGCAGGGTATGTCCTAGAAAACTCGAACAATCCAGTTCAAGACTTACAAAAACTGGTTAGTGAACTTAAACAGCGTAATGATGTTAGTTATGCCATTGTTATTGATAGTAACGTAACTGCTATTGCACACAGTGATAAAAAGAAACTCAACAAAGTTTATGAAGATAGTTATACCGTTGAAGGTGCAACTAAAGGCGTACAGCAGTATTCGAAGTGGTACGCTGATGTGCAGCAAGTATGGGTGTTTGATATCATGGCGCCTATCTATGTCAACGGTGAACTTTATGGCACCTTTGATATCGGTATTCCAATTACCGAAGTCAGCCAAGCTACAAATGGAATAATTAGTTACCAATTGGTTTCAATGATTGTTATTTTTGTTGTTTGTCTCGTTGTTCTATCATTCCTTTTAAACAAACTGATGCAGCCCCTCTTGGTATTGAAAAATACATTACACGATATTTCTGAAGGTGATGGCGATTTAACCGTCCGATTACCAATTAAGGGTAACGATGAAGTCGCTCAAATCTCGTCAGCTTTCAATGTGTTCGTGGGCAAGGTACACGAGATAATTACGCAAACAGTAAATACCGGCGTTGAATTAAATAGCACCGCTATTGCTCTTCGTGAACAGTCACAACAAGCATTGCAAAGAGGACAAGAACAAAACGAACAAACGATGTTGGTTGTGACATCTATGAATGAAATGATTGCTACGGTTAATGAAATTGCATCGAGCGCGGCAAATGCTGCAAATGCTGCAAATATGGCAACCAGCGAGACTCAAGAAGGACATAACACGATCGAAAAGACAACAATCTCGATTGCTAACCTTGAAGCAGAAATGACGAGTGCGTCTAACATCATCGTGAGTCTTGCTGATAACACACAGTCGATCGGCACTATTCTTGATGTTATTAGAGGTATCTCTGAACAAACGAATTTGCTTGCGCTTAACGCTGCAATTGAAGCGGCACGTGCCGGTGAGGCCGGTCGAGGTTTTGCTGTCGTTGCCGATGAAGTTCGTAACCTTGCAACAAAAACGGCACAGTCGACAGATGAAATTGACACCATGATCAACCAACTTCAAACTGAAGCTAAAAACGCCGTTAACTCGATGAGTAATAGTAAGAGCTTAATTGAAGAGGGCACCACCGAAACCGAAATGGCGCGCCAAGCTTTGGAAAAAATCTCTACACAAGTTTTGGCTATTCTCGATATTAACACTCAAGTTGCGACAGCAACCGAGCAGCAATCAGCGGTAGCGAATGAGATCAATATGAATATGGATACGGTTAATAATTCAGTGAAGAATGGCTTAAGCGCAAGTGAAAAGTTGGAACAATCGAGCCAGCAACTGGCCGATCTGTCGCAAGCCCTCGATCGTTATGTTGGTTCATTTAAAATCTAGATTTCCTAACATATCTTTCTAAGAGGTATGTCGGATTTCCCGTTATTCAATAGTGCGTTATTGCTAATTGGCAGTAACGCGCTTTTTTTGTATTCTAACACCATGCCGAGTGGTAGTACCAAGCCCTAATATGAAGCGATGGTTAAACAGTGGAATCAAGAGTTGTCAGTTCCTCTGGCAATTTATCCAACGCACGCTTTAATGCTTCAAAGCATTCAGGATCAATCGCAGTATTTAAATTTTCAGACATTATATTCAATGTTTTTGGTACTGGTACTGCTCCGCGGTAAGGTCGTTCTGCTGTAATAGCATCAAAAATATCAGCGGTAGTGATAATTCGGGTTGACAATACAATGGATTCAGCACTTAGTTTGTTGGGATATCCAGTGCCATCAAGCTTCTCATGATGGCTACCTGCCATGTTTGATAGGTTTTTAAAGGGGGTTATCTGCGATAATATATCTTTAGTAAATTGGGCATGTTGTTGAACGGATAACCATTCATCGTCATCTAATTTTCCAGGTTTATCGAGTATCGAATTGCTCACACCTAGCTTCCCAACATCGTGCAATAATGCTGCACGCTTAAGCCATTTCCGTTCTTCTTCTGATATCCCCATTTCTATAGCAATAAGGTCAGTAAAGAAGGCAACTCTCTCACTATGACCAGATGTGAAAGGGCTTTTACTATCGATGATTTTTCCAAACGCAAAAACGATGCAATCAAGGTAGTCATCATCAATGAGTATGCTGGCTTTTGCTGGCGCTAATGCCATGACTTTATCAATGATATTTGATGAGGTTAAGGCAGTGCAGAATTCGTTATCCTTTGCTATTTCGTTTATCGCAGAAACTAAAGTTGGGTCAAACCAACTTCCACTTCTCTCGTTTGCTTCGTTTAGCGCGGTTTCGAAATTGTGTTCAAATTGGAAAACGTCAATGACTTGTGCAAGTAACGCAATACGAGAATTTAATGGAATATTTTGTTGAGCGAGGTTTTCTGGGCGACCACTACCATCCCAATGTTCATCCAAAGAATGAACCCCCAATGCGACATTTTCATTAAACCTTAGCTCTCTCGCAATATCGGCACCTCTCGAACAGCGAGTTTCTATCAACTCTTGAGCGTAGGAATCACCATTTTTTAAGATATCGATCGTCTTGGTGATGCGAGTTAGCCAGTTTTTATTTTTCCCCGTATTACGAATAACAAAGTTGATGACACTTGATAGGCTTGTCCCCACTGTCTTAAAATTACGTTTGAACTCCCTATCATCAGCGAGATAGAGTTCGCAAATACGAGCCGCATTACTACTACAGCCAGTATCTTTTAATAACAGGGTAAAATAGAGGTCATGAAGTTCGCTTTCTGATAAACCGATTTTCTCACCTATGTGCATGCCAATCCAGCAGCAACGGATACAATGTTCCGGTGGTTGTCCTTCCGTCATATCCAGAGCTGTTGTCAACGATAGCATTAGCTCAGACAATTGAATGTAATTAGACTCAGGTAATAATGGCGCTACTTCGTTCATTTAACTTCCTATGAGCAGTGTAGGTAGTTGGACTGTTATACCAAAACTTTGTTTTAATGTACCAGTTTTACGCAATAGAATGACAAACATTAAATGCCGTTTAATAATATATACTCAAAATGTTTTTTAAATATGTGTGAGTGAGCGGTTCACTCGTGCATCAATATAGCGCACCTTAAGTCTCTTCATACTGGCACTTAGACTGACTGCACTCAAGTCTGGATATTGCCGCCCATATAAATGAAATGTACTGTACTTTTAGGCGTTACGAGAGAATCTTAGTATGTGACCTTTAAATTTTTGCTCTAAGTAATCAGTATTTTCTGGTTGTATGTGGTCATTTGTAAACCCGTACTCGCTCATTTTGGCACTCAGTTTATTTTTTCGTCCACGGCCTGGATCGACAATGATCACTTCACAAGTATCGTTGGCATGGTTTTGGATAAAATAGGACAACAATTCAACATGTTGGTCTTCATATAGAAGATCACTACCGATTATAAGATCAAAAAGACCTAATTGACTTTCTTTGTCTGCCCAATCTACGCGTTCGAAAGCAATTTTCTTTCTGTTATTTAGTTGTATGTTTCTATTTAAGAACTCTTCAACTTCAGGGTGAAAGTCGGTAGCGGTGATGTTGGCTCGTTGCTCATTGAGGAGCAAACTAGATAAAGCCATACCACATCCTATTTCAAGAATACGTTTGTTTTTAGTATCAAAATGAAGCATATGGTGGGCAAGGACTAAACTTGATGGCCAAACAATCCCAAAAATTGGCCACGATGCGGATGAAATACCGATATTGAGTGCAACATTATCAGGGTCATTAAATTGTTGATTATCACGTAGGGTACAAAGGTGTATATCTGTGTTTTCGATTTCAATCGTTTGGTAGCGAATACGAAGTTTAACTGTCATGTAATTTTAGTCCGATAATAAGGCTAAGCCAAGTATCAGGAAATCATAATTGACAAAACAAGATAGGATTCAGTTTAAAGGTATTTGAATTCAAAGCAAGGTCAAAAAATCGACTATACAATAGCTCTGACGCGATACATAAAATGTTGGGAACCGACACACGGTCGTTGGGTACACTCATTCATTTAGTTGAAGCAGACCTTAGTAGTAACAATCTAACTGACGATGCTTTGCCTTCGGGGGGCTATGTTATCTATGATTGTTTTGGTGGACGAGTTACTGGGAGCGAATGTCCAGTCCGAGTAGTGAACGACGAATGCTAACCAGAGTAGCTAAACGACTCTATTTAGATTAAGGCTTATTCGAATTCAATAAAAAACGCGTTATTGCCAAGTAGCAATAACGCGTTTTTTTGTATTAGCTTGATGATCTATCTTAGTTTGCCAATGGAGCACTTGCTGGTGGCAAGTCACGTTTCTTAAACACCTTACCGTATAGGATCAAGCATTAGATTTATAGAGTTCAACATGCTCAGAGATAGAGACGGGATCTGATGGTTAAAATACTGTTTTAACGTACATAAGTTGATAATTTTAATAGAAGTTATACTAAACAGATAAATTCTATATTTGCCACATTAATCACCAAGGTGACGATATAAGTGATTGTTATGGATACACAAAGGCTAGTACAATCGGCGGCATAAAAAACTAGATAGAAAGATTCTGTATTTAAATGCAGAATCTTTCGGTCTAATAGCTGTTATGTGAATGGAGTCAATCTTGAAAATATCAGTTGTCAAAAGTGGTCAGATTGAGGCTTACGAAGCAGCACTTAATGCTCATCTAAACTCCGTTTTTGGCCAAGATTCTATGTTCATTTTCAATCGTGAGTTCGTCTGTGCAATTCTCATTGAAGACGATAATCAGATTATCGCTACTGGTTTGGCTTATAGTCGTTTAATGAGGCAGGGCTCAATAAGCTTCAAAGGGGGCATAATTGGTGGTATTGCCATTACACCAAGTAAGCGTGGTTTGGGCTTAGCTAAAGTCATCGTGAAAGAACTCGATCGATGCTTAGTGTCTTTTGGGGTAACTCATTCTTTTCTCTTCGCTTATGAGCCAGATGTTTATCGAAGCTCAGGGTATTCGGAGTTAGTTTTGCCTATTCATTACTTCGACGTACAGCAGAAAACTTGGAGTCAGTTTGTTTACCGTGGTGGTATGGTTAAGTCTTACAATGGCAGTCATGCTTTAAGCGATCAAGTCATTGAATTTAATGGTTGTGTGTATTGAGCACTCTGAAAAAATTCACATAACAAAGCGTTCAAGAGGGATTTGGCACGCGTGGCATTTTTACTATGCGTTGAGTTCAGTGTTTATGGCGCTGTGCGGTAGCTTTTGTATTGCGTGCCAGCACCCCTTAACGCGGCGTTATGTTTTTAGAGGTTTACTATAGATGAAAGTGAGCAATCCCCTAACGATAATAGCTATATTTTCGGGTATAGCTGAGAGTTTTGCGACTGTAGCATTAGTCGCTCTCCCCCCAGAAATACAGGTTAAGTTCGTACAGTTTGTAATCTGGTTTCCAGTGCTTCTTGTGATATTGTTTTTCCTAGTCTTAGTTTTTAAACCATTGGTTTTATATGCTCCTAGTGACTGGAGAGACGAAGATAAGTTTTTAACTGCCCTGAAGGTTCAGCGTTCTGTTGATTACTTCTTTAGCCGTGAAGCTAGTCAGTTCGATAATTACTCGAAAGATGAAATGCATAAGCTACAACAAGCCTTAAATAAATCAATTGAAAGGAACTTGTATCAAGCCGAGCGTGAATGCATTCTTGAATATATTAAAGAGGGTTTTACTGGGACCAGTATACTTAGTGGAAAAACGGGTTATCCGCCAAGTTTAGTCAAAGAGCTCATTCAACAACTTCGTGAAGACAAAATTATAAAGCTAGATAAGCTAACTGGTAGATTTGCAATCGTTTGAAGTACAAACATAACAAACAATTTAAGAGGGATTCCCAACGCTTGGCATTTTTACTTCTACTTCAATTTTAGTGTTTACGGTACAATGCGTTAGGTTGGGTGGTAGCGTTGCTCACCCCTTAATTGGGCGTTAGCACTAATATGAATATTAAGGTTCGAGGTATAAACATGATTTTCCAAAGTAAGTCGGGTGAAATTGAGCATGGCGCTCATCTTTGCCAAGAATTGAAAGCTTTCCTCATAGAGCATGAACCATCTTTTGGCTCATCTCTTGTACCTGATTTGTCACATATTAACTCTCGTGCTGAAAACCACACTGGAATTGATATATTCGATGTTACTTTTCTCGGTGGTAATGAATATCAGCTTGATTACCAGTATCAGTGGTCTATTTATAATGGTTGTGCTGACATGGATCTTGAAGGAGAAGAAGAGTCTTCTGTTACTTTCACCCTTGGGGATGATGGCGAAGTAGAGTTCGATATTCTAGAAGTCGAAGAACGTAGCACAATCGAAGAATTTTAGTGCTAACAAAGCATTTAAGAGTGATTCGCAACGCTTGGCGGTTTCGCTTCGCTCAAATATAGCCAAGCGTCGCTCACACCTTAATGCGGCGTTAGGCTATCCATTGGCGCTAGTTTGATCGATACAATAATACTCTGCGTTATTACATACCCGATACTGGTGGGTATTTATGGGTGGGCGTATTTTGAGAGTGATGACATCATAGTTGGATTTGCAGATTTTATGGTTAGCTGGGTATTTCCTCTAATTGCTATTGTTGTTTTTTGGACCTATAAACAAGCAACACCAGGAAAAATGGCAATATCAGCAAGGATTGTGGATGCAAAAACAGGAGAGAAACCAACATTACAGCAATATATCGTCAGATACTTAGGTTATTTTGTCGCTACTATTCCGTTGGGGTTGGGAATATTTTGGGTTGCTTGGGATAAGCGTAAGCAAGGGTGGCATGATAAACTTGCAAATACTGTCGTTATTAGTAACAAGGAACACAACTCTCCAACAGAAGTAGAGTTTTCCTCAAAGAGCTAGCCTAACAAAGCATTTAAGAGTGATTCCTTACGCTTGGCAGTTTCGCTTCGCTCAAGTATAGCCAAGCGTGCGTCACACCTTAATGCGGCGTTATATGCTTTCTCGAAAAAATCATAGCGTAGTGTAGAATTAGGGTTTTGAAACATCGGAAATAATCATGTCTAAACTTGTGCAACAGCAAATCGGAAATATTGCTCTAGTTGTTGAAAATTACGATGATGCTATTGAGTTCTACACTCAAAAACTTCAGTTTACATTGATGGAAGATACTGACTTAGGCGGTGGCAAACGTTGGGTTCAAGTTTCTCCTCCAAATTCTAATGGTACGAATCTACTTTTGGCTCAAGCTAGTACCGAAGAACAGACTCAAGCAGTAGGTAATCAAACTGGTGGTCGTGTTTTCTTGTTCTTACAAACAAACGATTTCTGGCGAGACTACGAACTAATGAAGGCAAATGGCGTTGTATTTAACGAAGAGCCACGAGTTGAAGAGTACGGGACAGTAGTTGTGTTCCAAGACTTATACGGTAACAAGTGGGACTTACTGCAATTAAACAGCGTAACCAAATAGCACGCATATAACAAAGCGTTTAAGGCGGATTCCCAACGCTCGGCATTTGCAATTTGATTGAGTTTTAGTGATTACGGCACAATGGTTTAGGTCGGGTGATAGCGTTGCTCACCACTTAACGCGGCGTTAGTTTGCAAAGGGCAGAAAAGCATTTGTGGTCTAAAAGCCTTGTTCTACGTTCTAGCTATTCACCTGTCCGTTTTCCAATCTCACGAACTTTCCGGTGGCACTATGTTGGAAGCGTTTGCGGTGCGTTAGTCACTTACTGACTCTAACATTGTTGTTAATTCGTTGGTGCGTTTTCTTTTTCTTGGCAGCTAATTTGTTAACAAATGGCTTGATCACACTTGGTTGTCAGGTTGGTCGAACGAATCCTTTGTCAGTTAAAGCGCTTCAAACCGTGGTTGTTTGTCGTATGTCGCTTCTTAGCCAAGTGCGTTTTGTTAGTTGGGTTTTAATTCTGAGCTGCCCGTTTTACTTTTGCGTTCAAAGCCATTAGTTTTAGAGCTAATTCAGCACCTTGGCGCTAAATCTCGGGTTTCATCACGGTGGCAAACTAACAAAGCGCTTAAGGCAGACTCGCAACGTGTGGCATTTTTACTATGCGTTGATTTATGTGTTTAAGGTGTTATGCGGTGACTTCGTATTGCGTTGCTCACTACTTAGCTTAGCGTTATGTGACCAGTTGGAAAAGTCGATAGGTCCATAATGTTAGAGAATTTAGAACTATGTTATTGGTATAAGGTGTTGTATGAAAAATCAAATGTTTGAACACTGGCAAAAAGTAAGAGAACAGGGTTTTCTCGCTTGGATCTTCAAAAGTTGTTTCTTGATAACTACGTTCTACATCATTTTCAATGTGCTCTTTCAGTACTCATCATCACCGTCGGAAACTCTTTTCGAGTATTTAAGTGAACAAGTTCTTAATTATTTTATTTTTTCAGCATTTATGTTCTTTGTGTATTGGGGAATTTGGCTGCATCGAGAATCAAAATATCAAAAAGAGTCAAAACGTAGAAATGTCACATAACAAACGCTTTAAGACGGATTCGCAACGCGTGGCATTTTTACCATGCGTTGATTTTAGTGATTAAGGTGGTGTGCGGAAGCATTGCATTGCGTTGCTCACCACTTAAGCGGGCGTTAGTTTGCAAGGAGCAGAAAAGCGTTTGTGGTCTAAAAGCCTTGTTCTGCGTTCTAGCTATTCACCTGTTATTCCCCAAAGACTTTTCATCGAAATAGGCATCTCGCGTAGCCCGTTTTTCGGTTAATTGGCTTTCGTGTTACTCATCTCTTTCGTGTTAGTAAGGTTCACTTCTCAACGTTCTTGCGCGCTGTTTCTTTGGTTTTTAAAGTTAAGCGGGAACATTGAAAGATGGTATTTGTGGCTGTCGGCATCTACGAAAGTCTTCTTAGCCAAGTGCGTTTTGTTAGTTGGGTTTAAATTCTGAGCGGCCCGTTTTACTTTTGCGTTCAAAGCCATTAGTTTTATAGCTAATTCAGCATCTTGGCGCTAAACCTCCGGCTTCATCGCGGTGGCAAACTAACAAAGCGCTTAAGACGGACTAACAAACGTTGGGCATTTTTAGCTTGGTTTAATTTTGTGTTTAAGGTGTTTTAATTGAGTGAAGTGGTAGGTTTGTTAGCCACTTAGCTTAGCGTTAGGCTTATGGAGGAAATATGAGTATTTCAAAACCTTATAGAAGAACAGCGAGAATTTTTGTTGATGGAAGTTACTCCGACAGTGGAAAGTGGCAATACATATTGAACCCTAAATATGCACAGAGTCCAGAAAACTATATTCGCGCATTTTTACTAATTCAAAATGATCTTATTGAGTTATTTAGCTTTGTCGAGCCGTCAGATTTAAATAAAGCGACATACTCTCACAGAATAAATGAACTATTACTTAGAACTTGTGTTGAAGTCGAAGCCAACTGTAAAGCGATACTAAAAGAAAATGGATATGTAAAAAATGGGTATTGGAATATGGGAGACTATAAAAAAGTTGAACAAAGCCACTTTTTATCCATGTACGAAATTAAAGTACCAAATTGGCATGGGGAAAGCTCCATCAGAACACCGTTCAAAAAATGGGGTGCTGGTGAACCACTTCCGTGGTACGAAGCGTATAATTCTACAAAGCACGACAGGCATCATAACTTTCGTAATGCAAACCTTGATAACTTAGTTGAAGCTGTGTGTGGCCTTGCTGTTATTATTGCTTCCCAGTTTATACATCATGATTTTTCGCCAGCAGGTGAATCGTTTGGTATTAACAGTGGTGGACCATCTGATGGTTTCACACCGAGTATTGGCGGATTATTCAGGCTTAAATATCCTTCTTCGCTCCCTGAAGAATGTTGCTATGGTTTTTCGCATGATGATATTGACTTTGAAAACGATATCTTTCAGGAATTTTCGTACGAATAAGCCTAACAAAGCATTTAAGAGTGATTCGCAACGCTTGGCAGTTTCGCTTCGCTCAAGTATAGCCAAGCGTCGCTCACACCTTAATGCGGCGTTAGTTTGCAAGGAGCAGAAAAGCGTTTGTGGTCTAAAAGCTTTGTTCTGCGTTCTAGCTATTCACCTGTTATTTCCCAAAGACTTTTCATCGAAATAGGCATCTCGCGTAGCCCGTTTTTCGGTTAATTGGCTTTCGTGTTATTCAATTCTTTCGTGTTAGTAAGGTTCATTTTTCCATGTTCTTGCGCGCTTCTTCTTTGGTTTTGAAAGTTAAGCGGGAGCATTGAACATTGCATTTGTGGCTGTCAGCATCTACGAAAGTCTTCTTCGCCAAGTGCGTTTTGTTAGTTGGGTTTAAATTCTGAGCTGTCCGTTTTACTTTTGTGTTCAAAGCCAGTAGTTTTATAGCTAATTCAGTATCTTGGCGCTAAACCTTTGGCTTCATCGCGGTGGCAAACTAACAAAGCGCTTAAGTCAGACTCGCAACGCGTGGCATTTTTAGTATGCGTTGATTTATGTGTTTAAGGTGTTATGCGGTGGCTTCGTATTACGTTGCTCACTACTTAGCTTAGCGTTAGGGCTCAGAATAGGAATATTTGATGATTAGTTACTGTACAGAGAAAACGACTGAATTTTCTTTGATTCCTGCGTTTTCTTCATTGTTAAATGAATTGGGTGAAAATACGCCTATCCAATATTGGAAGACGAGGGAAGGTAATAAGACTTCTTATGCATTACATGGTATGGAGTCTGTATACCTAATTGCGTTTTTTGCTAGACGCCCTAAAGTTCATATTGGTGTAGAGGGGCAGCTTCAAGGCAAGATTAACCCGTACATATTTGAGTTTAATGAGATAGCTAAGAAATTCGACATTCCAGTTTTCTGTGGTATGTCAATTGCTCAAAACCTATTTGAACTTTCTAACGCTGAAAATATATGGTTTTATATCCCACCAAACGCACCAGAATACAATGAGGTCGTGTTCAACTTAACAAACCGCAGTGATGTTGAAGTAAACGATCCATATAGTGTAGTAGAACAGGTTAGACATGAAGATATTACTTGCATTATTAGGCGACATTACCATCCTATGCCCTGGGAGCAAGCAATCAATATTATGACTGAGCTGAATCGTAGACCAGGTGATGGTCCCTGGTTTACTCGAGGGTGGCAGCATAAGCCAGTCTATTTCATCGTCAAACAAGAGCCCTAACAATCTGTTTAAGAGTGATTCGCAACGCGTGGCATTTTTGCTATGCGTTGCTTTTAGTGTTTAAGGTGGTATGCGGCGGCTTCGGTATTGCGTTGCTCACACCTTAACAGGGCGTTAAGTTTACAGTTGGGAATTATGAGTAAAAAAAGACTGAATCAGAGCTTAGAGGTTCACAGAATTGCAGTTGCAGCGCGAGATATATCCTGCGCACAAGATGGTTTTGAGAATATCTTAGAGTTAAATGCGCAACTAGGTGACAAGCTTTATCAGTCATTGTTGTTTGGTGCTGTAACTTCTTATTGCAGGCCTTTCACTAATAATGATGGGTTTGGAAATATGGCTAGTAAATGGAAAAAGTTCGCTGGAAATGAAGTCTTAGCCGAGACTCATTCACAGATGATTGATTATCGGAACAAAGTGGTTGCGCATAGCGACATTTCGAGTAATGAGCTAACTATTTATCCGGTGGGTGGGACGCTTATTGCTGGCGAGCAACGTCATATTTTAGATGAGCCTATGTTTGGAGTGTCGACACCTCTACTTTCTATCGAGAACGTTCGTTCAGCCGTCACTCTATGTAAGTACCAAGAATCTAGAATGAACGAATACTTGATCAAGGAAATTGGCACGAGGTTTTCAGAACCTCTCAACGGTGGCTATCCATTCAAATTCAATCATCTCGAAATGTAAACTTAACAAACTGTTCAAGAGTGATTCGCAACGCGTGGCATTTTTACTATGCGTTATGTTTAGTGGTTAGGGTGCTATGCGGGAACATCGGTATTGCGTTGCTCACACCTTAACAGGGCGTTAGCTGGTGTTATTCAAAATCAAAAAGTTAAGTGTTTAATTTACTGATTTTGAGGTTCTAGCTTTGCACCTGAAAGTCTGCATTTCCCCGCGTATCTCGCCAGTGGCACTTCCACAAAAGTGGTTGAATCATCCCAAGCTTTTTACTTGAAATGGTGTGGTTTCTTTGTTGCGGAAACTGGCTCACAATTAAAAGCGTTTTTCGGGTTTGGTTGTCAGGCTTCTTCGATCGTATTCTTTGCAAATTCAGCCAAAGTATCCGTGGTTCAGTTTGTCTGCCATTTCTTCTTTGCCAAGCCCGTTTTGCGTTTTTGGTTTAAGTGTTGAGCTGTCCGTTTTACATTCTCGCTAGAAAGCCATATGGTTATTCCCAGTTAAGCATTTTGGTGAACATCGCAGGCCAATGCGCAGCACTTAGTATCAAGTTTGAAGTGCGACACTTTCTACAGATGCGCATGAATATACTCCGTTGGTGTCCTATACCCAAGCCTTTTGCGTGGGCGCGTATTTAATTTGTGTGCAATTTCATTGCAGAGCTTCTGTGTCACGTGTGACATAGAAGTTCGTTTTGGTAAGTATTGTCGTATCAAGCCGTTGGTGTTTTCATTTGTACCTCGTTCCCATGAGTGGTATGGATTTGCAAAGTAAAACAGACAGTTATGATGTTTCTCTAGTTGTGCGTAACCATGAAATTCAGTGCCGTTATCAGCAGTTATCGTCTTAAAAGGTAAGTCAGAGCGGGTCATTATTTTGCTCATTCTTACGTTGAGCGACTCGCTTGTTCTATCGTCCATTTGCCCAATAAAAGTGTAGCCTGTCATTCTGTCGACTAAAGTCACGATACAGTGCTTGGTTCCGCGGCCAACGACGGTATCAATTTCCCAATGACCAGGCTCTTTTCTATGCTCTGCATTTGCTGGTCTTTCGGTAATATGACGCTTTGCAGCTAGCCGTCCACGGCTGTCTTTTGAGTTATACCTTTTACGCCTTTTCTTGGTGGATTGGCGTAGGTGTTTCCATAGTGTTCCACCGAGAGTTTTGTCGTTCCAAACATGCTGATAAATGAGCTCGTGGCTCATTGTTGGATAGCCTCTTACCCTCAGATATCCGACGATTTGGTCAGGACTCCAATCCAGTCGTAGCAAGGCTTCAGGTAACCTGAAGTCGATTTCGCTGTAGCGCTTATTTCTGCGCGACCGGCGCAGCCGGTTGCGAGCCATTTGTTGGGCTCTCCATGCCTGATAGGAGTACCTTTTAAAGTGTCTGTTGTATCGGGAGTTGCGTTCAATTTCTCGATAGATAGTGGCTTTGTGACGCCCCAGTTGTTTAGCTATTTTAGCGGTACTAATTCCTTGCTTTCTGAGTGCAGAAATCATATACCTTTCGTTCTCAGTGAGGTGCGTGTATCTCATGTTTTTTACTTCTTGGCGGGAGCAAACTTCATGATTATCGCATCTCACTGTTTTTATGTTCAGAGGTGTCGCACTTCGTACTTGAATCCAAGGCAGCTAACAAACAATTCAAGTGGATTCGCAACGCGTGGCGGTTTTGGTTTGCAGTGAATGCTGTGTTTACGGTGTAATGCAGCGGCTTGGTCAGTGCATTGCTCACCACTTAATTGGGCGTTATGCGCTATATCGTTCAAAAAGGATATCGAATGAATAAGTTGTTAGAAGAGTTACTAAAACGTGGGTTTAAAGCAAAAATGCGGAATAAGAGCATTTTTGTTAATCTTTCGCTGTTGTCATACCCAGTATCAATATCTCACAACACTGAACGAAACACCTACGAGTTAAATATTGAATACTGGCGCTATATTGTCGTAATGATAGGGTTGTCGATTAATGTAATAGTCGGTTTCGTTTACGGCAATGTCATTCTAGGTTCTATCATATTGGCTATTGTATTGTTGCAGCCAGTAGGGTTGTTTATATCAAAATCTAGATCCAAAGAACTAGAAGAATATCTTGAATCACTTAATGGTGAAGTACGCGCATAACAAAGCGTTTAAGACGGATTCCCAACGCTCGGCATTTTCAGCTTACTTTGGCTTAAGTGTTTATGTCACAATGGTTTAGATAGGGTGGTCTGCGTTGCTCACCACTTAACGCGGCGTTAACTGTATTTGGAGAAAATAATTGGCTGATTACATAAATAAAAACATCTTAAGTCAGGCTTACATACACATCGAGCCTCAGAAACTTAAATCAAAAGAGGAATTAGCACAATTTAAGGTGGAGCTTGAGGCATTTGCTCGTCAAAGGATCGGCTTTTTCTTATCTCCAGGTTTACCAATAGAAATTGAGTTTGAAGAAGGCTCTTTAATCGCAAGAATCACTGTACTTGGTACGATCAGCGTACTTTTCCAATTTATCTCGGGTTACAAGGACTTTCGAGAAGGAATCCAATTTATGTACGCTGACGCCAAACGAGTAACTGACTATATAATTTCTCACACAACGTTTGAGTCTGGGGCAAAGCAACAAGACGTTATCCGGTTAGAAGCTCGCGTGGGTATTATTGGTTCAATCCAAAAGTCTATCAATCAACTTGAGGCAATTAAACGAGGTGCTAGTGGTGGCATGTTGGCGGAAGAAGTTGGTAAAAAGGTTGAAGACGCAATCACAGATCTTCAAAAATTAATGGACAATATCAATGATGCGTCAGATAAAAAGTTGGTTGGTACCGGCCTACTTGGCATAGCTAATGAAATTCCATTTCAGCCCAAAGCGCCTAAGGACAAAGTTAATTCATTAGAGGCAATCTTAGGCTTTCAGCGCAGAAGGCAAAGGCTCTTAGGACACCTCAAACAATACAGTTAACAAACTGTTTAAGAGGGATTCGCAACGCGTGGCATTTTTACTATGCGTTGGTTTTAGTGTTTAAGGCGTTATGCGGCGACTTCAGTAATGCGTTGCTCACCCCTTAACAGGACGTTATGTACTAGGAGGAAATATGTTCTCATTCAGAGTTGACTCAGGTTGGAGTGTTGAAACTGAGATAAGGTGTTTGATCGTCTACAAAACGCTTGAAGAGCTTGATTTCCCGCGAGGGCTACAAAGTGATCTTTGTGAAGTATTAGCAGCGTCGACAGGACTAAAGTTTGAGTCGGTAAAAGCGAAAGTGGGCAACTATAAGTCTGAATTTGGTGTTACTGGTGCCTCTCATTCGTCTGAAGCTACAAAGTATTTAGTCAAATCGTTCGGTCACATGAGTCGAATCGAACTTGATGCATTGCTAACGGGTTACCTTCTCGGTAAAAGTGAGCCACGTACATAACAAAGCGTTTAAGGCAGATTCGCAACGCTCGGCATTTTTAGTCTGAATCGTTTTTAGTGTTTACGGCACAGTGGTTTAGTTAGGTGACATTGTTGCTCACTACTTAACGCAGCGTTAGTTTGCAAAGGGCAGAAAAGCGTTTGTAGTCTAAAAGCTTTGTTCTACGTTCTAGCTATACACCTGTTATTTCCCGAAGACTCTTCATCGAAATAGGCATCTCGCGTAGCCCGTTTTTCGGTTAATTGGCTTCCTTGTCATTCAATTCTTCCGTGTTAGTAAGGTTCATTTCTCAATATTCTTGCACGCTGCTTCTTTGGCTTTGAAAGTTAAGCGGGAACATTGAAAGATGGTATTTGTGGCTGTCGGCATCTACGAAAGTCTTCTTAGCCAAGTGCGTTTTGTTAGTTGGGTTTAAATTCTGAGCTGCCCGTTTTACTTTTGTGTTCAAAGCCAGTAGTTTTATAACTAATTCAGCACCTTGGCGCTAAACCTCTGGTTTCATCGCGGTGGCAAACTAACAAAGCGCTTAAGGCAGATTCGCAACACGTGGCATTTTTACTATGCGTTGATTTATGTGTTTAAGGTGCTGTGCGGTGACTTCGTATTGCGTTGCTCACTACTTAGCTTAGCGTTAGTTTCATGGAGGACATATGAACAATTCGGAATTGTTAGAGCAAGCCTTACATAGTGGGGCAATAATTCATCAACCTCATGCGTTGAAAGCATTTTTATCAGCAAATTTCCTTGCTAAACGTTTTGGTGAAAATGACAAACTTTTTTCTCATACGTCTATTTTGATGGCTAATGATTCAGTTTTGGTACAGCCTACATATGAGGGATCTGTTCAAGCACCAGCATTACAAGACTTTCGTATTCAAAGAATACTGAATCGTGGTATTTATCCCGCAGCTTATCAAGCTACTTTTCAGTGGTATCAAAACAAAGGTTTTGATGAGGTTTTTAGCCACTTTGCCACCAAAGCAGCATCTGCTAATGAATACTTATCCCACAATGTGACGATATTGCTTGCAATGAATAGTGTCTTTAGGCAATTGAATGAGCATCAGATCCCAGCCTTTCTTAATCGTTTTACAGAGTTCGTTACGTCTACGTTTTCAAATATAGATAACGTCAACTCGAAACCAGTGCCAGTAAAGACCAGTCTCTCAGATGTATTATCATCTTGTATTGAGCAGTTTGGTTTCTTTGGACACAACTTGATCACTTTGGCTTGGCTATTACGTTGCAAAGATCAGTTATCAACATCGTTGTATGAAGCAATGCTGTCAAACTTATATGTTCAGGCCAATAGTCCTTTGGAAGACCCCGAAGATGAAATCGATCAAGTCATGTGGGGGCAATGCAAGGCTGAGCCGGGTATAGAATCGTTTGAATCACGTATAAATTGCTTAATCTTTGATTACACGTCAAATTTGCATCAAATCACATTTGCTGATGCTCTATGCTTGTTACAATCTGAGTTTCCGCAATATACTGCGGATTTAAATAAAATAGCGCAATATCAATGTCTTGTGCTTGGAAAATGAAACTAACAAAGCATTTAAGAGTGATTCCCAACGCATGGCATTTTTCATTCCATCGTTGGGTTTAGTGTTTACGGTGGTCTGGTTAAGATTCGTGGTAGCGTTGGTCACACCTTAATGCGGCGTTAGCCATCCGGAGAGTTAATGAAACAACAAAATCATGACTGGTATCAGTTTCAAGAAGAAATATGTGACCATTTTCTTTCATTAGGAGCAGAAGCTGAAACAAATGTTACTGTGGTTGGTGTTAGAACGAATCACGATGTTGATGTCTTAGTTAAAACTAAATTTTTAGGTGAGGATATTACTTGGGTAATTGAAGCCAAGTGTTGGAAAAAGCGTGTAAGCAAGAATCATGTTCTCGCATTGAGAACGATAGTAGATGATCTTGGTGCAGATAGAGGCTTCATTGTATCAAAAGTGGGCTTTCAGAAGGGGGCGATGGAAGCAGCTGAAAATACTAACGTTAAGTTAAAAACATTTGATGAACTTAAGTCTGAAACCAAAGACATGGTTGAAGCTGAAATATTAAAAATGTATAGCAAGAGGCTGCACTTAATAGAGGACCGATATTGGTCTCACTCCAAGAAAGTTCGCATTAAATATGGCTTGAGACAAGATCTGTTTGATTTTTCTTTCAAATTCGTAGGTCAACTTTTGCTGTCGACGGCTAGGAAAGCAATCATGGAAGCACAAAAGATGAGCTATCCAATTGATTTAGAGACTTTCCTTAAAGAGCAGCAAGGAACCTCTGTAGCACACAACTTTCAGCAGCTTCAAAACTGGCTCAATTTAAATCTAAATTACTTTGAAGAGAAGCTAATCGATGCTGAGTGGGCAATGTACCAAAACGGTGATTATGAGCCTAACCTAAGACGAACAGCTGATGACGAGGTCACAGCAAGTATAATGATGGCAGGTGGTGGAGTAGAAATGCGTATGCCTAAAAAGGACGGCTAACAAGCAATTTAAGAGGGATTCCCAACGCTTGGCATTTTTGCATCTACTTCAATTTTAGTGGTTACGGTACAATGCTTTAGGTTGGGTGGTGGCGTTGCTCACCCCTTAATTGGGCGTTAGTTTGCAAAGGGAAGAAAAGCATTTATGGTCTAAAAGCTTTGTTCTACGCTCTAGCTATTCACCTGTTATTTCCCAAAGACTTTTTCATCTAAATAGGCATCTCGCGTAGCCAGTTTTTCGGCTAATTGGCTTTCGTGTCATTCAATTCTTCCGTGTTAGTAAGGTTCACTTCTCAACGTTCTTGCGCGCTGCTTCTTTGGTTTTGAAAGTTAGCGGGAACATTGAAAGATGGTATTTGTGGCTGTCGGCATCTACGAAAGTCTTCTTAGCTAAGTGCGTTTTGTTAGTTGGGTTTAAATTATGAGCTGCCTGTTTTACTTTTGCGTTTAAAGCCAGTAGTTTCATAACTAATTCAGCACCTTGGCGTTAAGCCTTTGGCTTCATCGCGGTAGTAAACTAACAAAGCGCTTAAGGCAGACTCGCAACGCGTGGCATTTTTAGTATGCGTTGATTTATGTGTTTAAGGTGTTATGCGGTGGCTTCTATTGCGTTGCTCACTACTTAGCTTAGCGTTAGTTTGCAAAGGGCAGAAAAGCGTTTGTAGTCTAAAAGCTTTGTTCTACGCTCTAGCTATTCACCTGTTATTTCCCAAAGACTTTTTCATCGAAATAGGCATCTCGCGTAGCCCGTTTTTCGGTTAATTGACTTTCGTGTTATTCAATTCTGTCGTGTTAGTAAGGTTCATTTCTCAATATTCTTGCGCGCTGCTTCTTTGGTTTTGAAAGTTAACTGTGAACATTGAAAATTGCATTTGTGGCTGTCGGCATCTACGAAAGTCTTCTTAGCCAAGTGCGTTTTGTTAGTTGGGTTTAAGTTCTGAGCTGTCCGTTTTACTTTTGCGTTCAAAGCCAGTAGTTTCATAGCTAATTCAGCACCTTGGCGCTAAACCTTTGGCTTCATCACGGTAGCAAACTAACAAAGCGCTTAAGGCAGACTCGCAACGCGTGGCATTTTTAGTATGCGTTGATTTATGTGTTTAAGGTGTTATGCAGTGACTTCGTATTACGTTGCTCACTACTTAGCTTAGCGTTATGAGTCATAGGAGATATGGTGGAAATATTAGAGTTTATTGATAGCTTGGTGGCATCCATAGCTTGGCCTGTTACTGTCGTCACAGTGATTCTCCTGCTTCGCTCTGAATTGCCTAAGTTAGCTACATCTTTAAGGAAGTTTAAGTATAAGGATGTAGAGTTAGAATTTGATGCTGCGATGAAAACAATTGCCGGTGAAGTGGAAGCTAGCTTGCCAAAAGATAGTATCCAGAAAAGCGAATCTATTGAAAGTGTGAAGTCCCATTTAGAGGCAATCGCGGACATTGCACCAAGAGCCGCAATTTTAGAAGCATGGATATTAGTGGAGTCTTCAGCTGCTAAGTTAATTGCTTTGCGTGGTAGTAGTGAAGGTCGTGTTGGTTATGGTCCATCAGCTATGCGGGATAATTTGCAGAGAGCACAAGTTCTTAGTCCGAAACAGTTGGTTATCTTCGAGCAGTTACGACACCTTCGAAATGAAGCTGTCCACGTTCATGACGCTGAGTTTACAAAAACGTCTGTGGCGCATTACATTGAGTCTTCAGTCCAGTTATCAACTTACTTTCAAAGTCTTGCAACTGACTCATAACAAAGCATTTAAGACGGATTCCCAACGCTTGGCATTTTCGGTTTGAATCAGCTTTAGTGTTTACGGCACAATGGTTTAGGTATGGTGGTCTGCGTTGCTCACCACTTAATGCGGCGTTAGTTTGCAAAGGGCAGAAAAGCGTTTGTGGTTTAAAAGCCTTGTTCTGCGTTCTAGCTATTCACCTGTTATTTCCCAAAGACTTTTCATTGAAATAGGCATCTCGCGTAGCCAGTTTTTCGGTTAATTGGTTTCCGTGTCATTCAACTCTTTCGTGTTAGTAAGGTTCACTTCTCAACGTTCTTGCGCGCTGCTTCCTTGGTTTTGAAAGTTAAGTGTGAGAATTGAACATTGCATTTGTGGCTGTCGGCATCTACGAAAGTCTTCTTAGCCAAGTGTGTTTTGTTAATTCTGAGCTGCCCGTTTTACTTTTGGGTTTAAAGCCAGTAGTTTTATAACTAATTCAGCATCTTGGCGCTAAACCTTTGGCTTCATCGCGGTGGCAAACTAACAAAGCGCTTAAGACGGACTAACAAACGTTCGGCATTTTTGGTTCGGTTTCGTTGCGCGTTTAAGGTGTTCAAATTGAGTTGGGTGGCAGGTTTGTTAGCCACTTAGCTTAGCGTTAGTTTGCAAAGGGCAGAAAAACGTTTGTGGTCTAAAAGCCTTGTTCTGCGTTCTAGCTATTCACCTGTTATTTCCCAAAGACTTTTTCATCGAAATAGGCATCTCGCGTAGCCCGTCTTTCGGCTAATTGGCTTTCGTGTTATTCATTTCTTCCGTGTTAGTAAGGTTCATTTCTCCATGTTCTTGCGCGCTGCTTCTTTGGTTTTGAAAGTTAAGCGGGAGCATTGAAAGATGGTATTTGTGGCTGTCGGCATCTACGAAAGTCTTCTTAGCCAAGTGCGTTTTGTTAGTTGGGTTTAAATTCTGAGCTGCCCGTTTTACTTTTGCGTTCAAAGCCATTAGTTTTAGAGCTAATTCAGCACCTTGGCGCTAATCCTTTGGCTTCATCGCGGTGGCAAACTAACAAAGCGCTTAAGACAGACTCGCAACGCGCGGCATTTTTACTATGCGTTGATTTATGTGTTTAAGGTGTTATGCGGTGGCTTCGTATTACGTTGCTCACTACTTAGCTTAGCGTTATACGATAGGAGATAAATGTGGAATTTGGACTGTTGAAATCAAATCGTCGCTACGTAGCAGATGATATTGAAATTCGACCACTATGGGACATAGATAGAGTGATTTCTGAATTTCAAGATGAGGCAAATATTAGTGATGGGTGGATATATCCTCCTTTAGTTGAAGCTCGTAAATTGAAACGAGAAGCCCACACCAAAAAGTTCGATGTGTTTGCAGAGTACTATACCTTGCCAGCAACCCATTCTATTATCTTTCACCCCTACGATTATGAAAAAGCGAAGTTTCTTATTCTTGGTATAGGCTTCTTTTTTGGTGTTTATCTTTCGCCTGCTGAGTATTACAACATAGGCAAAGTGGCATACGCAGAAGGGAAATTAACAGGGGTTATACCTATTGGAAAAGATATTGAGTTAGCTCTGAATTATTTGGCTAAGTTTTATGATGATAGCTCAGACGAAAAGCGGGCTGGGATGTTTGCAGTAATTCATTGGTTCCTCATCGGACAATCACATTATTATCCATGGGATCGCTTTGAAGCTCAGTATAAAGTTCTGGATGGGCTGTTTAAGTTATCAGGTATTGCTCGTTGTCCTCATACTCAGCGACCTGCTGCGCTTGCTCAAAAGTATAGCCTCTTACTACCTAATTGGGCTGAGCTTGAAAACGGTAGTAGCGTTTTATCGAAATTAAGAAATGAATTGGCTCACGAGGCATTGTATGCGGGGAAACCAATTGGCTATGCGCACCCAGAAGAAAATTATGATGTTGATTTTTCAAGTTTCAACACTAAGTTGATAGCTGCAACGTTAGGGGTTGAATCAAGTTACTTGCAAGCTTCGTCACAGGATAGACAGTACAGCGCTTGGAATATCGTATAACAAAGCGTTTAAGACGGATTCCCAACGCTTGGCATTTTTGGTTTGATTCAGCTTTAGTGTTTACGGCACAATGGTTTAGGTAGGGTGGCCTGCGTTGCTCACCACTTAACGCGGCGTTAGCAGCCAGAAGTAATAAGGAGCCATAAATGGAATTAAAGTATCGTTCAGCTGATTTTGAAGATTTGGAAAGTCTTGTAGCTTTGCTCTCAAATGACCCACTTGGTAGTAAAAGAGAAGATGCATCTGTTCCGTTGAATAGTGGGTATCTTGAAGCGTTCGAAGCAATTGTAAGAGATCCAAATAACGAATTACTTGTTGTTGAGCTGGAAAACTCTCTAGTTGGGATGCTTCAAATTACTTTTATTCCTTACCTAACGCATATTGGTAGTTGGCGTTGTCTTATCGAAGGTGTTCGAATCCATAGTGACTATCGTGGACAAGGTTTCGGTGAGCAAATGTTCGCACATGCCATCGAATTGGCAAAGAATAAAGGTTGTACAATCGTTCAGCTAACAAGTGACAAGCAGCGTCCTGATGCAATCAGGTTCTATGAGAAACTTGGATTTAAAGCAACACATGAAGGGTTTAAACTCGCGTTGTAAGTTGCTGCTAACAAAGCATTTAAGAGTGATTCGCAACGCTTGGCGGTTTCGCTTCGCTCAAGTATAGCCAAGCGTCGCTCACACCTTAATGCGGCGTTAGTTTGCAAGGAGCAGAAAAGCGTTTGTGGTCTAAAAGCCTTGTTCTGCGTTCTAGCTATTCACCTGTTATTT
Organism: Vibrio kanaloae; assembly: GCF_024347535.1. NCBI lineage: Bacteria > Pseudomonadati > Pseudomonadota > Gammaproteobacteria > Vibrionales > Vibrionaceae > Vibrio > Vibrio kanaloae. Next base: position 1,190,096 of record NZ_AP025498.1, on the reverse strand, counting down.
CCCAAAGACTTTTTCATCGAAATAGGCATCTCGCGTAGCCAGTTTTTCGGTTAATTGGCTTTCGTGTTATTCATTTCTTCCGTGTTAGTAAGGTTCATTTTTCCATGTTCTTGCGCGCTGCTTCTTTGGTTTTGAAAGTTAAGCGGGAACATTGAGAATTGCATTTGTGGCTGTCGGCATCTACGAAAGTCTTCTTGGCCAAGTGCGTTTTGTTAGTTGGGTTTAAATTATGAGCTGTCCGTTTTACTTTTGGGTTTAAAGCCAGTAGTTTCATAGCTAATTCAGCACCTTGGCGCTAAACCTTTAGTTTCATCGCGGTGGCAAACTAACAAAACGCTTAAGACGGACTAACAAACGTTTGGCATTTTTAGTTCGGTTTAGTTGCGTGTTTAAGGTGTTTTAATTGAGTGAAGTGGCACGTTTGTTAGCCACTTAGCTTGGCGTTATGAGGCATATGGATATTCAACTAATAAAAATAGAAAGTGATGAGTTTGAAAGTCTGTTTTCAGTTGTGAAACAAGGACTTTATTCGCATGTTGATGCCGTCTTTGGTTGGTGTAATGAGTTTCAGGTCAATCGCTTAAAAAGTGACTATGAGCCTCATTGGTTTCACTGGGTTTGTCTCAATAACACGCAAGTTGGAATGCTGTGCTTCAAGCCATACGACAATGCCATTCATGTACATTTACTCATTATATTTCCAGAATTTCAAAATCAACAATTGGGCAAAAGGGTCATGAATATGGTTCACGACATAGCGCGAGAGCAAGAGCGTAGTCAAGTAACCTTATCAAGCTTTACTAGAAATGAGTCAGCGGTAAGTTTTTACAAATCTCTTGGCTATAAGGTGACTGAAAGCGATGAAAACTTCCTTTCTTTGTCGCTTCAACTTGCCTCTTAGTATCAAGTTTGAAGTGCGACACTTTTTATAGATGCGCATGAATGTAATCCGTTGGCGTTCTATACCCAAATCTTTTACGTGTGCGCGTATTTAATTTGTGTGCAATTTCATTGCAGAGCTTTTGTGTCACGTGTGACATAGAAGTTCGTTTTGGTAAGTACTGTTGTATCAAGCCATTGGTGTTTTCATTAGTACCTCGTTCCCATGAATGGTATGGATTTGCAAAGTAAAATAGACAGTTACGGTGTTTTTCTAGTTGTCCGTAACCGTGGAATTCAATGCCGTTATCAGCAATTATCGTTTTAAAAGGTAAATCAGAGCGGGTCATGATTTTACTCATTCTCACGTTGAGTTACTCGCTTGTTCTATCGTCCATTTAACCAATAAATGTGTAGTTAGTCATTCTGTCGACTAAAGTCACGATACAGTGCTTGGTTTCGCGACCAACGACGGTATCAATTTCCCAATGGCCAGGCTCTTTTCGATGCTCAGCTTTTATAGGCCTTTCGTAATATGACGCTTTGCTGCCAGCCGTCCTCGGCTGTCTTTTGAGTTGTACCTTTTACGCCTTTTTAAGTCGATTGTCGTAGGTGTTTCCATAGCGTTCCGCCGAGTACTTTGTCGTTCCAAGCGTGCTGATAAATGAGTTTGTGGCTCATTGTTGGATAGCCACTCCCCTTAGGTAACCGATGATTTGGTCAGGGCTCCAGTCCAGCCGTAGCAAGGTTCAGGAAGTTTGAAGTAAAGTTTGTCATAGCGTTTATTTCTACGTGAACGACTCAACCGGTTACGAGTCATTTTTTGGCCTCGTTCGGGTTCGTATGAGTATCTATTGAAGAACTTGTTGTAAGGGAATTACGTTCGATTTCTCGATGTATGGTGCTTTGTGACGACCCAGTTGTTTGGCTATTTTAGCGGTACTCATTCCTTGCTTTCTGAGTGCAGAAATCATATACCTTTCATTCTCGGTGAGGTGCGTGTATTTCATGTTTTTTACTTCTTGGCGGGAGCAAACTTCATGATTATCGCACCTTATTGTTTTTATGTTCAGGGGGGGCCACTTCGTACTTGAATCCAGTCTGGTAAGATTTGCTATCTTTATTTTTTAGTATAAATTTAAGTTTGATAATTTATAACTATATGAAATTAAAAATGAATAAAGAATCCACAGTTGCTGGACAAGCTGTCTACTCTAAGAAAGTACTCTCAATATACGATCTCTGGGTTTTAGGTATCTCAAATAACTATTTTTGGAAATGCCCAACTAAATTTATTAGTGAGCAATTTTCAATGTTAGTTTCATCTAACCATTTAGATGTTGGTGTTGGCTCAGGTTATTATCTAAAGAATTTTCTACCTCAATCAACAAAACGTATCGCTTTGCTAGATTTGAATCAAAATAGTCTTGATACAACTTCAAAAGCAATCAACCACTTTGAACCTGAAGTTTACTGCGGGGATGTGCTTGAGCCTCTTGAGTTAAATATCGATAAATTTGATTCAATTAGTGTTAATTATTTACTTCATTGCTTGCCTGGAAATCTGATTGATAAGTGTATTATGTTTAAGCACCTAAAGGATCATCTGAACGATGATGGGGTATTGTTTGGTAGTACAATTTTGGGCAAGGGTACAAAACTAAACTTTTTCGCCAAAAAATTGATGGGTGTTTACAATAAGAAAGGAATATTTAGTAATAACAACGATGATCTAGACACATTGCTGTTATTGTTAAACAAACACTTTACTGATGTAAAAGTAGAAGTGATAGGATGTGTTGCGTTATTTTCAGGTAAAAAAACATAACAAATGCATCAACACGTTATACTAAACTCGGCAATCTCAGTTTGCCGAGTGTTTCTCGTTTAAGGCGTCAATATTAAGTATAATCGCATAGAAGTGAACGTGTTATGCAGGCGTTATATGTTTTGGCCAATTTAGGATTGCTAAGAAAAGCAGAGGATCATGAGTTAGACTTCATCTACTCAATGGGCTTCGATGTCTGGGGTGACGGTCTTTCGTCCGAGGAGTACCTAGCAGGTTGTCGTAACAGTGAAAAATACTTATCAGGTACTTGGTACGTATTGGTTGAAAATGATCAAGTCGTATCATCTCTTATTGTTTATAGCGGCATGTTCGGTCTTAAAGAGAACTCTTTTGGTATTGGCTCTGTGGCTACATCCCTAGAACTACGACACCAAGGCTATGCGTCAAAGTTGGTTAATCTAGTCAAATCTGAGTTATTTGATAAAAATGATGGTAAGGCCTTGTACCTACATAGTGATATTGAACAGCAGTTCTATATGAAGCTTGGTTTTGTTAGTATTCAGGGTTCTGACTGCATGATTTATACAAAGGAACCAGTGGCTTCTAATGGATCAATACCAGCATACTTTTAGCTTTGAGTTCTACATATAACAAGAGACTATGAGACCAATAGTTATTTTGGCGCTATCTATGTTTTGATACCATCACATCTAAGCTACAAATTTAGTGCCGTATTATAAGTTTCCTACTGCCACAGAGCCAGCAGAAACACAAAAAGACCAATTCCAAGCGTTACTTTTAGAAGTAAGCCAAGAGGGGCACCACCTTTTGGCGCTTTATTGCAACATCCCATAATCGTTTCCTAATTCGTCGTGGATTTCATGTCACCATAAACCTTTCCCTTACGGTAAGGTCAATGCATTTATGACTCAGATTTCAGGCAACAAAAAGGCGAACCAAATGGTTCGCCTTTTCTTATTTTGTGCTGCTTAGCGCCGCTACGAATTAGTCTTCGTAGTTGTCGATGCTTGGGCAAGAACAGATTAAGTTACGGTCGCCGTATACGTTGTCTACACGGTTAACAGTCGGCCAGTACTTCGAGTTCTTCGTTACTTTTGATGGGAAGCAAGCCAGTTCACGAGAGTAAGGGCGATCCCACTCTGCGCCTGAAAGGTCAATTTGTGTGTGCGGTGCGTTCACTAGAGGGTTGTTGTCTAGTGGCCATTCACCGGCCTTCACTGCTGCCATTTCGTGACGGATTGCGATCATCGCTTCACAGAAACGGTCTAGCTCTTCTAAACCTTCAGATTCAGTTGGCTCAACCATTAGTGTGCCAGCGACAGGGAAAGACATAGTAGGTGCGTGGAAACCAAAGTCCATTAGACGCTTAGCAATATCTTCTTCGCTGATGCCTGTGTCTTCTTTAAGCGGGCGAATATCGATAATACATTCGTGCGCTACGCGTCCGTTAGTGCCACGGTAAAGAACAGGGTAGTGAGGACGTAGTTTTTCCATCACGTAGTTCGCGTTCAGAATCGCTACTTTCGTTGCATTTGTTAGGCCTGGTTCGCCCATCATCGCGATGTAAGCCCAAGAGATAGGTAGGATTGAAGCACTACCTAGATCTGCAGCCGATACCGCGTAGTCAGAACCTTGTACACCGTTTTCGATGTGACCTGGTAGGAAAGGTGCTAGGTGCGATTTAACGCCGATAGGACCCATACCTGGACCGCCACCACCGTGTGGGATACAGAATGTTTTGTGTAGATTCAAGTGAGATACGTCTGAACCGATGAAGCCAGGTGAAGTTAGGCCTACTTGAGCGTTCATGTTCGCGCCGTCTAGGTAGACTTGCCCGCCCGCTGCGTGAACTTGTTCACACACTTCTTTCACTTGCTCTTCATATACGCCGTGCGTAGAAGGGTAAGTGATCATGATGCTTGATAGGTTTTCTTTGTGCTTCTCGATTTTCGCTGCTAGGTCTGTCATGTCGATGTTGCCATCTTCATCACACTTAACAACCACTACCTTCATTGAAACCATAGACGCTGTTGCAGGGTTAGTACCGTGCGCAGAGCTTGGAATCAGACAAACGTTACGGTGAGCTTCACCGCGGCTTGCGTGGTAACGTTGAATCGCGATTAGACCTGCGTATTCGCCAGATGCACCAGAGTTAGGCTGTAGTGAAAAATCGTCGTAACCGGTGATTTCACACAGCTTCTCTTTGAGATCTTTTGCTAGTGCAGTGTAACCAGCGGCTTGCTCTAGAGGTGCGAATGGGTGAATTGAACCAAACTCAGGCCATGTTACTGGAATCATCTCAGCAGCAGCGTTCAGCTTCATCGTACAGCTGCCCAGTGGGATCATGCCGTGCGTTAGTGAGAAGTCTTTGTTCTCAAGCTGTTTTAGGTAACGCATCATTTGCGTTTCGCTGTGGTGCGTGTTGAATACTGGGTGAGTTAGGAACTCTGATTCACGACGGCAGTTTTCTGGAATTGCTGCAAACTCATTTGATGCAATGTCAGAAGATAGCGCTTGAACGTCTTCTTTCACGTCGAAGATTGCGAACAGTGCGTTCACGTCGTCGACCGTAGTTGTTTCATCTAAGCTGATACCGATTTTTCCAACAAGTCGACGAAGGTTGATGTCTGCTGCTTGCGCTTTCGCGTACAGTGAATCTGTCTTGTCTTCTGTGTTCAGCGTGATGGTATCAAAGAAGCTGTTGTTGGTTAGCTCGTAACCCGTTTTAGTCAGGCCAGCCGCTAGGATAGCTGTCATGTGGTGTGTACGACGAGCAATAGTACGAAGACCTTCTGCACCGTGGTAAACAGCGTAGAAAGACGCCATGTTTGCTAGAAGTGCTTGAGCTGTACAGATGTTCGATGTCGCTTTCTCGCGGCGGATGTGTTGCTCACGAGTTTGCATTGCCATACGTAGCGCTTGGTTACCGTGAGTATCGATAGATACACCGATTACACGACCTGGCATTGTACGCTTATGCTTTTCACGAGTACCCATGAATGCAGCGTGTGGACCGCCGTAACCCATAGGAACACCGAAACGTTGCGCTGAACCGATTACTACGTCTGCGCCCATTTCACCCGCAGGCTTAAGTAGAGCAGAAGCAAGTAGGTCAGTAGCCACTGTAACCAGTGTTTTGTTCGCTTGAGCTTTCGCAATGATGTCTGTTAGGTCACGAACTTCACCCGTTGTACTCGGGTATTGAAGAAGCGCACCAAATACGTCTTGCTCTGGAAGTGTTTCAAGAGCGCCAACCATTACTTCAAAACCGATGTACTCAGCACGAGTTTTAACAACTTCTAGTGTTTGAGGGTGAACATCGTCAGCAACGAAGAATACTTTGCTCTTGCTTTTGCCAGCACGTTTACACAGTGTCATCGCTTCGCCTGCCGCTGTCGCTTCATCAAGAAGGGATGCGTTCGCGATTTCCATACCGGTTAGGTCCATTACCATTTGTTGGTAATTGAGTAGAGCTTCAAGACGACCTTGAGAAATTTCTGGTTGGTATGGTGTGTAAGCTGTGTACCAGCCTGGGTTCTCTAAAACGTTACGTAGAATAACGTTTGGAGTGAATGTGTTGTAGTAGCCTTGGCCAATGAAAGTACGTTTCACTTGGTTTAGGTTAGCGATCTCTTTAAGAGAGGTCAGCATGTCCATTTCGCTCTGTGGCGCAGCAAGTGTCATTGGTTTTTCAAGACGGATTTGTGCAGGAACCGTTTCGTCGATCAGTGCGTCTAAGCTAGTCGCGTTGATCGTTTCAAGCATTTTCTGCTGGTCTGCTTTATTTGGGCCGTTATGGCGAGCAACAAACTCGTTTTGAGTACCCAAGTCTTTTAGTAATTGGCTTTGAAGTAATTCAGTCATGATATGTTCTACTTTCTCTTTGGAGCCGTGAGCTAGCCCCTAAAATTAAGCTGCTCTAAAGAGCAGCTTTATCGTAATGAGGAACCTATTAGTCTTCTTCGATAGAGCTTAGGTATTCTTCCGCATCTTTAAGGTTGTTTAGTTCAGATGCATCAGACATCTTCACTTTAACAATCCAACCACCTTCATAAGATTCTTCGTTAATTAACTCAGGGCTATCTTCTAATTCTTCGTTGATTTCTACAATTTCGCCAGAGATTGGTGCGTAGATATCAGAAGCTGCTTTTACTGATTCAACGAGAGAGAAGCTTTCGCCAGCTTCGATTTCGTCTCCAGTGTCAGGCAGGTCAACAAACACAACGTCACCTAGCATTTCTTGAGCGTGCTCAGAAATACCGATAGTCACAGTACCGTCACCGTTGTCTTTTACCCACTCGTGGCTGTCTGCAAACTTTAGTGTATTGTCCATTGCTTATTCTCCAAAAATTTATGAGGTTTTAATTTAAATCTTAAAAACGGTTTAACGGTAAAGAGGGAAGCGCTTGCAAAGCTCTTTAACTTGTTTGCGAACACGTTGCTCAACTTCAGCGTTGCCTTCAGGGCTTTCAACTAAGCCATCAAGTACATCACCGATCCATTCACCGATAAGTTTGAATTCTTCAGTGCCAAAACCACGACTGGTTCCAGCTGGCGTACCTAAACGAATACCAGAAGTAATCATAGGCTTCTCTGTATCGAATGGTATACCATTTTTGTTACATGTGATCCCTGCACGCTCTAATGCTTCTTCAGTTACGTTACCTTTCAAGCCCTTAGGGCGAAGGTCAACCAACATCAGGTGCGTGTCTGTACCGCCAGTCACAATGTCACAACCGCGAGTTTGCAATACTTCAGCAAGAACTTTTGCGTTGTCGATCACTGAATCAATATAAGTACTAAATTCAGGGCCAAGTGCTTCACCAAACGCCACTGCTTTAGCTGCGATAACGTGCATAAGTGGGCCGCCTTGTAGGCCAGGGAACACTGCAGAATTGATCTTTTTGTTGATGTCTTCGTGGTTAGTCAGAATCATACCGCCGCGTGGACCACGAAGTGTTTTGTGTGTTGTTGTAGTTACAACGTGTGCGTGAGGTAGTGGGCTAGGGTGAGCACCTGTCGCGATAAGACCCGCGATATGTGCCATATCGACCATTAGGATAGCGCCAACTTCGTCAGCGATGTCGCGGAACTTAGCGAAATCAATAACGCGTGGAATAGCACTACCACCAGCAATAATCATTTTAGGTTGGCTTTCGATAGCTAAAGCGCGAACTGCTTCGTAATCGATTTCTAGAGTGTCGCGGTCTACACCGTATTGAACTGCGTTGAACCATTTACCAGACATTGCAGGACGCGCACCGTGTGTTAGGTGACCACCAGCGTCAAGAGACATACCTAGGATAGTATCGCCAGGTTGAAGTAGCGCAAGTTTAACCGCGCCGTTTGCTTGAGCGCCAGAGTGAGGCTGTACGTTTGCGTATTCGCATTTGAAAAGCTGTTTAGCGCGCTCAATCGCGATAGCTTCAACGGTATCTACGTGCTCACAACCACCGTAGTAACGACGGCCTGGGTAACCTTCTGCGTATTTGTTAGTTAGGCAAGTGCCTTGAGCTTGCATTACTGCTTTAGAAACGATGTTCTCAGAAGCAATAAGTTCGATTTGTTCGTTTTGACGAGTGTTCTCTGCTTGGATGCCAGCAAATACGGCGTCGTCAGTACCAGATAAGTTCGTAGTGAAAAAGCTGTCTAAGCTATGGTTTTGGTAAGCGTTCATTGTCGAGACCTTTCATTAAGCTAATGGTGATTGTTTTTATAGTCCATTAGGTCTTACGTTGATTTCTGCATCGGTATCGTTTGCGCTGTATAGGTAGAGATAAACGCTAATTGCGTTTTAAATATACTCTTACGGCGTCTAAGCGATCGTTGTAGGGTCAATGCAGCACGAATTAATTCCCAAAAGTTCGGGTAAAAAAACAGCTCTTACAAATGTTAAAATACTCATTTGGTACAAGCTGAAGTAGCATCTCTTCATCTAACAAGTCGATAACATAGCTCCGATAAAATCAATTTTCAATAAAAATTTCCAATAGGAAACAACTTTTCTTATTTTGCTACGAGGAGCACGCTTTATTTCTGTGTGTGCTCTTTAATCAACAAAGCGTTCCATGCAACAATTAAATGAATAGACAGGAAGTAAAAATATAATGAGGGACCTATGTCAGAAGACATTTATGATGAGTACCCATCTTTAACGTTGGCGAAGGAAACGTTAGATCAGAATATCGAACCACTAAAGCTCGGTCAGCGTATTAAAGATATCCGCGGTAAGCTCGGGATTACGCTAGAAGAAGCAAGCCAAAGAACGGGCTTGGCACGCTCTACGCTTAGTAAAATAGAGAACGAACAAATCTCGCCAACCTTTCAAGCTATGCAAAAATTAGCGATGGGTTTGCAAATTGACATGCCACAACTCTTTGAACCGCCAAGGAAAAAAGTCGCAACAGGACGTCGTGACTTAACTAAGGCTGGTCAAGGCAAACCTCACCCAACACCGACTTATGAGCATGAATTGCTTGCGACTGAGCTTTCTAATAAGAAAATGATGCCGTTTAAAAGCCGCGTAAGAGCACGTACTTTTGAAGAGTATAGTGATTGGGTTCGTCACGACGGTGAAGAGTTCTTAATGATCATTTCGGGTGATGTGATGTTCTACTCAGAATTCTACGAACCGGTACCAATGAGCGAAGGCGATAGCATGTATTACGACGCTAATATGGGCCATATGTTGGTTTCTATCAGTACAGAAGATGCGCTCATTTTGTGGGTGACTGCAAAATAAATTAACAATCTTAGAATTTCTTATAGTGAATGCAAACGTTTGCTTTTGTTTCGAACGTTAGCCAATAGCCGCGATATTGATGTGAAAATCATCAATGTCGCGTTTTTTGTATGTAACGAGTGATTGTTTTTAAATTGTTAAATGTCACATTTTGAGCTGTTTTAATCTTGTTAAGGGTGTAAAACTGATTCAGGCTTGTTTATTATAGTGAACACGGTTTACTCATGTTGATTGAAGTTTACTGAAGTGAATTCTTAGAAAGTGAGTTGTAGAGATTTTATACAGCCAACCCGATGTATCAAGCTAACGATGTAAGCCTATATAAAAGGCATCACTTTTTACTATCTACTGCTTCTAAGGTTAAGACGTCAATGTTACTGACGCGAATACGCTGAGGTGACTAATGATGAAGCTTATCGTTAGAAGCGACTCTAAATAGAGATATAAGCGGCAGATTCGATTTGGAAAGCCTGCAACGCTTCATGGAGAAGAAAATGACTCAAGAACACGCTAATCAAGACCTACTAACAACACCACTGCATGCACTTCACATAGAAGAAGGTGCAAAAATGGTTCCTTTCGCTGGCTACGATATGCCAGTTCAGTACCCACTAGGTGTAAAAAAAGAGCACTTGCACACTCGTGATGCTGCCGGTCTTTTTGATGTTTCTCATATGGGGCAACTTCGTCTTCATGGCGCGAACGCAGCGGCTGTCTTAGAATCTTTGGTTCCTGTAGATATTATTGACCTTCCTTCTGGTAAGCAACGTTACGCGTTCTTTACTAACGAGCAGGGCGGTATCATGGACGACCTAATGGTGGCTAATTTAGGCGATCACCTGTTTGTTGTTGTAAACGCAGCTTGTAAGACACAAGATATCGATCACCTAACGGCTCACCTTCCTGCAGACGTAGAGATGGAAGTGATTGATGATCGTGCTCTATTAGCACTTCAAGGTCCTAAAGCATCGGAAGTTCTGGCTCGTTTCCAACCAAGCGTTGCCGATATGCTGTTTATGGATGTTCAAAAAATGGATATCGACGGCGTTGAATGCATCGTGAGCCGTAGTGGTTACACAGGTGAAGATGGCTACGAAATCTCCGTACCAAACGATCACGCTGAAGCTCTTGCTCGTAAACTAACTGCAGAAGTAGAAGTAGAGTGGATCGGCCTTGGCGCACGTGACTCACTTCGTCTTGAGTGTGGTCTATGTCTATATGGTCACGATCTAGATACAACAACAACGCCAGTAGAAGCTAGCCTTCTATGGGGCATTCAAAAAGTGCGTCGTACTGATGGTGAACGTGCAGGCGGTTTCCCAGGTGCTGATATCATCCTTGATCAAATCGCGACTAAAGACGTTCAACGCAAGCGTGTTGGTCTAGTGGGTCAAACTAAGGCTCCAGTACGTGAAGGCGCTGAGCTGTTCGATGCTGAAGACAACAAGATTGGCGTAGTAACAAGTGGTACTGCGGGTCCTAACGCGGGCAAGCCTGTTTCTATGGCGTACGTTCGTACTGACCTGGCGGTTATTGGCACTGAAGTATTCGCAGAAGTTCGTGGTAAGAAGCTACCAATGACAGTAGAAAAAATGCCATTCGTACCTCAACGTTACTACCGTGGTTAATCTCTTTTAAGAGCAAACACCAAGTTTAACGAAAGCCTATTGTTTTCTTTTCTGTATTGAGAAGTATAACAGTGGGCTTTTTTGTTTTTTAGAGCGTATTTAGTTTGAATTGCTACGCTTAAGTCTCGTCATTTTAAATTGGCTTATAAAATAATAAGTATGTCATTACAGTTGAGAATATTCACTATACTGTTAGTTATGACATGCTATGGTAGCGAATCTTTCATTATTCAATAAGTAGTAGGGGTTGCAAGGAGTTACCTATGAATGAGATCCATCCAGTTAGTCCGATTCGTAAAGCCGTTTTAGGGCTCTTAGCGCCATTAATCTATACATCAAATGTTATGGCAGTAGAAAGCACGGTCGAAATGACTGCTGACGTAGGGGTGACACCTTATATTGTGAATGGTAGTGACGCTTCAGTCAGTGAATTTTCTTCAATGGCGAGCTTGTTCATTGACCGTATCGATTACGATGGCGTCTATTCAACAGGCCCTTATTGTGGTGCGACAATTTTAAATCCAACGCATATTTTAACCGCTGCGCACTGTATTTACGGTGATGAAGAAGGGCAGCTGTTTACTTCAGTTGTCCCTCAACTGGAAGACACTTCCCAATTCCCTAACGGTAACATTCAAAAAGCACGAGTTTCAGAAGTTTACTATCGCAGTGACTATTCAAATGCGTTGAGCGATCTATTACGTAATGATGTTGCTGTTCTCAAGCTAGAAAGCGCACTGAACATCGATTCAGTTAACGATGTGGTTAAGCGTCCTTTCGATGAGAGTTACCGTGTTGGTGTTAATAACTTTGTTGCTGTTGGGCATGGTGATACACGTTCAGGCTTTGATGGCACAACGATATTACAGAGAGCGCCATTAAATTATGTAGATAACCCTACATGTGCAAAAGTATTCAATGGTGGTTCAGCACTGACGAGTAATCAAATTTGTTTTGTTGGTAACTATAGTACCTTCACTAAGTTATACGGCGGTACTTGCCAGGGGGATTCTGGTGGTCCTGTTTACTGGAAAGATGGTACTGATTATAGACAGGTAGGTATTACCAGTTTTGGACCTGAAACATGTGGTGGCAGCTCTGCTGTAACGTCTGTATTTACGGAAATATTAGACTACAAAGTTTGGATCGACAGTGTTATTGCTGGTAACGAAACTGCTAAGTTTGTTGCTACTGACGCCAAACGAACGGCTTATGTGAATGCGCTAAATTCATCTGGTTCTGGTAGCAGTGGTGGTAGCGTATCGTTTGGTTTGCTTGGTGTGTTGATATTACTTGGTGGCGCAAGAAGAGCAATATTACGTTAAGAGCAAGTCACTATTAATTAAGCTTAAATAACGGCTATTGAGTCAATGAGTCAATAAAGTCTGACTGCTATTTTATATTTTGCCCATTTTGGTGCCATAGAACGATTAGCTGATTTTTCCTCGGAGTTGTTTTGTGGTACTTCTTTGTTTTTTACTTTCTAAACGTCTCTTTTGAGAACCTTTTGTCGGTTTTGTCGCTCGTCTCACTTTTTGAACTTTTGTTGCTTCTAAGATGAGTTCTTTCAAACGCACCAAAGCATCGTCTCGGTTTTGTTCTTGAGTTCTATATTGCTGCGCCTTAATGATAATCACACCCTCTTTGGTGATGCGGCTATCTTTGTATGCTAATAGTTTCTCTTTATAGAAATCAGATAGGGTGGAGTGCTTAATGTCAAAACGTAAATGTATCGCGCTTGATACTTTATTGACGTTTTGGCCGCCAGCCCCTTGTGCTCTGATCGCTGTTAACTGGATCTCCCAGTCTTGAATCGAAACAGAGTTAGATATTTGTAACATAAACATCCATAGTTAACGGAAATATGCGGTCATGATACTGAATATTGGTTATGGTATCAGTAACTTTCTTAAAGAGTGGTAGTAGTAATGAAAATAGATTTGACGATGTATGAAGGGTTGATCTTTGATATGGATGGTACGTTAATCGATACAATGCCTGCTCATGTCAAAGCATGGCAAAAAACGGCAGAGCAGTTCGGATTTCATTTCGAAGCGTCTTGGCTACATAGTTTAGGTGGTATGCCGAGTTATAAGATCGCCGGTGAAGTGAACAGTAAGTATGGTTTATCACTCGACCCCCACGCGGTGTCGACATTTAAAATGGCTGCGTTTGCGGCAATTGAAGACAAAGGAGACGTTATCCCTTGTACCCATTCTTTGTTGTTAGAATACTTAGGCGACAAGAAAATTGCGGTAGGGACGGGCAGTCAGCGTAAAAGCGCTGAACAATTGCTAGAGAAAACGGACATCTTGAATAAGCTTGATATTTTGGTAACAGCGAGCGACGTTAAGAATCATAAGCCAAACCCTGACACTTTCTTGGATGCATGTTTAGGAATGGGTTTGCGGCCAAAGCAGTGTGTTGTATTTGAAGATACCAATCTTGGTAAGCAGGCGGCGCACGCTGCGGACATGGATTGCATTCTAGTGGTGGAAGGTAATCAATTAGAGTTTTATCCAGCACCAGACTAAAGTACAGCCTAGTATAGACGATATTACTCTCTCCGCTAGGCGATCTCGTTCATTTCAGCGTCTAGGAACAAACACACATTATTTCGACCTGCCGCTTTTGCCTCGTATAATGCTAAGTCTGCGCACTTATAATTGAGTGCAGGGTCATCTGTGAGGTTGGTGATTCCTCCGCTTACCGTTGTCACGTTGTCGAGTTCAATGCTGATAGCTATTCTTAGCCTGTTAAGTACATACTCTGCTTCTTCAGTTGTTGTATGAGGTAAAATAACGCCAAACTCTTCGCCACCAATACGAGCGACAAAGTCGGTTTCACGACATTCTCTTTGTAATATTCGAGCGACGGTTTGAATGACTCGATCACCATAGTCGTGGCCAAACCGATCGTTAATACGTTTGAAGTGGTCAATATCTAAGATAGCTAAGCAAGACTGTTCTCGGGTCGGATAACGATTTACACGAGAGCATTCGTCGCGAAGTTCACGGTCGAACTTACGTCGGTTCCAACAGCCTGCTAATGCATCTTTCTCACTCAAATTTCTTAGTTTGTTCTCAAGTTCTTTGTGTTTACTTATATCTACAAATGATGCGACATAAAATTGAATGGTACCTTTTGAGTCTTTGATGGTTTGAATTCGAAGTATTTCCGTAATCAACGATCCGTCTTTACGACGATTCACCACTTCACCTTCCCACATGCCTTTTTGCTTGATTACGCTCCACATTTTAATGTAGAACTCCTGGTTGTAGCGGCCAGAGGCAAACATAGAAGGTTGGCGGCCTTTCACATCTTCCAAATCGTAGCCACTTACACGAGTAAACTCCTGGTTCACTTTAATGATTCGATTATTTCTGTCGGTAATGACTAAGGCCGACATGCCATTCATTGCCACTTTGGCTAATTGGCTTTCGATGCTGTTCTTTTTGTGGTTTTTATTCCATAGCACGAAGCCTGCTGAAATCATTGAGATTAGTATTGTGAGTGTAATAACTTGCACAATGATCGCGTGGTTTTCTCTTTGGTATTGACTACTAAATTGTTGATTTTTAATATGAAGAACCATGTATATTGGGTCTTCAAATTGCTTTATCTTGGGGCTGATATTTGCATGGAAGTACCAATTTTTACCGTCAAAATAGCTAGAAGAAGTGTTGTCTTGAATTGCTTGCCAAAGTTCGGGGTAAAGATTTGCGTAAGTTTTATTTGAGCGTGACTCAAGAAGGTGTCCAAATGATTCTTCAAGATCAGGCCCCATGATGATATGTCCCGTTTTATTGAGTATTACAGGTACGGCTGCAGATGTGTTGATTTGATAAAGAAGGCGTTCGTAGATTTCTAGAATGTTCAGGTTTGCAATAAAATAACCAAGAACACGACCTTCTGAAGCAACTGGGGTCATAATTCGCAATGTAGGAGTCAATGGGTGAACGACTTCGCCATTTTCGACTTCTAAATCAATGCTACTTGAAATGACTTCACCTATTTTTAAGCGACTAAGCTTTTCAAAGTAGTCACGATCCGATTTATTTTGAAGCTTATGAGTTGGAACTATCGTCGCTTTCTTATTGCGGTAGTTTATACGGAAAATCTCATTACCTTTTAAGTCTAAGTAGCGAAGCTGAGAGTAATATTGTTGAGTACGAGCCAACATTATCCAAAGATCTTGCAATACTTCTCTGTGAATAATCGATGGTTCTTTAATGGCGCGAAGTAACGTTTTTGAATCAGCAATGGAAGGGACTGAATTGGATACTTGTTCCACAATAATAGCTAGCTTGTGGAAGCTGTATTCTATTTGGTTTTGACTGGATTGTTTGATATTTAGCGTGTGCTGAGCTTCAACTCTGTCAAATTCAGAGTTAATGTAGAGTGCTGGTACTAACCCTAAGGCAAACATAGTGCACAGAAATTGGCTGATCAGCTTTTTTATACTTGTATTCATCCACCGTCCTCAAAGAATCCGGTGCAATACTATATATTTTATAGGGCTTTTAATGTGATCTTGACCCAGAACTTTAAGCAATAATTGCATATTACTGCGGTTTTAGTGCAACTTTTTGCTTTGAGACTGTTAATTAAGCCATATAAGTAACAACAAGTCATCGTTAAATTGAGTCCTGCTGATGCCAGTAATACTCGAAGGAGCATGAGCAGGACCTTTGTTCGTGTTTTTATTCTATTTACTAAGGCTCTGTAATCACTAATTTAAACCAATGATGCTCCCTTCGTCATCAATGTCTAACGACATAAATGCAGGTCTATCTGGTAAGCCGGGCATTGTC
This sequence comes from Vibrio kanaloae, assembly GCF_024347535.1. Taxonomy (NCBI): domain Bacteria; kingdom Pseudomonadati; phylum Pseudomonadota; class Gammaproteobacteria; order Vibrionales; family Vibrionaceae; genus Vibrio; species Vibrio kanaloae. The sequence goes on along the minus strand of NZ_AP025498.1, from coordinate 1,174,223 downwards.
ATTACATTGCCGCATAACGCGTAAACGTAACCAGCACCTGCACACAGTTTGAGTTCTCTAATGGGCACATCAAATTGAGTTGGCGCGCCTTTTATGTGTGTTTCAGTAGAGATAGACAAGGGGGTTTTTGCCAAACAAACGGATAGACCGCTATAACCATGTTTGTTGAACTCTTCGAGCTGTTGCTTAGCAAGTGGTGATAGTGTGATACTTGCCGCGCCATAGCCAACTTCAGCGACTGCCATTAGCTTTTCTTCTAGGCTTTGTTCTGAGTGATACAAAGGCTTAAATTCACTCTCTTTTTGGCAAGCTTTTACTACGGCGTGAGCCAATTGATTCGCCCCTTCGCCACCTCGACCAAATGCTTCGCTCACTTCAACGCTAACGTTTGGGTCGAAGTCGGTGATCATCTGTTTCAAAGCATCTAGTTCTTGAGTTGAGTCTTGTGGGAATCGGTTAATCGCAACAACTGTAGGCACTTGGTATTGCTTGACGTTGTTGATATGCCATTTAAGGTTATCAAATCCTGCAATGAGTGCATCTTGGTTTTCATTCAAGATCGAGTCTGGTAGGGCTGTACCTAGCTCCAAACCGTATAAGCCGGAGTTAGCTTTTAATCCACGTAAAGTTGCTACAATTACTGCGCAATCGGGCTTCTTGTTTGAGGCTTTTACTTTTATATTGCACGCTTTTTCAAAACCCATGTCTGAGCCAAATCCACCTTCTGTTACAACAAAGTCACTGAGCTTTAAGGCTATCTTGTCGGCAATAATTGAAGAGTTACCATGGGCGATGTTCGCAAATGGCCCCGCATGAATTAAGGTAGGGACACCTTCAAGGGTTTGCATTAGTGTCGGCTCAATAGAATCCTTCATTGTTACTGTCATAGCCCCTGCAACGTTGAAGTCATCTGCGGTTAATGGCATACCTTGATGGTTATAGGCGAGTACGATACGACCGATACGTTTTCGTAAGTCTTGAAGGTCATTAGCAAGTGCAAGAATGGCCATCAGCTCTGAAGCGGCTGATATATCAAATCCATCTTCGCGTTCGTAACCATTGATGGTTTTGCCCGTTTCGTTTTTACCTACCGTGATCATGCGAAGTGCACGGTCATTATGGTCGAGTACACGTCGCCATACTATTCTGTTTGGGTCGATATCCAGCGCTTTTAAGCCAGATCGTGCTTCAAATGCTTCTAAACCTTCGCGCTGTTCATGATACAAACGTGCGTCAATTGCGGCAGAGGCGAGATTATGAGCTGCAGTCACCGCGTGAATGTCACCTGTTAGGTGAAGGTTTAACTGCTCCATAGGGGCAACCTGAGAGTACCCACCGCCAGCTGCGCCACCTTTCACGCCAAATACCGGCCCCATTGAAGGTTGACGAATGCAAGCCATCGCTGAGTGATTAATCTTAACTAGGCCTTGCGCTAGCCCAACTGTGGTAACGGTTTTGCCTTCACCGAGAGGAGTTGGAGTGATAGCGGTCACGATAACTAGTTTGCCATCAGGTTGATCTGCTAGACGCTCCAACAGTGTTAAAGACACTTTAGACTTATATAAGCCCAATGGCTGGTGTTCGTTATGTTGTAGGCCTGCTTGTTCAGCAATATCACTGATGTTTTTAAGGGGAGTTGTGCGACAAATATCAATATCAGGCAGCATGTTTGATCCTTATATCAGAACCGAAAGGTAGTACGTAAACGGTTGCCTGGCGATATTACTGTATAAATCGGCCAAGTAAAGGCAACCACACGAATTATGTGCTGGAAGATGATAGATCTAAAGAGTTATTGCGCAGGATCAATTCTTAAACGAGCAAAATATTGAAGTGGTCGCATTTCATCACGTTTATATTGATGATTAATACAAAAAGAGCTGCCTATAGCAACTCTTTTTGAGGAATGGATGATCTGGATTTGGTTCATCAAACCAATTAGCCGACTGGCTATGGCCAGATTAACGATCCCAGTATGTTTCTTCTAAGCTATCTTCGCGCTCAGGTAATGCACGAGAAAGACGCGGAGAGTGCTGAGTTAACACTTCGTAGCTGACACGGTTTGCGTACTTACAAATTTGAGACAGTGACGAGTACGTAAGACAAGTGTACTCGTGTTTCTCTGAATTCGGTACGTTAACATGGTGGTAGCTATTAGCTGCCATGTCGTGTAACAGGGCAGAAAGCGCGCCATCACCAGCGCCATTTGTGTTCTTAATCTCAAGGGGGCCACCAAGGTAAGGACCGATGTGAGAGTACACTTTTACTGGTTGTTTACAGTCTTGCTTACGCATCGAACGGCTGAATTCATACTTGTTGAATTCTGGAATATTTCCTGGAAGTAATGGAAACGTTGTTTCGCGCTTCGCTAACTCGTCTGTATAGCCTGCCATGTATAAGCCGATAGGACCTGCTGTACATAGAACTAAGTCCACCCACTCAAGTGCTTTGTTGGCAGCCAGCAGCGGATCTTTCTCACCAGTTAACGCTTCACCTTCATCTTCATTCATCGCGACGATCGTTACGTTTTCTTTGAGGTATTCTTGCCACCATTCAGCGTTGCCTTCGATCACGTATTTAGTGCCAAGCGTTAGTACAACAGGCACATTGTGCGCTTTCGTGTATTCGATCGCTTTTTGTACGGCTTTTGGCATTGGATCGTCAGGGTTACCACGCATTAGGTATGAAGAGACAACTAATGCAGAGGCTTTTTCGAAAATTTGTTCAGGAATACTTTCAGGAAGCAACTGGTTCATATGCCCTTCGTTGATCGCAAACGTACGCTCGCCATCTTCGGTAATGAGCGTGTAACAACGACCAATTGGACCATCAACAGTTTGTAGGTGGTTTAAGTTCATACGTGAAGAGGTACGACAAAGGTAACGGTAACCAAATGAGCCAACTTCAATTTTCTTAGACATTACACCAAGCAGTACTGATTTACTGTCTGCTAGAACGGAATAGTTGTGCAGTGTATTGCCGATAGTATCGCCAGGGTATTGATGCGTGATCAAACCAGATTCAACGAGCTCCTCATACAGCGCATCGGCTTTACTTTCTTCCAATACAAGAGAGTGGCCTTTACTCAGTTCATATTTTTCTAGGAACGCGTCGTCAACACGGGCTTCGATATCAACAATAGTCTGGCCAACACCAACAATGGTTGCGCGGTGTAGTTTAGGTGTTTGTTGAATTTGGTTGACCAACGGATCACGTGCGTGAGTTGGAAAGTAGTGCTTAGATTTACGCTGTCCAGGAAACTTCATATGAAAAATACAGTGAAAAAATTTTGCCGCATGATATCACGTTTTTCTTCTGTTTCTTTCATTTTTATTACATTCAGAGTCACCTGTACAGACATTGTACAGGTGACTCGGTATCACTATTCTGTTGGTATTAACGTTGACGGTTCAACGTAAGCTTTTGTACCTAATAGTGGAACAGTTGAAAGGCTGTGTTTAAAACTGCCTTCTGTTTCTTTGGTTGTGTAAGACAAGTAGAGCAGTGATTGATTCGCCGCGTCGTAGATACGACGAACCTTCATGGTCTTAAAGAAGATGCTTTTTGATTGTTTAAAGACCACTTCACCAGATTTACTCTTGTCTATTTTAGCAATCATTTCTGGTGTGATTTCACCGGTTTGACGACAAGAAATAGAGCTGTCACTTGGGTCCGAAAGGCTAAGATTTGCCTCAACTGAAGCTATATGACACGTCACGCCTGGAATTTTATCATCATCCAAAGATGACATTTTTATGTCCTTGAGAGTGAAGAAGCCCAAAGAGACGTCACCAACCTCGTTGTCTGAACAGCCGGCTAACATAAAGAGGATACCTACTGCTATTAAGGCTTTTTTCATAAGAAGTCCTTTGGTTTGTATAGTTCTGTTTAGTATGAAGATTATTGAAAGTTCGCATATTAGTGTAGAGCTTTTCGCTAACTTCTTAAAGGATGTTGTTGGATAATGAAAACTAACAAGCATTTAAACTACTTGTTGGCCATGTTCATGCTCTGTATGCTCTCTGTTTGTAGCTCGGCACTTCAACCGATCATATGCCTTCCAAATAATTGTGATATTTGGGGATACTAACCGTAGGTACTAAAAGAATGAATAATGAAATACCTGAAATTGCACATAATAAAAATCAATGGCTATTTGGTCAGCTCGACATAGCGTACCCCGCAAAGGAAAGTCTTCTAGGTCGAGAGATCTATAAAAAACAACTATCCCAAAGAACTTATCAACTCCTCCCGCAACACCAAACTCCCACTGAAATAGATGAACTGCATAAAGTCGACTTCCATAAGTTGACGGTACTATTCTCACTTAACCAAGCGAGTGCTTACTCAGATAAAGCGGATAGGGCCAATATCGTAGAGTTTTTGAGCCAGATAATGTTATCGGATGAACATGAATTATATGTAGGCACTCAAAAAGGTGATGTTGTAGCGAGTGCCATCGTTACAGAAAAAGATGATGAGTTGCTGATATCGGATGTTGTGAATGAAGATGACCAAAATGTGATCGGCTTTGCTAAGCAGCTGCATGACTTTTGGGTAGAAGGTCAAGATTCTAACCGTAAAGTGTGGCTAGAAAACTAAAGGTTCCTTGAGAAAGCGTTGACCTTAATACAATGCACGGCCTTTTAACAAAGGGGGGCGGTATATATGATCACTCACTTACTGTGATTGGTGTTATATTTATGTGAACCCTCTTCAAAGCTCTTTCTCAAACTTACATTTTTATAGGACATTTGGTGACTTTTATAAGCCAAGTAATATTCATCATTGTCCAATTAAAATGAGATCTGTTGCTTATCTTGGTGCGTTAAAGTGATCCACTGCATATTTCGTGAAGAGAAATAAGAGGGTATCGGTAAACTGTTACCTTAGTCATCCTTAGGGGTGAAATAACGCTATAGGATAAAGCTTGGATTCAGTACGAGTGATATATCTATGCGGTTAGAACAGACGAAGTGTGTGATTTTTGATTGTGACGGAACACTTATTGATAGTGAAAAGTTATGCTGCCAAGCTTTGGTGAATGTATTCGCCTGTTTTGGGGCTGATCTAAACGTTACTGACTGCTATGCACACTTTCAAGGCGGAAAGTTGGCCGATATCTTAATGGATACACGAGAACGTCTTGGGCTATCTATTTCTATTGATACACTTGAACCACTATATCGTGCAGAGCTAGAAGCACTATTCCAACGACATCTAAAGCCAATGGATGGTGCGATCGCTCTTATTGAGTTCCTAAAGCAGCAAGACATTGAGTTTTGTATTGCCTCAAATGCGCCTAAATCTCGAGTTGAATCGTCATTGGCAATGACAGGAATGCTCGATGACTTTAAGGGGAAGGTGTTTTCAGCTTTTGATGCAAATAGCTGGAAGCCAGAGCCAGATCTGATTATGTATACCGCAATGAGCATGGGTTTCTTGCCCAATGAGTGCATCTATGTTGATGATACCTTGAAAGGAGTGGAAGCTGGTGTTCGTGCCGGTGTTCAGTCATTCCGGTTACGTCCAAGTGTTGATGAGTCTATAGTGGATCCAGAAGCCGACTCAGCAGAGCTAGCGGCTCAGGATATATACAGTTTAGAAGAAATTTCGGTTTGGCTTAATGGTAAGCACTGTTTAAGTGATGGTATACCGAACTCGGAAGCTTTGGCGGGTTAGCACCTAACTGAAGGCTAACGATTTTACTGAATTGTTTGGTATGGAAACCACAAGATGCACACGTAAACTTTTCTCCACTTTCCGAAAGTAGATATTCGTCGTGTTGACATAAAGGACATGTAACGTTTTCGATATTTGATGCTTTTGTATTATTCATTATGTGTCACCTGCAGCAAGAGGGTAAGCGAAAGTAAGACCTGCTCCATTAGATTACCCCTAAGCTCGATTATTAGACAGTTTTGATGTCTCATAATCTTTCCTTTGCGACTTGCTTCATGGTAATGATAATTCGATAGTTAGTGGGCAACCGTTGTGCGTCTCGTTTTAGATGAATACGTTACTTTTTCGGTGCTAGTTTCGATGTTGTAACGGTAGGCTTTGCAGCCAATGGTTGGATTGAAACTGTGAGATCAGACCTCAGAGCGATATATCTTTAATGACAACCTAGCTTTCAGTGCAAACGAATTTAAAACACTCATAAGGAAGAAGGACTCTATCGAGCCCTTCTTAGTTTCGTTGATTTTAACTTAGAGTCATTTAGTGTTATTTAGATCGAACACTAAGTACGGTATCTTGCTAATGTTTTAGATAAAGACACCGATGCTTCTGTTAGCTTAGATACGCCGTTTGAAGAGTTTTGTACCACGTCTTTAATCACATTGGATTGACTACGGATATCGTTAAGTTCCGCTGCGACGGTATTCGCGACGCTACTTTGCTCATCCGCTGACGTTGCTATCTGGATACTCATGTCCATTAGAGCTTGAGCTGAATCGGCGATAGAGTTCACGTCATCACCAATATTTGAAATCAACTGGCTACTGGTTTGTGCTTGATTGACCGTTTTCTCGGTGATCTTTGCGATATTTTGACTTTCTTGTTGTAAACGTTCAATCATTGCATGGATTTCAACCGTAGCTGATTGAGTTCTGCTCGCAAGGGTCCTCACTTCATCAGCAACGACCGCGAAACCACGACCTTGTTCACCCGCACGAGCTGCTTCAATTGCAGCATTCAGTGCAAGTAGGTTGGTTTGCTCTGAAATAGCATTGATCGTTGTGATAACTTCGTTAATTTGGCTGGTGTTTACATTCAAGCTGGTAACAGAAGAAGAGGTTTGCTCAATCAAAGATGAAAGGGTGGTGATCTCTGAGATTGCAAGTTGAACTTTAGCGTGGCTGTCATTGATTTGCTGCGTATCGTGCTCAGTTTGCTCTGTTGCACGCGCGGAAATATTAGTCACTTCATTCGCAGATGCCGTCATCTGATCCATTGCTGTCGCAACAGAGTCTAGGGATGAGTTCTGGCTAATGATTTGTGTTTCGCTGCGCTTCATCTCTTTTTCGAAAGAAGCAGACGTTTCACTTAGTGAGGCTGCGCTGTGATTAACGTTATTAACCAACTCACTTAGGGTGTCCATTGAGCGATCGAGTGCACAACCAATCGTACCAAATTCATCACGGCCAGGGTGGAAACCAAGGCGTGAAGTTAAGTCACCATCACCAATCTTTTGAGTCGTTGAGTAAAGTACCCAAAGAGCGCCACCTAAGAAGGTCGCTACCCAATAACAGAAGAGTCCAAAGGGCACACACCATAAAAAACTGAGTAAAAAAGAGTACAGTGCCTGCTGCTTTTGATTTTGTGTATTGATATCTGAGTTGGTGAGAGAGTAGTAGTTGCCGTCTCGTGCTAACGCTGTTGCCGTAACTGCACCATTCTTAAGAATAGTGGTTTCTTGAAGCTTAGATTGCTGACTCACTGAGCGAACAGAGGCCGGTGAATCTGAAGCCGCTAAAATACCTTTCAATTGATACTCGACTTGCTGTTTTTTACTAGCGTCAATTTGCTCTATTTCGTTGACGTAGTTGAGTCCGGCTAGGCTTGCCAGGGCGGCAAAAAAGATCAAGAAAATGACCCAAAACTTGTCATTAATAGACATTTTAATAAACAATTTGTCTATCGTTCGAAATTGTACTTCTTTCATAAAAACTCCACGGTAAATCCTTTACCGTGGACTCTAAATAACCGATCTCAATAAAAATGTGACAACAATCAACTAATTGTGAAAATTAATGATACCAACATGCCATTTATGAGATCTCCATCAAGTGTAATTGTTAGATATGGGTTTATTAACCTAATGAAGGTAGTAATCCCACTGAAATAAGAATTTGAGTGGCAATGATAAATACACCAACGCTGCCGGCTAAAAATAACGCTTTGCTTCCGCCTAACACTTGGTAGGTCGCTTCTGTACCTTGAGGCTTTGCTGAGAAATTCGTGTAGCGCACTTTGTATACCATCACGGTTGGTAAAAGAATTGCCAATACTGACAGTGCAATTGCAGCATAACCCAAGGCCATGATGAAACCTTGTGGATAAAATAACGCAAAACCCAGCGGTGGCAAGAAGGTGATAGCGGCTGTTTTAACGCGTTTTGCCTTGCCTAGTTTCTTGCTCAATGAATCGCCCATGAATTCAAACAAACCTAAACTAACGCCAATAAAAGAAGTCAGAAGCGCAAGATCGGCAAATACACCAACTATCACGCTTAAGTTTGATTGTTGAACGGTTTGTGACAGTGAGACTAAAAGTGCGCCTAAGCTTGTGTCTGATAGCAACTGTTCTTGGCTAACTACACCTAAAGTTACGCTCTGCCAGAATACGTATATAACCAACGGCAGTGCAGAACCAATAATCATTACCTTACGTAAAGAGCGAACATCACCATCTAAGTACCGGACGATTGATGGAATACTGCCGTGAAAACCAAAAGAGGTAAATACAACCGGAATCGCGGCAACAACAAGGCCTTGTTGTAAAGGCATGCTCATTAGGTACTGCGAAGTGATATTTGGAGCTAAGAAGCTGAGTACGATGACCATTGCGATCAACTTTAATCCAAATAAAACTCGGTTAACTTTGTCGACACTATGTGTACCAATGGTCACAACGCATGCAACCAACAGTGTGAACAAAAGCGTTGTGATTTGGCTATTAAGTTGAATGTTAGTGATTTCAGAGATGCGCTGATTAAATTGTGCACCACCACCGGCTATGTATGCCGCACATAAAGCGTAGAAGAGAAACATAACGGCGAAGCTCGCTATCCACTTTCCTTTGGTCCCTAAAATTGTGTGAGCTAAAGTATGTAGGGTGGCGTCCGATTCTGCGAATTGGTGAAGCTCCACCATTAATAATGCAGTGAAGGCCATTAGAGCCCATAACCCCAGCATTAAAAAAAGTGAAGTTGAGAAACCAATTCCAGCTGAAGCGAGTGGAAGGGCGAGCATTCCAGCACCAATTGTAGTGCCTGCAATGATCAAAGTACTACCAAAAACCTTTGATTTATTCATCGTATATAATTCTTTACGTTAAGGTGTGTTTACGTTGTAATTCTTCTAGCTTAAGAGAATAAACCCAAAGAATATCTCGATTTTTAAGTATTCTGATTGAGTTTAATTTCAAATGCAATGCTTAATGTAATCTTAAATATCCACTGTAAATATTATTGTACATGTGGTTGAGTTCGATGAGTGGAATGAAAAGGGCAAACGTTTGACTATGATCCGCTTCAAAACTTTTAGAGTAATTAGTTGTACTTAGTGTAAGGTGTTAGTACATATGTCGTTCGCGCATACCCCTTTAGCGTAACAAGCGTTAATGATCGCGAGTAGCTTCAAGCTATAAATATGGAATGGGTAAAGTAGAGTGCGTTCATCAAAGTGACATAATATAAGTCCAAGATGGTGCACTAGTTAACAGGACATTATGTCCACACCAAGGAATAGAGGGGGCACTATGAGTGACCAATCTTATAATGACGAAAGTCTTGAGTTGTTAGATGCTATGGAAATCGGCATTGATTTATCTGACTATGAGCAGACCGTTCAACAGTTGGCAGAAGAACTTTTTAAATCTTCAAACTAAGCTTTCTTAGCTAAAGATTTTGTAGTTCAATATTCTCAAATTAAACAATTCTTAAACTGAGCAAATCTCATTCGCTCACACTTCATAGCAAAACTATCCTCATTAAAGTTCGCGAAGATAAACGAGTACGTTTACCATGTTACTTAGTTCTCGATACTTTAATGAGGTTCAATGAACTTTCTCGCACACCTACACATCGCTCAACACTGTCACAGCAACTTAGCCGGTAATTTGTTAGGTGACTTCGTTAAGGGTGACCCCAATAAATACTATTCAGATTCGCTTTCTAACGGCATAAGACTTCATCGGTTCGTTGATAGCTATACTGACCGTCATGATGTTTCACGCTCTGCAAAATCTCTCTTTTCAGACCAAACAAGACGCTTTGCGCCTATTGCGCTCGATGTATTCTGGGATCATTGTTTGGTTAATCATTGGGAGAAGTTCTCGACACAATCGTTAGAGCACTTTTGTTTAGACAGTCATCAACAGATTTTTGAGCATCAAGAGTCACACTGGCCTGAAAGCTTCATTACTATTCATCATAAGATGGCAGAACAACGATGGTTGGAAAGCTATCAAGACATGTCTTCTATTGAGCTGGTATTACAGCGAATGGCTTTAAGAAGGCCTAAGCTAGGCATGTTAAAAAACTGTTACCAAGACCTCGAACGCCACTATGATAAGTTGCAGTGTCACTTTAATGAGCTATATCCAAGCGTTTTAGCGGAAGCAAACCAGTTTAGTACGCTTCAATTGATGAAAAATCAAAAGGAAAGGTAAACAGCGTAATGCAGGTTTGCTACAATCCGCGCCTATTTAATCTTTGAGCATCATACTATGTCTGAACCTACTAAATCTTTTAACCAACTTGGATTGTCTGAGCACCTTCTTACTACGCTATCAGAGCTAAATTTTACAGCTCCAACCAGTGTTCAAGAGCAAGCGATTCCGTTGGTATTAGAAGGTAAAGATGTATTGGCAGGTGCGCAAACGGGTACCGGTAAAACGGCAGCATTTGGTTTGCCGATTATTCAAAGATTAATCGAGACTAAAGACAACGTTATCCCCAACCCTAAATTAGTTCGTGCATTGGTTTTAGTACCAACTCGTGAACTCGCACAACAGGTGTTTGATAATGTAACCAGCTACGCGAAAGGCACAGACCTGAAAGTGGTTGTGGCTTATGGCGGTGTAAGCATGAAGGTTCAAACTGACAACTTACGCGCAGGCGCAGATATCTTGGTAGCAACACCTGGCCGTTTGATTGATCATATGTTCACTAAGAACATTATGCTGAGCCAGACAGAAGTATTGGTATTGGACGAAGCTGACCGTATGCTTGATATGGGTTTTATGCCAGATATTAAACGCATTCTTTCGCGTATGAATGAAGTTCGCCAAACCCTGTTCTTCTCGGCTACGTTCGATAACAAGATCAAAGCAATTGCGTATCGCATGATGCAGTCACCAAGTGAAATTCAAGTGACGCCTAAAAACAGCACAGCTGACACAGTGACTCAGATGGTTTATCCGGTTGATAAATCACGTAAAAGTGAACTATTGGCATACTTGATCGGTTCAAAGAACTGGCAACAAGTGTTGGTATTCACCAAAACTAAGCAGGGAACTGATGCGCTCGTAAAAGAGCTTAAGCTAGACGGCATAAAAGCGGCATCAATCAATGGTGATAAGAGCCAAGGTGCACGCCAAAAGGCACTGGATGATTTTAAATCAGGCAAGGTGCGAGCGTTGATTGCAACTGATGTTGCAGCACGAGGTATCGATATTCAGCAGCTAGAACAAGTTGTGAACTACGATATGCCATTCAAAGCGGAAGACTACGTTCATCGCATTGGTCGTACTGGCCGTGCAGGTAACAGTGGCTTAGCAATCTCTTTGATGAGTCAGGATGAAGCGTACCTATTGGGTGATATCGAGCGACTACTGGATACGCGTTTGCCTCAAGAGTGGCTAGAGGGCTTTGAACCAAGTCTTGAAAAAGACCTTGCCCCCGAGCGCAGTGGTCGTAGTAAGAGTCGTTCATCAGAAAAGCGCAAGATGAAAGCGAAACTTAAGATCCATCAAAATCGTGGTAAAGCGCGTCGTTAAGAAAGGGGGTTGTGCATGGCTCTTCTTCTATTAGTCTCGATGCTTACATTCCACATCTTATTAATTTTGAAAAACAATTTTAACTTTTCGTCTAATCGGTCAATCGATTTTTATCGGAAAATATTGCTGGTGTTTCCATGTCGTCTATCTCTTAGGGCCGCCCCTTCGAATTTGTTCAAAGGGAGCGGTAATTGTTGGTAGGTTTGTGAGTAGGAGCATGCGCGGCTATTTTGGCTGCCACTGTTTAGATGTAACGAGGTTATCCATCACTTTGTTGACCGCTTGATGCGCTTTATCGACAATAGTGTCGATGTCATTACGATTCGCGATAAGCGGTGGAGCAAAGCCGAGGATGTCACCATGTGGCATGGCGCGAGCGATTAAGCCTTGCTCTAAACAGGCCGCCGCAATTTGAGGACCCACTTTCAAGTTTGGATCAAAGTGTGCTCGGCGGAGTTTGTCTGAAGAAAACTCCAACGCATGCAACAAGCCAACGCCACGAGTATCACCGACCAATGGATGATCGTTAAACGTCTCCGCCATGCGTTGCTGCAAGTAAGCGCCGATTTCGGCTGCGTTTTGCACCAACCCTTCACGCTCAATGATATCAAGGTTGCAGTTTGCGGCCGCTGCTCCCATTGGGTGACCGGAGTAGGTGTAGCCGTGTCCAATAGCACCCCACTGGTCGGTGCCGTTTTCTAGCACACTCCAAACTCGTTCACCGACGATCACGCCAGACAGCGGTTGATACGCTGAGGTTAACCCTTTCGCTATCGTGATGAGATCCGGTTTCATGTCGTAGTGCAGTGAGCCAAAATCGGAGCCGAGGCGACCAAAGCCACAGACCACTTCATCCGCAATCAAGAGTACATCGTATTTGTCGAGTACTTTACGAATCGCCTGCCAGTACCCTTCTGGTGGTGGCACAATACCGCCAGTACCGAGCACGGGTTCCGCAATCATCGCCGCTACCGTATCTGGGCCTTCTTCCAAGATCATTGCTTCGAGTTGATCTGCACAATATTGAGAGAATTCAAGCTCAGGCATACTCTCGTCTTCACGGCGATAGTAATACGGCGCCATGGTGTGCTTGATGCGCTCAAGCGGTAAATCAAAATGTGCGTGGAACAGAGGCAGCCCTGTCATTGAACCTGAAGCGATACTTGAACCATGATAGCCACGATCACGGGAGATGATTTTTTTCTTCTCTGGTAGACCACGAGCATTGTTGTAGTACCACACTAGCTTAAGTTGAGTCTCGTTCGCGTCACTGCCTGACATGCCGTAGTAGACTTTGCTCATGCCTTCTGGCGCCATTTTGATAATGCGGTCTGACAGTGTCACGAGCGCTTCGTTCGTATGGCCGACGTAAGTATGGTAGTACGCCAGCGCTTTGGCTTGTTCATAAATAGCATCGGCCATTTCAGTCCTGCCATAGCCAATGTTCACACAATACAACCCGGCAAAGCCGTCTATCAGCTCGATGCCTTCTGAATCGGTAATGCGTATTCCGTTTCCGCTCGAGATAATTTTTCCCGAAAGCTCCCCAGCCGCATACTGCTTAAGGTGGGTTGAGGCATGAAATACCCTCTGACGATCGATCTCTAAAAGTTGTTGGGTTTTGTTGCTCATGATCCTTCTCCTCTTGGATATCCATCTTTCGTATCTTAACTGCCACTGACGGTAGGCAATGCGCCTAAGCAGCAGTATTTGATTTCACTGTATTCTTCAAAGCCGTGGCGACTGCCTTCTCGTCCAAGCCCTGACTGTTTCACGCCGCCGAATGGGATAGGGTGGCCAGTCATCTTGACGGAGTTCACGCTCACCATGCCAAACTCCAAACCACGCATGCAGCGCCAAATTTGGTGAATATCGTGACCATAAACATAGGCAGCTAAGCCGTACTCAGTGTCGTTGCTCATTTCAATCACGGTATCTAAATCTTGGTAGGGCAATACGCCTGCCACAGGACAAAAATTCTCTTCGCGATACACCGCCATGTCTGGGGTGACATCGGCTAGCAATGTCGGCGCGAAGAAGTTTTTGCCTAGTACGGGCTGATGGTATCCCGCTAACAATCGCGCGCCTTTGTCGAGTGCGTCACGCACCAAATCATGCGCTTTATCCACCGCAGCGCGATTGATCAGCGGCCCCATGGTGGTTTTTTCATCTAAACCACTGCCTAAAACGATGTGGTTCATTTCTTTGGCAAACGCTTCCAAAAACGCTTCGTACTTATCGTCAGGGACGAAGATACGGTTCGCGGCCAAGCAGTCTTGTCCTGCGGTTTGAAACTTGGCATCCACGGCGGCTTTGGCTGCTTGCTCTATATCCATATCTGGCAGCACGATGAAAGGGGCATTACCGCCAAGCTCCATACTGCATTTCTTCACGGTCTGTGCCGCGTCGCGCAGCAACAACTTACCCACTCGAGTTGAACCTGTGAATGAGAGAGCTTTGACTTTATCGGAGTGGCAAAAGGTTTGTGACACCATCACCGCATCGCCAGTAATTACGTTAAATACACCAGGTGGAAAGCAAGCTCGGTCCGCCAATTCAGCCAAGGCCAATGCGGAAAAAGGTGTTTCACTAGCAGGTTTGATAAGCACCGGACAGCCTATCGCTAATGCCGCGGCGGCTTTTCGTGTGATCATGGCATTAGGAAAGTTCCATGGCGTAATCAATGCAGCGACACCAATCGGTTCGCGCATCGTCGACAGTTGCGCATTCGGAATATGACTTGGGATGGTTTCGCCATAGTTACGTCGTGCTTCCTCTGCAAACCAACGAATAAAGGAGGCGCCGTAGTCAATCTCACCTAAAGCATCACCTAATGTTTTGCCTTGTTCCATGACCATCAAACGAGCGAGATCTTGTTTTGATTCTAGAATCAGATCGTGCCAACACATGAGAATTTCAGCGCGTTCTTCTGCTTGCATTTTTCGCCATTGACGAAAGGCTTGATCGGCTTCATCAATCGCTTGATAGAGTTGTTGTTGAGATAGCTTAGTGATGTAGCCGATGACCGTACCATCCGCTGGGTTAACCACCGGGTGAAATTGGTCACCACTTACCCATTTGCCATTTACGTACGCTAAACCTCTCACCAAACGTACATCTTTCATTATCGCCATCATGTCGTGCGAGGCTTTTAATTCCTCTGCATGTAAGCTGTGCAGTGCTGTCATGAGTCCCTCTCCCAGCATCGTGTCCATCGTTAAACTGTAGTGGAGAAGTGAAAGGAATAATTTCTGATACCGAGGTTTAAACCATCAGAATTTTCTTTTCCGCATCGTTAGATATGACGAATTTTCTGGTTGCGTTTTAAGCGTATTTTCTCTTTTAGAACAAGACGTTTTGTTTGACTTCTAATTTGTCTGCATCACGTTTGATTGTTTTCGTCACGATGTAAGTAAAGTAGCGCTCAATACCCACTTCCGACTCCAACCAGTTGTCGATAAGTCGCTGATATTGATCGATATCTTCAGCCTGAACTTTGAGGATGTAATCGACACCGCCACCTGTGGCATAGCAATCCGTGACTTCTGGTGAGTGTTGAACCAGTTTCTCAAAACGTTTGAATGCTTGGGCGCTGTGTTCTTTGAGCGTTACTTCAACCATCACCGACGTTCGTTTGAACAAAACATCGGTGTTTATTTTTGCACCGTAACCTTCAATAATGCCTGCTTCTTCCAGTTTTTTAACACGCTCCCAGCAAGGGCTAACGGATAGGTTAATGGCCTCGGCAAGGTGAGATTTGGTGATACGGCCGTAGTCATGGAGTATTTGTAGAATTTTTATGTCGTAGCGATCGAGGCGCATAATGGTTCTCCCTGTAAAATACCAATCAGTTCCATTCGCCACAGTCTTTAGCGATCACGGCGACAGTGTCACCAGTATTCACCATGGAGGGGAAACGACGTGCAGCAAAAATACCACTACGTTGAGCTTGGTATTCGATAGGGGCGGTCCCTGTGCGCTCGGTCGAATAGATCCTCATCAAAATATCGCCTTGTTTGATGGTGTCGCCAAGCTCAAATAAGTATTCGGCGATGCCATTGTGCTGGCTTTGCACGTAGCAACTTGCATCGGGCATATCAAGTAACTTGGTTGGCTGGGTTGTTTTTTCGTAATCACCAGATAAGTTGCCTGAAAAATGTAAGAAATTGCGGATTCCACGGTCGGCATAAGCGATGGTTACTGGGGTACTGGTTCCACCGCCTCTGAGTTCTGTGGTGACAAATATTTTGCCTTGAGATTCGACGGTAGTGTCGTACAGGCTAGTGGTGTCCATTTCGAGCAATATCATGGTGTAAGGCGCGCCAAACAGTTTTGCACCTAAGATACATGCTTCTTCTTGGTCGAGGTTGTCGAGACGGTGGGCTGCGGCGAAAGGTACGATGTCTAGCGTTTTACCACCAGAGTGAATGTCTAACGCAAACTCGCACATGGGTACCAAGTAACGAGTAAAATAATCTGCGATCTTCTCGGTCACAGAGCCAACAGGGTTTCCGGGAAAGCTGCGATTTAAATTCCCTTTATCGATAGATGACGTACGCGAAGCATTTTGTACCGCAGGTAAGTTCATCATAGGCACAATAATAACACGGCCTTGGATTTGCTCAGCTTGAAGCGAGTTTGCTAATTTAAGTAGGCTGGTGATACCTTCGTATTCATCACCATGATTACCGCCAGTAAGTAGTGATGTTGAACCGTGACCATTCTTAATCACGGTTATAGGTATCATGATGTTTCCCCAAGCGGAGTCATCGTGGGAATAGGGTAGCGTTAAAAAACCGTGCTGTACGCCTTCTCGGTCAAAGTCTACGGTGGCTGTGATCGAGGTCTTTTGCATATCAACTCCTTCTTGTTCTTAAGCCTAGTTCACAGAACTTAAGGTTTGAAAAATTAGTGTTTAATAAATAGGTGTCGTGGAAAATCACACAGGGTTTTTGCACCATCACGAGTGATCACAATGCTTTCGGTGGTTTCTAACCCCCAATCTTCAAACCATAGTCCCGGCATAAAGTGAAATGCCATGCCTTCTTTCAATACGGTTTTATCGGTGTCTCGTAAACTCATGGTCCGCTCCCCCCAATCTGGTGGGTAGCTCATACCAATTGGATAACCACAACGCGCGCCTTCTCGTGAGAATCCTGCTTTATCGAGAACTTGGTTTAATGCATTGGCGATTTCGGCGCAGGTGTTACCGGGTTTTGCCACTTCTAAGCCTGCTTCGAGACCTAAATTTAATGCTTCATCGGCACGTTTAAACTTGTCGTCTGGTTCCCCAAGAAAAATGGTGCGAGAGAGTGGGCAATGGTAACGGCGGTGCGCCCCAGCGATTTCGAAAAAAGTACCTTCGCCTTTTTTGAATGGTTTATCGTCCCACGTTAGGTGAGGTGCAGAAGCATCAGCACCAGATGGCAAAAGGGGCACTATCGCCGTGTAATCGCCAAAATGATCTTCATGTCCGAGCACCGCTTGGCGGTTAATCTCAGCGACAAGGTGGTGTTTCGGCAACCCTGGCTCGATCATATCGAATGCAACACGGTGCATATTTTCAACAATGCGAGCCGCACGGTACATGTAAGCGAGTTCTTGATCGGATTTAACAGCGCGACACCAGTTCACCAGCCCGGTAGCATCGAGAAGTTGAGCATTCGGTAAGTGAGTGATGAGTGATTCATAGGCGGTGGCACTAAAGTAATAGTTGTCTTTTTCTACACCGATACGACCGCGATCCCAAAGATGCGGAACCAGTACGGCTTCTACCAGAAAATCCATCGGGTGTAATGGTGGGTTCATAACATAATGGTCAGGGTAATAGGTGATGTTTTCTGCCGACATATACGCAGTTCTGTACGCCCCATTTGCATCTTGGCAACGCCCAAACCAAACAGGTTCGCCAGCGGAGCCCACAACGACACATTGTGGTACATAAAAAGACCAACCGTCGTAACCTGTCAGCCATGCCATGTTAGAAGGATCGTGAATGATAAGGACATCCAATTCTTGTTCTTCCATCGACAGCCGAACTTTTGTTAATCGGTCCTGGAACTCATCCAGTGTAAAATGCAAAGCAACGCCTCTCATAATCTCTCCTTGTTAAAAGTCCGACGCCTTATGGGCCTTCGGAGACGTTGAGGTATTTCTACCTTCCACTAGGTCGATAGACCTGCGTTTAAAACTGTTGCAACTCACCACTGCGGCTGTGTTTGATTTAAACGATGTCATTTAGCATGCTTGTTGAATCTATACCTCTCATGTCAATCATTACAAGTGTGGCTCATTTTTGTGGTTCACACCGTTTTTATGATTGAAATTCCATCGATTGTTAGTTTTTAGTTACAGTTCTCATCGAGAATTAATCTATTAAAATATTGTGTCATGCATATGGTTACGCGGAGAAAAAGGGGTACTCGAGGCTTGGGGGAAATGGTGCGTTTGTAAGATCAGGTTTTTAATCGACCAATGCCTTATGTGCGATGTCTGGTGCAGCTTACGTACTCTACGTAAGCAATAATTGGTTATGTTGGACCGATAATGTGACCGGAAAATACTGGAGTATTGCTACGTTAAGTTCGACACAAATAAAAATGCGCCGTTACAGTAGGATCTGTAACGGCGCATTTTTTATCGAGTAAACTAATTTACAACCAAGATATATTCAAACATCGGTTTACTGGTGTTCTGGATTACACTTCCATACGCAAGGCACATCATAAATCAGCTCTCCAATAGATCTTGGATTCAACACCCATTCACTGTCGACATTAAACTTACTGACCATTTGTGTATTGAACAACTGCCAATGCATGTGCAAGGCTTCTTCTGGAGTTGCTTCCATTTCACCTTCGTTCCACGTACTTTCCATAAATGGTGTTAGGCACACAGCACCATGTGCATACATGATCATTTGCCACTTAACTTCATAAATATTGATCATTTTGTCTGGATTAGCATCATTATATTGTTCCGCCAGTCCATTAATTTCTTTCTCAACATCGCCAACGTTGTCGATAAAGTAATCAACTAGGTGATCTTCTTGGCGGACTGAATCAGAAATGAGCTGCATTGGTCTGCGTGAGTGAATCATGTTGCTAAAAAGGCGCATGCTAAACAAATAGATAGAAATGTTTGGTGCTACGTCTTTGGGAAGCTCTTCCATAATTCTACTAATGTAAGACTGAAAATATACGTGTAAACAATCACTTATCGCATGCCAAATTTTTTCTTTACTACCAAAATGATGGCGAATAAGGCTATGTGATACGCCTGCTTTTTCACTGATGTTTCGCAGTGATACACGATCGTAGCCAAAGTCACAGAACATGTCTGCGGCAACGCTCATGATCAAAAAACGCGTCTCTTCGGCGTCTTTTGCGCTTCTTCTACCTTGCTTCTTTTCGGTCATCTTCATTTCACATAATTACCTGATTACCACATTCTACACTGTTTTTACTGAAATAAAAAATACTGCACAACTGGAAAGTAAATCTTGAGAATTATTTAATATTAAATATACTGCCCATCTGTGTAATAAATCATAATAATTAAATGGAGAGACATCATGCAGTCCAATTTGTCTATCAATGCTATATCGAGCAAGCGCATGGGAGCTGTTATTGCAGCACTATTGCTCGCAGGCTCTCTAACTGGATGTAACAAAGTTCAGTCAGAGGAAAATGAGCAGGTAATCAAGCCAGTCAAACTGTTTGAAATTCCACAACAGACTGATATTGATCTTGATAGCTTCATTGCAAAGGTCGATGCAACTGACCGTGCGGCACTTTCTTTCCAAGTAGGTGGCGAGATAGAAACCTTCGATGTTCGTATGGGGCAAGAAGTGAAGAAAGGTCAGGTGTTAGCTGTATTAGACGCGACGGATTACCGTATTGCCGTTGATGCAGCTCAAGCTAAATTTGATCTGGCGAACAGCCAATACAAACAAGCTTCTGAGTTGTATGCGAAAAAACTGGTCAGTACTGATTACTACGACCAAGCCGTGAACACCTTTACTGCCGCTGAAGTTGAGTTGGACCAAGCAAAAACAAACCTTGGCTACACTACCTTAGTTGCTCCATTCGATGGCGTAGTATCGATGGTGTTTGGAAAGCAATATCAATTGATCGCAGAAAAGCAGCCTGTACTGAATATTTTGAATCACAGTGAAATGGATGTGACGTTTTCTATTCCAGTATCAAAGCTTGAAGACCGTTCTATTCAAGATCTAACGAGCTCAAACATGTGGGTTGTGATGGACAGTCACCGCGGCATTCGTATCCCGACTCGCTTTAAAGAAATCTCAACGCAACCAGATGAAGACACCAACAGCTACCAAGCGGTTGTGTCTATCGAAAAGCCAGAAGGCATCAATCTACTTTCTGGTATGACAGCGCAAGTTGAAGCTCAAAAAAGTAAACCTGACTACGGCATTGGTATTGTGGATTCAGCTTGGTTAAACAAAGACGCAGGCCATGGTGAACTATGGCGTTATAACCCTGACTCTCAACTGATTTCTAAAGTACAAGTCCTTCTTGATGAGCAAGGCAAGGTTATCGACGGATTGTCGTCTGGCGACCTTATCGTTGAAGCAGGTGTGGATGTGTTATCAGACGGACAACAAGTAAAAGCTTGGCTTCGTGAGGGCGGTATTTAATGAACCTTTCAAAATTATCAGTTGTTGTCGCGTCGGCTTTAATACTTCAAGCCTGTAACAATGAAGCTGTACATCGTGAACAACCTCCTCTGTTGGTTTCAACCTTTGAAGTTGGCGCGCCGCTGACTAATCAGTTCCGAAGTTTTAATGGACAGGTGATGCCAGCTGAATTGACTCCCTTGGCATTTAAGCTCGCAGGCGAGATTCAACAAGTATTAGTCGAAGCGGGCGATAACGTCGAAAAAGGGCAGTTATTAGCCACCTTAGATAACGCAACGTACGTCCAAGAACTGACTGACGCTCAATCTCAATTCCAACTGGCGAGCAAACAGTTGGCCCGTGGTACTGAGATGTTTGGCAGCGAAATGTTATCGCAATCAGAACACGACCAACTGACGGCTAACTACAAGCTCGCATCGGCGAATTTGGCGGCGGAAAAACGTAAGCTAAGTTACACAGAACTTTTAGCGCCATTCTCAGGAACAGTTTCAACTGTCGATAAGCAACGGTTCGAAAATACGACGCCTGGAGAAACACTACTGAGTGTGTACCAGAACGACAAGGTGTATGTGCGAATTCAAGTATCAGATTCGATCTTGGCGTCAATTAGCCCAGACATGCGTTCAAATAGCTATCGTCCAGAGGCGACCTTTGGCGGTCACACTGGCCAATATCCACTGACGTATTTGGAGCACACCAGTGAATTGCACCCGCAATCGCGTACTTACGAATTTTGGATGCAGATGCAACAACCTAAAAACGAAATCCTGCCGGGCACCAGCGTTACGGTGAACGTGGATATGGCGAAAGCTGGCTTGAGCGATGTTCAAGGCTACCAATTACCAATGACAACTTTAGAAGCGGGTTCTGAAGCGAATCAGTTTTATGTGTGGAAAATGGAAGACGGACAAGCATTCAAAAGCGAAGTAGAAGTCGACAAGATCAGTGGCCAAGGTGCATTAATCGCTCACGGTGTTGAGCAAGGTGATCGACTCGTAAACTCGAATCTAAGAAAACTCCGTGACGGAATCAAATTGTCAGGAAAAGCAGAATGAACATCGCAGAATATTCAATAAAAAACAAAGTAATCAGCTGGTTATTTCTCGTCATATTGGCCATTGGTGGCGTGTCGTCTTTTGGTAATCTATCCCGTTTAGAAGACCCAGCTTTTACCATTAAAGATGCCATGATTATTTCAACTTACCCTGGCGCTACGTCAATGGAAGTTGAAGAGGAGTTGACGTATCCACTTGAAAAAGAGATCCGACAGCTGCCTTACATCGATAAGATCACATCGACCTCTTCGAACGGTATGTCTCAAATTACAGTTAGCATGAAGATGGACTACGGGCCCGACGAGCTGCCACAAATCTGGGATGAAATGCGCCGCAAGATCAACGATCTACAGCCAACATTGCCAAGTGGTGTGAATTCCGTTCAGATCATTGATGATTTTGGTGATGTATTCGGTGTGATGATCATGCTGACGGGGGACGGTTATGATTACGTTGAGCTAAAACAGTACGCAGATTACCTAACGCGTGAAGTCGAACTGGTTGATGGTGTTGGTAAAGTCAGTATTGCGGGTGACCAACAAGAACAACTGTTTGTTGAGGTGTCTCTGGAACGCTTAGCCGCATTGAACCTAGACATGTCGACGGTTACGTCACTGTTAGCACAACAAAACAGTGTGGTGTCGGCAGGCGAAGTAATGCTCAATGGTCAAAGCCTAACGATCAAACCTAACGGTACATTGAGCACGGTTGAAGAGTTAGAAAACTTAATCATTCATGGTCGTGATACGGGTAACCTAATTCGCTTAAAAGATGTCGCTGAAGTGACTCGCGGTATTCAAGAAAAGCCGGGCAATGTATTAACGTACAACGGTAAACCCGCAATCAACCTAGGTATTGCATTCTCTTCAGGCGTAAATGTGGTTGAGATTGGTAAAGCACTCGATGCAGAACTTGATCGCCTAGAAAGTATTAAACCAGCGGGTGTAGAACTGAACTACTTCTACAACCAAGCACAAGAAGTGGACAAGTCCGTTGCTGATTTCTTGATCAGCCTCGTTGAAGCGGTGGCGATTGTTATCATCGTACTTCTGTTCGCGATGGGCTTACGCAGTGGTTTGATCATCGGTTTAGTACTGCTACTGACGGTGTTCGGTACGTTCATATTGATGGACTACAACGATGTTGAACTGCACCGTATCTCGCTAGGTGCTTTGATCATCGCACTGGGTATGCTGGTGGATAACGCGATTGTTGTCGTTGAAGGTATTTTGGTTGGCTTGAAGAAAGGCAAAACCAAGCTTCAAGCAGCGAAAGACATCGTCAAGCAAACACAATGGCCACTGTTAGGTGCGACCATTATCGCTATCACAGCGTTTGCTCCGATTGGTTTGTCGAAAGATGCGACAGGCGAGTTCATGGGTTCACTGTTTTGGGTACTGTGCTTCTCATTGTTTTTGAGTTGGGTAACTGCACTAACACTAACGCCATTCCTTGCCGAGATCTTGCTTAAAGAAGAAGACAAGGTTGATGAGAACGAAGACCCATACAAAGGCATTCTGTTTGTTGTATTCGGTGGGTGTCTGAAAGTAGCACTTCGATTTAGATGGCTTACTGTAGTTAGTATGGTCGCGCTATTAGCAGTTTCTGTCGTTGGTTTTGGTATGGTGAAGCAGCAGTTCTTTCCGCCATCAAATACGCCAATGTTTTACGTAGATATGTGGATGCCGGAAGGCACCGATGTGCGTGAAACGATCAAACAGACAGAAAAAGTGGAAAGCTACATTCGCCAGCAAGACGACGTTGAGTTTGTGACAACAACGGTTGGACAGGGAATGCAACGTTTTGCGCTGACATATCAACCAGAGAAAAGTTACGAAGCGTACAGTCAGCTGCAGGTACGAACGACTGACCGAGACACCATGTTTAAAGTCCTAGAAGGGCTAGACAAGGACTTGGCCAATAAATTTGAACAACCGACGTTCCAATTTAAACTGATTGAGTTTGGCCCGTCGCCAGCTTCAAAAATCGAAGCTCGTATTAGCGGTGCAGACCCGCAGATCCTTCGCAGCATCGCGGTTGAGGTAGAAGATATCTTGTTGGCGGACCCTGGCTCTCGAAATGTGCGTCACGACTGGCGTGAACGCACCAAAGAGCTCGTGCCACTGTTTAACGAATCAAAGGCACGTCGCCTTGGCATTTCAAAGACGGATCTGTCTGAGACTCTGCAGATGGCGTTTGGTGGCCAAAACATTGGGTTATTGCGTGATGGTACTCATATGTTACCTATTGTGGCGCGTTTACCGGAAAAAGAGCGTTTTGATTTTGAATCGCTAAACAATGTGAAGATTTGGAGCCCATCGCTACAAACTTACATCCCAGTTGAACAAGTGATCGATGGCGTAGAGCTTCAATGGTCTGAACCACTGATTCAGCGTCGTGATAGAAAACGTACGCTAACGGTGCTAGCTGACCACGACGTGCTTGGTGATGAAACACCAGCGAGTTTGTTTGCTCGTGTGAAACCAAAGGTAGAAGCATTAAATTTACCAGAAGGCTACAGCATTAGTTGGGGAGGGGAATATGAGACCTCTAAAGATGCTCAAGAATCTCTATTTGGTTCACTGCCAATGGGTTATTTGTTGATGTTTATCATCACCATGCTTCTGTTTAACTCGGTTCGTAAGCCGCTTGTGATTTGGTTTACGGTGCCACTCTCTATCATTGGTGTTTCGATTGGTCTGTTAGGTACTAATATGCCATTCAGCTTCACTGCATTCTTAGGTCTATTGAGTCTAAGTGGCATGATTTTGAAGAACGGTATCGTACTGCTTGACCAGATCAACAGTGAGCTACAAACAGGTAAAGACCCATATTTAGCGGTTGTCGACAGCGCGATCAGTCGTGTGCGACCGGTATCTATGGCAGCACTAACAACTATCTTGGGCATGATTCCCTTGGTATTCGATGCATTTTTCGGCTCGATGGCGATTACCATCATGGCAGGCTTAGGCTTTGCTACCGTACTAACGCTAATAGTAGTACCAGTGATGTTCGCTATTCTATATAGAATCAAACCGTCCACTTCGGGTTATTAGGGAATGATATAAAACAGATTCTTTTAAGCCAGCCCAGTCAGTTTTGACTGGGCTTTTTTTTTATACCTGTGATTTGTTAACACGTAAGAGTGGCAAGCGGTGACTAGGGCGTGTTGACCTTTCGTGGTTAAATTTTGTTCGAGATAAAGGTACAACGACTGACTCTCATTATTAAATCAAAATGTTGACCCGTATTTTCACTGCCATTGGAGTACAGCATAAAGTTGCAAGTATTTACGGACTAACTGTTGATTCCCTGACCGTTTTAACGGGTGACCGAATTTAATAAAGCATGGGCTGATACTAAAGTTATTATTTAAATCAGTAGCGAATTGAGAATCACTCTCTCTTAGTGTGATGCCTTGTTGGCTATATTCAGTGATCTCGTCTGGGAGTGCGCCCATCCACCAATGTAAGAGCTCACCACTGCTCTTGCCTCGGCTTATCCAATGATCAGAGACAATGATTAAAAGGTCATTGGGTTGGATAGCAAACCCATACTCTGATTGCCAATTATGAATGTCTAACATTAACTTTCTACGACAGGTTTTACCTGCACTCACCATATGATGGCTGATCGTCCATACGGTACCTATCTCAGAAGAAATTCGGAAATGTCGAGGGGCATCACCGGAAGAAAACATTTCGAGTGGACTTGTATGACTCGCATGATTAAAGCTAACGAAGGTGTGATCCATTCGTCTGGCAAAAGCTTTCCCTATGTGATGCTCACTGATCCCTTGATTATGTACGGTAGGATAATGGTGTTCACAGAGTTTTAGGCAATCATCTTGAAACTGATTGACGCTCTTAATCACGAGATCTAATAACAATGAAGTCCCTTATACATAGTTACTATTTTATTGATGGGCAATAGTACGGTAATTGTTGTGTCTTTACCTATTAGCAAAGTGTGAGTTCTTGATCTCTCTATCAAAATTAGCTATTCCTAGCCGTTTTTATGGATAGCGCTGGCACTTAGCTGATCTGTATTCTAAATTATGAGGAATTCTAATCAGTTAGAAAGACTATAGCGAGTTAGCTAATGTTCATTGGGTTAGCGAAATTATAGTTTAGTCAGCTGATCTCGATTAACTTATTTACTCTTAACTTGGAAGTATTCATGACCATTCAATTAGATTCGAAACAAAAGTCTGAGCTAACCCATGCCCTTCAAAAGTACCTGCAAGATGAGCTTGATGTAGAACTTGGTCAGTTTGATACTGAGTTTTTGATTGATTTTATAAGTAAAAAGTTTGGGGCCATTTACTACAACAAGGGGGTAGAAGACGCTCAGAAAGTAATGGAACGTAAAATGTTAGACATATCAGACGAGCTCTATGAAATTGAGCAAATCGTTGAAATTTAACCTCTATGGCCAACTTGTTCAAAAAAGTTGAATAACTCGTTTAATTTGGAACGATGTAATTAATGTAAAGCTTGGTAAATAATATGTTACACAAACTTGGTGTAGGGTACGCTTTTCGAAACTACACTACTCGTTAACATTCGGAAGAGATGCATGGACAACAACGTTAGAAATTACAACCCTTTAGCAAGAGCGATGCATTGGATTTCAGCTCTCGCGGTATTTGGCTTATTTGGTGTAGGCCTGTGGATGGTTGATCTTTCATATTACAGCGAGTGGTATAAAACAGCGCCAGACTATCACCGCTCGGTAGGCATTCTTTTGGCTGCTGTTACCGTTATCCGCTTGGTTTGGAAACTAGTTACCGCGTCACCTAAAGTGGAAGGTAAAAGCTATGAAGTTGCAGCAGCTAAGATCGCTCACGGCTTCATGTACATCAACTTAGCGGTTTTATTTATTTCAGGTTATTTGATTTCGACATCAGATGGCCGCGGGATAGAGGTATTCAATTGGTTCACTGTACCAAGTATGGGTGAACTGTTTGCAAACCAATCTGATCTCGCAGGTACGGTACACTACTATGCTGCATGGGTACTGATCATCATGGCATCAGTGCACGCCTTAGCGGCGATAAAACACCACGTTATCGACAAAGACGATACGCTACGAAAAATGATAGGAGCTTCAAAATGAAAAAGTCAATTATCGCTACAGGATTAGCATTTGCTATGGCAATGCCTTTCGCTGCTAACGCCGCTGATTACGTGATTGATACAAAAGGTGCGCATGCTTCAGTTAACTTTAAAGTTAGCCACCTAGGTTACAGTTTTATCCAAGGTCGTTTTAACACATTCTCAGGTGATTTCTCATTTGATGAAAGCAACGTTGAAGCATCAAAAGTAAACGTAATTATTGATACAACAAGCCTTGATTCAAACCACGCAGAACGTGACAAGCACATCCGTAGCTCTGACTTCATTGATGCAGGCAAATTCTCAGACGCAACATTCAACAGCACAAAAGTGGTTGATAAAGGTGACGGTAAACTAGAAGTAATGGGCGACCTTAAACTTCACGGCGTAACTAAGCCTATCGTTATTGAAGCTGAATTCATCGGTGCTGGTCAAGACCCGTGGGGCGGTGAGCGTGCTGGCTTCGTTGGTACAACTCGTCTAGAACTTGCTGACTTCAACATTCCAGTAATGGGCGCTTCAAGCTATGTAGATATGGAATTACACGTTGAAGGTGTAAAGAAATAATCTAGCTATAAATGCTGACTGGTATCAACCTTTATGTAGTATTAAAGTTGAGTAGATACTTAGAAAGCGGCAGTTAGAAATAGAGAAAGGCGCAAAGTTATCACTTTGCGCCTTTTTATTATGGTAAATGGTCACGCGTTTAGATCTGTTTTGTGTCAAATCTTTAGTTGCGCTTTAAGCCACCATTTACTTTTAGCCAGTCAACGTTGCCATGACTTATTTGTCTAGGCGAACAACTAATCCCTAATTGTTCAACCTTGTCCTAGTTAACTAACCACTTCCTAGTCAAACAGTCGTTGGCTACACGCTTCCTATTTAAACCGTTGGTTGCAAGTTAAATCACTGTAAGTTAAACCATTAACCAGTTAAGCCGTTTCTAGTTCCGCTTTTGGTACTGCGTTTAGGCGGTCACCGTAGATTGGGCGAAGTGCTTGCATCACCTCAATGCGAGTTAGAACCCCGACCATCACACCGTTTTCCAATACCGGCAGCATATGTGGTTGGCTCACTTTCATCGCTTTTGCACGCTCTTCTAGAGAAAGAGAAGTCAAGCGAGTTGCGAAGCCCATACTTGTCGTCGGGTACAGTTGTTCTTTGTCGATACATAGGAACTCAGCCACATCAACCAACTTGTCGTTTGCGTCGATAGCTACAACATCACGGCTCATTAGGTCTACGACTTTCTGGCCTTTAGTTGGGATGTAGTCTTGGCACCAAAGGTCAACCATTACATCGTGAACAGAGAAGATACCCACTAGACGACCTTCAACATCGCAAACTGGAGCGCTAACAAGTTGAGCATCTAAAAGTGAATCAATTGCCACTGATGTAGGCATTTCTACGCTTAGTGTAATTGGTTGAGTGTTCATGATTTGCTTGATAGTCGTTGCTGTATTCATAGTGATTTCCTTAACTGACGTAATTTCTGTTGTTTGTGTAATTGTTGTAATTTTTGCTGCTGTAAGTTGTGGGCGACGATAAATGCTCCAATTGGCTAAGCCGACCAATACTGCACCACCGACTATGTTGCCGATTGTTACTGGCACCAAGTTTGCGGTGACAAATCTCATGACGTTTAGGTCTGCGTACTGGATTGGTGTTGCGCCAATTTGCATCCAAAAACTTTCTGGTGCGAATGTTTGAATCGTGATGCCTAGTGGAACCATGAACATATTCGCCACACAGTGTTCAAAGCCTGAACTAACGAACATTGCTACGGGTAATACGGTCATCATCGCTTTGGTCATGGCGTTAGCAGAACTGAACGTTAACCAAATGGCTAAACACACCAATAAGTTACAAAGCACACCCAAAGCAAAAGCTTGAACAGGGCTGTGGTGTAGCTTGTGTTGGGCAATATTTAGAGCGTTTAAACCCCATTGCCCGCCATCTAATTGATACAAGCCTGCTGCACTTACTAGAGCCAAAAGGAACATGGCACCGATAAAATTGCCGACATAAACCTTGCCCCAAATAGACAGCATCTTAGTGAAAGTAATCTGTTTGTTAGCCCATGAGATGCTTGATAAAACTGAGCTGGTAAACAGCTCACCACCGCAAATCACAATCAAGATTAAACCCATACTGAATGCAAGACCGCCGGCTAAGCGACTCAACCCCCATCCAGCATTAGCGCTACCCGTGGTGACCGTGATGTAGAATAAGAAAGCCA
This sequence comes from Vibrio kanaloae, assembly GCF_024347535.1. NCBI lineage: Bacteria > Pseudomonadati > Pseudomonadota > Gammaproteobacteria > Vibrionales > Vibrionaceae > Vibrio > Vibrio kanaloae. The sequence goes on along the minus strand of NZ_AP025498.1, from coordinate 1,145,426 downwards.
GCCCTATAAATGCACCAGCCATGATCGCCAAACTCACTGTCATGCTGCTGGTTTTATTTGCTTTGCTTAAGGAAAACTTCTCTGCTTCCGCCATCATTTGTGCTGGTGAGAACAGTTGATAGTTTTCAGAAGTACTGGTTACCATATTCCCCCCTTGAACAATCCGTCATGTGTAATTCCTAGTGTTAATGACTCGGTTAATCCGTGATGTTTTGCAGGCTTCGTTGTGTCCTGCCATTCCAGATTAGGGAGTTGAGGAGTTGAGGTAAAATTGATAATTTTTAGAAACCACATCAAAATTATTGATATAGATTTGGTTACGCGTAGAATGAAATTGATTGCTCATCGGCTTAAAAAAAAACGAGCAGCAGGACACAAATAATTAAAAGCATTAAGGATGAATTTTGCGTTATTCATTAAAGCAACTCGCGGTATTTGATGCAGTGGCAGATTCCGGGAGTGTTAGTCATGCCGCAGACAAGTTGGCGTTGACTCAATCAGCGACAAGTATGTCTCTTGCACAGTTGGAAAAAATGCTCGGCAGGCCTTTATTTGAAAGGCAGGGTAAGCAAATGGCTCTTACTCATTGGGGTATGTGGCTAAGGCCAAAAGCGAAGCGTTTACTGCAAGATGCGCAGCAAATCGAAATGGGGTTCTACGAGCAGCATTTATTGAGTGGAGAGCTCAAATTAGGCGCGAGCCAAACCCCGGCAGAACACCTCGTTCCTGACCTCATCAGTATTATTGATAACGATTTTCCAGAGATGCGAATCTCGCTTGGGGTACAAAGTACCGATGCCGTTATCGATGGCGTATTAGATTATCAATATGACTTAGGTGTGATCGAAGGTCGTTGTGATGACAACCGAGTTCATCAAGAAGTGTGGTGTACTGACCATTTAACGGTCGTTGCATCCGCTCATCACCCTTTTGCGAAACGTGAACGTGTGAGTTTGGCGCAGTTAGAGCAAGCGAAGTGGGTATTGCGCGAACATGGTTCGGGTACTCGCAAAGTTTTTGATAGTTCTATTCATCATTTAATTGGTGATCTTGATGTGTGGCGAGAGTATGAACACGTTCCTGTTTTAAGAAGCTTAGTAGCAAACGGTCCATATTTAACGTGTTTACCTTATCTTGATGTCGAGCAGTTTGTTGAATCAGGTCAGCTTGTTACTTTGAATGTCCCAGAGCTTGAAATGGAGCGTACGCTTTCATTTATTTGGCGTGCTGACATGGCAGAAAATCCACTTGCCGAGTGTATTAAGCGCGAAGGTAAGCGCATGATGAAAGGCAAACCGTCAGTTCTCTAGCGATAAATTGATAATAATCACTGATAACTAAATATGTTGAATAAACGATTCCGGTCTCTATATAGTGATATGGGAACATTCGTGTACATTATTAATGTGATCACGATCAGCCAAAAGAAGGCGTTCTTACCATAATATGCTTACTTGATTTTAAGTGAGGCTAAATCCGGTTGCGTTCAATTGCGTAATTAGGCTTTAGAAATAGTATGAGTACATTAGTCGCGATTTCACTAACAACAGGTATTTTGTCAGGTCTGTGGGGATGGATTGCTGTCTCTTTGGGATTATTGTCATGGGCTGGCTTCTTAGGTTGCACCAGTTACTTTGCATCGCCAATAGGCGGCGTTAAAGGATTAGCAGGTAGCTTATTGACCAACATGACAGGCGTGTTCTGGGCAATGGTGATAATCGAAAGCTCGACCTTCGTAGGGGTAGAGGTTTTAGGCTATGTGATTACTGCTATTGTCGCTTTCTTTATGTGTATTCAAGCAAAACAAGCGTGGCTCGGTTATATCCCAGGAACTTTCATTGGTTGCTGTGCAACGTTTGCCGCAGGTGGCGATTGGCAACTTGTAGTACCATCTTTACTGCTTGGTGGTGTGTTTGGATACTTAATGAAAGCGACGGGGCTATGGCTTCACGAGAAATCAAGCAAATCTTCGGAAGTTGTTGAACAACACGCTAAGCAAGCGAAGGCTTAACTCGTTAAGTAGGTGCTGCTCTAGTGACGGTGAACTCTTGCAAGATAACCCCCAATTAATTTGTATAACTATTTATACAGGCACACCTATTTTGGTGTGCCTTTTTTATTCCCTGGGGTAGGAAAATGATATTACGTGTTTCCATTAGCCATTGTAATCACACGTTTTAATGTCCACCTTAGTAGTATCGGAATACACTCTTGTCCCCGGCTTTCACAATTAGAAACGATGGCAAGAGCAAGGTCTGGTTTCGCGTGTTTTTTGAGAACTCTAGCGACGACTTTTTTCGGTGGGATAGGGTGATCGTAAGGTATCTTAACCATGTCACGAAAAAAGTTCTCAAACCCATTCATATACAAATAATGTTCGATATCTTTATCTGGCAATTCAGTTAGACGGTGTCGTGCTTGATCGTTACCAAGCTTTGAGAGGACCGTTGCCGCATACTTTTTACCTGCGGCATCACCATCGGTTACTACGTGCCAGTCTATGCCAAATTCTTGTGCTACTTTGATGAGTGCTTTAAGCCCTGATTGAGCAAATTCGATTATCTGGACACCTTCTGCTGCAAGATTATACCCACATTGATTGGCTAACTCATTAAACAACCAAACTTCAGTTTCACCTTCTACCAGCAACCAGCATCGAGCAAATAAAGCACCAGGGCGGTGGAAGCGAAGATGGAAACCAATTCGTCTTAGTTCATCTTTGCTGAAGTGATTCATATTGAGTTTGTTCGCGATGGTTTTGTCAGACTGACGAACCAACCTGCGGATCGATTGAAGTGGTACAGCAGATAGTAATTCGCCACTGTTAGTCGTGAGCATTTTCTGCATGGGCAATTTTTGCATTAAACTCCAAGCTCTAGCTAAATGCGTTGGGTGCAAACGACCTTCTGGATCTTCAAGGATCAAAAGAGGGCGGGCACACCGTCTTAAGTCAGTCGGCCCCTTAGCTTGTAGATAGGCATTAAGTAAACCCATAAACAATAAGCGAGTTTGCTTACTTTTGGTCTCTTCGACAATCTGATGAATACTCTTTTCATTTGCTCCTGTAGAGTAACGTAAACCATCCCGTGGCTTCCTTGGATTATTGCGAGAAACGCTCTTAAATGAAAAATAATGCTCTATGAGGTTTTGCATCGACTCTAAGCTACTGCGCATTTCGCCTTTATTGACGTGACCAGGAATTGCCATAAGTCGACGGCAGGTGTTATCAATCCGTTTCTCTATTCTCGCCTGGCGACCATTGCCATTGTTGCCATGAGCCACGTTGCTGATTGCTTTGTGATGGAAAGGGCGATTAAAGTGTCTTGCATCTCGTAAGCGAATTACAGGGTGCAAGGTCATTAACTCTTGGGCAAACTTCTCTGAGTGATGAAGCTTGAGCGGGTTTCCATCTAAGTCTAAAAATGCGTAATGTGTTGTCGTTTCATACTGTTCTAATGTTGCGCTGATTCGATAATAGATACGATTGACACCAAATTCATCTTGAACCCAAATCGGTTTAAGTTTGCGATAACGACCCGCTTTAAGCTCGTTTTTGTCGTTGGCTTTTAACGCGAGAACAATTTGAAGGTGTTGAAACTGTGGGTGTGAAATCGAATAATCGACATGAAAATCAGTCATTTCGAATTGATATGGTACTCCGTCAGAGGGGAGAACAACGGAAAGGGCATCTAATAATGAAGACTTACCCCAAGTATTTTCACCAATAAGCGTGGTTAGTTCGTCAAACGCGAGTGACATACGCTTGACACCCCGAAAGCCAGAAATCTCAATTCTTTCTAGTTGCATAGACTTACTCCTAACGGAATGCTCTGCTAATTGTTTGAAAGCTAACAAATATCTTTAATCATAATCTAAAATTACTAGGCCGGTATGCCCACTGGTCACAAAAACTATTCTTTGTTTGTACGGTTCAAAATGAGATTTATAGCTATCTTGAGTATTTTTTTCCGTTCAGTTTCATAATATTCACGATTCTGTCATTATTCTCGACCTAGTATGAAGGGACAAAGAGAGAAGAAAATATGACTAAAAAGAACAAGCCAATAAAAATAGTGTTGGCACACATCAATGACACCCATTCATACTTTGAACCAACCTCATTACAGCTATCACTTAAAATGAACAACCACATCATTGAACCTTATGTCAGTACTGGTGGTTTTGCGCGAATTTCAACTCGATTTAAGCAAATTGAGCAAGACGCTAAACGTCAGAAGTTTGGTACTCTGTTTTTACACGCTGGAGACTGCTTTCAAGGCACTTTGTACTTTTCATTGTTTAAAGGAAAGGCTAATGCTGATTTGCTCAATGCGTTGAATATAGACGCAATGACGCTTGGTAATCATGAGTTAGACATGGGGAATGAACCGGTTGCGATTTTCGCGAAAAGAATTCAATTCCCACTTTTGGCTGGTAACTGGAATTTATCGAATGAGGATATCAATAAAACTCATACCCTAGCGGACAACGCAATTGTTAAGCCTTACCTAACTGAGACTCGAAGTGCTTCTTTTATAACGAAAGAGTTTGATGGCGAGAAAGTCGCCATATTCGGCTTAAGCATCGATAAGATGGCGAGCATTGCTAACCCAGATATTGATACCCCATTTGAAAATGCATTAGAAACCGCTAAAGCCACGATAGAACAGATTCATCAGGCAGGCATCAACAAGATTGTGTTACTGAGCCACCTTGGTTATGAAGCTGATTTGGAATTAGCAGCAAATGTAACAGGAATCGGCGTGATCGTGGGTGGCCATAGTCACCGTTTGCAAGGCGATTTCTCTGATATCGGTTTAGTGAAAGACGATGATTACGGCGTAAAAATTGGCGACACCTATGTTGTACAAGCGGGTTTCCATGCAATGAGCATAGGTCACTGTGAAATAGAGTTCGATACAGAAGGTAAAGTCACTCACTTTAATGGTAAGAACGAACTGCTATTAGGACGTCGGCTATTTATCGACGCAAAATTGAGTGAAGTTGGACAAGACGATGCCCACGATATGGCATGTGAGTTCTTGAACAACCATACTAATATCGTGGTGTGCAAAAAAGATCCTGAACTTCAAAGTATCTTGATCGATAAGTACCAACCTCAAGTTAGAAAGTTGCAGCAACAAGTTATCACTTACGTCGAGAATAACTTGCGCCATGTACGAATTCCCGATGAACAAGGCCCAAGTCAACTAGCACCGTTAGTCGCACAATCATTTCACTACCTAATGAATAAAAAAGGGCATGAAGTCGAATTTGCTATCCATAATTCTGGAGGAGTCAGAAACTCGCTAAATAGTGGTGATGTCTCGGTTGCCGACATTGCCGGAAAATTACTACCGTTTGCCGTACCTATTGGTATGTACAAAGTGAGAGGAAAAACGATTGCCGACATGCTTGAAGGGGCTATTAACAATGCTTTGGACAATGGAGTGGTTGGTACTGGGTCGGGTAGTTTCCCTTATACTCATAACTTGAGGTTTTGTTATTACAAAGAGGCACCGCTAGGCCATCGTATTCACCACTTGGAAATTTATTCAGAATCTTCCGGGTGGCAAACCGTGAACCGCGATCGAGTGTATAAAGGTACTTCTTCTGCCTATACCATGAAAGGGAAGGAGGGCTATGACGCCGTTTTAGGTATGTTAGGTAACGGAACTGTCACGACAGATTCAATGGCAGACTGTTTCATCGAGTTTCTTCAGGATCATCCTGAGTCATTACAACAACATGAAACGATGAATTGCTTAGAATGTTCTAAGTAATGCAAAGTAGTACGTCACTATTGATTGATTTATAAAATTGGCACTATTTATGCTTTATTCCTGCAGGTGTGTTTCCTGTGGGGGATAAAAATGGATAAGCAAGATTGGTTGGATGCGGCAGCGGTTGTTGGTTGGGTATCGGTTTGGTCTGCATTGGTATACTTAGTACCTATGGCCGGTTTATAAAAGTAGTCGGTGATTAATAAGTGCTCGCTGTTGAGTAACAGTGGAGTCAGCATTTGCAATGCGTGCAACATCATCAGCATATTACAGACATAAAAAGGAGCAGATAGCTCCTTTTTTGCTTTATATGTCAATTTTCTATAGACGAAATACGACGAGATGATTATGATCGTCGCGTTTGGGGAGTAGTTAGCGCAAGTTTACATATCGTCATCTCGTTAGGCCAAGTGTCTATCCGGTATGTAAAGGTGAAATCCCATATTTCACTTCAACGAGACCAACGCAATCACAGTCAAGATCCGTAATGGAACCTGATATGCTTTGTTTGCGGAAGGTCTTTATACAGTTCTTCCGCCCGGAGGAATAATGAACTCAACTCAATCTCTATTATCTACCAACAGTGAATCCTTTTTTTCATCGCCGATTATGACGACTTATGCGGGCTTTTTTCTGCTGACGGTTATTCTCATCTCTATTGATATCTATCAGACTCGTGGCGGTAACGTCACCATTAAGAAAGCGGCAATCTGGAGTGTTTTCTGGTTTGTACTTGCGTTTTTGTTTGCTGGCTCTATTTACCTATTTTGGGACATTTATGCGCCGAACAGTGACTACACAGCGCAAAAAGCAACAGTGTCATTCATTACGGGTTACTTATTAGAGAAATCACTGAGCGTAGATAACTTGTTTGTCTTCGCGATGATCTTTGCTCAATACCAAGTTCCTGAGCATCTACGACCTCGTGCGCTTCTTTGGGGCGTGATTGGTGCATTGATGCTTCGTGCAATTATGATCGCACTAGGCGCACAGCTATTGGCGGAATACCACTGGGTACTTTACGTGTTTGCTGCGTTCTTGATTGGTACGGGTATTAAACTGGCATTAGACAAGGGCGAAGAAGAGAGTATGAATACACTACCTGAAAAGCTACTTCGTAAAGTGATGCCGGTAACCGAGAGTTTCCATGGCCCTGCATTAATGGTTAAACAGGGTGCTAAATGGGCATTCACTCCAATGATGTTGGTGATTGGTGCGATTGCAGTCATGGACGTGATGTTTGCATTGGACTCTATCCCTGCAATCTTTGCGGTAACACAAGAACCGTTCTTGGTATTAGCGGCAAACGTATTTGCGTTACTTGGCCTTCGTTCGTTGTATTTTGTACTGCAAGGTATGATGGACAAGTTCATCTACTTGAAACCGGCACTGGCATTCATCATGGTGTTCATCGGTGTGAAAATGCTATTGGTTGACAGTGAGTGGGCTATCCCAACTTATTGGTCGCTTGCTGTGCTGATTTCGACTATGACGATTGCGGTTATAGCGTCGGTTTATGCGAAGAAGCCAGGCATTGAACAAGTAAATTAAAAACAAATATAACTTATCGAAAAGTCGATAATGAACACGTGGCTGATGAAGTGGAAAATTTATTTATGTAAATTTTCTGTGACATTGGCCACTGTTGTTTGCGGAGTATTTGTACTAAATGCATGATTTAAACACTATATTGAATTGATACTCACATAGCGTGCATATCTATTTTGTGGTATTGTTAATGGTTTGTTTTATTAGAAAAACTAATCCCAAAATCTAATTTTAGTCATTTTTTAACCTGCAAAAGATCACCTATTATTCTTGTCATCAGAACGAAACACATTAATAAATTTATAGAGAGGCAATCATGGCTCAAGCAGTACAAATGAATACTATCGCTGTTCCTAACTCTATGGATAAGAAGACCTACTCGGTTAACTTCAAAGGATTGATTGCACACATTTTCGATATTCTTTTCGTAGACAACTCTCCACGTAGTTACTACGCAAGCGACCTATCTGGTCACATGCAACGCGATATCGGTATCAACCGTTAATTTTTGCGTAAACGCATAGAATTAAAGAAATACAGAATTTAAAACGCCAGCTTCAGAAGCTGGCGTTTTTGTATCTGAAAGAAGGGGACCTAAATTTGAGTGCACGTTTACAAAATTGGTTCTCAAAAGAGGCAAGCGACATAAACGTGAAGCTGATGCCGTGTTCACAACTCACTTGAAATCGATTACTTCATATCTTGGACTGCTTTGTTGGGGCTTAATCGCTTAAACCTTTGGGAAAGGGGGCAAATTAGTTACGTAATACTGCTGAAATACGTTAATATAGCGCGCTATTATTTTAGCTTTGAGTTCCTGCAATTAATGACTAACACCACGACACCAACCAACTTCTCTGATCTTGGCTTAATCTCACCTTTGATGGCTCGTTTATCTGAGCTTGAATACCAACAGCCAACGCCTATCCAAGCGCAAGTTATTCCAAGTGTGTTAGCAGGACGCGATTTGATTGCAGGCGCAAATACCGGTTCAGGTAAAACCGCAGCATTTGCACTTCCACTGTTACAAAAGATTCATGAAGATGCACCTCTGGACCGTCGTTCAGGTAAAGGTAACTTTGTTTCTGGCCTTATCTTGGTTCCTACTCGTGAACTTGCTAAGCAAGTAGCAGACAGCGTTAAATCTTACGCTGTGCATTTCAATGGCGCGATTAAAACGGTTTGTGTGTTTGGTGGTGTATCAGTAAATACTCAGATGCAGGCGCTACGTGGCGGCACAGATATCTTGGTGGCAACACCGGGTCGTCTACTTGATCTCATTTCAAGCAACGCAATCAAGCTAGACAAAGTAAAAACGTTAGTGCTTGATGAAGCTGACCGAATGCTAAGCCTTGGTTTTACAGAAGAACTCGACGCGATCTTGAAACTATTGCCGAGCAAGAAGCAAACCTTGTTGTTCTCTGCGACGTTCCCTGAGCAAGTTAAAACATTAACTCACGAACTATTGAATGATCCGATTGAAGTGCAACTTCAAAGTGCCAACGCGAGCACATTGGTTCAGCGTGTATTTGAAGTAGAAAAAGGCCGTAAGACAGCATTGCTAGCGCACCTAATTCAGCAACACGAATGGCGCCAAGCTTTGATTTTCGTCAATGCGAAAAACAGCTGTGAGCACCTAGCAGATAAGCTATACAAACGCGGCATCATTGCAGAAGTCTTCCACGGCGATAAAGGACAGGGTTCACGTACTCGTATCCTTGAAGATTTTAAATCTGGCGAGATCGACGTTCTGATCGCAACTGACATCGCGGCACGTGGTCTGGATATCGAAAAGCTTCCAGTAGTAATCAACTTTGACTTACCGCGTAGCCCATCAGACTACATGCACCGTATCGGCCGAAGTGGTCGTGCAGGTGAAGTTGGCCTTGCGTTATCGCTGATCGATCACGAAGACTACCATCACTTCACCATCATCGAGAAGAAGAACAAAATTCGACTTGAGCGTGAGCAAATCGAAGGCTTTGAAGTGGATGAAGAAACAACCGCTGAACTGGTTGCAGCATTGAAACCCGTTGCACCACCGGCTGGCACAGGTAAAAAGAAGAAAAAGAAAAAAGCACAAACTAATCAAGATGTGTGGCTGAACAACAACTGATCGAGAATCAGTAAACAAGACATTCAAAAGGCGCTTAATTGCGCCTTTTGTGTTTTTATTGTACCGATATACATCGCTGCTTTGCTAAACGCTTAGAGCTTAGACTTGGTGAGTAATTCCAATTAGCAATTGTATTTTACTCTAAATAGATCAGTGAATAGCTTGGAGATCATCAATAAGATTAGGATAGTGGTTAACATCAGCAATGGTGTTTCAATCTGGTATATTGGCGTGAGGTTGAGAGCACCAGATGTCAGAACAACCAACAAGTTAATGCCAAGTATTCTATGAATCATAAGCTTAGGTGTTGCGAACACCTTCCATATCACCACGCAATTAATGAAATAGAATAGTGCTAACTGCCATAGCTCACTCATCATCGGCATAATAAAGATGTATTGAAGCAAAATAATAGTTCCAGTACCTAGCACACCGAAAAAAGCATCCTTGATAACACTGGGTGGCATCGTCGGTAGCACGGAAGAAAACACTCCTGCAATCATTGGGAAGATAAAACCACCCGGTACCGGTAAATATATCCAAATCAATAGAGACGTTACAAACATTGATACACCTTGTAATACTTTTCTCCCATCCTCATTCAGATGCTGAACAAAGGTACGATGTTCGTAATGCCAAGTGAAGTCTCGACTCTTACAGGCTACATTCGGCACATCACCAATCAATGACAACTTCGGTGCGATTAACTCTAGTCTCTCCATATTTTTAATCAGACTTGACCAGTCAATCATGGGCTCGAGCTCATCAGAAGCAAGCTCAAGTAGTCGAGCCTGAATGTGAGCCATTTCATTAATGCGTAAACGCCAGTCTTTAATGTTCTCTTTGAGATGATAACTGCCATTTAATGGTAAATCTAAAAGCTGATAAAGTTTATCAATATTAGCGATATTGGATTCTAAGGCTTCTATATCTAAGCTTTCTGTATTGCGCATTGCTGTAATCAATGTTTCTCTACTCACTTCAAAGCGCTGCACAAAGTTTTGCTCCGTATTTACAGGCCACACTAAGCGATAAATAATGGAGAAAGTTATAACGCCAAGCAGCGTTTCTTGTATACGTAAGACCGCAAAGTAGAACGTTACTTGGCTATCGAAACCTCCCATACAAGAGATGATCGAACATACAGCGAACCCTATCGAGAATATGTATCCATACTTTTCGTCACTCGACATGAAAATACATACTCCTAGAAACAAAGTAAAAAACGTTAGGAATAGAAAGCGAGCTTGTGAAAACATCGCAATTAAGAAAAAGGCATAACCCGTCCCTAGCAGGGTTCCCATTAACCGGTTATGACCTTTGTTAATTGAATGGGCAAAGCTTTCGTTCAATGCCATTACTGCAACGGCAATCGCTGCCCAATAGGGTTTCTCCCATTGGAACCATAGGGCGAGACAAATCGCGATAACAATTGAAAGGGCGGCTTTAATTGCTTCTTTTGTAGACGTACTGAACATAAGCATCACCCAATTACTTGAGAATTTTGATAGAGGCAGTCATGCCAACGCGCAGTTGTATGTCTTTGGGTACCTTGTCCAGCGCGACTTTAATAGGAATGCGTTGAGCAAGACGTATCCATTGGAAGTTAGGGTTAACATTAGGCAACAGATCATTGCCTGTGCTGCCATCTTGTTTAGCAATACCAAATCCAATGCTTTTAATATGACCCTTCAATTGAACGTTTTTGTGCATCATGAGTGTGACCATTGCTTTATCTTTCGGATTTACCCCTACGAGATCGGTCTCTTTAAAATAACCTTCAATCCAAAAACTATCTTCATCGATTAATGCTACAACCGGCGAGTTTGCAACCACTTGAGAGCCTTCACGTAAGTTTAAGTTAGTAATGTAACCGTTGGTTGGCGCGTAGACTTTTGTGTATTCAAGGTTCAAACCCGCTTCTTCAACGTTGGCTTTTGCTAGTTCGACGTTTGCACTGCTTGTTTGAACGGCATTGTTTAAGTTGTTGAGAGTTAGTACGGACACTGCACCTGGTGTTCTTTTCTCTAAGTTCAACGCTCGTTGCTCTTCGTTCTTTGCTTTGGCGAGCAAGGCAAACGCCTGCTTTTGTGTTGCGAGTGCTTTTCGATAAGCCGCTTTATAGATGCTAGGGTCTATTTCAAAAAGAAGGTCACCTTTAGACACCTTAGAGTTGTCATCCACGTGGATTTTGACAGCTTGCCCAGTGACTCGCGGAGTAATAGAAACGATGAAGGCACTGACTTGTCCATCTCTTGTCCAAGGGTTACTGGTATAAGATTGGTAATAGCTATAAACCACAAAGCCTGCAGCAACGAACAATAGTAATGTGATGAGATAACGTTTAATCAAGGAGAAGGCCTTATAAAATTGGAATGAATTGGCCAATAACGCCAGTAAAAATAACGATTAAGCTCAATTCCGCTAATGCAGGAAACGCGACATACTTATGTAGTCCGAGCCTAACTGCGATTGAGCCTGTTAAGACCGTCAACATATAAGCGAGTGCGATAACCAGTAACAGCGGTGGAAAGTAGATTTCCCCCCACGCGAGTTCATGTGGCATTGTGTTCATTGTGTTGTTCTCTATTCGCTCCGATAGATATGACGATAATGCAGTTGGTGTAATTTCAATAATCGCTTATAGAGGGTTGGGTCCATCAAAAGTCGCCGAATTATGGTCGCTATAGATGAGGGTCGGTTGCAAATCATACAAATTAAGCTCGTTTAGCCTGTCGAATTTGACTTTATTCTTGTCAAAAAGTAGTAAACTGATCTTTTCGTCATAGATGAAATTGATAATCAAGGAAGCCAGTGCAATAGAATGAATTTTAGTATTGAACAACTTCTCGCGTTTGTGACCGTTTATGAGCAATTGTCATTTAGTAAAGCAGCAGTAAAGCTTAATAAGCACCGAACAACGATTGGACAAGTTATTACTAACTTGGAAGATCACCTCGCCGTCACTCTTTTTAAAAGAGTGGGTCGCTCTGTTGAGCCAACCGACGATGGGCATCTGCTCTACCACTATGCAAAACAGACGATTGAGCAAGCGAGGACTTTTGATAAGGTTGCGTTAAGCCTGTCTTATGGTGGATTGGAGAACATTACTATTGCTTACTCGAGTGTCATTCCACAACGCATACTCGTTGATATTCGTAAGCAGTTAAAACTCGACTTTCCGATGATGCGAGTAAATTTTTTGGTTAAGAATAAGAACGAAATTAAGGAAGGGATACAAAGTGGAGAATATCACTTTGGACTTGTGAATGTTCACCATAGTAGGGCAATGCATAGTCTAGATTCTACATTCCTAGGGCACTTTGAGTTTTACCCATTCGGGCAAAGAGGCGGAGAGCTCTCTAATGTAAACAGAGATGAGGTCTTAGTGGCACTCAGGAATTCTAAACAGTTCGTATTAAAATCTCTAATTGATGAAGGGCTGTCTGAAAAGGTTATCGTGAGCTCTGACTACGAAGAAATTGATCAGCTCGCGTTAGTTATTAAAATGCTTGAAGAGGGTCTAGGATGGGCACTACTTCCTAAGGCATTTTTTACTGATTCTGAATTTTCGAAACACTCAATCGAGCCGATTTATTCTGCGCAGATGGTGGAAGGGTTCAAGTTTGGTTTTGCCTTATGGTGTCCGCATTCAAAACAGATCTGCGACATAAAAGGCTCTTTGGTGTCAGTTATCAAACGCTATCGAGAGCACCTTATTGATAGCTTTAATGGGTAAGAATGTTAACTGCTTTAATTTGTTAGCAATTTAGAATGTAAAAAAGGCGCTCATTAGCGCCTTTTCGTTTTCTATCACTTTCTTGTAGTAAGATTACTTCTTACGGCAGAACTCAGCGATTACGTACATTGATTGACCGCCGTTTGTTTTACCAGAAACAAGCTTAGGATCGTCACCAACGCTGATACCACGGATAACAGTACCTTGCTTAATAACTTGGTTAGTACCTTTGATTGGCAGGTCTTTGATTACTGTTACGTCGTCACCTTTCTTAAGTTCAACGCCGTTCACGTCAAGAGGCTTGTCATCAGCAGACATACCGATTTGTGCCCAAACTGATGTTTCTTCTTCAAGGTACATCATATCTAGCGCGTCTTGAGCCCAGCTTTCAGAGTTCAGACGAGTAAGTTGACGCCACGCCATTACTTGAACTGGCGCTTCCTGGCTCCACATGCTGTCATTTAGGCAACGCCAGTGGTTGATGTCTTTAGGATCGTCGATCTCACCAAGACATTTGTCACATACCATGATGCCGTGATCCACTGTTACGTGGCTGTGTGGCGGTACTGCGTATGCAGTAAGAGAAGAATCAGAACCACATAGTTCACATTTAGATTGGCAGCGTTCTAGCATCGTAGCTTCAGAAGACATAATGGACTCACATTTATTAGGTGTTAAATTACGGAGGCTATTATCCACTTTATTCACAATAAAGAAAGAGGTCGTACGGTATTCTGTCTTGATTAATTTTAGCTGAGATCAACCATTTGTGTTTTAAGGTTCTATGCAAACGGTTAACTAGGGGCGATGGGATGTCGATAGATACAAAAATGCCAGCGGTTAGGCTGGCATTTAGAGGGTAGTTTATCTCTAGAAACGTCTACTGAACATTTTTAGAAGCGTCAAGTAGAGTATTATCTACCGCTAACGTTCCAGTGGCGTTACCTTGAGTAAGAGTAAACTGGACGATTTGAGAGGTCATTTCTGTATTTGCAGCAACATCTGCACCAGTAGTGCTCGGTGAAATTACAGTTGAATGCCCTGCTGAAGAGTTTGCGTCAAAGTAAGAAGCAACTCTCGTCCCCGAAGCATCGAGTGCAGTATTAACCAAGGATAATTTCTTAAACAGTGGTTCAGTTCCGGCGGTTGGAATCTCAGCAACAGAGTTTGGTATTGTTCCATCACCATCTGCTTGAATACCAAGTACAGGTCCGGTAGTTGTAGATGCAATATTATATGGGTCAACGTTATCTAGAACTGTTTGCGCAGCATACATGAATGAAGTAAGGGTTGAATCAATTGTCGCTTTAATTGCTTTATCTGAACTAGACGCACTATCACTACTTAAGGTCGTGTAATACTCAGTAAAGCAAAGGCCACCTGACTTACTTACTGGAGCACAGTTACTTGAATAGTGCGCTTGGTACTCGGTTACACTAGATAGGCTAACGGTATGCTTGATCTCAGGAGAGAAAGAACCTGAATTAAGCAAGAAAGGAGCAATGCCACCACCCGGGTTAGCAAGGGTTGCACTTGTATAACTAAACATAGAGTCAATAGCAGGGTTCAACACAGTATTACCAACCGTGTAAGAGCTAATTCCTGTAATAGCCCCAATAGAATGCCCAAATAGAGATACATTGGTTTTATCTAGGTTACTGAATGCAGTATCTGTAGCTGAATTTAAAGCAAAGCGAACTCCAAGCCCATCAATTGCACTTTGGCGAATATTGTCTCGAGCTACAGGCAAGTATTCAAGATTCATGTATACAGTAGGTGTCGTTGGTGTCGTCACGACATCCGCACTTAGTGCGCGTTGTCCGTGAAGTGGTTGGTCAATTGCGATGATAGCATAAGGCTTAAATGGAGCTGCACCATTCATTGCGCCACCAATGTGTTGCATAGCGTATGCGAAAGCACTTTCCTTTACACTTGTAATTCCGTGCTGGTATTGAAGAATAGGTAAGTCACTACCAATTGCTCCACCTTCTGGTACAAACATTACGAATGGCACTGATTTCACTGCGCGAATTTGAGGTACAGCACTGTATTTGGTCATGATACGCGCACTGTCTAACTGTTCTCCATCTGCGAGAGTTAACTTTTCGCCAATAAGTAGTTGTTGATATTCTGCAAGGTAAAGTTGTGTCGCAGGTTCTGTGATACCTAAGCTAGCAAGTTGTGTCGCGATCGCTGTTCTATCTTCGTTACTACCTGAACTTAGGACGTTTAGTATCGTTAGAACACTTGGCATTGCGCTGCGCCAAGGCATTGTTTTCCATTCATCATCTGTTAGTGAATCGGACAGAAAATACGGTAGTTCAATCGTCCCGCGATATACCTGAATCGAAGCTATTGCAGCATTAGAAAAGTTTGTATTGTAAGCCGCAGTAAGTTGGTCTGCTGCTGTCTGTCCAAATGCTGATTTAAAAACATCATCGTTTTGAACTGCTGTAGCAAGATCTTCTACCGTGCTTGATACATTAAATGTATATAAGCTGTCTAAATCAGTCGTCGAAATATTGTTTGGATTCGCTAGGTTCTTCCATATGTCCGAGGGGGAAACGGCTGGGCTGATTGTTTGAGCAATCGCTGCTTTAGCACCGTTCATTACGTTACCTGCCGATGCCGTAGTAAACCAAGATGAGTAGATGATCTCATCTGAACTTGACACTTCACCATAGCCAGCGAACAACGCTTCAACTTGATGGATGATTTTTTGTGGTAAATCGAGCGAGCCTGCTTGGTCTATATCTGTCGTTTTTAAAGACGCGTAAGAGCTTGATGTTCCAAGTGGCTCATCTGCACTATCAACAATTGAGTCAGTTAATGCGTAGATGTAGTCAGAGCTAGGATCTAAACCTTTACGAGGTAAAACTTGTATGGTCTTAAAATCGCTAGATGCCACTAAGTAGTCAACGCCAGCAGTTAGCGCAGTAAAGTTAGACATGACACCAGTACTCAGGTCAACATCCACCTTAGCAACTTTTACCCCGGCATTGAGGTGCGCACTAAACGGTGTCGTCCCGTTCATCACCACATCATTCTTCAGCGTCCTATCACTTGGAAGATTCACATTGATAGTGAATGGCATGATAGTACTCCAACCATCAGCTTCACTCATGGCTACTTTTGGGTCATTCAACAGTCCCGTTGAATTTGCATCTAACGGGATATTTAAAGTGTGATCGTTGGTATCAAACAAGAAAAACGAAGGAAGAGGTACATCCGCTTCATTACCTAGAAGAGTGAAGCTAATTTTTGAACTTCTAGCTAATGATTGGTTGATTGCATCTGAATAAGGTGCCGCTGTTGAATCACCAGAGCTTTCACTATTGTCCCCACAGCCAGAAAGTAGTAATGCTGAGCATACGAGAGATAAAGAAAATTTGTTGTTCATGTAGTTATTCCCGTACGGTTAGTTGAAGGTGTAGTTAAGTTGTATCGCTGAAAGGTAAGCAACGCCTTCAGCATCAAATGTAAGCTTTTGTCCCGCCGCATCAGTTTCGGTAAACGAACCGCTTTCACTTTGTACGAGCGCAAATGCTGCATCGACAGTCATATTCTCTGAAACAGAGTAGGTGAGCCCTGCTGAGTACCACATACGATCGCTGTCTGGGATACTTAATGTGGCTTCACCAGCTTGTTCGTCATATGCCAAACCTGCACGTAAAGTCCAGTTTTGGCTAACCATGTAAGTAGCACCTACAGACCATCTTTGGTTGTCTTCGTAATGCTCGGTTTTTAAGAAACACTCATTATTTTTACAATCTGAACTCGTTGCTTTTAATTCTTTGAACTTACTCCATTTGGTTAATTGCCAACCATAGTGTATTGCCCAAGCATCGCTAAGTTGATGAAAAGCCGATAGTTCAAAGATATCGGGTAGTTCAATTTCAAGACGGCCTGTGGTTTTACCAGGAGCGCCGTTTTCCATTTTTAAACCTGTGTAGTCAGTGAACTCTCCGTCATCAAAATCAAGTTCGACAGATGAGCGATAGCCAAAACCAAAACGGTTATTTTCATTCAGTTCATACAGCGCACCGACATTCCAGCCAAAAGCGAACGTTTCACCAGTCATTGATATCAGTTTGTCACTTGGCGCTCCGCCAACAGGCAGACTGCCTTTGTGTCTATTTAATTCGGCTTCCGCATATACCAGATTGATACCAGCACCGAGGCTTAAGCTTTCATTTACTCTGTAAGCAATGTTTGGATTTAGGTTTACGGACACCAAAGATGTGTCACCGGCTAAATCACCTGCATAAATATCGTCGGGATAATCAGTAGCAACGCCATATGTAGTGAACATGCCAATCCCCCATGCCCACTTTTCATTGATTGGACTGATGTAGTAAGCGGCTGGGACTATTTGCAAAGGGGCTACGTCAGAAGACTTCTGATTGAAATCGCTATCATTAATTTTGGTTTGAGTGACGTTAACCTCGGGATCAACGATAGAAACCGCGCCTGAAAATTGGGCTGTATCAAATAGGGTCATTGCGGCGGGGTTTCTCGCTAGTACACTCGCGTTATCAGCTACGGCACCTTCACCTGAAAAGGCACGGCCAAGACCAGATGCAGAATGCTCAGCAACTTGGAAACCAGCCGCAAGTGAATTGCATGCAAATAGCACAGAAAGCGAAACGAGAGAGCGTTGTATTGTTTTCATCCTTGACCCTCCTAGGGCATCGAATTTCGTTATTATGGTTTGAAAACACACTGAGCATTGTTGGTGTTGAAGCTCTAATGTAAATGGCATGTTAAAATCATGTTTAATATAAAGTCAAAGAAATAGTTGTGATTTTGTGAGGTTATGTTTTAAAGGGGCGGCACTTTAACATCGATAATATATATATAATCAATAGTTTATTAATGGTTGGAGGTGTGACCAGAGTATTTATACATCGTTGCGGTACGAATAGTGCTCAATAGCTCAATATGTAACAACTTTGTTTGTGTTTACCGCTAATCGCTAAATCGGCATAATGCTCTTTTATTTAGAAAGTCATTAAATTGGAATTTTAGTTTGGAATTACTCGCGATAGAGTTTCTTGGTAAACCACTTCGTTTAGAAGGGTCAATGGCAGGGTGGCAACAGTTGTATTGGGACAACACTTTGGTGTCCCAATTAGACGCAACCACAGATCAAGATGATGCTCGAACCCATGCATTTACTCTGCGCGCAGGTGAAGAAACGTTGCAGTGTCACGTTGAGGCGACCGTTCAGTGGCAACCGTTTGAGATGACCTATAAAGCGACCGTGAATGGCCAAACCGTTACCGAAGGCAATAGAAACACCAAAGATATCGAGCAACAAACCCCGGTTGTCTCACCAAAACCAGAGAAGCGTTTTAGCTTAATCGGGTTGGTGTCGCTGGGAATGAAAGCCCTCAAGAGTGCCAAGTTAATCAAGGTGGTGCTTGCCTCTGCGAGTTTAGCCGCTTATTCGTGGCTATTTTCAATTCAGTTCGCTTTAGCCTTGATTGCTTGTTTAATGTTCCATGAATATGGCCACATCAGAGCAATGAAATACTTTGGAATGAAGACCAAGGGCATTTATTTGATACCGTTCCTTGGTGGCTTGGCGTTATCCGACGAAAAGATCAATACGCGCTGGCAAGATGTGGTTATCTCGATCATGGGACCATTGTTTGGCTTGATATTGTCATTGATATTTATGGTGTTGTACTGGGCGACTGGCGAAATGTTCTTCGCTGGGCTTGCGGTATTTAACGCTTTATTAAACTTGTTTAATCTATTACCTATTTTGCCTCTCGATGGCGGACATGTACTAAAAAGTATCAGTTTTTCGATGAACAGTGTGCTTGGTATTGTCCTGTGTGTTGCAGCCGCTATTGCTGGCGTGGTACTGAGTTATAAGTTGAATTTGACCCTGTTTGGCTTCTTATTGATTATGGGCAGTGTGGAAATACTATTCGAATGGAAAGGGCGTCACCACAGTCACTTGTTGCCGTTAGACAAATACGGTCAAGTCGTGTCGTTCGTTTGGTATGTGGGTTTAGTGAGCAGTTTGATCGGTGTTATCTGGTATTTTGCATCGACAGGTGATCAGCTATTAAGCCTACCATTGCAAATTCTTGGTACTTAACAAGAATCAAAAACAAAAAATGCCCTAACCAATATGGATAGGGCATTTTTGTATTCGAAGTTTAGCGTCTAAACAAATGTTAGATTACGCTTTGCAATTTGGTCTTGGTGAACCCGATTGAGGTAACGTTTTTATCGTCGCTTGTAGATCTTTGATGCGCGTACTGTGGGAAGGGTGCGTAGACAGCAATTCTGGCGGTTGGCTACCACCTGATGCTTTCGCCATGTTTTGCCACAAGTCGACGCTCTGTTTAGGATCGAACCCTGCTTGAGCCATATATTCTAAACCAACAACATCGGCTTCTGATTCCTGAGTTCGGCCATACGGTAGAATAACCCCGTATTGAACACCTAAACCAAGGGCTGCCATTGTCATTCCTTGGTACTGTTTGTATTCTGACGCTCCTAACGCAACACTGGTAATTGATAAACCAGTATTAGCGATTTGAGACTGAGATAAACGCTCATTACTGTGGTCCGCCAAAACGTGTGCAACTTCGTGTCCGATAACCGTTGCCAGTTGGTCTTGGTTTATCGCAACATTAAGCAAACCCGTGTATACGCCAATTTTTCCGCCAGGTAGGGCAAAGGCATTCACTTGGTCGCTATCAAACACAACAACTTCCCATTCACTAAAACCTTGTTTAGGAATATATTGAGTGATGCTGTTCGCTACGCACTGTACATAAGCGTTAGTTTTGGCATCTTTGCTGATGGGTTGTTCTTTTTTCATTTGTTCAAAAGACTGTGCTCCAAGCTGAGACATATCTTTATCTGAAAAAAGAAGTAGTTGGTTTCTTCCTGTCGGGGAAGCGCTACACGCAGTTAGGCCTGCAAGAGTGAAAAGCGAGGCAAACTTCGTCCATGACGTCATACAATATCCTCTGTGTATTCGGTTTTTATGCATGTTAACATCAACTTGCGTAATAACTAATAGCTGTAAGATAACTATTGTCTTTAAGACCATTATTATCGCTAGAACACCATTAGTGTTAATCAAAGAGGCTCACGCACTAACAAAGTAATAATTAAGGAACCCACATGAGTATTTGGAAAAAGCCCGTTGATCTAGAGATCTTCAACGCGACCTCAAAAAATACCTTAATTGAGCACCTCAACATTGTTTACACTGAGGTTAACGATAACTCCTTGGTGGCAACCATGCCGGTTTGTCATTTCACCCACCAACCACTCGGTATGCTTCATGGCGGCGCATCGGTAGTTTTAGCCGAAACGCTGGGGTCACTAGCAGCAAACTTCTGCGTACCCGATGGTTACTATTGCGTAGGGCTAGACATCAACGCTAACCATGTAAGATCAATGCGCGAAGGGCACGTTATCGGCACTGCCGAGCCTATTCACTTGGGCGTATCTACTCAAGTATGGCAGATAAACATCACTGATGAACGTCAACGCTTGGTTTGCACAAGCCGTTTGACCATCGCAGTGAAAAAGCATAAACGTTAGTTCTGCGAGCAAGGTGAGGCATAGTAATCATCCTAACCACACCTGATTAAACCTCATTTACACACTGTTTATTTTAGTTAGAGAAATCCATGGTCATAACGTTTAAAAGTGGAAAAGTCATCGCAACGGCGCATGAGTTGGTTGTTCGTTTGGATGGAGAGCATCGAGTCACATTGCAAGCTCAAGTTGATGCAATTCAGCTGATCGGAAAAGGGGCAAACGTGATTTCGGCTAATGGCTCTGAGTGCAAATGGTCAATAAAATTAGACAACGAACAACAGCTTCGTGACATCGCCAATGAAATCGGCTGCGATGTGATGTAATTACTGGTTATAACTGCGTTTATTTCCGCTTTTTCCTCTCTATAAAGGCCACTAAACTAAACCATATTCGCAATATCTCCGTAAAATAGCATAAGTCCGATTGATTTTGGCTCATAAAATAGGGAAACTGAATTCAATATCCTTTGAATAAGTTTTCCTCTTTATGAGCAGCCCAAGACTTCGCGTTCAATTTGAAACTCTGTTTGAATACTTCGATGGTAAAGATTCTGATGTTCAGCTCGACGACATAACAGATGTGCTCTGTTGTACGCGTCGTAATGCCAGAATGGTACTGAACAAGCTTGAAGAAGAAGGTTGGGTAGAGTGGTTACCTGCAGCGGGTCGCGGTAAATTGTCTCAACTTATCTTTAAGCAAAATCGGTGCGATGTTAGTGAAAACTTAGCACGCCGCTACTTAGAAGAAGGTAAAATCGGGCAAGCGCTATCGGTACTTGACCACAATGCCGCAAAGCTTACTCAAGTTATTCAAAATTACCTGGGCGTTCAGTACCAAGAAGGTGAACAAGTTATTCGTTTACCTTACTACCGTCCGCTCTCCATGCTCAATCCAACCAAATCGATGCGACGTTCTGAGCAACACATCGCTTGTCAGGTATTCAGTGGGTTAACTCGCTTAGATGAGAACGATCAGCTACAGCCTGATCTCGCGCATTCATGGCAAAAGATTAACGACAATCAATGGCGATTCTTCTTGCGGCCGGGCGTCCGTTTTCATAATGGCGAACCGCTATTGACGAGTCACGTCGTGGACACGCTGCTTTTACTCGAACCGCTCAATATGTTCTCTCATATTAAAGATGTCTCATCACCTGCAAATTGTGTGGTTGATGTCTTTCTAACGCGTCCAGATAAATATTTCCCCCTCGCGCTCACCGAATCAGTCGCAAAAGTGACTCTGCCGATGATTTTACGTGGTGAAGATTACGATATTCGTCCAATTGGTACTGGCCCGTATCGCATTGAAAAGAATGACGAAAAACAACTCGTTCTAACGGCTTTCAATGGATACTTTGGTTTTAGGCCGTTGATCGATCGGGTGGAAGTTTGGGTTGTTGATGAAGCCTATTCGTCGATGGTTTACCCAAGCCTTTCTAAACCAATAATGGCTGATCGTGGTGATAGCGATGAAGTAGAACTTGATCCGGGCTGTACGTATTTGCTGTTGAATAGAAAAAAGGGCATTGCACAAGATCCAGCATGGGCAGAGTTTCTGTCGAACGCGTTGAATGCCTCTGACTTGTTTGTCCATATTCCAAAAGAGACAGTTATAGACTTGGGTGTGTTACATGCTTACGGGATCAAACCCGGTTGGTATGACATCAAGTTAAAGGTACCTGTTTGTCCACCAGCAAGTGTTAAGCCAAGCATAAAATTGGCGTATCAATGCCAACACCCAATGTTCCCAACACTTGCTAGAGCCATTGTCACTGTATTGAAGCAATACAATGTTGATGTTGAACTTTTCGGTTACGAAACCGATCCTCCACATGCCGACAATGTTGATATCTGGATTAACCCAATGGGTATTGCCAACAACCGAGATGACGCGTTGGCCTGCTGGTTGATGGACTACAGCTTTCTGGATGAATCGAGCCCTGCGGAAGACTTTGATCAGTGGTGCCATATGATTGATCGTTGGCGATCCGGTGAGTTTGAACAATTTCCAGCAAGACAACTTGGTAAACAACTCGTACAAAGTAATCAATTGATACCGATGTTCCACTGTTGGTTAGGCGTAAACAAAGACCAATGTGGTACACTGCAAAACGCTAAGTGTAATGCATTAGGGTGGTTCGACTTTAGCCAAGTTTGGGTAAAACCTGAAGTTGACTGAGCCCCGAGATAACTCGATTAGGACAACTCAATGCAAACCGTGATTATCACATTCATTACGCTGGTGGCATTTGCGGCCAATTCAGTATTGTGTCGTTGGGCCTTAATGGATCAAACGATTGATCCTTTGAGTTTTTCGATCGTGCGTATGTTATCGGGAGCACTCACTTTGTTGATTTTATTAACCTTATCTTCAAACGCTAAGCGCAAACAAATTAAAGCATCAGACAGTAACACATCGATCTATACCAAGGTTCGCACTCAGTTTGATCTAACCGCGATATTGACTCTACTGGTTTATATGTTCGGCTTCTCGTTTGCTTACTTAACGCTAGGAGCAGGGCTTGGTGCTTTGGTATTGTTTGTCGCGGTGCAATTCACAATGATTGCTGCACACCTGTTAGCTGGTAACAGAATGTCATCGCTTGAGTGGGTTGGGTGTTTATTGTCTGTTATGGGGCTCATTTACTTATTAATGCCGACAGAGTCGACAGGCTCATCGGATCTAATCTCCATAATATTAATGGCTTTAGCTGGGGTTGGGTGGGGCATTTACACACTGGCAGGCAAGAAATCGACAAACGCACTTCAATCGACTACGGCCAATTTTGGTTTTGGTTCATTAGTCATTCTTGCATTGTTAAGTCTCCTAGCCTTCATTCCGAGCGTCACGGAACAAATATCCATAACCAAACAAGGTTTGATTTACGCAGTATTGTCGGGAGCCGTGGCCTCTGGCGTGGGTTATAGCTTGTGGTATTACGTTGTGAAGAAACTAAACACCGTTGTTGCATCCATCGCGCAACTCTCTGTTCCTGTTATCGCAACACTTGGTGGAGTCTTACTCTTGTCCGAGCCGGTCACTATGCAATTTGTTATCTCTTCGACCGTCATTCTACTTGGGATAAGCTTGGTACTTGTCGCACCTAAACTTAAGAAATAAAGAGTTCAATCATTAACTTCTATGGCTAAACCAAACAAGAAACAACCGACCAAAACGGTTCAGATTTTCTGTGCGAAATGCAAAACGCAACTTTTTAAGTATCGGAAAGGTGGCAAAGGTGCACTCGTGAAGTGTTTTAAGGAACGTATTGTTGAAGATTTCACTAAAGAGCCATGTGTATGCCCTGAATGCGGGATTGAATTTGCGCGAGATACCTTGGTTCGAGGTACGCCAGCCTACAAGTTTGTGGGTGGCAAGGTGACTATGAAGTAGAAAAGAACAAATGCCACGACACAGTTTGTGTGTGGCATTTAAATAACTTATAAGCAAGAAGTTGAGAGAGCTATCCACGAACTACTAAGCTCTAACTCGCTCTTGAAGCTTGAGAAGTACCAACGAGACTATTGCTCCAGTTGTATCGCAAAGCATGTCTTTCTGAGCATCCCAAATATCACCTTGTGACCCAAGGAATGCGATACCTTCATCGCCACCTGCAATTTCCGCGTACCACCACTCAATAATCTCATAACCTGCTGCAACACTCATGATGGCAAACAGAGCAAAGAAACACGCCAACACAGGTTGAGCTAGTTTCTTACGAATCAAATATTCAGCGAGCGGGTAAGCATAAAGACCAATAGCAAAATGAGCGACTCGATCAAAATTATTGCGATCAGAGCCTATCATGTTGTTAAACCAATCAAAGGGCACTTCTGCGAAGGTGTATTTGGCACCAATTGTGTGTAGAGCTAGCCAAATAAACATTAGAACGTAAGCCGTCTTTGAAAAGGTGAGCTTGGTAGAAAGCCACCATATACCGGCAAGAATACCAAGGGCGGGGGTGATTTCTGCAATCCATACCGCTCTTGAAAAAGGTTCAATAGCAGAGAATAGAAATACAGTAAGGTAAAGAGCTGTCAGTGACAGCAAGGGGATATTTTTAGCAAGAGGCGTTGTTGTCATATCAATCTCTCGTAGAATTTTTAGATATAGTTACATAATAATGAACGCCGTTCAATTGGGTTTGATTTACCAAACCTGTTGAAAATAAGCGTTATAGCCCAGTATCTAGACAAACGATTGCGAGAGTTTCACAAAAGTTTGATTTACAGCAAAGCGAACCATAAAATCCCTGAATCACTACATAACAAGAAAGAAAGCCATGAAACTGGAAACTGTCGATTATCTTGCTGACGACGCAGCGGAACAATTTGTTCGCTCCCTACGTGAAACTGGATTTGGCGTACTAAAAAACCACCCGATCCCAAAAGAGCTTGTTGAGTCAATTTACGAAAACTGGTACCAATTCTTCATTTCTGAAGAGAAAGAAAACTTCCACTTTAATGTTGAAACACAAGATGGATATTTTCCCCCTTCAGTGTCGGAAGTTGCAAAGGGACACACTGTAAAAGATATTAAAGAGTACTTTCATGTCTACCCGTGGGGTCAGGTTCCTGAACCGCTGAAAGAACAGATTCTAGATTACTACCAACGCGCAAACGCATTTGCTCAAGAGCTTCTAGGCTGGGTTGAAGCGCACGCACCACAAGAAGTACAAGAGAAGTTCTCAATCGCACTTTCTGAAATGATCAATGGTAGTCAACAGACCTTGCTTCGCGTACTTCACTACCCACCAATGCAAGGTGATGAAGAACCAGGTGCAATCCGTGCTGCTGCTCATGAAGACATTAACCTATTGACTATCCTGCCTGCATCGAACGAGCCTGGCCTACAAGTTAAAGCACAGAATGATGAGTGGTTAGATGTGCCATGTGATTTCGGCAACATGATCATCAACATTGGTGATATGCTTCAAGAAGCATCAGGTGGTTACTTCCCATCGACAACTCATCGCGTAATTAACCCATCGGGTGCGCGTCAAGAGAAATCACGTATTTCTCTACCACTTTTCCTTCATCCGAAACCAGAAGTGGTACTCTCTGAAAAGTACACGGCGAACGAATACCTAATGGAGCGATTAAGAGAACTTGGTGTTATCTAATTCGTCTTAATTGTATATTGTAAGGAGCCAGCGTAAAGCTGGCTTTTTTGGTTTTTACACGTCTAACTGTGTGGAATTTAATTTGTTTGAACCTCGACAAGTGACCATGAATCGATTTCAATTAACAAGTTACTTCAATATATACGTCAATAGGCTTACTTAATTATGTCTGACAAAGCAGCTACATCAAATCATCAAGGTATTAGGTCCACTTTTCAGGCACATATGGAGAACCCTTTGCTTTGGCCTATTCTGGAGGTGCTTAAGCAACAACCGAGTGGATGGAAAGTGCATACCTTGGCGGCGCATCTCAACGATCTCGGCTTGGTGCCAGTCTTAGATCCCGTGCCTGAAAAAGATCTATTCAAAAAAAACTTCTTAATCATGAATGCCCTCTATCAGTTGCAAGACACCTTATACCCTGACAGCTGGCTTCAGGTTCAAGCCATGGACATTGAATTGATGAACGGACGTTATCATGGCAGCACTCATACAATCGATCTTGAAGACCCACTGCGTGATTACTATGTCAATTGGCTTAACTATGAAGCTGATGAGGGTGAAGTAAAGCGACTGTTGAATGAGTTTTGGACGCGCTACAAGAAGTTTGTCGGTGGCAGCGAAACGGATATGGACAGAAGCAATGCGCTCAGTTTATTCGAGTTACCACTGGATGCGACTCAACAAGATATTCGAAAGCGATGGAGACGCCTTGCACTGCGTTGGCATCCGGATAGAGATGAGGGCAATACCTCCAAGTTTCAGACGCTCTGTGAAGCATGGCACGTACTACGAAGTTCATAATTGAAAAGCACTTACCTGCGTGGGTTACCTCTAATAGAAAGCCCCCCATTGTGAGTGATACCAATGGGGGCTTTGTTTTCACTACGAGTGATCTTTTCTTTCTCCACTTTTATGCTCAAATGCGTAATCGAGTACCTTACGAATGTATGGCGCACCCACTTTTGAGCCACCGTTACCATGCTCGATAACCACTGTCGCAACATATTCAGGGTTATCATAAGGTGCAAACGCGGTATAAAGCGCGTGGTCGAGTAGGTGGCGTGCTAGCTTCTTCGAGTTATAGACCTGATCCTTTGCCAAGTCGAAAACCTGTGCCGTACCCGATTTACCACCGCTTACATACTCAGCGCCCTTGAAGGCTCTTCGACCACTGCCTCGACTGCCATTGTTTACCAGTCTCATTGCATTAATTGGTACGTCCCAAATCTCATCGGGTACCTCTTCAATTGATTCCATCTGTTTTGGCACAACGGGGGTTTGCGTATCAAAATCTTCACCGTGATCTAGTGTTGCTCTTAAAATATGTGGAGGCATTACCTTGCCATGATTAACCAAAACAGAGGTCGCTTTAGCCAATTGCAGAGGAGTAGAAGTCCAATAACCTTGTCCAATACCGACAGGAACAGTATCACCTTGGTACCAAGGCGTGCGATAACGCATCATCTTCCAATCACGAGTCGGCATATTGGCGTTACTTTCTTCATAGATATCGATGCCTGTCGGTTTACCAAAACCAAAACGGTTCATCCAAGTAGAAATGCGGTCGATGCCCAAATCAAAGGCCGTTTGATAGAAGAACGAATCTACAGATTCTTCAATCGCTCGAGTTACATCAACAGGCCCGTGTCCCCAACGTTTCCAGTCTCGCCAAGCTTTCGAGTTTGCTTTGGAACCGGGAATTCGCCATATACCATGGTCGTTACGCACTGTGTTTTCCGAAATGACATGTTCTTGTAAGCCTGCAACGGCCATAAAGGGTTTGACGGTCGAAGCGGGCGGGTACACGCCTAAGGTTGTTCTATTCACCAGTGGGCGGGCTGGATCGTTTAATAAGGCTTGGTAGTCTTTACTAGAAATACCATCGACAAAGAGATTAGGATCATAGCTAGGACTAGATGCCATCGCCAATACGCTGTTGTCTTTTGGGTCGAGAATGACCGCGCTTCCGGTTCTGTGATCAAGTTGTTCAAAGACGTATTTTTGCAGCTCAAGGTCAATATTTAACACGATATCTTTGCCAGCAACAGGCGGCACGTACTCAATGGTGCGGACTATTCGCCCACGGCTATTTACTTCGACCTCTTGATAACCTTTGATGCCATGAAGTATGTCTTCGTAATATCGCTCAACGCCAAGCTTACCGATGACGGTCGTCGCTTGATAATTTGCTTCTATACCTTGTTCTCCCAACTTTCTAAGATCGCTATCATTGATGTGCGCCACATACCCTAAGATATGAGTAAGAACCTCACCATTTGGATAAAAGCGTTTCAAACTGGTATCGATAGATAGACCGGGGAATTGATATTGATGAACGGAGAACTTTGCAATCTCTTTTTCAGTTAGGTTCTCCAATATAGTCACAGATTTAAAACGACGTGTGTTGTGATAACGTTTTTTGAAACGAGTAATCTGTTCAGGGTCACGCGGGATGAATTTGTGGAGTTTTTCGAGCATTAAGTCAACGTCATCAGTTTGCTCTGGAATCATGGTCAAATCAAAGACGAGTTGGTTCTCCGCCAGTAACACGCCATTGCGATCATATATCAGCCCACGAGCAGGAGCGATAGGCAGTACTTTGATTCTGTTACCATCCGCTCGGGTTTGGTAGCTTTCGAAGTTTTTTACTTGGAGACTATATAGGTTTCCAACTAAGACGAAGGTGAAAATAAAAATCCCAATAAATGCGACGATAACTCGGTTTCGAAACAAGTTTATTTCGCTTTTATGGTCACGAATTCTTACGCCTTTGTGGTTCATCAATATCTCGACTTGTTACATTTAGTTACACTTTCCAAGGCTGAACTTTATCTGAATATCACTAGGGCATTGTAAAAGCTGTGTCATGATTTGGATTGTCTGGGATAACTTAGTTAATTGAAAGATATCGGCTTAAGTCACACCCAATAAGTAAGCTGTTAACGACGTAAAAAATAGCGTTATTGATGTATTAATCGTTATAGAGTTTGTATTGCAAGGAGGGACACCATATAAAAACGGCCCTCATTAATGAGAGCCGCAAGTTGAAACAGTGCTACCTTGTAGACAACCTAGTCAGAAGATTTGAACTGAGACTTACGCATACGGTTCAAAGCAGCCATTATGTCCAACGTTCTTGGTTTTGCTAAATCACCGTATTTTGGCATGTTAGCGTGCCATTCGTTTTCTAAAATGGTGTTGAACTCTTTCGCTGGATTATTTGACCAACCTGGCGTTTGGGCAAACTGAAACCAAGCCCAACCGATCGCATTGACCTCTGATGTTGACTCAAGTTGCTCTAATGCAGAAAGGTCTGCGAACTCTTTACCAAAACGCAGTGATTCTTTGCCCTTCGCGCTAACACGGAACTTGCCGTCCATAAGAATGTTCATCAGTGATACGCGGTTCAATGAACGCGGTACAAACATCTCTAAAGCCGTTTCACATTCATTAGTACGTTGAGTAGGGTGCTGAACAATCACATCTTTTGCTTTTTCAGTCACGTCTACCGCTTGGTAGTCGTGCATTTGAATTACAGTGTTTGCTACGTCTAGGTAATCACCAGACCCCCCCATTACCACGATTGTTGAGATATCCATCTCCTCACGTAGTTGGCCGATACGATCAACAAGCGGTGTGATTGGCTCGTCCCCTTTAGAGACTAAAGCCTGCATACGCTCATCACGAATCATGAAGTTAGTCGCTGACGTATCTTCATCGATAAGTAGAGTTTGCACACCAGCTTCAATCGACTCTTGTAACCAAGCCGCTTGAGACGTAGAACCAGAGGCATCTTGAGTACTGAAATCACACGTATCTTTCTTCATTGGTAAATGGTTGATGTAGTTTGACAAATTCAAGCTGTGCACACATCGGCCATCTTCTGCACGAATCTTCATCGTATCGATAGCAGTCACAATACCTTCGCGACCGTCACCAGGAATATGGTTGTAGATAGAGCGTTCAACGGCGTTCAACAGTGTCGATTTACCATGGAAACCACCACCAACGATTAGTGTGATGCCTTTAGGAATACCTAGGCCAGTCACATCACCTTGGTTTGGTGTGTTTAATGTTACGCTCAATGATTCTGGCGCTGCAAAAGGAACTGCATCTTTCATTGGAAGGTCACAGTTACCTGCGATACGGGGCAGCACACTACCATTAGCAACGAATGACGCTAGATTGTTTTCGTCTAATTGAGCACGTAGCGCTTCTTGGTCTTCAATCGTTTCACAATGTTCGATCATCGCATCGATGTTCAGTTCACGTTCAAGCGTTGCACGGCGAATAAACTTTGGTAAGTAGAAAGTGATTATGTTGAGCGCTTTCTTAGCAAGAATGCTACGCCCATCTGCAGGTAGGTTGATACGGAAACGAAGTTCGATACCGTGCTCAGTGAAGACAACCGATGTACTGTCTAAAACCGTTTGGCCAGTCAAAGCGATAGAGATGGAAGATTCTTGTTTAGCGAATTCAGAGAAGCTACGTGCAATAAAATCACGAGCCGCTACTTGGTATTCGTAAGACTTTTCTTTAAGCCAATCTAACCCAGTTAACGACCACGCGCGTGTTGCGCGAAAACGAGAAGCTGACGCGTACGGGTCACCTTGAATGTGGTCGATGTGTAATTCAAAATCAGCAAAGTCGTATTGACCTTTAATTTGTTGATATGCACGGTAGTTTTGTTTTTCGAGCTTTTTAAGCTTTGCAGTCAACTGATCCATAACGAGGAATGCCTATATAAGGGGGAAAGATAAAAACAGAAAGGCGGCGATTATAAAAATCACCACCTATAGAGTAAAGAGAAAGTAGGCCTAAATCGAAAACTAACTACTCTTTCGCGCTTTAAGCGTATCGAGTTGTCCCTAAATAGTTTTGATTGATTAAGCTGTGTTCGAATTCTTTACTCGGCATCGGTTTACCATAGAGGTAGCCTTGGCCTATATCACAGCCTTCATCAATAATAAATTGTTCCTGAACTTCGGATTCTATGCCTTCAATAATCACTTTTAAGTCTAATTTCTTAGCGATTTGAACAATCGAACGAACTATTTCAGAGTCTTCATTTGAGTTCAGCATCTGATCTATGAAGCTCTTATCGATTTTAATTGAGTCAAATGGGAACTTTTTAAGGTAACTGAAAGAGGCGTAGCCTGTACCAAAATCATCTAGTGACAATGTAACACCAATGTCGTGTAATAGTTCTAAAGTGTTTTTAGCTACAACTTCATCTGCGATAAGGCCACTCTCGGTAACTTCGAGTTCCAGGAAGCTAGGCTCAAGGTGGTAAGTTTCTAATAAATGGACAACTTGTTCCGCAAAGTTCGCATTCTTAAGTTGTACCGCTGATACATTAACGGCCATCTTGAAATCATCAACGTATTCAGACCACTCTTTGGCTTTTTCGATGGCATGACGTAGAACAAAGCTACCAACTTCAAAAATCAAACCATTTTGTTCAGCCATGTGTATCAAGGTTTCGTTGGAGATGTCTCCTAAAACCGGGTGACGCCAACGCAGTAAGGCTTCAGCACCTAGCCAACGATGAGTCAAAGGGCAGACCTTAGGTTGAAAATAGAGCATGAGGTCATCGTTACGAACGGCTTGTAATAAATATCCTTCTATTTTATTTATGTGGCTTTGTTCTTCTGTGTGAGACTGAGCGTAGTAAGCAAACTTTTGTCCGGAATCTTTACAGGCAAGCATCGCTTCTGAGGACTTTTGGAGAATGCTTTCTGCATGATCTTCCTTATCAGTAATCGCAATCCCAATAAATGCATGTAAATGAACTTTGTCATTTTCGATTAAAAACTCAGAATGGCCAACCTTAACTAAAGTTTGGCAGAGTTCTTCAAGTCGGTGGTGTACATCCTTAACGCTAAATGCAAGAACGAGATCGACAGAAGTAGGGCGTGCAGTTAATACCTCAATATCGGCAATATTGTTTATTCGTTTTCGGTACTCGACAAGAACTTGATCTAAGGCATTATAGCCGTAACGTGCTTGTATACGTCTGCCATTAGTAAATCCAATATGAATTACAGCAAACGAACAACCAGTCAGCCTTCGTTGTGATAATAACTTTTGATTTAAACGAGACTCAAATGCATTTCGGTTCAAAAAACCGGTTCCGAGATCGTGATTCTTTTGGAAGTTTATTTTTTGTTCGGCGGCTCTGCGTTTATCAATTTCTAGGTTTAATGAATAGTTAAGACTGGCGAGATCTTTAGTTCTACTATAGACGCGGTTTTTTAACTCACGGTTCACTTGAGTAAGCTTAGCGTGCTGAAATAAAGTTTTGAGCTGAGACTCTATCGAAGTACGGAAGCTTTCTAATAACTTGATATAGGTAGGAGTATAGTGGTTCTCTTTAGAGTCCAAAATACAAATAGTGCCAAAGAGTTCACCATTAGGCCAAAGTAATGGGATACCACAGTATGAGACTAAACCAAGCTCTATATCTGGGTTATTTTTCCATTGAGGGTCACTTAAAGCATTGGGCACAATCAACTGTTGCTGAGACTGCATCACGCTTTCGCAATAAAGCCCATTCCCTAAGGTTTCTGAATCCCCTTTAGTGTAGGGATTGTATTGACTGTTACTGGTTGAAAATACTTCTATAGAATTGGCATGAACGCGCATGATCAGTGCTGCTGGCGTTTGAGTCAGTTCTGCCAAAAGGTCTACGATGTTCTGCCAGCCAGACTTCATGTCGTCTGGAATATCTAGATCGAGAGTTTGTATTTTCTTCATATGACTCCGAGTCAATTATGCTAAATGCATCAACACATCCTGTGTTAACCACAATGAATCCAAAAAACCTATAAATATATCATTTAATAAGTATAAGAAAAGTTATAGAAAAAAACCTCTGCAATTAAGCAGAGGTTCTCGAATGTGAATACGTGTCTCAGTATTAAGATGATTTTATCTTAAGGCACTAATTTTATGAAATCAGAGGTGTTAAGTTGCTGACTATAGTCTACCGATTGTTGGGCAAAACCATTTAACTGCAAAAACTCTTGTTTGAACCCTTGATAGTCGCCCAACGCTTGAAAGTTGCTTTCATCCATGCTTTTAAGAATTTCTGTAACATGAGATTGAGTCTCTTCATCAAGTTCCAAGTCATCCATTCGAATTAAGCGCTCACCATCAAGCGGTATCTTGTCTTGGCCATACAGTTTAGAGCTAAACAAGCGCTGCATTTGTTGAATACACCCTTCATGTGTCCCTTTGTCTTTCATTACTTTATACAAAGCGAGCAGGTAAGGGCTTAACCCCGGAATAAATACGCTGGCCTTAGTGACCAGAGCTTTACAGACCGTAGCATAAGCGTTACCACCAAAGTTCGCTAATTCAAGATTGAGCGCATGGCTTGTTTGATGAAGGTCTATCTTGGCGCGGCCTAAAGTACCATCTAAGTAAATAGGGTGAGTTACTTCTGGACCAACATAAGAAAATGCAATCGTTTTGCATCCTGGAGCGATAGATTCCGCGTTGATTAGCTCGTCTATCCAGCTTTCCCAATCTTCTCCGCCCATGACTTTGAGTGTACTTTGTGCTTCTTCTTCCGTCGCCGCTTCGAGAGTGTTGGTTACCCAGCTATCGTGTTCAAGTGAAATCGTAGCTCCGGTGACACTTTCTCCGATTGGTTTAATAGCAGATCGCCAAAACTCCTCGGAACCCGGCTTAGGTCTGACGGCAGTAGCTAAGCTGTAGATAATCAGGTCGACTTCACCTTCGAAGTAGGTTTCGATGGCTTCGACAACTTGAGATCGAGTCTCTTGGGAGAAGGCGTCGCCAACGATGTTGATAGCGATACGTTGTTCTCGTTCGGCTTCTTTCTTGAAGTAGATGTTATTGTACCAACCGGCAGTCCCTAGCGATTTTTCATTAGGACCACGTTCGAATGAAACGCCGATGGTGTCAGCTTTTGCCCCCCCAAAGGTAAGGGCGATACGAGCGGCAAGACCGAAACCAGAGGAAGCACCGATGATCAGTACACGTTTAGGACCGTCTTTAATTTGAGGTGCGCTCTTAACAAACTTGATTTGTTGCTTTACGGCTTCTTGGCAGCCTAATGGGTGTGCGTTTTTGGCTACCACACCTTTGATAATAGGTTCGATCAGCATAAATAACCTTGCAGTTTACAATGATATGCACTCAGGTTAACGTAAAACTGTGTAAAATTTATTGAGCTAGACCATTAAAACCTAAAGATACTGATATAATTCTCCGGCGACGAATTCCGCAATCCAAGGTTGAGCCTCTGGTTTTGGATGGAGTCCATCGTTCATCATCCACTCTGGTTTAAGGATGATATGTTCCAGAAAAAACGGAAGAAGTGGTACCTTTTTTTGATCGGCAATAGACGCAAACACGTATTCAAATTGCTTGTTGTAACGCTTACCGTAATTAGGCGGGATTCTAATTTGCATAATAATAGGTTTGGCACCTGCGGCTTTTATTTGTTCAATGATTTGGTCTAAATTTGCAGACATTAACTTAGGTGGAAAACCGCGAAGCCCATCATTCGCCCCTAGTTCAATGAGAACACTATCAGGAGCATGCTCTTCAAGAAGTTGTGGTAGACGAGCTAAGCCGTTACCCGTTGTGTCACCAGAAATACTTCCGTTAACCACGGTAACCTCTTTATTGTGCTTCGATAGCGCCTCAGGTAACAAACTTGGCCAACTCTGTTTGATATCCATGTTGTAACCAGCACTCAAGCTATCGCCAAGGATCAACAGAGTCGCTTTTGGAGTTAACGTAGGATTTCTAACTAGCTCACTATTTTGGGCTAGAGACGCGGTTGAAAGTAAAATAAAGAATAAAAAGGAAATTAGTCGAGTCATGCATACATCCATAATAAAAGCAGAAGCTGTTTCTAAGACAGTGTCTACTAAACAAGAACATTTAACAATCTTAGAGCATGTCGATATCGATATTCGTGAAGGCGAAACTATCGCTATTGTTGGAACGTCTGGTGCAGGTAAATCGACCTTAATGACGTTACTCGCAGGTCTTGATGTACCAACGAAAGGTGAGATTAGTTTATTAGGGCAGCCACTCTCGCGACTTGATGATGAAGCAAGGGCTAAGATCCGCAGTGAATCCGTGGGGTTTGTCTTTCAAAGCTTCTTATTAATCCCAAGCCTTTCTGCGCTACAAAATGTCACGCTGCCTTGTTTGTTGAAGGGAGAAGACGAAGACACCGAACGTGCAACTGCTCTGCTTGAATCAGTAGGCTTGAAAGACAGGCTTGATCATTTACCGTCTCAGCTATCTGGTGGTGAGCAACAGAGGGTCGCTTTGGCCCGCGCGTTCATGATTAAGCCTAAGATCCTATTTGCAGATGAACCAACGGGTAACCTAGACCAACAAACAGCAGCCAAAATTATTGAATTGTTGTTTGAACTAAACTCATCACACGGCACAACACTGATCTTGGTAACGCACGATCCTAAGCTTGCACAACGTTGCCAGCGAACTCTCAAAATGCATGTCGGTCAGATAGAGGAAGTCTAAATTGAATTCACCAAATGGACTGAATAAGCGATTATTCTCATGGAGCATCGAAGAAATTCGACATGGTCAACTTTGGCCAGTGTCCATCGCTTTGACGTTAATTATTGCCTGTGTATTCGCGTTGTCAGCGTTGGCAGAGCGTATGGAGCAAGTCATTGTTAAACAGGGTAAGGATGCTTTAACAGCAGACAGTGTGTTTATCTCAGCAAATCCAATTCCACAACCTTTACTCGACCTCACTCAGGTTGAGCAGTTGGAAAGCTCTGAACTAACCCGTTTTTCCACCATGGCATTCAGTGATAACTCAATGCAGTTGGTGACGGTGAAAGCGGTTGAGAGTAACTATCCATTGCGCGGTGAAATGATATTGGAGGGCGCTAATGATGCGTCTCGTAATCATGTTGAACCGGGTGAGCTTTGGCTGGATGAACGTATATTTGCACAGCTAGAAGTTGAAATGGGTGACAATGTCACAATTGGTGATGCGGATTTAACAATAACAGGGCGCATCACTCAAGAGCCGGGGTTGAGCTTTAACCCATTTCAGCAAATGCCTGCGGTATTGATACACAAAAGTGATATCGATGCGACTGGTGCCATTCAACCGGGAAGCCGTGTGAGTTTCAGGCTATTTTTGAATGGTGATGATGACAAACTAAAAGCTGCACAAGACAGTATCGAGCTAACACCAAGTGATCGCTGGCGCACGCAAGATTCAGCAAGCCGCACCAACGAGATGTTTGAAAACACAACGCAATACCTGTCACTCACCGTCGCCATCGTCGTGATCATGGCTGCAACGACTTTAGTGCTCACTTGCCAGCACTACGTGGCGAGTCGTCGTAAAACCATCGCGATGCTAAAAAGTTTGGGGGCGAGCAAGCCGTGGATCATTAAATGGCTTTCGGTTCAGGTATCTCTATTAGTCGTGATTGGCGCCGTATTAGGTATTACGATAGGCATAGGTTTAGAATTTTTGCTTCGCATCCCACTAGGTGACTTATTGCCATCGCCACTTCCAAGCTATGGCATTGAGCCTGCTGTGTTAGCTATTCTATCAAGCATTTTAATAGGGGTGCCTGCATTAGGTATACCATTAATCGGCTTGGTCAACACATCGGCTATTAGTGTTATCCAATCAAGCCATAAGGCACACGACAGCTACAAAAAGTTCGCATTGTTGCTTGTGCCTATCGTTCCAATGATATTGATGTATGGCGACAATCTGTTGGTATGGATTGTCTTAGCCGGTATTGCGTGTCTGTTCTTAGTGTTAGCTATTGTAAGTACCGTTGTTCTGCGCCTGTTTAGCAAGTTACCAACTTCAACATCAATGCGCTTAGCGTTAAGCCGAATAAATCGTACACCATTGGCGACAGGTATTCAGTTTGGCTCTTTGGCACTCTCTTTAATGTTGTTATCTATTATTTGGCTGGTAAGAAGTGATTTGTTGTCAGATTGGCAACAAACGTTACCAGAAAATGCACCAAATGCTTTCGCGCTTAATATTGCTGATTATGAGAAAGAGAACTATCTAGCGACCATTGATTCGAATCAAGTAGAACGGACCCAAGCGTTTCCAATTATTCGAGGTCGACTCACGACGATCAACAAGGTAGAAGCGGCTAAATACAGTAATACGTCAGACAAGACCGATGCACTTCGACGTGAAATCAACTTCACTTGGGGCGATAGCTTGCCTGAGTACAATGAGGTACTCGAAGGAAGCTGGACACAAGAGCAGGGTGTGTCTGTTGAGTCTGAGGTTGCAAAAGAGCTCGGCTTACAAATTGGTGATGAACTTACATTTACGATAAACAGCCAAAATGTTGCAGCCAAGGTTAATAGCATACGAAAAGTCGAGTGGCGTGAAATGAAGCCAAACTTTTACTTCATATTTACTCCAGATGTATTGAGCTCGATTCCGTCAACTTGGTTAGTGAGCTTCAGACTCGAAGATAAACACAATCAGATGCTCAATGAACTATCTCGAAATCACCCAACAGTGAGTTTGATGGATATTCGTAAGATGGGCAGCAAAATCCAAGAACTGCTTAAACAGATTGTTTGGTCAATCACTGTACTTGCAGCGCTTGGTGTGGTTGCTGGACTGTTACTCATCTTCACACTGTTACGATTGAGCTTATCTCAAAGGCAGCAAGAAATTCGTTTGTATCGCACGTTAGGCGCGAGTAAGAAACGGATTCTGAATACGATTTGGTGCGAGTATGGGTTAATGGCATTAGTGGCGGGCTCTATCGCGGCGTTCGGTTCAGAGCTCAGCGTAGCGGGAGTGATGAGCTTTGGCTTCGAACTGCCCCCTTCGTTTCACCCCACGTTGTGGGCTGCTTTACCTGTGCTGACTTTTATAATGCTAGCCGCCGTAGTTAACAGCTTGATTAAACGTTTATTAGCCCCGGCAAGTAAGGACTTCAGCTAGACATACTGCTTACCACTGACACAACTTGTAAAATGGACTAATTGTGAATGTTTATACTTAGTCACAAACGAGTTATAGAAACCATCATTTGGTCTTTTTTATTTAACCAGCGAGTACCGTGAAAAGGAAATTTCACACTTTAAAATCATTGGTTTTCAGCATTTTTTAAAACTAATTGTGCAATTATGCCGATTTAATGAACAACGGTTAGTCCCTGTAAACAAAGGGTTTGCGCAACTTAGCAAGAACGTTATCAACAGTTATCCACAAAAACGGTGGATAACTTTAGGGATAAGTTAATACCTGTGTTTTAAGAGTACTGAGACAGCCTTTATGTGGCGTCACTTAGGGCAAATATGACTGTTAGAATAACCTTTAAAACTCTATCTGGGGTAATTGAGTCAAGAGGTTATTTATATTTTTTACATAGATATTAATTAACGCCAAGCTAAGACCTTGATAAAAATGTGTTTTAATTCATCGCAGAACAAAAGTAGAATAGCGTCAGTTAATCTTATTCTACAGAACACGATGAACCACAACAAAACGGATAAAAATCAAGCTTCTATTACCATTGTTGGTGGTGGTATTGCGGGGACAACAAGCGCTATTCACTTTAGTGAGTTGGGCTTTAATGTCACTATTTTGGAAAAAGGGCCGAGTTTAGTTAATGGCCCGCCAATTTGCCATTTACACGCTGGTGGCAATTTGTATCGAGATATTTCTGTAGAGCAATGTCTTCAATTGCTCATACAGTCAATTGATACTGTCCGCCTATTTCCTCACACGATCAATATTCGACCGACAGTCATTGCGGTTCCGCATAGTGATGGAGGGGAACCGATGGATCTTCTTCCTCGCCTTAAGGTGATTAAGGATGCTTATGCTGAGCTTGTTAAACAAGATAAAAGCAACCAAGTACTTGGTGATCCTGAAGAGTACTACAAGCTCTACAGCAAAGAAGATCTGTTAGAGATAGCTGAAAGAACTCAACCACTAAAACCAATGTCACTCGATGATTGGTGTATTCCTTTTGCTAAACATACTGATTTAGACACGCTCAAATATCCCGTCGCCATGGTTCAAGAGTATGGATGGAGTGTGTTTCGACTCTCTGCGACCGCTCAACTATCTTTAGGCCAGCAACCTAATTGTACGGTATTAACCAACAGTCGCTTAGAATCCGTTGAAGCTATAGAGCAAGGTTGGTCTTTGACTTATACAGACCATGAAAATCAAAGCCATATTTTAACAACCGACTATTTGATTAATGCGAGTGGTTTCGAAACCGGTATTGTTGATGACTTTGTCGGCTCCAAGCAGCAAAGGCTTGTTGAATTTAAAGCTGCGTACGTCACAGAGTGGCCTTACTCACAAGAATGTAAAGAAGAGTGGCCCGAGGTTATCTTCCATGGGCCGAGAGGCACACCGCAAGGCATGGCTCAATTAACGCCGTATGCTGACGGCGTGTTTCAACTCCACGGTATGACGGAAGGGATTACTCTGTTTGAGGGAGGGTTGGTTTCCTCTTCAACAAACTCATCACAACCGCTGTTGCCGTCTAAGCTGTTAAAGAAAATCGTATCAGGTTGGAGTGAAGAGCAGCTTGAATTGAGAACTCGCGCGGCAATTACCCATATGTCTCAATTCATTCCAAGTTTTAGCTCTGCACAGGTTGGCGGCAAACCTTTGTTCGGTGCACAACAAATACCAGGAACCGACCCTAGCCTTAGGGCGTCAGATGTTTCATTTTGTGGTGAGCGTTATGCTCGACTTGAAGTGGTTAAAGCGTCTTCAACATTAGAGGCCGCGCAAAAAGTTGCTGAGCAATGGTTTGATATGACTGAAGCCGTATCGATTGAAGACGCCCACTCCGTGACAATGTCACTCAATGTGAACGATATTGAAAACAGGGCGATAAGCTTGACCAAGGAGCGAGGTTATCCAGACGCGCTTGCTAAGGTCTCAGGACAAGAACACTGTTAAAAACGCTCTAATTCGCTTAATACCTAATACAAGATCTCAAAAAAACACAATCCAGCTTACGATTTACAGTAAGCTGGATTTTTTCAATTTAACGTCTTATTTGGCTATCTTAATCGAGGAGTATCCATCCAAAGATGTGTATCAATAACCAAAAAACTTCGCCCACTGACACCACAAATCTTGTAATCCCAATCGCTCGCCTTTACTAAAAGATATCTCATGGCCAGGTTTAGCTTGTGCTAAACGCGGTAAGTCGATTCTTGCAACGCAGCCAACCTTCGGATAACCACCAATAGTTTGTCTGTCATTGAGCAACACAATAGGCTGCCCATCTTGTGGGATTTGAATAGCACCAAGTGCAATGCCTTCAGACAGTAAGGAGCTATCAGGAGAAGTAACAGGTTTACCATTGAGTCTGTAGCCCATTCGATTCGAGTTTTGGTCAACGATATATTGGGCATTGTAAAAAGTCTCTTTTGCTGACTCTGTGAATAGCTCGTTCTGATAGCCTTCAATCACGCGTAAATTGACTGGCAAATTGTAATCGGGTTTGTAACGAAAGGTGACGCTCAGAGCCTTAAAAGGGGTAGAGAGGTCATGTTGAGTAAAACTTATCTTTTGGCCTTTTTGGCAAGGTTGCCCGTCTTGCGTGAGACCTCCAATTTTTTCACGTGTTACGGTAGAACAGCTATTGAGCGTAAGAGGAACGTCGAAGCCTCCCTTAACCGCTAAATATGCGCGTAGCCCGTTCTTAGGTAGTCCGAATGATAGCAGTTGTCCTTTAAAAGCTTGGAAAGAGCTCCAATTATCCAGCGGGCTACCGTCAAGTGTTGCTTGTAAATCCCCCCCACAGATTGCCATCTCGCAATCGAAGTCAACTTTTAAAACACATTGCCCAAGGGTTATTTCTAACGCAGCTTGGTTAACGGTATTTCCTAGCAGATAATTGGCCCAACTATAAGAGTAATCGTCAACAGGGCCACCTTGTGTAAGTCCGAGGTGAGCAATGCCAAAACGGCCAAAGTCTTGGATCAGACTCAATGGGCCGGGTTTGATTACGGTGAGGGTTGGATTAGCCTTTAACTTACTCATGAGCGCCACCTCCACTAATCTCCATAGACCTAAGCTCCATAAACTCCTGTTTTGATATCGATTTGAAACGCACACTGTCTCCGACATTAAGCAGGGATAATGGACCTGGTGTGATATCTGCCTTCTTCAATTGGCTATGGGAAAACAGCGACAATGGACAGTTTCCAATAATGTTCCAACCACCTGGTGAATCAGATGGGTAAACCGCGGTTTTGGAGTCTGCAATCGCGATGCTGCCTTTAGGAACGCTTAAACGTGGCGTTGAGTGACGAGGTAAAGCCAGTTCACTAACCACATCCGACATAAAAGCAAAACCGGGAATGAATCCTATCGCACTGACACTGTATGTCTCTGAGGTGTGATATTGGATGATATCGTCCAGAGATAAGCCTTTCTCTTGATATCTACCTAAATCGAGTGCTGTTTCAGATGCATAGTAAGCGGGGAGCTCAATAATATTCGTCGTGTCGGTGGTGTTTGAAAATAAGGGTAAGGCCTGAGTTAACAGTGAGCTTAGCTGGGTTATCAGCTGCTGTTCTGAAATTCGATAAGGTAGATAATCAACTAATATGGTGTGGTAAGCCGGTGTCACATTCATCAACACGGGCGTTAGATTCTGGCGAATAACATCAGAAAAGTGCGCCATATACTGAGCATCGATAGCACTAGAGTGAGGGTTTAAAGGTATTAGCGTAACGAGAACACTGCATTCAGCAACGGGCTCTATATTGAATTCAATCTGATTTTTCGTCATTTCCTTTCCATACATTTATTCCAACTTCCATGTTTAGAGCAGTATCAGCTTGTAAGTTGTTCTTAGCCAACGAGTAGAAATTTGCTCAAGTCACACTGGTATAAATTGAAAGCAGTGATATTAATTAAAAGCGTTGAGGTCTTGTCGGATTTTTCTAATTAATGCGATGGCTTGAGGGTTATCTCCGTGTACACAGATGGTATCAGCTTCAATAGGCAGTCGTTCCCCCTCAATTGTTGTGACGGAGCCATAGTTAATGATTTGCATGACTTGATTATAGATATCGTCTTGATGCACGTACACCGAGCCTTTTTGTGTGCGAGGTGCTAACTGCCCGTTGTTCAAGTAAGCTCGGTCTGCAAATGCCTCAAACAAAAGGGGTAAGTCATGATCATCAGCGATGTCTAAATATTGTTGATTGTCAGACGAAGAAAGAATCATGAGAGGGATATTAAATTCAGCCACCGCTTGAGCGACTGCATTAAAAACATCAGTGTTCGCCATCATATCGTTATAAAGGGCACCATGAGGTTTCACATATCCAACCGAGGTATGATGATAGCGGCAAAGGGCTTGTAAGGCCCCAACTTGGTAACATACTAACTCACTGATCTCATCCATAGTATGTGGAATGGAACGACGTCCAAATCCAACTAAATCTTGGTACCCTGGGTGAGCACCGATTTGAGTATGGTAGTGTTGAGCAAGTTTGATGGTTTTGGACATTACGTGTGGATCTGACGCATGAAAGCCACAAGCGATATTTGCCATATCGACCCATTCCATGACCGATTCATCATCACCCATTTTCCAATTGCCGAAGCTTTCTCCCATGTCACAATTAAGCAAAATCTTCGTTGTCACTTATGTAGTCCTTTTAAGTTGTGTTAGTTAGGAGCTGCCGACCTTAAAGACGTTCGTATAATTAGCACAATTAAACAGTGATTTAACTCAAAGTTTTAGCACTCCCACCCATTAACACCTCATTAATACAATATTAAAACTTCAATAAAAAATGTCAGGTCACACTAATAATAAAGTAGCGCATCCGGCTTGAAGGTAAATACTCTGAACTATTAAATAATTCTCTTACATAAGAAAGGCAAAGAGGCACGATCTCATTGAGGAAGTAACCGTGGTCTAAGGGGAGTAAGCTATCGAGCAAAACACATAAGAACGGTCAATTCGTGTTTTCTTATGAACATCAAAAGAGATCGAGGTTTGTGGCTTCGCTCTAAATTGCGGTATCATAGGCTATAAGTTGAATATTTCTAATAAAAAGGTCTACTAAACATGAATGTTTTAGTCACAGGTGGCATGGGCTACATTGGCAGCCATACAAGTATCCAGATGATTAACGCAGGAATGACGCCTGTACTTTTCGATAACTTGTACAACAGCAAGCCAAGCGTTCTTGATCGCATTGAGAAAGTATCTGGCGTTCGCCCTAATTTCATTGAAGGTGATATTCGCGATAAAGCACTTTTGACTGAAGCGATGAAGCAGAACAATATCGAAGCGGTTATCCATTTTGCAGGACTAAAAGCAGTAGGCGAATCGGTTGCTAAGCCTCTTGAATACTACGACAACAATGTGAACGGCACTTTAGTTCTTGTTGATGCGATGCGCGAAGCTAATGTAAAAACCTTAGTATTCAGTTCATCAGCAACGGTCTACGGCGATCCTGCTAGTGTGCCAATTACAGAAGACTTCCCAACAAGTGCGACTAACCCTTATGGCCGTAGCAAGCTAATGGTTGAAGAGTGCTTAACCGATTTCCAACAAGCGAATCCAGATTGGAGTATTACATTGCTGCGTTACTTTAACCCAGTAGGTTCACATCCAAGTGGCGAGTTAGGCGAAGACCCGCAAGGTACCCCAAACAACCTAATGCCATTTGTCTCTCAAGTTGCAGTAGGCCGACGTGAGTTCCTATCGGTATTTGGTAACGATTACCCAACAAAAGACGGTACTGGCGTTCGTGATTATATCCACGTTATGGATCTATCTGATGGACACATCGCAGCTCTTGAAAAAGTAGGGCGCAAAGCTGGTCTTCATATCTATAATCTTGGTACAGGCAACGGTTCAAGCGTACTAGATATGGTTAAAGCATTTGAAAAAGCGAGCGGTAAAGAAATCCCATACAAACTGGTTGAGCGCCGCCCTGGCGATATCGCAGAATGCTGGGCAGATCCGGCTAAAGCGCAGAAAGAACTAGGTTGGAATGCGACACGTACACTGAATGAAATGACCGAAGATACATGGCGCTGGCAGTCAACAAACCCTGATGGTTTCCCGGGCTAAACGAGTAGTTTTATGGTCAGTTAACATACAAAAAGATGCTTTAGGGCATCTTTTTTGATCTAACAAGAATAAAAAATGAACTTTTCGGTTAAAATGTATCATTCTGTATTTGTTGTGTTACTATACGCGCGAATTATATGTTTAATGTTAATTTTCCTTGGAGTTAATCATGGAACTAGGCCTAATTATCACTTTCATCATTGCTGCTACAGTAATGGTTAAGAAAGAAATGGCAGAAAAGTAAGACACAATTTCACTTATTCCTTTTTGATACAATTTTTAGTGAAATAGATAAAAGCCAGCATTAAGCTGGCTTTTTAGTTTCTGCAATTTGAGTTTGTAAC
This sequence comes from Vibrio kanaloae, assembly GCF_024347535.1. Lineage (NCBI taxonomy): Bacteria > Pseudomonadati > Pseudomonadota > Gammaproteobacteria > Vibrionales > Vibrionaceae > Vibrio > Vibrio kanaloae. The sequence goes on along the minus strand of NZ_AP025498.1, from coordinate 1,101,083 downwards.
AAATTAAAATTCGTATTTAGCTGAGATGCCGTAGTTTCTTTCCGCTTGCGAGTTTTCTTTGTAAAGCTCATCATCTCCGCGAATGTCGTTCCAACGGTAGTACTCTTCATTAGTTAAGTTAAACACGCCACCACGAATAGTCAGATCTTTGATCGGCTTATAGTAAGCTGTTAAGTCAACAACCGTGGCACTTGGAAGCTCAGCTTGACCAGCGTTACCGCCACTTTTGTCATCGAAGTTGATGTCTGAAGCAGACTTGTCAGCCGTGTAGTTTAACTTAAGGCTAGTACCCCAATTTTGGGTTGGCGCATCGTAGTTAAGACCTAATACAGCATTCCAAGGGTTCACACTATTTAACGCATTTCCGTTTCCGTCTTCACCTTCTGTGTATGATGCAACGAAGTGTGTCGAAATACCTTCAGGCGCGCCTACCAAAACATCCCAAAGTAACGTGTTCGAGAACTCAATCCCCTTAATCGTTGCCGAATCTAAGTTAACGTTAGAATAGTGCGTTGTTCCGCCAACCTTTTTCGTAACCACTGTCTCGATAAAATCATCGTAGTCACTGTAGTAAGCCGCAATTTCAGATGATGAAGCTTGAGTATTATGACGGTAGCCTAACTCGTAAGAGATACTGGTTTCTGACTTCAGATCTGGATTTGAATCATTTACGTAGCCGTGTCCAGGGTTGTCATAGGTGTAGTAAAGCTCATCAAAAGAAGGAGCTCTAAAGCCTTGACTGATTTGGCCGAAAATAGTGCCTGTATCTGTCAGTTTGTATGTTGAACCTAAACGACCTGTTACTGCGGAATCAGAGAAATCTGCCAACGATTCGGTAGTGATGGTTCCTGGATCCGTTGAGAAGTAATCAAAACGAACACCTGGAGTAACAACCAGCCTGTCATTCATTAAGCTAATTTCATCTTGAACAAACAAACCGAATTTTTGCTCTTTAGCATCAGGAGTGTATACATAAAGCTGATCATCAGTCGCTGGATCAGAGTTGTACTCCATATTGGTGTTACTAATGTCACTATGTGTATAAGTCGCACCATACACTAGGTAATGGTTGTCAATTTCTTTATCTAATTGCGTTTCTATCTCACGTTTATCTTCTGTGTATTCATAATCTTTTGTTTGAAGATTATCGTTGTTAGCAGGTACGTAAGGTGGAAATCCAGGACCAGCTGGTTTAAAGCGCTTCGTTACACCATTCTCTTCTTTAGAAATGTACGATATTTTGCTCGTCACGGTATCGGCAATTGCGCTATCAGCGAACCAAATATGTTTAATAGCGAATCGATTTTGCGTTGTGTCATCAGCACCTGTATAGCTATCGTAACTTGAGTGGTAGATGTCAGAGTCTGAAGTATCTTTGATTAGCTCAGCTAAAAACTCGATACGATGACTTTCGTTTAACTGGTATTGTAACTTAACCAAAAGATTATTTGCTGAGGTATCTTGACCTTCAACAGCGTAGTTTTCTAAGTCGTTAGGGTTGCGGAAGTTTTGCAACTCTTCACCATCTCGACGCGTGTAAGCTACCAATGTTTCTAGGTCGCCAAATCGATTCGCTAACGCAACATGTTCGCTAAAAGAGTTGTCTTCCGAAGAGTAAGATAGTTTAGCTTGACCACCAAAATCTTCGCCATCTTTTAAGAAATCAGAAGGGTCTTTAGTTTCGAAAGCAACAACGCCGCCAATAGCGTCACTTCCGTGTAGACTTGAAGCAGCGCCTTTGATGATTTCGACGCTTTTTAACATGTCGGGATCGATTGAAATACCACTAGAGTTAATAAATGCATAAGGGCCACCATCAAATGAACCTGGTTGCGATGAACCATCGACCAAAATCTTAACGCGTTTGCCTTCCATGCCACGAATATTAATAGTCTGGGCGCCTTGGCGAGAGCTCGAGTTCATCGTCACACCTGGAGTGTATTCGAAGATTTCATTAACATCTTTTGCCATGTTCTCTTCAATTTGCTTATCAGAGATGACAGTAACAGAAGCCGCTGTATTGATAAGTGTTTGATTCGTACGAGTTGCCGATACAACAACCTCGTCAAATAGGGCATAATCTTCAGCAAAGGCTGAGGTTGATGAAAGCGCTAAAATGATTGAAGCAGAGAGTAGGGATTGCTTATACATCTGATAGTTACCTTAATTCCATAGTATTATCTTGATTTGCGAAAGATAATATTGGATCTAAATGATAATTACTATTATTTGCATTTAATTAATTTTTATTTTTATCAACTGATTCATAATCAACATTCTTAAACATCTGTATTAAAAAGACTTTTACAGTTCCATTCACGTGGCGAATGCTTCTGTTTTTGTGACTAAAGTCTCATTTGTAAAGTAGGAAAGCTATGCATAGCCCAATAACACTTGAAGCATTACACATATTAGATGCCATAGAGCGACGTGGAAGTTTCGCCGCTGCGGCAAATGAAATGGATAGAGCCCCTTCATCACTCAGCTATCAAATTCAAAAGCTAGAGCAAGACTTAGACATCATGATTTTTGATCGATCCGGCCACCGTGCAAACTTCACAGAAGCGGGGCAATTGATATTAGAACAAGGCAGAGTGATTCTTGGTGCGACGGAAAAATTAGTAAACGAAGCCAGTATTCTTGCAAATGGTTGGGAGCTCGACTTAACAATAGCCTTTGATGGTATTATTCCGGTTGCTAATTTCTTCCCACTCGTGGATGAACTAGGAAAAATCAGTAAGACACGCGTTCGATTACAAGAAGAGATCCTTGCCGGTTGTTGGGAATCACTGACCGATGACCGCGCAGATTTACTGGTTTGCCCAAAAGTCGACACTATTCCAAATGACATGAAAAGTGACGTAATTGGTAAAATGGAAATGGTTTGGGTAGCGTCATCAAAACACTACGTTCACAAACGTTCAGGTGAATTTGACCAGAAGGCAAGAGAAAGTTACAGGGTAATTGCAATTGCGGATACAGCCCGTGATCAACCAGCATTAAGTATCAATATTTTAGAAAAACAACCGCGATTAACCGTGACAAGCTTTTCTGCAAAAGTAGAAGCGTTAACCACTGGTTTAGGTATTGGTACTTTACCAAGTAGTGTTGCTGAACCTTTGATCGAGTCTGGCGTTCTACAGAAAATTTCAGGGACTGAGCCACAACCTATCGATATCGTGATGGCTTGGCGACGCAACAAAATGGGCGACGCCAAATCTTGGTGTATTCAGCACCTTAAAAAGACATGGTCACTCAAATAGCGGCAACACCATATCTGCAGTACCATCTTCAAAACTGATATCTAGCTTAAAACCGAGTTTTCGAGCTAGTGTCAACATTCCTCTGTTCGTTGGCATCGTCATCCCAGACATTTGCTTAGTCTGTTTTGCTCGGCAGTAATCGATTACCTTAGTCATCAAAATCCGACCTAAGCCGGCGCCTTTCAGATCAGAGCGTATCAGTATTGCAAACTCAGCGTCTGTGTTCTCTGGGTTAATCAAAGCTCTGGAAACACCGATGATCGCAGGAAGGCCTTGCTCTTTACGCACAACAACAAATGCAATTTCTCTATCAAAATCGATCTGAGTAAAATTCGCCAATGCCTCGTGATTGAACTCACCGACATCACTAAAGAAGCGTTTATAAAGATCTTCTTTGGAGACCCGGTTAATAAAGTCTGCGTGAAGCGGCTCATCTTCCGGAAGGATAGGGCGTAGCAGCACCTCAGTACCGTCTCTCAACTGTATTGTCTCTTCAAGTTCAACTGGGTATGGGCGAATCGCGAGTCTTTCTTGCGGATCTCCCTCATACGCTTTCAAAATAATATCGGCGTCCAATATAGTGAACTTGTCTCCATTGGCAAGCACTGGATGAATATCCAAATCATGTATCTCAGGACAATTAACCACCATTTGAGATATACGAACTAATAGTTCAGAAAGCCCCTCAATATCGATCGGGTTAGGCAACTTTTGCAGGCGAATCTTGCCACTCTTTATCGCTCGAATAATCAAGTATCGAGCCAGTGTCATGTTAAGCGGTGGGAATGCAGCTGCCGCATCAATGGATTCATCCCATTCAGATCCACCTTGACCAAGCAGAATAATTGGTCCAAAGGTTTCATCGGTTGTTACTTTCACGCGTAGCTCTTGACCACCTGCGAGCTTGGCCATTCCTTGAATCAACAAACCATGAATATGAGCGGTAGGGAACGACAATTGCGATCGATCGAGAATCGCTTGAGCTGCATTTGCTACCTCACTGCTGTTTCGCAGATTGAGCATCACACCTTGTACATCTGACTTATGTGCGATGTCTGGTGAACGGAGTTTTACTGCAACGGGATAACCAATCGTTTCTGCAATATGTACCGCCTCGCTTGGGTCCGAAGCGATCCAAGTCGGAAGAACATCCAAATTGAAGTGTCTAAAAAATTGGCTGTTTTGATGGGTATCAAGACTAACTGTATCTTTATCCAGTAGTTGGCGTTTAATCCAATTCTTCGCATCTGCCAAGTCTTCAATGTGTACTTTTTCTGCAGTCGTTGGGGTTTCCATTAACTGACGTTGGTTGCGTCGGTACTCGACCAAGTGCATGAAGGCAACCACAGAACTTTCTGGCGTTCGATAGGTAGGAATTCCCGCTTCAGTAAACAGCTTTCTCGCGGGCCGTGCTGTTAATTCGCCAGACCAATTAGTTAAGATATTGAATCGTTTGTGGCGAGGGTGCTTCTTGATCACTTCAATAATTCGTTCCGCTGTTTGAGCGGAATGCGCGACAGCAGAAGGGCTGTGCATGATAAGAATGGCATCAGCTTCGTCACCATCAAGCAGTATGTTGATAGTATCGATATAACGCTGATCGCCGGCATCACCAACAATATCTATAGGATTGCTATGGGACCAACTCGCTGGCAAAACTCTGCTTAATCTATCAAGTGTTTCATCGGATAATTCTGCTAACTTACCGCCACGATCAAAAAGCGTGTCTACAGCCATAATCGCAGGGCCTCCACCATTAGTGACAATAGCGAGACGCTCACCACGCAGTGGCACCGAGTGAGTCAGTGTCTCTACCGCGGCAAACAACTCATGTAAGTTCTTAACTCTCAGCATGCCACTGCGTCGGATTGCCGAATCGTAAATAATGTCTAGAGTGTCCGCACCGCCTGTGTGTGCCATAGCAGCCGCTCTTCCTTTCGCTGTTCGACCGCCTTTTAATACTAGGATTCGTCGGTTACGCGACGCTGCACGTGCTGCAGAGATAAAGCGCCTTGCATCCGTAATGCTGTCAATGTAAAGCAAGATCGCTTCGGTGTGAGAATCGGTACTCAGATAATCTAAAAGCTCTGAGAATTCAATATCACTGCCATTACCAATGGAGATAAACGCAGAGAAACCAATCTGCTTGTCGTTCGCCCAATCAAGAATAGTGGTACAAACTGCTGCAGACTGGGAAACAAACGCAATTTTTCCGGGAAGCGCAGTAACGGGAGAGAAAGAGGCATTTAAGTTTAGCCATGGAACAATAATCCCTAAGCTGTTTGAACCGAGCACGCGAATATTGTGTTTTTTGGCAATCGCTAGGCATCTTTCATCAAATGTCTCACCATTATCGCTTAGCTGTTGCATGTCGGAGGAAAGTACAATTACTGACGCGATGCCTTTCTCGGCCAATTCTTCAAAAATGGCGACGTTGCGTTTCGCATTCGTACACAAAATCGCAAGGTCTGGAACGATAGGTAGGGATAGAATTTTCTTATAAGAGAGTACGCCAGCCACTGAGTCGTATTTCGGTGTAACTGGCATCACCGCACCTTTAAAATCCCCGTGCAACAAATTATTCATAACAATATAGCCCGCACGCGTTTCTCGTTGCGAAGCGCCAACAACAGCGATAGAGCGGGGTTTAAGTAGGGGATCAAGATGATTCATAGACATATCCTAGCAATGCACGTAAGTTCATCGTAACTTACTTTTCACTGATAGGTTGATGGCAAATTCACCGAATTCAGATGAATAAGCAGACACTGCATAAAGTTTGTGAAATAGGTCACCTACTAATGGTGTATAATCTCAAAGTTAACTTGATTCTAAACCGACGTATCGGCATGATTTATAGTAATTATTATTAAGGACATAGAGCTTTCCATGAAAAAAATTGCAATTGCGACTTTGCCTCTGCTCTTGGCTGCATGTGTATCTGAAAACTACATTACGGATGTGACTTCAGATAGCTATCAAGAAGAGTACAAAACAGCCAAAGTTGAAGCTCCAGTTGTATCTCAATCTGAGCAAGCAGTCGTTGTAGAAGAGAACGTTGTTAACGTTATCAGAACAGAACCTGTCACCCAAACAACTAAGGTTAAGCCAGTTACAAGCGTGACGGGGCCAACGAAAAAACAACAAGACATGAATCAACGCTTTGGCTATACGGTTCAAGTTGTTGCTGTTGGCAGCCAAAGTAAAGTCGACTCTTTCGTGAAAATGCTACCACCGACTTCTCAACCAGTTTGGGAAAACTACAAAATGGTTAACGGTACTAAGTGGTTCACCGTACTTTACGGTGACTACGCAACACGCTTAGAAGCCAAAAAGGCGATTTCAAAACTGCCAACCACTTTTCAAAACTTAAAGCCGTTCGTTAAAAGCATTGATGACATCAAGAATTCTGAATACCCAACGCTTAACAAGTTAAACTAAGTTTTGATTCATAAAAGAGGGAGCAAATGCTCCTTCTTTTGTTTTAAGACTATCGGTTTTGTTTAATAGTTAATCGCTCGATCTTTCGGATGCAATTTTAACAATCAAAACACTGTACCTATCTCGACTTTTGTTTATCATTGAAGTCAGTACTCCTAGTTTCAAGGACCGATTTTACCCATGAGCACCACAAACATTCTTCTACTTTGCGGCGGTGGATCTTCAGAGCATGAAGTGTCTTTAGTTTCAGCTAATTACCTTTTTGAACAACTCAATAGCGTTGCAGATTTTAACGTTTTAAGAGTTGAGATTAAGAGTGAAGGCTGGTGTATTGATTCCGGTGAATTAGTTTACCTTGATATTAATGAGCAAACTCTACGTGGCGACAATATAGAATCAAAAGTCGACTTTATTGTGCCGTGTATTCATGGTTTCCCAGGTGAAACGGGTGATATTCAGTCACTGTTTGAAATGGCTAAACTTCCATACCTAGGTTGTGGCTCTGAAGCAAGCAACAACAGCTTCAACAAAATCACATCAAAACTTTGGTATGACGCACTTGGTATTCCAAATACACCATACTTATTCTTATCTGACAACACGGAACAAGCTCACTCACAAGCGACTCAAGCTTTTGAAAAGTGGGGGAAAGTGTTCGTGAAGGCTGCACGTCAAGGCTCTTCCGTTGGCTGTTATCAAGTGAACCAAGTAGAAGACTTAAACGAAGCCATCAACAAAGCGTTTACGTTCTCAGATCAAGTACTTGTTGAGAAGTCAGTCGTACCACGAGAACTAGAAGTCGCTGCCTATCAAATCGACGGTGAGTTACACATTAGCAAGCCGGGCGAGGTGATAGCACCAAATGGCGCATTTTACTCTTATGAAGAAAAGTACAGTGCAGACAGCCACTCAGTCACTGAAGTTGAAGCAAGTAATCTGACTGATGAACAATGTGAATTAATCGCAGACAGTGCACGCAAAGTTTTCACTCAAATGAAGCTACGTCACTTATCTCGAATTGATTTTTTCTTAACCCAAGACAACGAAATCTACCTGAACGAAGTAAATACTTTTCCAGGTATGACTCCAATTTCCATGTTCCCTAAAATGGTGGAGCATAATGGACACAAGTTTAGTCAATTCTTGGAGAACTGCGTTAGAACGAGCCTTGCTTAGTTTATCGAATCGTTATTTCTGTTTTTGACCCTGACAACATAATGCCTTGAGCTTTTCTGCCAAGGCATTATTGTTTTTTAGAAGCCGATATTTTTAACGCCGACGATGCCACTAGTTTACTGGCTTGACGACAAAAGTTTATTGCCACGGTATTAAGGCTTTGAATTTCATTTTCTCCTTCTCCGCTGTGCCCGTATACCCCACATATTGCGCAGGCATGGCAGGGCTGAGCCAACGACCAAAATCCTGAATTTCTTTTACCTTAAGACCTTGTTTAGAAAGCTCTTGTGCAGCACCAACACGAATCGAGTTACCTGAGAAATGGTGGTTTTCCGCCAGTTGTAGTAAATCGCTTGCTCTGCGCAGGATTCGATAGATAGACGAATCGTCCAAAGGTTGACGTCCAATGTTTTCATGCTTGTCTATTGCACGGAACACAGGTAAATCCTCTTGTACCCCAGCATACGAAAGCCAACGCTCAAGTGCGACACTCGCGACTTGTGAAAGCTGGTATACAGAATTTTTAATAATGATCTGATAATCACTATCGGTGCTCTCAACATCGGCGGTTGATAACAGCTTAAGTTCTGAACGCTTTAAAGCACACTCGAACATCACATTATAAATGGCAATGTCACGAATCTCTTTTAAGTTGGCCTTGTCATGCGAAAGCAATATGTTCAATTCAGTGAGGTGTGCGGACGTCATGGCGTTGGTTTGCTTAGCATCACCGGCCATTCTGGCTTGCAAGTGGAGTAGAGTAAAGCGAACTTGTCGGTGCTTGATAGGGTTGGCGAAACCAAGCACAATGTGCAATAAACTAAGCGTTGCAGTGTAACGTTTTAGAGATGCATATTTTCTGTCGTTGGATTCAGTCTCTAAAAAACGACGAATAGCCGTAACAGATGCTGGAAGTGTATTGATACGGTTTTTAGTACAAAACGCGTGGTAGCGATTCCAGTCACTGTAGATGCCTAAGAGTGAATTACGCGAGTATTGGTATCCTGTTAATTCATCTATAATTTCAATTGACACATTACTGTTCAACTTTTCAACAAACAAATTAACTGTCACAGAATCAGATAAAATAGGGACTTTTTTTCTCAAATTACCGTACCTTAACAGGTGTTTTTACCATATTATGCTTGATATCATTAAAAGTATACTTATGATTAATATAGTGAAAACAAAAAGATGATCAATAGATATGGCTAATTCAATTTACCGGAGCGTCCATCTTCAATCGATAGATGCTAATCACACGGTCTGGCGTGCGAAGTTAAAAAACAATGTTATTCAAGGTAACCTAGCTGCTGTTAAGAAAAGTATTGATTGGTGGATTGAAACCGCATCTATTATTGATCCAAAAGAATTCACAGCATTAAATAAGTCGAGAGGAACTGGTGGCTCAACTGAAAACTTCAACGGTTACCAAATCAAGAATGACACCGGTGAGCCTAATGCGTGGTATTGCATGTTTAACGGACGCCTAATTAAGGGCGGAAAAATTGCAATTCAACGTCATATAGAAGCTTACTTACTCGCAAAACAAAAAGCAGAGCAACAAAAGAAGTAAATTATGAGCCTAGTATATTCAACAGAAACAGGTCGTATTGAGCCTGAAGAAGAGAAAGTCCAACGTCCTAAAGGCGATGGTATCGTTCGAATCCAAAAAGAAACTAAAGGCCGTAAAGGCAAAGGTGTTTCTGTCGTAACTGGCTTAGACCTAGATGACGCACCATTAAAACTAATGGCAGCAGAGCTCAAAAAAGTTTGCGGCTGCGGTGGCTCAGTAAAAGATGACAACATAGAAATTCAAGGGGACGCGCGCGACAAGATCAAAGCGCACCTTGAAAAGAAAGGCTACAAAGTTAAATTTGCTGGCGGCTAATCTCTAACTAATACCAGGGTTAAAATCGAAGATTATTATCACTGGTTATTATATATTTTATGGTAAATAGCCAATATGGTTAAATACACAGTATAAATTAGAGACTATCGACACAATACAAAGGCAGGGCATCACACAAAGAGTCCTGCCTTATAAACACCAAAACCAATTTAACATAACGTACATAATACGCACTGAGCTAGTGCTTCTTGAGTAGGCATCATCCATAACGCCAAACCACCACAAGCCATTGAAATTCCTGATAATCCTAGCCCGTCAAACTTTTTTGCCATGTGTTCCCATAGCTGCTTAATCTCTGGATTTTCGTTGCGGTCAGCGTGCAAACCTATCAACGCGATCTGTGGGTCTAACTTTGCTTTCTCCGCTAAAAAAACCGCCTGTGAATCAGTAAGATAGCGACGACCTTTGCGGAAATCACTGATTCTTTGTTGAGGTATATTCATATCGTGCGCTATTTGTTTGTCTTGTACGTAATTTTGAGCCTGTTTATAGGCGTCTAACAGTTTATTTTGGTACATGGCAAATCCTCCGTTTCTTCAATCATAGCTTATTGCTAACCATTTTTGGTGTCTTGCAGTAACCAAATCTGGTGTATATGCTTCTCTCCGATAACCAAATTTGGTTAATCAAATTTGACTGTCTAGGTCTGGGCTGTTTGCCCTTGACGCTTATAGCTCGGCTTAGATGGTCACTCCAATTCTCAATAATCAGTCAAGGTGGTTGTTATGGTTAATGTTTTATTAGTGTCTGGGTGTTTTCCTCGTTACTTCGCAGGTTTTGGTACCTCGGCTCATGGTAAGCCCTTTGTGATTACTACAGCTCAACATTTTCACAGTAAATTCCTCTCTGAATCAGATGCTCACAGCATTGTTGAACGTTTACAAAGCTCTTGGCCTTTAGCTCAAGTCTCTTATGTTGTGAGCGATTAATCATGGATTCTATCTACTTCGACAACGAACCCAATCACGGCATCAACGCCTATTTCCCTTGGGGTCATAACTTTTTCAAAACTCCGCGTGAGTTCTTCCAATTCATGGAGGTTCACTACGGCATGGTGTCATTTGAGGTTGTTGAAATCACTGACGAGAACTACCAAGAGCTTTTGGTCAAAGGTGTTTTCCATGCCATCTAAAAAACCACATAAGTTTCATGATGAGATTCGTCCGGTTCAAGTGGATCACCTAGCCTTTTCGTTTTCGTATAGCTCGCTTAGACACTTGGACAACTCAAACGAACAAGACTTTATCAACATGCAGTTTCCTGAGTTTAAAAAGAAAAGCGTCAACGGTCGCCTTAACTCACCAGAAGCGATAGAGAAATCAATTGAGTCACACCGTAACAAATGTCGCAAGGTTTTGGCTGATAGGTTTGATGAGTTCATGTCTAAGATCTTTAACTTCCGTCTATCGCCTATGCGTGGCCGTGGCTTACATGGCTATGAAGATTCAATGGTCATTTACGATTCTACGGGAACGGTTGAATGCGGCTTGGTCGGTGTTGGCGGAAATAACGATACGGTTTACGTGCAAATCAATGGTACAGGTTGCGCTAAGTTGTTCGAGTTCACCAATCACAAAAAAGTGCACTGGTGGTTGTCACTGTTGGGTATCACTCGCCTCGCCCGTTTAGACCTTTGTGTGGATGACTACACCGGAATTTTTGACTGTAAGTATGCCGAGAAATGTTTTTATGAAGGAGCATTTCGCACTGCTTCTCGTGGTCGTGGTCCGACAATGGTTCCTCATAAGCGCGTTTCACAATCCGGTGAATTATCAGAGGAAGCCGTTCTTGTTGGCTCTCGTACCTCTGCAATCTACTGGCGTGTGTACAACAAGAAGTTCGAGCAAAACATCGCTGACCCTGAAGTAATTTGGTACCGCAATGAAGTGGAATTGAAGAAGTGCGATTTGGCACTACTCGCCTCGCCTGCTTCGGCCTTTGCTGGTCTGTGTGATTTCTCGGCCAGTATCGACCCTGCTGAACCAATGAAGATTGAGCTTAACAAAAAGAAAGCAGGTCTAGAGTTTTTCGCTCGTATCGCTTGGGTTCGTCGCCAATGTGGCAAAGCTCTATCTGAAGTTGTTGCTATGACTGAGGGTGATTTGGGTGAAGCCTTTGGCATGCTCATTCCGACTCATCATAGACGCGCCAACTTTGAAACCTCGTTGGGTGTTCCTGACGAATACACTAAACAGAAAATCGAAATTTTGGAGTCAAGAATATGCCTACAATAACTGGTATTGCTATCAAGCGTTTCCCTAAATCAAACATGGAGTTCGCGGAGCTGTCTGTCCTACGTGCTGTGGAAGAAGTCGACAACGAGAAGTTTCAGCAAACCGGAATCGGTTTCTCAACGGATATCCCTTACAACAAGCAAGCTCTGAAAATTGATGTGGCTTACGCTCGTCAACTTATCCAATCACGCGCTTTTGTTGCTAATCGCGACTATGAATTGAGCTTTGGTGCTAACCCAAATGATCCACTTGATATCTTGGTAAACAAGCTTGTTCCTGTCGATGAAGAAATTAAAAAGCACTTCGATAACTTCATGAAAGCTAAGTAATTAGGTCTAGGTGCTATGTCTATTTGCGTGACTGTTATTGATGGGATTTTGCAACAATCGTCTGGTGATGTTTGTGAATATGTCTTGGTCTCTAAAGAGCAGTTAACGCACTTGGTTGATGGTCAATTTGATTGGTCATTACTTGAATTCGACAAATCTCTTTATGAGTTCGTCGTACAACAAAGCTTAATCACGTTCATTGGTGGACATGTGTTAGGCCGAGTATTAAAACACTTTCGTTAATCCATTTAGGAAAATTATTATGTTGAAATTACGTCAATTGGTTAGCAATAAAATTCTTGTTGCTTCTGTCGCTCTTACTTCTGGCTCTGCGTTCGCTGAAGGTAGTGCAAATGAAGCCGCTATTACTTCTGCAGTCGAAGCAGGTAAAGGTATGGTCAGCCTTACCACTTCCGGTGTAATTGGTATTGCTGCTCTTGGTTTTGGTTTGGGTATGGTTGTCGCTTGGCTCCGTAAGTAATGATTGCCTCCGTTGTTCTTGGCTCTCTAATGTGTGCCTCATTTCTTTATGGGGTTTATACCGGAGTCATAGCAGGTTGATTGATTGGGAGCTTCGGCTCCCTTTTTTTATAGGCGATATTTATGATTATTAAAAAGAACATAGTTTTGTTTTTATTATTGATGGGTTCTTCTTTTAGTACTTATGCAGCCCCTATTTGTAAATTGAAATATATAGATGCAAAGTATCGCAGTTTAGGTTACGAGTTCGGCCAAATTGTTGATATTGGAAAGGTTAGGGAACCCTATTACAAACTTGAGTATGGTACGTGTTATTTTGTATATAAAAGACAACCTGCTTTTGGTGGTGAATTTGCAACGTGTCCTTCTGATAAAATAATAAATCCTACTACTGGTGTTTGTGAAGACTCTTGTAAACAAATGGAAGGTAATCAGCTTGGCAGTGTTTCTTTTCCTGAAGGTACGCGTGACGTTGTAAATATTTGTCGTAATTCTTGCCGTGCTAAGTCTGATATGTTTTTCCCTGCTGCAACTCCTCCATATGGCATCTTTACCTATACGGGTGAATCATGTGATGGTTCGGAAACTGGCGGTGGTGATACTGACGGTGGTGATACTGGCGGTGGTGATACTGGCGGTGGTGATACTGGCGGTGGTGATACTGACGGTGGTGATACTGGCGGTGGTGATACTGGCGGTGGTGATACTGGTGGTGGTGATACTGGTGGTACAGATTCTAATAATCGTGATGGTCTTACCAAAGGAGATATTAAAGATGTACTTCAAGATGTCTTTGGAAAATCAGAGTCGTTCACTGCTCCAGGTCAAGGTAATGGTTTTGCTGCTGACACAGTACTCACTACGTCACTTGATGATCTGAAAACTGAAATTGATGAACTAGAAGAAACACTTGAAAGCAAGCTTAAACAATCCCCTCTGAAACTCGGTCAAATGTCATTCTCTGACGGCTCATACGAGTCTACAACGTTCTCTTTGAGTCGATGGGATGTTGACGTCGGGTTTAATTTGTTCAGTTCTTTAGGCTCTTCCAATACCAATATGATTCGCACCGTTATCTTATTTCTTGCCACTCTACTAGCTGGCTTTATCTTGCTTTCTTCTGGTCGCTCTAAGGTTTAAATTATGGAATATTTCTACAGCGCGCTTGATTACATTGTTAGTGTCTTCGGTAGTATTTACGATTTCTTTGCATCTATACCTGAATTGATTCTTCAAGCATTCTCTTATGCTTGGTTCTGGTTCATTAAGCTCTATATTTCGATAAAAATCCAAATGCTAGAAATGGCCTATAACGTGGCCTCTTTGCTGCTTTCTGAATATGAGGTCTACACGGTGTTGAACATGGCCTTTAACAAGCTTCCCTCAGACTTGCGTTATGCCTGTTATCAATTCGGTATTGTTGATTCAGTTCGAATTGTTGTTGATGCGTTTGCTACGGCATTTGTGCTTAGAATTATGGGGTGGTGATATGGCTGTTTCCTTTCGTCATGGCTCTAACGGGGCTTATAAAACCGCTTATGTTACATGGTTCGAAATCCTCCCTGCTTTGCGTGAGGGTCGTATAGTTGTTACGAACGTTGAGGGCTTGAAGCCTAAAGAATCTATCGAGGAATTGTTAGGTGAGAAATTTCCCGATTCTGCTCGGTTGATTCGAATCTTTTCACGATCTTCTGAGGGGGTGATGCTTTGGCAAAATTGGTTTAACTGGATGCCTATTGGGGCATTTGTTGTTATTGATGAGTGTCAGGATTTGTATTGTTCTGAGGCCGGATTTAAACGCGAGAAGTTTCTAAAAAAACCGTTTTCAGATTTCGTAGATTATTTACCTAAAGACTTTTCAGAACTGTTTTATTCTCGTTGGCTTCCGGTTGACCCTGATTCGTTTGAAGTGGGTGACGTTGATGATTGTGAACGAACCCAACTCGATGAAAATAACAGACTGCTCTACCCGTTCGACTTCTATGGTGCCTTCATGCGACATAGAAAATACCAATGGGATATTGTCATGCTTACACCTGATTACACTGCAATCCCCACTTGGTTAAAAGGGTGTGCCGGTGAAGCTTATTCTCACCGTTCAACGGATACGTTCTTTCGAAGTCGTAAGCCTAGGATTTTTAACCATCCGCCTAAATCCACTAAGACAGCTCCTTCTACTAAGGCCGACATGGCCAGTAGTACAACCAAGAAAATTCCTGTCGATGTCTTCGCGCTTTATCAGTCGACAGGAACCGGAGGCTTTAACGCTACTAAGTCTGATATTTCAATTTTGAAATCTCCAAAATTCATTCTTGCGATACTTATCGGTGTCGTGGCCATTGGCAAATTTCTATGGGATTTATCTTATGTACTATCTGATTCTGATGTGGGTGAAGTTCAAACGGTTGATTCGCCAGCTGCCGTTCCCGACTCGGCTACTCTATCCAATTCGACTAACGTTCCAGTACCTAAAAATGTTCCTATCGAAGATGGGGAAAGTTCTGTTCGGGTGGGTTCTAGCAATGCTACTTCTCAAGCTTCTTTTGAAAACCTTCCTGATGCTGTGAATCCTTTCTTTGATGCTTTTCCCGTATTCAACGGCTCTACAGCGGTCTATCTTACGTCAGTAAGTAGAACGGTTTATCCAAAGGGCTTTGGTGAGTATTCAGACTTTGTATTTAGAATAGATAAAGGTGTAGACACCTTTTATATACGCTCGGCTGTATTGAACCGCTACGGCTACCGCTTCGAATTGATTGATGATTGCTTGATTCAAGTCCGCTCTAAATCAGTAACAAGGGTCTTAACGTGTCCACCTACATCCAGTGGCGTTGCTATCGCGTCTGAAAGTAACGACTTGATGGGTGGTAGAGTTGAAGACGTTCAAAGGTCTGTTGATATCTTCAGCATGTGACGAATGACATACTTGAACGGTGGTATGTCAAAAAATGACATACTCGCCCCGCAGGGATAAGAGAGTGCGGAGCGCGAACGAGGCACCGAGCCACACTGTAGAGGTTATTAGTACGTTGACGTCAACTGGCGAGTGTTTCTAACTGACCATGCTCAATCTAAGTAGCGCCAAGCCTCCTCCTGCCAGAATCGCCCTTTCAGAGCCTCACAACATCAGTGGGGCTTTTTGCTACTGCAACCCACCTTACTATCAACTCTTTCTATTCTGCTCACAGCTTCGCGTGAGTCGTGAGAGCTGAACAGCGAGCGCGAAGCTGTGAGCAGCAACCCCCGTGTTGTATCACGGGGGTAAATTCGACGGGCTATCAACGCCTAGAAGACCAAATTAGTTGACCGTCATCATACTAAGTTGAAAAACTATGCACTCATAAGTATTTGTTTTGGTTATGGTGTTGCTTATGCTATTGATGCAAATTACATTAGTTGCACTGCAACCAATGTGAAATGAAAAGGGAATATATGAGTAGTTGGAAGAATGCTTATGAATCAAATTCAGATTTGACTGAATATGGAGATAACGGACTAGCACTGTTTTCTCTTGCTTTAAAGTTTGGTGTCGACGATCTTCAAAGTATCGCAGCTGACGCAATTACTGATGGGTATGATGATAAAAAACTAGATCTCGTATATATCAATACTGAAGACGAATACGCTGTAATTTGTCAGTGTTATTGTTCGACTAAAGAACGTCCCACAGCACCTGCCAATAAGGCATCTGATCTAAACACAGGTCTTGCATGGCTTATTCAGCGTGATATTTCTGAGGTACCGGACAGAATCAAGTCAGCAGCTATCAACTTCCGAACTGCTTTGAGTGAAAAACAAATAAAGACGGTTTACATCTGGTATGTCCATAACTTGCCAGAGTCTCAGAACGTACACGATGAGCTTGTGTCTGTACAGCAGACAGCACTAACAGCACTCAATGCGACTTTCCCAACGACGAACGTAGAAGTCCATGCTTATGAGGTTGGTCAAACAATGTTGTCTGACTGGTACGAAGAATGTCAGACCCCAATCTTAGTTAGCGAAACTGTCAGCATAAAGTGTAGCGAGGGCTACACGGTTAAAGGCCCACACTGGGAAGCATTTAATGCTGCTATTTCTCTACAAGATTTATATCGATTATACAAAAAGTATAAAACGAAAGTATTCTCCGCGAATATTCGTGATTACTTAGGTTCACGTTCGAGCAATTCCAATATAAATAATGGAATAAAGAACACTGCGGATAACGATCCACAAAACTTTTGGGCTTATAACAACGGTCTAACAATTTTGACTCATGGCTTTTCCTTTAACGAGGATCAATTAATGTTAGAGGGTTTATCCATTGTGAATGGAGCTCAGACTACTGGTGCAATTGGCAGTGCGAGAAAGTTGCCATCAAAGCATGCCATGGTTCAAGCTCGTTTTATCGCGATAGATAATGGTGATGCAGACCTTGTACAGCGCATAATTCAGTTCAACAATAGCCAAAACAAAGTTGAAGCTGCGGACTTCAGAAGTACAGACAAAATACAGAAGCGTCTCAAAGAAGAAATGAGTTCTATCCCGGAAGCAGAATACGAGGGTGGAAGACGTGGAGGGGCTGGTGACGCTATTAAAAGACGACCTAACCTTTTAGCGTCATACGCTGTGGGCCAAGCATTGGCAGCTTTTCATGGTGATCCAATTGTAGCTTACAACCAGAAGTCAGGGATTTGGGTTAACGACAGGCATTACTCTAGATATTTCAATGAAAATACCAAAGCGACACACGTAGTTTGTGCCTACAGTCTTGTAAAAGCCATTACAGAGAAGAAGCAACAAATCTCTATGAAAGCTTCTCTAACCAAAGTTGATGAGGATATCCTAGCATTTTTCCGACAACGCGGTTCTATATACCTTTACACATCTGCGATAGCTGCATGTACTGAAGTGTTTTTAGGTAGACAAGTACCAAACAGATTTAGAATTGCATTTGGGAACTTGTCACCGTCTGAAGCAAAACAAACTTGGAGCAGTGTTGTAGAAACAACCCTGCCACTATGTATACACCTAAACGATGCACTGGTCGGGGGCCTAAAGAACACCACCGACATTGAGAAAGCTATTGCGTCTTTCCGCGCTATAGTTTCAGCCGTCAGCATGAGTCAACCAGATCTATACAACGACTTTAAGGTTGCAATCAAAGCTCCTTAGGTATCAAACTTGTTCTCTAAATACTATGAAGGCTCCATATGGTGCCTTTTTAGTACCTGTTGACCTCATAGATTCTCAAACCATTAACCAATAAAAAAGCCGAACTCAACGAGTCCGGCTTCTTTCTCCTTGATATGACCAAAAAGGAGGACTGGTTCATCCCAGAAAGGTAGTCTCCTGCCCAGTCGTAATAATTTTAACAAGTAATTAGCTCATCATAGAATACGATAACCACAGCTCTTAGTGGTAAGTCTGAAAGAACCATACTTTTCTAAACCTATTTCTTTATATTGGCTATCGCTCTAGCTAGTCCGAGCAAATGAGTTGAAGTCTTAATCTCTAGTTCAGACTGAATCCCCAAAAGTGCAATCCCTGCTAAGATTTGTTGTGGCCTCACCACTTGGCCAGTCGGCAGCTCCATCCTGTCGTATAACATTTTGAACTGTACCCAATCTTCGCTAATGCTTAGTTCCCGACCTTTTGCCATTCTCATAAGCCTTTTGCACTCGGGTGGAATAGGATTTCCGTCATCCCAACCTGTGACAGTTCTCACAGATTTAAAACACAGTTCGGCCACCTCTTCCTTTGTCATTTGGCACTCTAACTCTCGAAAAATGTAATTCTTACTCATTTCGCGGTACTTCAATGATAAAACCTCTAAATACAAGAGGTTGCATTGAATTTATAATATATGCACCATTAAACATAATCAGACATAATACGCACTGAGCTTGTAGGCCCCAGATAGTAATGTCACTTTTGAGCTAGATTAAAATGTCACCTTAGTACCGGTTGCTGACTACATTTGATATTCCAGCTTCAGTTACTAAGGACTACTGAGATGTTGATTGCCATGAGTGAAAAAGAAATTAGTCGATTCAAAGTTATTCAAGACGTCTGTGAACATCGTTTGCGTCGTGCTGATGCAGCAGAGATACTTTCCTTAAGCGAGCGTCAAGTTCAAAGGTTAATGAACAAGTTACGTGAACATGGTGCGGCTAGTTTAACAGAGCACTAAACCCTGTATTGGCAGAGCCGGAAAGCTTTCAAGCGAGTAGTAACAAGTAAGATTAGAAGGCGGTGAAATTGGGGAGGTTAAAGATATTTTTATCTCTGCAAACCCAACTATAAATTTGATAGTTCTGACCATCTAACACCTTAATTCATGGTCAGTTTCTATATTATTTCGACAAGTTTGACTCCAGTACTTTTCAACTCTACGACAAAAGCTTGTCATCACTTGATTTGTATTGGAGTCAACAACAATAGTCCGAACATAGTTTCCCTGAGCCATTTTTTTAAAGGCTTGCTCCTCTGAAGGATAGAAATAAAACATCATCATTTTTTGCCTAACGCTGAGTGATATGTAACCGCTTCATTATAAGCATCAACAAAATCTTGTTTTATCACAAAAGTTTTATTTCCAACATGTTCAACCCAGTCAGTAGAAGACAATCTCTCTTTGGAGATAAAATAGTCCGTGTATGAACCTACGTACCGCAAACCGTCATCAGTCACAGCCCAATCACCGTGACGAGAAACTTCTTTACTCATAGCACATCCTGAAACCTTGTTGCACACTCATTTAAAGCATAGTTCAACTTTCCAACTAGGTGACATTTCTACTTTGCTAAGGACAGGACATTTTAAAATGGGATTGACAAATGTGTGATTAATTTCAAAGATAGTATTATCATCGTTTCGCCTTAAAACCCTTGTTCCAACTGACTCTCACGCTTCTTGCGTCGACCAGAGTTTTCTTATGGCACTTGAAATCTAATAATTATATGTGCGGCCAGCGTCTACACAATTCAATCTTCATTCAGCAAATCTAATTGACGAGAAACTTTGTCCATCTGGTTTAACTTATCTTGCCACTTCTCTGTTTGCACTAACGAACCGCCGCGCTGTGTGTGATTCTTGTGAGCATTGGTGTTGCTTATTTTCCAGATTTCACACACGCGACCAATGTTTATTATCAACTGCACATGCTAGCTCTCGTTTAAATCTATCAACTAATAAAGTTCGTCTTTTACGTAGATTAGCACACAGATTTTTCAAACCTGTCTAACGACACTCTAGCGTTATACTTTGTGTTTAGTGAGATTATTAAACGGCAATGTATATCCTATGTTGTTTGTAACAACATGCCAAACAAGCGCAAACATGTTTGAATAGATTCATTACACTTATTCGTTGGTACACAACACCGATACTTGGGAGATCCATAATCACGGTTTGCCCTGATATTACGTTCAATTGGATTTAGGTAGCTTTGGTAATAAACGTAAGAGTTACTTTAAACTCATTGCACTTAGTTTTGCTTTACTTGTTTTCTCTAACTGATATGCCCGCTTTTGAAGTCGCAATGGTGTTACCGCCTAAGATTAGAAAGCTTATAAAGCGTTTAATGGTTATCGACACATGTAATCAACAAAAAAGTGACACTGTAGCTATCTGTACAGGTAAAAGCTTGATCGTATGGAACACAAAATCAAGACCTTAACTAATAACTGTATATTTATACAGTTAAATTGTTAACCCCATAAAAACGTCACCTTTCGTATAAATACCGAACAAAAACAACGCTCTTTAGGCATATATCGATCGCTGGGCGCGTATTTTTTGGTGAAGAACGACTGTATCTGGCTTGTTGACCAAACGATACTAGCCAAAATCGAATCCCTAGATACTCCATTATGCATAATGTTACAGGTTTACGTACGAAATATATTATGAGCGACAAAGCATTCCGAAAACTCAACATATTCCTTTCGATTTTTTGCCTAGCAATCACGCTAGTGTCGTTGATCTCTTTTAATACGCTCATGGATAAGAACTACATCATCACACCAGACAGATAGCCTACGCGCGTAAATACAGACAGAGACCACGATGGTGGCACCGTAGGATCATTACATAAGTCAGAAGATGGAATTGAGTTACAGTGTGACTTTGAACGAACCTATAGCTTACCCTTCTGTGAAATTGAGTTCGTTATATCGACCCAAAATAAAGGGCTCGATCTCTCAACGTTCGATTCGGTCACCATCAATATGGAATATGAAGGTCAAGAGGATCCAAGGTTTCGATTCTACATACGTAACCACGACGACAACTACAGCGCTCAAAGCGACCCTATTTCTAACAAGTTCAATCGCTTAGACTTATCATTCCCCGATAGAAAACACATCGATTTAGCATTCTCAAATTGATACGCGTCGCAATCCTTAATCGACTTCTACACAACTCCTTACGCCTCGTAAGCTTTTTAAATACTTATTCTGTACAGCACACATGTGGCAACGAAGCTTACTCTAAGCGGTGGTAAGTCACTCTCGCTGCGAGTCTTTATCATTACCGCTGTGGCTTGTCTCGCTCTGTTCTTCGATGAAATCCTCATTTGTCTGCTTCTGAACATTGAACACTCATGCACTCGCATCCGTTCAAAATACAAGTCACAACGTCACTAGCCTTAAAAAACGCCATATATTTAGTAACTTAGGCATGGTGACACAAATGCTGACACCTAAAGTGGCGATTGTTTTACTTTCAGATCTTGCTGTAATTTAATTACAATTAAACGCCAAGCAAGGCCTTAAAAGTGAATTACTCTGCTATAACTTACTGAATAAAATGAATTTAAGGATTTTGGAAAGGTCGTGGTTTAGGTTGAATAAAAAGTTGGTATGTACGAGATAATATACTAGAGGGTAATGTTTTTAGTTATAGTGCAGTAAGGGGTAAAAAAGAAGGGCTGATGCCCTACTCTTCTTTATTACTCATTTCTTCACGAATTTGCTCAGCAACGATTTTGATAGCTTGCGCTGTGCTGATGCCTTGGGTCATCATTTCTTGAATTCGTTCAACAGCTTTCTGTTGTTCTTCGTGAGAAAGGGTTGGTAAATCGTTTAACATGCTCTGCTCCTTTGTTTAGGAGCAGAACTATATAAGGAGTGCTAGTAACTAGCAAGGAAATTGATTGATGCACCCATAGCATTTTCATTTGTGTAGTTGGCACTTAAATCTAACTGAAACAAATTGAGTGGCGAAAGACCAATACCGGCTGTCACGGTTCCTTCTGAATCTGAATAAGCCAGATTTTTGTAGTACCCTCCCCTTAACTTAAGCTGACGTAGCAGATCAACTTCAGCACCCACACGAATCATCTGTTCATTGTCTTCAAACGAAGTAAACTTTTCAGTCTCGTTTAGGTCATAATCCACACTAAAAGAAAAGTAATCTGATACGATTCCTGCACCAACCGTGTAAACCGGTTCTAGTTGGTAAGTGTATATACCACCAACCTGGTGTGTAGCACTACTTGTACTGCTGTTTAGCGTTCTCGTTGTATCTTTGGTTTCGATGTCTCTGGAGATCAAGTTGGTTGCTGCAACACCTACACGAAATGGGCCGAAAAACCAAAGTGCACCTGCATCCATGTTGAATGCGCTTTCACCATCACTGTTTTCTCGTACGTCAGATAAATCGTAATCATTAACCGATGCAACATAGTTATACGTGTAAATACGCTGGATCTTAGGTGTAATACCAAATGAGATATGTTGCCCCATAAAGGTTTGGTATTTTGCTAAAGAAAGGCCGACTTCTGCGACACCGATTGAAACCGCTTTAACTGTAGACAACTCTACTTTATCTTCGTCTGAACCTATCGTGTAAACGTTAGGCGTAGCAAATGATTCTGTATAGGCTTTAGCGAAAAGGTTTGCCGCTACAAACTGATTAGGAAGAGCAAATGCGACAACACCACCAAGTTCTACATTAGCTTGGTTACCATCAAGTTTATTAAGCGCTGCATCCAAGTCTGCGGTACTTGACGCATCAACGACACTATCGATGTTCGATTTCATGTCGTTAGGATCGTTATAGCTACCGCCAAAGCTTGGCGTGATCATGCCCATGTCATCGTTACGACGATATATTGCAACCAGTGCTGGATTATAAAATGGAGCGGTTAGGAAGTTTGCAGAAACAACACCAACACCACCCATAGCATCACCACGCGCTTCAATGGCGTAGTTGGCTGCTGAAAGAGGAAGACTGGCGAATGCAATTGACGTTGCGAGTAGTTTAGTAGTTTTTTTCATGCCGTTTATCTTTGTTAGATCCCTTACATAGTTAACGGCTCAATTTTAAATTACTTTAACTCTTCTTCGCTAGAAATATCATAAGTTTTACTGATAGTTTGTGCTTGTTCTATCGCTATGTCGCCCTGCCAGCGATAATGCACCATTGAAATGGCCAAAACATAGCGATCATTGGGTAGCTCTTCACCTGTGAGGTTCATCGGATAGTCAGATTCATAGCTCTTACCCCACACCTGCTCATAGTGCTCGTCGATATAATCGTACAAACCGACTTCAAGCTTAGGCAGTGGGCAATAAGGGTTAAGGAGTTCTTTTTTATCGATTCGCCAAGTGTCTTTAGATGCCCAGCGAACTTGCTGACGCATGGCGACCTCACCAAGAATAACCCAAGTACTCCAAGAATTGCCGTCATCACCTTTTACGCTTAAACGATATAAACCAGAGTCGAGTTGAGACGCTAAGTTATAACGCTTGAGATATAAATTGACTGAGGCATTGTTGACGACTTCGCTTTCCTTAGTAAATTCGCTATCAGACGAAACAACTTTATCGACCCACTTCTCGAAGGTGATATCTTGAATGTTGTTATCAGATTCGACCTCAATCGCAACGCGAAATGTATCTCGCCCCGGGCTTTGAATGATGTGTCTTTTTACGACCACCGAACTGATCCAATCAGGTAGTGTTTTTTTTGTGAGGGTTTTACCACAATCTTTATTCAACGCTTGGTCGAACAGTTCATTTAGGTGATCTTCTCGAGACTGAGAAGCATTGATTTGCCAAACTTCCACTAATGAATCAAACATAAGGGATAAGTCATTATCCAATAGATGTTTGTGCACTTGAGTTAGAGCATCGCTATTTTTAAACCAATCTGTTGCTTGCGCGGTATTCACCACGCAAGACAACATTAATAATGGAAGTAAGGCTTTTTTCATTACGCTTTCATCTTGTAACCAACGCCACGTAGCGTTTCGATTTCTAGACCCGGCAGTTTCTGTCTAAGTTGCAAAACATGGGTATCGACTGTACGTGTTGTTGGGAAGTGGTTGTAACCCCAAACGTGGTCAAGCAACTCGTCACGGGTGAATACGCGGCCAAGATTACTTGCCAAGAACAATAACAGGTCAAACTCTGTGCGCGTTAACGTGACTTCTTGCTCGTTAAAAAACACTTCACGAGTCGCTTTATCGATAACGAGGTTTTGAGCTATTACTTTTGATTCATCCTGCTCTTCAGCGTCTGGTAGGCGAAGTTGAGCACGAATACGAGCAAACAGCTCAGCCTCAGCAAATGGCTTTGTTAAGTAGTCGTTCGCACCTGAATCTAGACCCGCTACTTTGTCTTTTACTGTAACGAGAGCTGTCAGCAAAATTACGGGGATATCTTTCTTTTTCTTCCAACCGGGAAGAGCATCTACTGAGTCACCATCAGGAAGCTGGCGATCTAGAATCACTAGATCCGCTTGCTCCCAATAGGCATCAACTTCAGAGACTAGTTCTGCATGCAAACATTCATACCCAGCTTGCTCAAGGCTAACTAATAGACCGTCAGCTAAATTTTTATCATCTTCAACGAGAAGCAATGTCTGTTTCACAAGGTATCTCCAAAATAAATGTTGTTGGGGGGCCGATAAGCGTCATGTGACCGCCCATTTTTCCAACCATAGATTCCACTATCGTCAGACCTAAACCGAGTCCACTCTTACTAACAAATGGCTTTCTTAGTTGCCCCCAATCTTTGCGGGACAAGTCTCCATTATCTATAACTTTGAATGTCAGCTTCTTGTCAGAAGTATTCAGTTCTAGTATCACTGGTGCGACACCGTATTTAACAGCATTCCTGATCAGGTTATCGATGCACGTCCCTAACCAATATACGTTCACTTTTGCGGCAATATCTTTATTCACACGGAGTTCAATTCCCGGTGCGAACTCTTCTTCAACTTTGTATTGAAGCCACTCTTCGACGCTTGGTACCCATTCAGTTGCGAGCGGTTGATTATCTGACTGCAAATAGTCTTTACTTGCTTCAGCTAACTGTCTTAAACGACGAGTATCTTCACACAACCTACGAAACTCATCATAAACCGATTCTGGTAAGTGTTCGAACTCGCGTCTGAACCCTTCAACTGTCAATGATAAACTCGCAATCGGTGTTCTTAATTCGTGCGTTAAAATTTGAAGAACAAGCATGCGGCTCTTCATCTCTTGCTTCTTGCTATTCCAACGATATACGGCCCAACCAAGTACAAGCATGATGTTGGCGATCACCAAGATAAACATCGCGATTTGCAGCAGCTCTGAATGATCTTCTATTTCCCAACAGACGTTACCGCGTTGGACAAAACAGCTATTGTCTTCTGAAGATAAACTGAACGATAATCCAGCAGCCGTTGCATTTTCGTTCCACACAGATTCGTCATACAAATAATATCTGTCGCCGCGCTTCACCCACATTTCATCAAGCTCAACAAACATGCTTGCCCCAGCTAACAGCGCCGCTATGGCTTCATTGTCCATTTTTTGTAAACGAGATAACAGTTCATCATCTTCAGTATTTGGCCGCTCTTGAATATGCATAAAACGCTTCAAAGAGTTGAACTTGTCCGGGTACTTCTCAACATAACGTGCCGCATAAGAGCCACCACCAGGGTGAATCAAGCCACTACGGCTAAACCAGCGGTCTGAAAGTTTGGTGCCTTTACACATCGCACGGGTAAAAACTAACGGCTCTGTGATCAAAGGGCTTAACGGAAGCTTTCCGCTACATGTTTTTGATAACTGATATAAGCGTTGGATATCTTTTAATGGATACTCTGCTGTTTGCGGCAGCATTGAAGATGGCATGATCAAGCGAGTTGGATAATCAGCCTGAAGCAGTCGAATGTCATAAGATTCAACTGCCGTTTCATGATCAAAAAGTTTGGTGAAGTTATCGATACGCTCAGGCAAAGAATCAGCAAATGCGTTTACTGAAACTGACAACGTAGCAATAAGAAGCGTAAATTTTCTTTTGATGATCACAAACCAGCGCAAATTCATATAGATCAGACAAATATATACCATTCGCTATCAAAGATAAATTTTTAAGCGCATGAAAAGCAGTAAAAGCAGTGAAAGCAGTGAAAGCAGTGAAAGCAGTGAAAGCAGCGAATATTAATGATTAATTCCATCATAATATGGATACATTGTACGGGTGTACCAGAGCGTTGATTTAATAATCCAGCAATCCAAGCGAGTGTGCGATTACGTAATTTCTTTCCAATCGTTTATGAATAATAGTCAACGATGACTTTTACCGATCAAAAAAAGGAGCTCAAATGAGCTCCTTTGTTTTAAAGGTGTTTGTCAGACCGGTCTTTACAAGTGTTCTAGAATTCCTAGACAGCTCTGTTTCGCATCACCAAACAGCATCTGTGTATTCTCTTTAAAGAACAGTGGGTTTTGCACACCTGCGTAACCAGTGTTCATAGAACGCTTGAACACGATGACGTTTTGAGCGTTCCAAACTTCAAGTACTGGCATGCCAGCAATTGGGCTGTTTGGATCTTCCAGCGCTGCTGGGTTTACAGTGTCATTCGCACCAATAACCAATACCGTATCTGTCTCGTCAAAGTCGTCATTGATTTCGTCCATTTCAAGAACGATATCGTAAGGTACTTTTGCTTCAGCAAGCAGCACGTTCATGTGACCCGGTAACCTACCAGCAACAGGGTGGATACCAAAGCGAACGTTAATACCTTGTGCTCTCAGCTTCTCAGTGATTTCATGTACTGGGTATTGAGCTTGGGCTACTGCCATGCCATATCCCGGAGTGATGATTACTGACTTAGAGTTCTTAAGCATATCAGCCACATCTTCAGCTGAGGTTTCACGGTGTTCGCCCTGCTCTTCATCGCCATCAGATACTGTGACTTCTTGGCCAAAGCCACCAGCGATAACACTAATGAACGAACGGTTCATCGCCTTACACATAATATACGACAGGATTGCACCTGACGAGCCAACGAGTGCACCGGTTACGATAAGCAAGTCGTTCGCAAGCATGAAACCCGCCGCCGCCGCTGCCCAACCAGAGTACGAGTTAAGCATAGAAACCACCACAGGCATATCTGCACCGCCAATCGATGCCACTAGGTGGTAACCGAATGCAAACGCGATCAATGTCATCATCATAAGTGCAAACATGCTGCCGTCTGCTTTCACGAACATGATCATTAGCAATGTAGAAACAACAATAGCCGCTAGGTTCCACTTATGCTTATGAGGGATATTCAGTGCCGACGAAGAGATAACGCCACGAAGCTTACCAAACGCAACAATCGAACCAGTGAACGTAACCGCACCGATAAACACCCCAAGGAACACTTCCACTAGGTGAATCACATGCTCTGCGTGTGTTGCCGCTTCAGGAGCATCAATGTAACTGTTGTAACCCACAAGTACCGCTGCCATACCCACAAAGCTGTGCAGAATAGCCACTAGTTCAGGCATTTCCGTCATTTCAACTTTCTTAGCGTAGTGGATACCAATACCACCACCGATCACCATTGCGATGATTATCCACACAATACCTGTAGAGTGAGGGCCAAAGATCGTCGCGATCAATGCGATTGCCATACCCGTAATACCGTAATAGTTACCTGCACGTGCAGATTCCTGTTTCGATAATCCAGCCAAGCTCATGATAAAGAATACAGCAGCAACAATATAAGCTGCTTGTACTAATCCTTCAGACATCTGTTACTCCTTAGTCTTTACGGAACATTTCAAGCATACGTTTGGTCACGGTAAAGCCACCAAAGATATTGATACTTGCAATTAATACGGCAATAAATGATAAGAACGTGACGACGCCACTTCCTTGTCCTATTTGTAACAGTGCCCCTACCACAATGATCCCTGAAATCGCGTTAGTCACGGACATCAACGGTGTGTGCAGAGAATGGCTTACATTCCAAACTACGTAATAACCCACCACGCAAGCGAGAACAAAAACAGTAAAGTGAGATAAGAACGCAGCAGGAGCAACCGAAGCTACCCAAGCGAATGCACCAACAGCTACCGCCATACCCGCCACTTTCTTAATTGGAGAAACAGGTTCTTCAACTTTAGGCTCTGGTTTGGCCGCTTTTGGCTTAGCTTGTTGTGGTTGAGCTGAAACTTGAATTGGTGGAGCTGGCCAAGTGACCTCACCTTCTTTAACGACAGTAACACCACGCAGAACAACATCTTCAAAGTCGATATTGATGTTGCCATCTTTCTCTTTGCAAAGTAGTTTCAGCAAGTTAACTAGGTTCGTTGCATACAACTGAGATGATTGAGTCGGCAGTCGACCAACCATGTCTGTGTAACCAACAATCTTAACGCCATTCGCTGTTGTAATGACTTGATCCGCAACCGTGTATTCACAGTTACCGCCATTGGCTGCCGCAAGGTCTACAATCACACTACCTGCACTCATACTGTCTACCATCTCTTTGGTAATCAGCTTCGGAGCCGGGCGACCTGGGATCAGCGCCGTTGTAATGATGATATCGACGTCTTTCGCTTGAGCTGCATAAAGCTCTTCAGCTTTCTTATTGAATGCTTCAGACATCTCTTTTGCGTAGCCGTCACCAGCACTGGTATCTTCCTTGAAATCCACTTCCAAGAATTCAGCGCCCATCGACTCAACTTGTTCTTTAACTTCAGGACGAACATCGAATGAACGAACGATCGCACCTAAGCTACCCGCAGCGCCAATTGCAGCTAGGCCAGCAACACCTGCACCTGCAACCAGTACTTTTGCTGGTGGAACTTTACCCGCAGCCGTAATCTGACCCGTGAAGAATCGACCAAATTCATGCGCAGCTTCAACAACAGCACGATAACCCGCGATGTTTGCCATAGAACTCAACGCATCTAGCGCCTGAGCTCTTGAAATTCGTGGTACAGAATCCATCGCCATCACGTTGATGTTGCGACTGGACAATTGTTCCATTAACTCTGGATTTTGAGCTGGCCAAATAAAGCTGACCAATGTTGCGCCATCTTTAAGAAGATCGATTTCATTTTTAGACTCGTCAACGATCGGAGCGTTAACTTTAAAGATAATATCGGATTTCCAAGCTTCATCTGCAGTAACAACTTTTGCTCCAGCTTGTTCATAAGCTGCATCTTCAAAACTTGCTAACGCACCTGCTTGTGATTCAACACAAACTTCAAACCCTAATTTTAGAAGCTGCTCTACCGATTTCGGCGATGCAGCGACTCGCGTTTCACCTGCGAGTGTTTCTCTTGGTACACCAATTTGCATAGCTATTCCTTGACTATTGGCACAATGACTTATTCGTTTGTATCTAACGACAACTAATACTTCAAGCGTTTTATTCAAAGAATAAGAAAAGTTATTACTTATAACAGTTTGGTGGAGTTTTAAGCACTTTATTTTAAGAAGTGAAACCCTTCCTCAAAGTAGATCAACCACTCAATCAGTAATCTGTGTGACAACTACCTGTTAGCAGATCTTATTCTCAAAAACAAAAAAGAGCTTTCAGCATATACACTGAAAGCTCTCAAAATGATGACTAACATCAATTCTAACCCTAATTGGTTAGCTAAATATATTGTTACCCATTTGGTCGATGAACATCTGTGATTTCTTGAGCATTAATTCGTTGGCGTCTTGTTTGTTTGAAACAACATCAGAGCGAATAAACCGATGAGTTTTAATTTCACCGTCGATCTCTTTCTCGATTCGCCCAGCAACACGGTATTGACCAGATTCAGCAATGGCATCTTGATAGATATTGAAACCCTTATATTCGACTGGCTCAATCTCTACTTTTTGTTCGGTTTTTTCTTTGCCACTAAATAATCTAGAAAAGAAACCCATGTATTTTTACTCCTTAAATGACCGCACTCACACTAAACTATCATGACTGTTTACGATTCAACAATGGCTTTTCATACCATTGCAACTCTACGTCATCATCAAAGTTATGTTGGCTAAATATAACGGGCACATTGTCGTTACGCTCACGTCTTCTATCGTCAATAACCATACTTTCTGCATTTTTTACCGCGACCTCACTATTTCGTTTATAGAGCACCAATTTATCTTCTGGCAGTGCTGAAAGAAAATCGATATCGAAGCGAATGTAGATCGGCTTAAGTTGCCCTAAAGCCAGACACGCAAGATCGGCCAACTGTTCGTTAGTATAGCTAGACACATATTCCTCGGTAGACAAAACGTGTCCCACCAAAGTTTCCATATAGTTATGTACATCAACACTAATTTGCATACTACCCCTCCATTTGTAGCGGTTGTTTATGACCTAGTTTCAAATAGTGAACAACCTAATCGCAAAACTTACTTTAACTCTGTTATAGAGCTTGCTCGAATTTGATTACAGTCTATGCTTCTATCAGTTATCGGAGCTAATATGACAATTGAGGCAAAAGCACCTGAATTTTGTTAAGTACTTATAACGACTAATTAATTTATCATATATACTGTTTAGTTCGTTCTATGGTTAATAGCAACTCAAATACATATAAAAATAGTTGCGCTATTAGCGACCAATGGCAATGTTTTTGCTCTAATTTAGGCAAAAAGCTTGGCAATAACTTGTTTAACCGTATCCTACGTATAACATTAAATTATAAGATCATCATTATAGTTAGGCTCACCACATAAATGACATCTTCTTTCGTAACGTCGAGCATGTTTCGATTTTGCTTCCCCTTACTTCTCTTAGCAATATTACTTGCAGGTATGAATAACGTCATTCTCGTGACGGGTTCAAACATAGGGTTTGCTAGCAACCTCCCATATATTTTATTGAGTGTTGCGGTCATGCTGTGCCACACCTTTAAGCAAGGTCGAATGGCCATGGTTTCTGTAACCATGCTTGTCGCTTATCTAATCATCCAAGTTCGCTTGCAATCGCCACTCAATACCGGAACCACTTTGTTAGAGCTATCTCTGCTGGCCGCTCTACTGCCTGTGACTTGCTTACTCGTTTATGCCTTCCCCGATAATGGCGTTAACTCAAAATCCATGCTGTTATATGCCTTGGTACTCGTGTTGTTTATGGTGTGGACACAATTGATTGTTTCTCACTTCCATGCCGGAGGTTTTGAATCATGGAGCAAAGGCATTTTGTTTGTCGTGAGGGATTTTTCCAAACTGCCTTTAGTTTTAGTGTTGTATAGCCTTTGTTTGCTTGGCCTTACTGCCATTCTAGTGTTGGTGTATAACCGCTCTATCGATGTTGTGGTTTACAGTGCAATTTTGATCGCGTCATGTACATTTATCTTTTTTGACGTTCAATACATCTCAAGCACTATGTTTTCACTATCGGGAACCTTAATCATCATCTATGTGATGTCAGCAAGCCACGATATGGCCTTTAATGACCAACTGACTAACATCCCTGGTCGACACGCCTTAGAAGTGGATATGAAGCACTTAGGGCGTAAATACTCGATGGCGATGGTTGATATCGATCACTTCAAGAAATTTAATGATACCTACGGGCATGATATTGGCGACGATGTGCTGAAACTAGTGGCTCGAGTATTGAAAGAAACAACAGGCGGAGCTCGTGCCTACCGCTATGGTGGTGAAGAGTTCACGATCATTTTTAAAGGTAAGTACACCGAACAAGTGAAAGAGCACCTTCAGGCTCTGATTTCTGAGATCCAGAATTACGACATCACCATTCGTAACACTCACGAGCGTCCTGATGACCATGAAGTCGGTATGAAAAAGCGTGGCAAGAATAGTAAACCAGCAGATGTTGTGAATGTTACGGTAAGTATTGGGTTGGCTGATAGTACGACCACAAGACAGCCCGAAGAAGTTTTGAAGCTAGCGGATAATGCACTGTACAAAGCTAAAGAAACCGGCCGAAACAAACTGTGTGTTAAAAGTTAGTTCTAGGTGGCAGTTAAGCGCATCTACAGTTAGCTAGAGCCTTCAACAATAAACATCAATAAATTGAGAGCCGAATAGGACAGGATAAGTTTGAAGACTAATCTTGGTTGAAGAAGATGATCAAGCTCCCTCCTTTCAAACTGCTTCCGTAATTGATCGTAAAGCCAATGCCTACATTATCGACCCATTCATTAAATAGGTTGGGGTTAAGCAACCAGCCCACACTACCTTCGTAATACGACGTCGTTCCCATAGGAGCAACTGTATCACCTCCAATATCAATTCTCCTGATACTGGAGTACATAGACGTAATGTTTTTATCCCAACGTACTAGGTCGTAAAAAATCTTCGCTTCATTGGCTATATACCAACCTTCTGGATGGCCAATATTACCGTTATTAGCTTCGCCCCAACCGACACCATTAAAATAACGCCAACTGGTACTGAGTTTGTATTTTCCCCAATCGTTCTTGTCTTCAAAGATCAACTTGATTTTAGGCTCAATGATATAGGCCCAAGCATCAGTATTGAGATAAGTCCCGTCAAGTTGGCCAGCAAACGGCTTAAGCAGATTAGCACGATAATCGAAGTCGTTACGATAGTAAGAAACATGATTACCAACCCCTGAATGGAAACTCCAATACTCATTCAATTGAGAAACGTTAGCGAACTCAACATATCCCGATACTATGGTCTCTTTTTGAAAATCAGTTACTGTCGTTGAGTCATATTGAACATCTCTTTCAACACGCAATGCAGACAAACTAAGAGTCACCTCTTGATGGTTATCTTCGATGTAAGCTGGTATTTCAAATGTGTATGGTAGGCTGAGGGACGTAATACTTTTTCGGCGACTTACGGAATCGTTCGAACCAATCGCATCATTGTCTAAACTAAATACTTTATTTGGATCAAAGTTATTGATACCAAAAGTGAAAACATCGGTATCGTTAAGCAGTACACTCGTCGCAAAACTCTGTTCGATATTTTTACGAAAAAGGTCAGATAGCGGCGTGGCAGCATTAACAACGGTAGGAACAACAAAACAAAGTACAGAAACGACCTGTGTCCAACCTCTATTAACCATAAAAAATGGCTTTGAGTGCGGCATTTTATCCCTTAAATCCTTTTCTATCTTCAACACTAATAGAAGTGTCATGTCAAATATCTAACGAGCAGATCAACTAAACTGCAACATCCAAAATGTTTCTTTGTATGTAAGTATTTCTACCACTTTGTTTGGCTTGATAAAGCACTTGATCAACTTTTTCGTAAACAAAGTCAATAGATTCATTACCACAGGGAATGAAAGATAGCACCCCTTGCGACACTGTAACTCTATCAGAAACGGTTGAGTAATTGTGTGTATAGTTCATTTCATGAAGTGCTTCTTCTACCCGATCCGCATGTAATTTAGCTGCTTTGATATCCGTATCACTCAAAATCAACACAAACTCTTCACCGCCATAACGACCTACAAACTCTCCAGCTCGAACAAAGAGGCGCTTTAATGTACTAGCAAGTTCTTGCAAACACTTATCTCCTTGAATATGGCCGTAATTATCGTTATAAGACTTAAAGAAATCTACATCTAGGAGTATCACGGTCATGGGCATATTACGCCTTCCGTGCCATGCGATGCTCTCTTCAAGCTTAGTATCCATATATCGACGGTTGTACAATTTGGTTAAACCGTCTTCGTTGGCTTGCTGTTGAAGAAGGATGTTCAATTCTTCTAGTTTGGCTGTGCTCTGCTTTAACTCACGCCTCATGTGCGCAATACGCTGCATCGCTATCAACTTAGAATTCAAAACAACTTTGTTCACTGGCTTGATCAGATAATCATCGCCACCAGCATCAATCGCTTTTGCA
Source organism: Vibrio kanaloae (assembly GCF_024347535.1). Classification (NCBI taxonomy): domain Bacteria; kingdom Pseudomonadati; phylum Pseudomonadota; class Gammaproteobacteria; order Vibrionales; family Vibrionaceae; genus Vibrio; species Vibrio kanaloae. The sequence goes on along the minus strand of NZ_AP025498.1, from coordinate 1,067,186 downwards.
ATCATTTCAGGCTCTTCGTGACCACTCAAAAAGATGATGGGAACCCACTCGGGGAATTGATGACGCACCTCGTTTGCAACCTCAAAACCGTCCATATCAGGCATAGTGATATCAAGCAACACGAGTTCAGGATCAAAATTAGAGTAAATATTTAGGGCTTCCTTACCACTTCCAACAGCTTCAACAATATGGCCCAGTTGCTTGAGTCGAATAGCAAGCTGCATTCTGTCTAGTTGAACGTCATCAACCAGTAATATGCGCATCGAAGCTCCCTTTTCTATCATCACATCACCTTTATATTGTGCTGAATATTCAAAGTAGCTCAATTTTGGGCTTAAATCATGCACTAATCTCTATATTATATTGACTTTTTTACAGATCTTTTTAGCATTGTTTTCTTTTTAAAGAGAAATATTATGTCAGACGCTAAAAGCAACGAACAACCAGAAATCGATTTAACCACTATCTCACCAGAGCTTCGTCAAGTTATCGAATTTGATGAAGTGCCAAAAGAGATGCACTTCATGGTTACTTCTATTCACGAAGTGTCTGAAGAAGCGGTACGTGAAGCTTGGGATAGCCTTCCAGCAAGCGCACAAAATGTTTTAGACAACTTTGAACAGTTTCACGCTCTAATTTCTGTGAGCCAAGCGTTCGCTGGCGTCAACGTGATGGAAGAGTTCCCGACTCTTAAACTTCCAGAAGACATGACTGACGAAGAAAAAGAAGAGTACCGAGCTCAACTGCTAGACCAAGTCCTACACAACTGTGTAAAAGACATGGTTAAGCAAATCAAGAAAGCGCGTCGTGATGCTATCTTGAAGCGTGATTTTAAAGAAGTTTTTACTAAGTAAATCGCTAACAGTACTATTTATGATTAAGCCGCTTACAACTTAAAAGTAGCGGCTTTCTTTGTGCCCGCGACTTTTTCTTGTCGTTGTTACTCTATAACAACCTGTGCTTAACTGACGCCCCCTAAAGTCTAGTTCACGATCTAAACTTTCAATTAACGATTTAGTGTGTAACAGCAATATCTCTCTGCGTGACACTAACCCCCTTGATCTGAGCATAAACACGCTGGCCAATTTCTAGATTGAGTTCATCCAAAGCCCATAACGTGATTGTTGCCCAAAGGTAACACCCTAACTCTAACTCCAACTTAACCCCTACACTCTGCCTATTATTGCCCTGTTGCTGCGTCTCTACGCTTTTAATGGTTACAGGGAGGATATTACGTATCGAAGTACCTTTCGGCTTATGTAGTGCGATAGAAACATCATTTGCTCTAACTTGTAATCTCACCGCGGCACCAATCTCACTCGACACCTTCTGAACCCATAACGACGTCGATTTACCAAGCGTCAGACGAGACAGAGTATAATCGTTATTGTGTTCCGTTAATGTTGCTTCAAATAGCGAGCTTTGCTCTGAGAAAGATTGCCAAGGCTGCATGGCTCTAGATGCCCATACTTTTTCGGTTACGCCCGATGAAATGACTTTACCCTGATCGATAATCACTAAGTAGTTCGCCAAGCGTAATATTTCATTAAGACTGTGTGTGACATAGATAACCGGGATTTGAACGGTTTCGGATAAGTTCTCCAAAAACGGCATCACTTCACGCTTACGAGGCAAGTCGAGAGAGGCTAAAGGCTCATCCATCAACAAAATGCTCGGCTTAGACAACAAAGCACGGCCAATCGCCACACGTTGCTTCTCACCACCAGACAAACGTGCCGGATAGCGATCAAGCAATGAGCCCAAAGACAACAGTGAAACGATTTGCTCAAAATGCGTTTTATCAACGCCCTTCATTCCGTATTTGAGGTTCGCTGACACCTTTAGATGTGGAAACAATCTCGACTCTTGGAAAACATAACCGACGTTGCGTTTGTGTGTCGGCAAGTTAATGCCCTTGTCACTATCAAATAAGGTGGTTCCCGATACGCTGATCAAGCCCTTATCTGGCTGTTTAAGACCACTAATTGCATTAATTAACGAGGTTTTCCCCGCACCTGAACGGCCAAAAATCGCAGTGATACCGTGGCTAGGTAACATTAAGTCGATATCAAAAAAAGTTTCACCAAGCTGTTGTTGGTATTGGAGTATTAAGGCACTCATGCATTGCCTCCTAGTCGTTGTGCAGACTTTTTATTTAGCCACTCAGATAGCATCAATGAACCAAGCGCTATCACGATAGAAATGGCACATAAACGTGCGGCTTCCATCTCCGCACCAGGCGTTTCGATAAAGGTGTACATAGCCAAAGGGATAGTTTGGGTTTCACCGGGAATATTTGAAACGAAGCTAATCGTCGCGCCAAACTCACCAAGGCTTCTCGCAAAAGAGAGCATGGTACCGGTAATGATCCCAGGGAGCATCAGAGGTAATGTGATTGTGAAAAACACACGAATCGGCGACGCGCCCAATGTGGCTGCCGCTTCTTCAAGTTTACTATCGACCGTCTCTAGGCTAAGTCGGATAGAGCGAACCATTAATGGCAACGCGACAACAACGCACGCCAATGCCGCCCCCTTCCAGCTAAAGCTGAATACAATACCAAACACCTCATTGAGCCATGAGCCAATAATGCCTTGCCTGCCCATCATCACCAACAACAGATAGCCTATGACCACAGGAGGTAACACTAAAGGCAGATGCACAAAGCTCTCTACAATGCTTTTACCAAAAAATTGTTTCTTAGCAAGCAGCCACGCTAAACCAATGCCGATAGGAATCAGCCATAAGATGGCAAAACCAGCGACTTTCAAGCTCAGCATTAAGGCTTGGTATTCGTATTCTGATAAATACATCATTTAACGTACTTCAAACCCAAAACTATTTAAGGTGTCTTTCGCTTTTTCGCTCTTTAAGAAAGTATAGAACTGTTCTGCGACGACTTTATCGCTCAACTTCGCTACAGGGTAACGTATTGGGGTATGCAAATCTGCAGGGAACGTCTCGACTAAACTCACTTCTTTAGAAAGTAGAGCATCAGTTTTATAGACAATTCCAAGTTTAGCTTCATTACGTTCTACCAAAGCCAATGCCATACGAACATTGTTGCTTGGTGCTAACCGATCACTCACGTCATTCCACACACCCAAAGCTTCTAATGCTTCCTTCGCATAGATACCAGCAGGAACCGACATCGTATTTCCAACTGCAAGTCTTTCATTAGTAAGCAATTTAGTCCATTGGTCACCCTTTGAGATATCCAACGATACCGGCGTACCTTTCGGTGAAATTAGCACAAGTTCGTTCTCACACATATTGGTGACGTTGTCACTAGATGCGTATTTTCGATCAACTAAATACGTCATCCATTTTTCATTCGCCGAGATAAAAATGTCTGCAGACGCCCCTCTTTCAATCTGACGTACCAATGAAGAAGTACTAGCGTACACAGGAATAACATCGACAGAATGGTCTTTCTCAAACTCATCAACCAATAGGTTAACCGCGTTTGTCATCGACGATGCAGCATAAACTCTTAGCTTTTCGGCCGCTAAAAGATGAGTCGAACTCAACGAAGTCGTTAACGCTAAGGTGACGAGGGTAGCTAGCTTTTTCATTATTCTCACTTATCTATTATTCGTTTTAGTTATTAACCGATATTCCCATTCAAACCCGAGCTTTAAACTCAGGCCAAAGCAATTCAAGATTTAAGTGCTCTTCGATGGCGTCAGCGATTCGATTAATACCCAACTCTTTAAGCTGTTCGTGGTCAATCGCTGTTACATCATTGGCTCCTGCCCATTCGCAGATAAGCGATAACGCATCACTGTTATCGAATATGCCGTGCAGATAAGTACCAAATATCGAGTTGTCTTGATTTATAGCACCATCAAGGCTGCCTGATTCTAACTGAACCGGTAATACTGTTTCTTTGACATCAGTGCTACCTACGTGAATTTCGTAACCTTTTACTTGTGCTGATTTTCCATCCAGCGTCATAGTACCGATCACGTTAGTTAAGGTTTTCTGCTGCGTTAAGGTAGTGTCCGTATCAAGGTAACCTAGCCCTTCACTGCTACCTGGCTCGCCCTCAACTCCATCTGGGTCGTGGATAATGTTTCCTAGCATCTGGTAACCGCCACAAATACCCATAACCTTGCCACCTAAACGGAGGTGACGCTGAATATCTCTATCCCAACCCTGCTCTTTTAGGTAGCCCAAATCTGCTCTGACTGACTTTGTACCCGGTAAGATAATCAAATCCGCGTTGTTCAGACGTTCGCCTTTGCCTACGTAACGTAAATCAATCGACGGGTTAAGTCGCAGCGCGTCAAAGTCTGTATGGTTACTTATTCGAGTTAGTACTGGCACAACGACCTTGAGCTTAGCTTCTCCATCTGACTCTTGAGCGGAGGTAATGGCATCTTCTGCTTCAAGGTTAAAACCATGCAAGTACGGCAATACACCAATCACAGGCTTGCCAGTTTTCTCTTCTAACCAATCTAGGCCAGATTGCAGCAGCGCAATGTCGCCTCTAAAACGGTTAATCACGAAACCTTTCACTCGTGCCTGCTCAGATTCAGATAATAGAGCCAATGTGCCGTAAAGGTGGGCGAAAACGCCGCCACGGTCGATATCCGCTACGATAATGACTGGGATATCCGCTCTCTCAGCAAATCCCATGTTGGCGATATCATTTTCACGCAGATTGATTTCAGCTGGGCTACCTGCACCTTCGATCATGACACTTTCATATTCTGCAGAAAGTCGGTCGAATGAATCGATAACCGTATTCATCGCGACCTTCTTATAATCGTGATAACCGGTCGCTTCCATATTGCTTAACGCACGACCTTGCAAAATCACTTGTGCACCCGTGTCTGAGTTCGGTTTCAGCAATACAGGATTCATGTGAACAGACGCTTCAATATTACAAGCTTGTGCCTGAACCGCTTGCGCGCGACCAATTTCGCCACCGTCTTTTGTCACGGCACTGTTTAACGCCATGTTTTGTGGCTTAAAAGGGGCCACTTTAATGCCTTTCCTAGCCAATACACGGCATAAACCTGCCACCAAAACACTTTTCCCAGCATCTGACGTTGTCCCTTGAACCATTAGGACGCTTAATGGTGATCGCATTTGTACTTAAATCCTTAATTTCTTGCCGTTTGGCAATATTTATCTGCCCCTATATTAGCGTCATTGTCGAGTTGATGCCCAGCAAAATGAATGGAAAATGAATACCTTACTCACTCTGGATTCAAACTTAATGTTGTTTACTAGCATTATCGAAGCTAAACGCCTCTTCCAAAGAAATTGTCTTAGCTAAAGAAGACGTTTCAACTAAAAAACAATACTAAGGAATTCATCATGAAAAAAACTGTACTAGCAATTGTATCAACCATCACCTTAGCCCCTGCTTTCGCAATGGCTGGTGACCACAGTAATAATCAACACAAAGGCCCTATTGCTTACACAGGACCAATCGAAACCGTTTCTGTTGCTACACTGCTTGCAGACACAAGCATGTTCACAGAGCAGGACGCGATCGTAGACGGCAGGATTGTTCGTCAGATAAAAAATGACACGTTTATCTTCTCTGACGGACAGAGTGAAATTCAAATAGAGCTGGATGACGATATCCGTCTATCACAACCTCTAGCTGCTGATACCAAAGTACGTATCTTTGGTGAGTACGAAGGTGGCAAAACACCAGAGATCGAAGTTGATCATATTCAAGTTTTGTAAGCTTCAAAACTCAACTATTTAGCTTTAAACTACGCACTTCAATAAATTGGCCTGCATGTTGCAGGCTTTTTTGTATATACTGCCGAAAAATACAATTTATATGGAGTCACCATGCTAGGTCGCACAAACAAGACTGTCCTTCTGGGGTTAGCTGCACTGTGTTCATTCTCTGCGTCTGCAAACAACTTTAACTACAACACATTCGAGCTGCGCATGGGTACAAGCCCGAGTACTTTCGGTGGTGAAGTCACAACAATGTTTACTCAGAACTCACACATCATTGCACGTATCGATTCTGAATTTGAGAGCGATTGGGATGCCGCTGTAGGTATGGGGTTTAACGGTCCGATTAATCAATTTGCTGATGTGACAGGCCAAATGCTATTGCACAACATTGAACGTAATGACAACAATGACATTAAAACTGAAATAAACATCGGCATAAAAGCATGGTTAATGGCAAATGTTGAGGTTAACGCACGTCTTGGCCAATTGATCGACAACGACGATACGCGTTCAATTGTAGGGGTTGGTGCTCGCTTTCACTCGACAGATCAACTTTCTGTTGGTCTTGATATGCGAAACAACGGCACTTACGGTCACCAACTCCTAATGTCAGCTCGATTCGGTTTCTAAGCTAGATTTCGTATCTAGGTTTTATGAATAAGCTAGGTTTCGTCACTAAGTAATACCAATCACAGTAAGTAATGATCAGTTATTTACTACGATTGGTATAATAAGTAGCTGGACAAATCAAATAGAAAAAGCCCCGAACAAATTAATGTTCGGGGCTTTTTGTTTGTTAGTTTCGCTAGCTTTTAGTTGTGAAAAACCTAGGCCAGCAACTTACTCTATAAATTAACCATCAGCATCTTTTTCTGGTGATCTAAGTACTCTTCATAAGTACCTTGGAAGCTCACTAGCTGTTGGTCTTTTACATCGATGATGTGTGTTGCTAATGAAGAAACGAACTCACGGTCATGACTTACGAAGATAAGCGTGCCAGTGTAAACTTTCAACGCGTCGTTCAGGGCTTGGATTGCTTCCATGTCCATGTGGTTCGTTGGTTCGTCCATTACCAGAACGTTGATGTCTTGCATCATTAGCTTGCCGAATAACAGACGGTTCTTCTCACCACCAGAACAGTTACGCGCTTTTTTGTTCGCATCGTCAGCAGTAAACAATAGACGACCTAGAATGCCACGTACCATAAGGTCATCGTGCTTCACTGTGCGCCATTGTGAGATCCAATCGAAGATGCTCAGGTCGTTATCAAAGTCAGACGTGCTATCTTGTGGGCAGTAGCCTACTGATGCGTTTTCAGACCATTTAACGATACCTTCGTTTTGCGCTAGCTCTTGAACTAGACAACGTAGCAGCGTGGTTTTACCCACACCGTTCTCACCGATAACCGCAAGACGAGTACCCGCTTCAAGCAGCAAGTTACCACCAGCAAATAATGTTTCGCCATCGAAGCCGTGACCAAGATCTTGAAGTTCAAGCGCTTGACGGTGCAGTTTCTTACCTTCACCAAAATCAATAGATGGGCTCATACGGCTCGATGATTTCACTTCATCAAGCGTGATTTTGTCCATTTTCTTAGCGCGAGAGCTTGCTTGTTTTGCTTTAGATGCGTTAGCACCAAAACGGTTTACGAAATCTTGAAGTTCGCTGATTTCAGCCGCTTTCTTAGCATTGCTTGCTAGAAGTTGCTCACGAATCAAACCAGATGCTTCTAGGAAGTACTCGTAGTTACCAGGGTAAACACGTAGCTCACCGTAGTCGATATCTGCCATGTGCGTACACACAGAATTCAGGAAGTGTCTGTCGTGCGAAATGATGATCATTGTACATTTACGCTGGTTGAGCTCTTCAGCAAGCCAGTTGATCGTGTGAATGTCCAAGTTGTTGGTTGGTTCATCAAGAAGCAAGATATCTGGGTTTGCAAACAGCGCTTGTGCCAATAGCACACGCAGTTTCCAGCCTGGAGCAACTTGTTGCATCAAGCCGAAATGGAACTCTTCTTCAATACCCGCTTGGATTAGGATATCGCCAGCACGGCTTTCTGCTGTGTAACCATCCATTTCCGCGAATTCGCTTTCAAGTTCCGCGACTTTCATGCCGTCGTCTTCGCTCATTTCTGGTAAAGAGTAAATGCGATCACGCTCTTGTTTTACTTCCCACAGCTTTCTGTCGCCCATTATTACAACGTCGATAACGCTGTATTGTTCGAATGCGAACTGATCTTGGCTCAAAACCCCCAGCTTTTCTCCTGGAGTGATAGAAACGTTGCCAGAACTTGGCGTTAGTGCACCACTTAGGATTTTCATGAACGTTGATTTGCCGCAGCCATTAGCGCCGATCAAACCATAGCGGTTGCCGTTACCAAATTTAGCAGAGATGTTTTCAAACAGCGGCTCTGCGCCAAATTGCATTGTGATGTTCGCGGTAGATATCAAAGAACTAATTCCTAAGCGTGTACTGACACATAATTATTAAGCAGAAAGACGTGCCTATATAAGAAGTACGAAAGTATGGGTTAAACATAAAACGAAGCGCGGATTATATAGAGATCAGGATCACATTGTCGAGGTTAAACGGTGAAAGGATGGCGAACAGTGCAAAATTAAATACAATTCCTCTGTGATTAGGCCATAAATAGAAAAAATCCCCATTAATTCGATTAACGGGGATTCAATTAATCAAAAACAGAAGCGTCCTATTGAGGACGAACTCATGCTCTTAATTCTATTTAGTTATTTTCTTCTGGACGTATTTTTGGCTTACATCAACAACCGCAACATCTCTAAAGAAACTTCTACCCAACAGAAGTGGGAAAGAAAGATGCGTTCTGTCTGCTAACGTAAATTCCGTTTTATCTTTTAGATCACCAATTTGAATCGCGGCAACGACAACAGCACGTCGTTGTGTACCCTCAGCGCTTGACTGCTTGATCTTAACCCAACGCTCTACTGGTAAGCTGATCTCTTCGGTTGTGATGTTGTCATGTTCAATTTTGAACTTAACCCAGTCTTTGCCGTCACGTTCAAAATCGACAATATCAACCGCACTGATTGATGATGTTGTGGCACCTGTATCGACACGTGCTTTAAACGCTTCTTTTAAACCAGGAACAAACACCCACTCCTCTTCCCCAAGAATCAGTTTGCCATCGTTTGTTTTTCTAACCTTTTCTACCGGCTTTTCAACAGGCACAGGTTTTACCTCAGGTTCAGTTGGTTTAACTTCTTCAGGCTTTTCTGTAGGTTCTGTGACTTTTTCGCCTTCTGCTGCGTCAGCTTCTGAAGAATCATCCACAATAGGTTGTTCGACTTGAGGCTTTTGCTCTGGCTCGACAGGTACTTGAGTTGTCGAGCAAGCAAAAAGACCGCCACTTAACATTAGGACTATAATCGCTTTCCAATTATACATTCAGTCACCTTCTATTTTGATACGTTGGCTATCGCTTTTGCTACGTAAGGAATATGCGATTCAGAAAGACCTGCAATATTGATGCGTCCATCACCAACACCATAGATGCCATACTCTTCACGTAACTGATTCATTTGAGTTTCTTTAAAGCCTAGTACAGTAAACATACCTTTATGGCTTTCAATGAAATCAAATTGTGACGTGTTATAAGTATTTCGCAATTCATCACATAAACTTTGGCGCAAATTTAACAAACGCTGCTGCATTTCACTCAACTCTTGCTTCCAAACCTTCGTTAACTCTTGATTCTGAAGAATTGTTTTCACCAGAGCCGCACCGTGATCGGGTGGCATAGTGTAAGTTGAGCGAGCCAGCGTAAGAAGCTTACCTCTTGCGTTGCCAACGTGCTCGTTGTTCTTACCGATAACGATCGCCGCACCCGTTCTTTCACGGTATAAACCGAAGTTTTTCGAGCAAGATGTTGTTATCAGCATTTCTTCAACGTTGTTAGCCATGTGTTGAAGACCTTTCGCATCTTCTTCTAAGCCATCACCAAAGCCTTGGTAGGCAATATCAACGAACGGTAAGAAACCATTCTTCTGAGATAATTTGGTGATTTCCTGCCATGCTTCAAAGTTGATATCCGCACCCGTTGGGTTATGACAGCAACCGTGCAGTAGTACCACGTCTGATGGACCCGCTTTTGCAAGATCATCCAACATCCTTGCAGTATCAACTTGCTTCGTTTCAGGACTGAAGTAATTGTAGTATCGAACTTTTAAGCCTGCCGCTTCCATCACCGGTTTGTGGTTAATATAGCTTGGGTTTGAAATCCAAACAGTGGTGTCTGGTTGAGAAACTTTCATTAAGTCACCCAACATGCGAAGTGCACCACTTGCACCCGGTGTTTGAATCGCAGCAACGCGATCCATTGCAGAAGTCCCTTTAAGCAGAAGATCAACCATGCTCTGGTTGAACTCTTCACAGCCTGCTAGGCCAACGTAAGCTTTGGTTTTCTGTGTTTCAACAACGATATCTTGAGCCATAGAAACGGCTTTCATGATCGGAGTTTCGCCTTGGTCGTTTTTGTAAACGCCAATGCCTAAGTCGACTTTATCAGTACGAGTATCGCCGCGGTAAGCAACAGAAAGAGATAGAATTGGATCTAAAGTTGGTTTTGGTAGATGTGAAAACATGAAAGTCACAACCCTTTGAAATTCAAGTAATGAGTTTCACGTTAACATTATCGTAGACAAATCAGAAACATTTTTTAATAGAAGCGCTTAGTTAGAATAAGTAATCAGAGATTGGTCATTTTACGTCACTAAACAGCGCAAATATCGAACACTTTTAGTGCTTTATCAATAGAGCAGTAGCTTATCTAAGAAGCACCTTGTTGATTTTCGGCTAATTGCCTTGTTTGAATTGCCTTGGTGTCATGCCCGACCAAGCTTTAAATCGAGTACTAAAGTTAGCCGCATTCGGGTAACCCACGATCTCGCCAATATGCTGAATCGACCAGTCACTCGATTTCAACAAACGAGCTGCGTATTCCATTCTCATACGCATGATATGAGTCATTGGGCTGTGTGAATAATATCGCTGGCACAAACGATGGAAATGCGGCTCTGAGCACGGGAACAAGTTCGCAAGCTCATGAACGTTCCACTCTTTATGGAGCTGCTTTTGTACGTTGTCGAACACGCGCCTTAAACGAATCAAATTACGTGATTGCTGCTGCGGGACTGGCGCATTAATCATGAACTCTATTTGAGCCACGCTGTGATTGGCGATCGCTCCCCCCAAATCGATGGGTAAGGCAATACTTCTCAATAGAGTATGAATGCACGAAGAGACGACTTCTGCGGCCGGAGACAACGTGTAACTCACTTCATCACTCACTACTTTATCCCATTGCTTATCTGGCGAGAGAAAGATCCATGCGATTTGCCATGTCTCTTCTTCAATCCCAAAGCCATTTTCTGTGCCCGCAGGAACTATAATGCATGACCCTGGCTCTAGAATATAGCGACACGCGCTACTTTCTAACCACCCTTTGCCCCTAACCGTGTATAGCAGCATGTGTTTCTGTGGATTCTTCCGATGGACCGAAAAGAAATCTCGGCACGACGCCGTCCCACACTGAACGATACCTAATTGTTCGAATGCCAATACATGGCTTTGATCGACAAACTCTTGGTGTGTCTGATCAGAGATCTCGTAGCGTTCGTGTTTCTCACTCATTTCACTGGTCGCTCATTAGGTTTGTCTGCAATTGAATCGCCACATTAGTCATTCGATAGTTTTGAAATAGATGCTTTTGAAAATAGATAGTTTGGCAAAAGTTTGTGATGAACCTGAACAATACAGCCAAAACAAATGCCGATAAACTTCTCGCATATTAACCACAGGGGAAATGCGATGCGCTCGACATATCGTCATCTAGACAAAGATTTTTGGCAAAAGCTTTTACACATCGGTTTGCCTGTATCGCTACAAACTATGTTGTTTTCATTACTTGGCGTAGTCGATATTTTTATGGTTAACCAACAGGGTGACTCTGCAACCGCAGCGGTTGGCGTGGGTAACCGTATATTTTTCTTCAACTTAATCATGGTATCTGGGATTAGCGGCGCTGTCAGCGTGCTAGCTTCGCAATATTTCGGTGCGGGAGATTTCAACGGAATTAGACGCACATTAGCGCAATCATGGGCATTGTCTGTCTTTGCCATCATCCCCTTTGTGTTCATTTATACATTGGCTCCTGAATCAGTCGTGTCTGTGGTGGCCTCAGACCCTGATTACGTCCGCTTGGCAACGGATTACCTTTGGATGACAGGAGCCAGCCTTATTGGTACCGCCGTGGTTGTGCCGCTAGAAAGCGCGCTGCGCTCGGTGGGCGAAGCAAAGCTACCCACCAAAATCAGTATCTGGGCGATCATCGTCAACGCGATTCTCAATGCATTGCTGATATTCGGATTATTTGGCTTCCCTGAACTAGGTGTTGTAGGAGCTGCAATTGGCACCGCTGTCTCTCGATTCTTTCAAACGATTGCCCTACTTGTGATGGCGAAGAGACACTACGCTCACTTGTTCCCAACACTGAGTAATTGGCGCGATACGATATTGCCGAAGCATAGAAAGAAGTATTTCAAGATAGCAATTCCGATGTTGGTTCATGATACGGCTTGGGCGGGCGGAATACTGATTTATAACGTTATTGTTGGTCAGATGGGTGTTGGCGAGCTTGCGATAATCTCACTGCTATCGCCAGTAGAAAGCATCTTGATCTCGGCGTTCATGGGGTTTGCAGTCGCGGCTTCGATCATTTTAGGCAACGAGATCGGCGCCAAGAACTATCAACGTGTTGAGAATACTGCTTGGGGGTATGTATTGGTCAGCTGTGGGCTCGCCGCTCTATTAGCCTTGTTATGCTGGTTTGCTAAACCCGCGATCGTATACATGATCGGTCTTACTCACTTAGAGCTCAAAGGGACGGCTGTTAACGTCACCTTAGTCATGGCACTAGGCATGATACTAAGAGTCTTCAATATGGTTGGCATTGGTGGTGTGCTCAAAAGCGGTGGAGACATCAACTACAGCATCTTCATCGATCTGTTTGGCCAATGGGCGATTGGTATCCCCCTTGCCTACTTTACTGCGCTGGTGTTGGGTTGGCCGCTAGAATGGGTTTTGATGATTGTACTGCAGGAAGAGCTAGCCAAAATAGCTCTGACCAGTCAGAGGATTCAATCTAAGAAATGGATAAACAATTTAATCGACGAGCCTGAGCACATTCCTATTTAAGCAGGCGCCAAACCGACACTAACGTGCGGGCGATAGATTCAAAGAACTCACACCCAAGGGCTGATTTGTAGCATTTCGCTAACGATGAAGCCCTTTTTTCTGTTTCTTATACGAGAGTCCTGAATCAGAACAAGCTTATAAGTCAGTAAATCGATGAATCATTTGGTTTGAACTACCACGCCAATCCAACATTGGATCTGCTTTATCTTGCTCAAAGCGGCCATCAATCAAAGTATCAACATATTCAAGTACTTGCTTCTGCTTTTCGTCGAGTTTGTCGAGCTCGTAACCCGTCCACATCCAGATGTCTTTGCCTTCACATTCTGCTTTTACACGCTGAACAAGCTTAAGCACTTCAGAAACGTTTGCAGGATGCAAAGGATCACCACCAGAAAGCGACAAGCCACGACGCTTGATTCGTGGATCATTGAGATCAGCGATAATGTGGTCTTGTAGTTCTTGAGTAAACAAATGCCCAGAGTCCAACCTCTGCGTCGATTGGTTATAACACCCGCGACACTGGTGTACACAACCCGACACAAACAAAGTGCAGCGTGTTCCTGGGCCATTTACAACGTCGATTGGGTGGTATTGGTGATAATTCATAAGGCAGTATTGAAAACTCGTGATTACTTAATAGTTTGAGAAGATGTGTTGTAACAACTGAAACGAAAGAATTGGTATCGACATAGCGTCGATACCAATCTTATTTCTTGGAACGTAGCTCTTCTAAGTTCACTAGCTAACGATCGCAGATCTTAACCAAGATCCTTCGTTAGATTAAAGGTGCTTAACGCGGCGTTTAACTTCTTCTTGCTTACCAAAGTTAAATGGTCGTGCATCTGGGCTACCAAGGTAACCACAAACACGGCGTGTTACCGATACTTTGGTTGAGTCATGGTTGCCACACTTAGGACACGTAAAGCCCTTACTTGTACAGTCGAACTCACCGTTGTAACCACATTCGTAGCACTCATCTATCGGCGTGTTGGTGCCGTAGTAAGGAACACGTGTGTAGCTGTAATCCCATACGTTTTCTAGTGCTTCGATGTTCTTCTGCATGTTCGGGAATTCGCCGTAACAGATAAAACCGCCGCTAGAAATTTCAGGATAAGGCATCTCGAAATCGATCTTGTCGTATGGGTTCACTTTCTTCTGCACATCTAAGTGGAAGCTGTTTGTGTAGTAACCACGGTCTGTTACGCCATCAATCACACCAAACTCTTTAGTGTCGATGCTGCAGAAACGGCTACATAGGTTTTCACTTGGTGTGCCGTATAGGCTGAATGCGTAACCTGTCTCTTTCGTCCAAGATTCCACTTCACGCTTCATGTACTCCACCAGCTCAAGCGCTTTAGCACGCATTTCGCCGTCGTCGTACAAGTGAACGTCTGTGCCGTAAAGCGCAGTCATTGCTTCGTGGATACCAATGTAACCAAGAGAAACAGATGCACGACCATTCTTGAAGATATCTGCAATAGAGTCATCTGCTTTCAAGCGAACGCCACATGCACCTTCCATGTATAGAATTGGAGCAACACGTGCTTTCACGTTTTCTAGACGAGAAATACGAGTTTCTAGCGCACGACGAGCTAGCTTCAGTTTTTCATCAAGCAGTTCGTAGAACTTAGTCATATCTTGTTTTGCGTTAATCGCAATACGTGGCAAGTTCAGGCTAACAACACCTAAGTTGTTACGGCCTTCATGAATTAACTCACCGTTTTCTTCGTAAGTATTCAAGAAGCTACGGCAACCCATAGGGGTTTTAAATGACCCTGTCACTTCTACTATTTTGTCGTAGTTAAGGATGTCTGGATACATACGCTTAGACGCACATTCAAGCGCTAATTGCTTGATGTCGTAGTTTGGATCTTGCTTCTGGTGGTTCAAACCATCTTTGATTGCAAACACCAGTTTAGGGAATACCGCTGTTTTGCGGTTCTTACCCAAACCTGCGATGCGGTTTTTCAAGATAGATTGCTGAATCAGTTTTGAACCCCAGCTTTCGCCTAGACCAAAACCAAACGTAACGAATGGTGTTTGACCGTTAGCCGTGTGTAGCGTGTTTACTTCGTATTCCAAAGATTGGAACGCGTCGTAACACTCTTTCTCGGTACGAGAGATAGCAAAAGCTTCTGGGCTATGAATGTCCCACTCTTTCGCTAGCGATAAGTGCTTTTCGTAACTCGCCATCACGTAAGGTTCTAGAACCTCGTCGATACGGTTAATCGTAGTACCGCCGTAAATGTGGCTCGCCACTTGTGCGATGATCTGTGCCGTTACCGCTGTTGCTGTAGAAATCGATTTAGGTGTGTCGATTTCCGCGTTACCCATCTTGAAGCCATGCGTTAACATGCCTTTCAAGTCGATAAGCATACAGTTAAACATTGGGAAGAACGGTGCGTAGTCTAGATCGTGGTAGTGAATGTCACCACACTCGTGAGCTTGTACGATGTCACGCGGCAAAATGTGAGTTTTTGCATAGTGTTTAGCCACGATACCCGCCAGCAAGTCACGCTGAGTTGGGATAACTTTACCGTCTTTGTTGGCATTCTCATTGATCAGATCAACATTGCTTTCTTCGATCAAACCTTCGATCTCGCGAGTTAAAGCGCTTTGCTTCTCACGTGCGATGTCGCGGTCATGACGATATTCAATGTAGGCACGAGCCAGAGACTTGTATGGTCCCTGCATTAGCTCGTTCTCGACCATGGTTTGAATTTCAGAGATATGAACTTCATCGTAGTCTTCGAGCTTCAACTCAACTGCTAATGCCACATTCAGTGCATAAATAGCAATTTCCTTATCGGCTTTGTCTGACGCTGCTTCCACTGCAGCTTGGATGCGATCTCTATTGAATGGAGCTCTTGAGCCATCACGCTTGATTACGATTGATTTCACCACTTCTCCTTACTCTTGAGGTACTCACAGACTTATCCACAAACACACTATATAGAGCGATTTATCGTTTAACTAACACTAGATATTGTGGCGTATTTAACGAGAACCACCAACTTTGAGTATTGATTTGGATCAATAAAACGCGCACGCTGAACAAGATAAATCCAATATTATTACGTGAGTTCTCAAGTCGAAAAGAAACAATGTAACAATAAAAAAACTGCTAAAAAGAGTTGAATTTTTGGTAAGTGTTGTAGGATAACGGCTCAACTATATTGGACACCAAAATTAGGGATATTTGGGATGAAACGACTTCAAAAGTGGATAATGTTAGCTTGCTTACTCAGTAGCCAGACATTTGCTGAACCTTTGACCATATCCAGTTGGAATATCGAATGGTTATCAACCAACGAGGCTGTGAATAAGTTTTCTGCCCAACGTGATCAAGCTGATTTCGACAAACTTGAAGAATACTTTCAATCCTTAGATGCGGATGTGGTCGCCTTTCAAGAAGTCGACGACGTAAATGCCATTCAGCGCATCGCCGGCGATCAATACAAGATATTGATGTCTGACCGAGCATTACCCGAAAACAGTAACCATCAGTTCAAAGAAGTGAACCAATACACAGGGTTCGCGGTTCGTAGAGGAATCACACTCACCGACTACGCTGACTTTCTTCTGGAGTCGAGTGCTAACAGCAAGCTTAGGTTTGCCAGTTACATGGTCGTAGAAACGGAAAGCAAGCCGATTTACATGTTGTCTGTGCATTTAAAGGCGGGTTGCAGCGGCGCTTACAAGTCGAACCGCGATTGTTCAAGACTCAAAGACCAAGCACAACAACTCAATAAGTGGATTCAGCAAAGAGAAAGAAACGGTCAGGATTACGCGATACTAGGCGATTTCAACCATAACCTATCCTACTCAAGAGATTGGATGTGGAAAGATATGACGCAAAATACCGATGCTCAGTTGGCAACAAGAAAAACTCGATCAGATTGTAAGGTACGATCTAACCGCAATAACCATCGCACGCACCAGTTCCGCTCTGTGATTGATCATATTGTAGTGAGTAAGTCGCTAAATGCTTCTCCTGCAAAGCAGAAGGTATTTGAAACGCAGGATGTGCTTGATTACAAACTTAGCGACCATTGCCCAGTTTCAACAACGATCAACAAGTAGGTTTCAGATATCCTCAGATAATAGAAAATAGTAGATACGGAAAGAGGCTGACTGGCTTTTTACTTAAAGCGAGTCAACCTCTCAAATGGTCATATCAGCCTATCGGATAAGCAATATCCGCACTGCTAGAAGGTTTTATTCGTACGTCCCGCCAGCCACATTCCCACCAGCATGCTTAAGACGAACAGCCATACCGTTGGGTTACCGCCACTAAGGCTGGTTACTGCAGGCCCCGGGCAAAAGCCTGCAATCCCCCAACCTAAACCAAAGGCAGTTGAACCTAGAATCAGCTTTCTGTCGATTAGCGGGTTGTTACGGCTATCTAACGGTTCGCCATTGACCGCTTGAGAGCGCTTTTTAATGACCAAATGATAAAACGGAGCGAACACCAATAACGCGCCACCCATGACGAATGCCAAGCTGATATCCCAGTCGCCTGTAATGTCTAAAAAGCCAAGTACTTTGTTTGGATCAACCATGCCTGAAATGATCATGCCAGCGCCGAAAAGAAGACCTGCGAGCAAGCCAATAACGATAGTAAACGAAGAGTTTTTCATTACGCCCCCAAACCAATCAGATTCTTAACCAACACAGTTGCCATTGCCACACCCATAAACACACAAGTCGCGACAATTGAACGTTTAGACAAACGTGCCATTCCCACAATGCCATGGCCGCTCGTACAGCCATTTGCAACCTTAGTGCCGAAGCCCACCAAAAGGCCGGCTATGATAACCACTGCGGCGTTGATCTCTTTTAATTGAGGAAGTTGGTAGCCCGTTGGAATCAATAACCAACCGCTCGCGACCATTCCGACAACAAAAGCAAGTCGCCAATGTTTTTCGGTGTTTGCTGTATCCGCGTCTTTACGTTCTTTATTACTGGTGCCAATTGGCAATAGTCGGCTGACAATGCCACTAATACCAGCAACTCGACCAATCCCCAACATTAAAACAATGGCCGACACGCCTAACAAAATGCCACCGAAAAAAGCATCCCAAGGAATCAAACTAAGCACAGACCTCTCCTATCCATATACATCATAAACTCATAACAACCTATAAATTAGAGTTTACTAATAAATATAAATTAGTCAATGCTAATATAAAGCTAGTATGTTTCGGTTTGTAAGTCTGGAATTTACAAGCATCCTGCATGAAAAAAGCCCCTAGGCGTTAACCTAAGGGCTTAAGATTTCTTCTGTCTGGTAAAAGAACAGTTATTTAATCTTGTTCTTCTCAGCAATCCACTGCGACATGTACTTAGTACTTGCCATGCTGTGGTGCTTAAGCATCGAACCAAAGAAGTTATCCAGCCGATGAGACTCAAGCTCGGAGTCTAACGCAATCAAACGCTCGATCAATTTATCGCCCAGTTGATTCTGTTCATAGTGCGCTTCAAGAATTGAATGACACTGACTTTGAGCCTTGAGCCACTTCTCTTCATCGTTATAAAGAGCAACAGCTTGTTCAACAAACTCGTCGATATCGTCTGCAACCGCGCCCGGCCATTGCAACTCACCTTGCGGCAACATGCCTTCACTACCAATTTCACTGGTCACGTTTGGAGTTTGCAGCTTCATTGCATCAAGCAACTTACCTTTAATGCCCGCACCAAAACGCAGTGGCGCGACACACACTCGAGCTTGCTCCATCACTTCTTGAGCATCTTTCGCCCAACCTTTGATATGGAAACCAGTTTTAGGGTTGTGCAAAGCCGTGGCTTTCGGCGGTGGGTAAGATCCGTAAATATGAAGTTCAGTGTCAGGCAGCTGTTTGCGAATCTTCAGCCAAATCTTTTGTAACTGAAGTACAGCATCCCAGTTAGGCGCATGTCTAAAGTTACCTATCGTCATGAAATGCCTACGTTCTTCAAAGCTTTTCGTGCTTACCGGAAGCGTATTAAGATCAACCATGAACGGCAAGTGATGAAGCAGTTTGGGGTCGATATTGAACTCGGATTGAAGCAGTTCCATCTCGTAACTTGAAATGATCAACGAAAGATCACAGCGCAGAATAGCGGCAATTTCACGTTTAGCTAAATCGCTGTACAAATGTGCTTTGGTCAATTCCGTTTCTTTCTTAACAGCTTCATGACGAGCATTGCGTAGGAACTGTAAATCTTCAGTATCCAGTAGCTTAAAGGCATTCGGGCATACCTTCTCAACGCGCCAGCCAAATTGTTCTTCCATCATGAAACGGTCAAACATAACAACATCAGGCTGCAACTCTTCGATGTACTGGTCAAAGCTATCGCAATTTAGCTGAATAGATTGGCTCGTGATGCCCTCTTCAGAGAGATCGATCATGTGCTCGGTTTCTTGAGCTGGCGTTGCAAATTCAACTGACCAACCTTGTCTCTTAAATAGACGTAAAAGAGACATCATGTGGCTGCCAGCCGCCGATGAATTCGGTTCTGGCCAAACGTAGCCAATTGCTAAAACTTTCTTCAAAACACTTCCTAAGAAATAACAAAAGGGACTAACTTAGCCCCTAATAAAACGTTTATCGATCGTGGTCGACTTATATCGCTGATTATAATGAGTTCTAATCACTCTGCGATCAGATTCGCTCACCTACATTACGAGCTATCATAAGCACTTCATCAGCAGAGTACAGGTTTGAAATCGTAGTTTCGACTTCAGCGCCTAATGTCGACTGATAGAGCTTTTGTGCAAAGTTATCCGCTCTGGTCGTCACTAGCACATGTTTTAGCATCGATCCTTGCTCTGCTAGCTTCTGTTTCACTTGCGGCAAGGAGTCCAGAATCAGCTTTTTGCCCAATCCTTTCCCCTGCGCAGTTGTTAACACGGCAAGTTGCTCTAGTTCTAAAACAGCTTCAGGTCTAAACCCGCTTTTCTGCACCCAAATAATGTAACCAACAACTTCACCTTCGCTTTCAACAACAAAGTTAAGAAATCGTGGTGAAGCGTTTAAGTTACATTGTAACCAATATCGTGAGTTTTTCTGTCGAACAAAGGCAGATTGATGAACCAAAGCCGCCACATCGAGATCGGCTTCTGTCATAAAACGAACTTGGGCCATACTACTATTCGTTCTCAGAATTAGGACGCGTTTTACAGTGTAAAATGGCTCTTTCTAGAAGCTCTAAAGCAGATTTATCAGCTTCCGGAAGCTTAGCATCCGATTGACCTAACGGTTCAACGCGGCTGCCCCACTTAATGTGGCCAGCACCCCACGTTAAACCCGCACCAAATGCTGCAACAAGAATGTTGTCGTTAGGCTTAACGAAACCTTGCTCTAGCGATTCACACAATGCGATTGGCACAGTCGCTGCGGATGTGTTGCCGTAATTTTGGATGTTAACAAACGCTTTCTCACGATCGATACCCGCCATATCACACAGAGTTTGAATGATTCGGATGTTCGCTTGGTGCGGGATCACAACGTCGATGTTGTCGGTTGAGATACCTGTGCGGCTCAACACTGTGTGTGCCGCTGCGCCCATGCCTTTCACTGCACGCTTGAAGATCTCTTTACCAACGAAATCAAAGTCCCAGTAACCGTTATCAGCAGCAAAGCGGTCCATAGATGTACCGAATTTTGGTACTGCTAGAATGTCACGGCCCTCTGCGTCACAACCGATTTGCGCTTCTTGTAAGCCAACTTGTTCTTCGGTGCGAGATAGAACCACAGCGCCAGCGCCATCACCGAAAAGAACCGCGGTATCACGCTTGGTCCAATCAATGAAGAATGACAGGCGTTCTGCGCCTACAACGATCGCATTGCGGTAGTTACCCGCTTGAATCAGTCGAGTCGCCGTTTCAACACCGTAAATGAAGCCAGTACACGCAGCGTTAAGGTCGAAAGCCGCTGCGCTTTTAATGCCTAGGTTCTGTTGAACCTTAGATGCAGTGTTTGGGATCAGTGAGTCTGGGCTGCACGTCGCGATGATAACTAGGTCGATGTCTTCAGCCGCTAGACCAGCACACGCCATGGCATGTTTCGCAGCAACAGTCGCTAGCTCAGAGGTATTTACATGACTGATACGACGGTTTTCGATACCAGTTCGAGTTCGAATCCACTCGTCAGACGTATCAATGAAAGTGCTTAGATCATCATTGGACAGCACGGCTGGTGGCAGACACTTTCCCCAGCCAGTAATTTCGGCGTAAAATTTTGTCATCATTTACCTATTTATTGTTTGTTTTTATTTAAGTATCGTATTCTAGTTTTAAACAGTATAAGCGCTCTGTGCGTGATTCGTAAATCGCGTTAGCCACGGAGTTGCAATAAAAAGAGAAAGTTATGTCTACATTCAACACACGCTGCCCTTCTTGTAATGGCGTAAACCGAGTTCCTTCAGAAAGAATTTCAGAAAGCCCAACTTGTGGTAAGTGCAAAACAGCACTGCTCGATGGCGCTCCTATCGAGGGAACGTCACTTAATTTTCAATCTATCTTGAACAGTTCACAACCTGTGGTTGTCGATTTCTGGGCGACATGGTGCAACCCATGTGTTGGCTTTGCGCCAGTGTTCAGTGACGTTGCAAAAGAACGCTCTGGAGATGTTCGATTCGTTAAGATTGATACTGAAGCTCAGCAGCAGCTCGCAGCAATGTATCAAATCAGAAGCATTCCGACCGTGATGGTGTTTAAAGACGGTAAACGTGTCGATACGATTAACGGTGCACTGCCAAAAGGTCAATTTGATCAGTGGCTTAATCAAGCACTAGCTAAGTAAGCACACAAAAATAGGTTAGAGAGTCGTATCAAACCAAGACTCTCTAACCTACTGTTTTATTTATGGTTATCACTTAACTTCTTGAATTAAACCACAGCTTCGCCTTTCTCTTGAATACTAGATTCTTGCTTACCTAATCCGTATTGCTGTTTGATCTGGTCTGCGACTTTCTCGGCAATCATAATGGTTGGTGCATTGGTGTTTGCCCCAATCAGTGTCGGCATCACAGAAGCATCAATGACTCTCAAATTATCCAATCCATAAACTTTGAGATCTTTGTCCACCACTGCTAATGAATCGCTACTAGGTCCCATTTTACAGGTACCCACCGGGTGATATTGTGTGTCTGCACGGTTGCGAATATCTTGCTCGATAGCCTTGTCATCACTGGCGTCTACGGGGTAGAAAGCGTTGCCACGGATATCATCAAACGCGGAACTCTCTAACATTTGATACTGCTTCTTCCAACCCTTAATCATGATCTCCATATCTTCAGGATGACTGAAAAACGCAGGATCGATCTTAGGCGGATCATAGGGATCACTGCTATTGAGCATCACGGTTCCTATGCTTTTCGGTCGTAGTAAGGTGACGTGAGAGGTAAACCCATGACTGGTATGTATTTTTCTGGCGTGGTCATCTACAACAGCGACCACAAATACAAACTCTAAATCCGGCACAGCGATATGCTCTTCGGAACAGAGAAAGCCTATCCCCTCTGCAAAATTGCTGCTCATCTTACCGCGGCGTTCTTTGTGCCATAGCGGTAAGGCTTTGGTCATTTCAGAGGCCATTTGCAGCGAGATGCCGAAGGTTTCACGCTTTTCACTGCATTTGTACGAGTGCACTAAGTCGATATGGTCTTGAAGGTTCTTTCCCACTCCAGGTAATTCATGAACTTGTTCGATGCCATGCGTCTCTAGTTCAGCTTCAGCACCGACACCCGACAGTAACAGCAATTGCGGAGAACCAAACGCGCCAGCAGATAGAATCACCTCTTTGTTAGAACGTATTTGATAACGCTTTCCGTTAGAGCCATATTCAACGCCGACCGCCTTCTTGCCTTCAAACAAGACCTTATGTGTGGTGGCTTTAGTAACGACCGTGAGATTCGTTCGTGAAAGGTTTGGCGTTAAGTAAGCCTTGGCAGCACTGCATCGTTCGCCATTCAGCTGTGTTACCTGCGTCGGCATCGCCCCAAACTGAGCAGCACCGTTAATATCCTCATTACGAGGCACACCTATCGATTCACACGCCGTTAAATAACGTTCCAACATAGGGCTTGGAGATCGAAGGTTAGCCACATTAAGAGGACCACCTTGGCCGTGATATTCATCTTGGTGGACTTCGTTATTCTCTGCTTTTTTAAAGTAAGGCAGACACGATTCATAGTTCCAGCCAGCATTACCTAAGCTTTCCCATGTGTCGTAGTCGTAGCGGTGCCCACGGGCATACATCATTGCATTGATAGAGCTAGACCCGCCAAGTGTCTTTCCCCTTGGTTGGTAGCCTTTACGACCGTTCAAACCCGGCTGTTCAACCGTTTCGAATGCCCAATTATTGAGTTTGGTTGGCATCATCGCGACCACGCCAACGGGTGTGTGAATAAAGGGGCTCGTGTCTTTACCGCCCGCTTCTAACAAGCAAACCGTCACATTAGGATCTTCCGACAACCGAGAAGCCATCACACACCCAGCCGAACCTCCGCCAACAACAATAAAATCATAACTATCCATTGGTCATCTCCGTTATTTCTAGTGGGTGTAATTCTCGTTTCAAAATTTTGCCTGTCGCCGTCATTGGTAGCGCTTTACGAATGAACACCTTGCAAGGGTATTGGTAGTCGCGAGTTGCTCACTACACCATGCTATCAACATAGCACTATCACATTGTGTATGTTCGTGAAGCACCACATGAGCGCGAATTTTTTCGACTAGATTTCGTCTAGAGGATCATGATCGTTCACCCACCGCCGCGACCATTTCCACATCGGGGTGGCACATCAACACTTCTTCGATTTCTCACGGATACACGCGTGTCTATATACGGTTCATTGAATTTGTTTTGTAACTAAGTTCAAGTCAACGGTCTATTCTCTTCCAAATTAAAAGCCAATGATAAAAGGATTAACGGCTTTTCTAACCTTATAAATTGATAACAGATCATAAAATATCTTCATTGTATTTTGGTGTATATAGACGATAGATCTCTTTTATCTTAACGACCATTTTTATTCGTTTTACCCAATTCACTTTCTACTACATAGTCGCGGAAAATTCTTAATTTCTTTCACTTTAGATAGAGGCTCCTGCATTGGAAAACGTTCAACCACCAACTCGCATCACCGTTCCGGTTATTGCGCTGTCTTTTTACGCGATCGCTTCAGGCTACTTAATGAGCTCACTACCATTAATGCTTTCTGAGTATGGCCTAGACAGTAGTTTATCGAGTTGGCTGGCGAGTGCATTCTATGCGGGTCTACTGGCTGGTACGTTATTGATTGAACGTGCAATTGCTCGTATTGGTCACAAAGACGCATTTGTGATGGCACTGAGCATTTTCATCTCTACAATCATTGTGTTACCAATGCTTCCACACCAAACAATATGGTTACTTGCTCGCTTTGTCGCAGGTGTTTCTGTGGCAGGCATTTTCGTGATCGTTGAATCTTGGTTAATGAGCGGTGAAGAGTCACAACGAGCAAAACGCTTAGCTATCTATATGTGTTCACTCTATGGTGGCTCGGCTATTGGTCAGCTTGGCATTGGTTACCTAGGGATTACAGGCGGTGTCCCTTTCATCGCAATTTTCACCCTGTTGTTTGGGGCAATCATTGTATTAATATACGGACAAGCGACACCACCACCGATCCACGATGCGCAGTCTTTGTCTTTTAAGCAAGTCAGCAAGTTGAGCCACAGCGCTCTAATTGGTTGTATCGTATCGGGCCTAACGCTAGGCGCGATTTATGGCTTGATGCCTGTTGAGCTAGCTCAGCGCAACATTTCTCAATCTGACATTGGAAGCTTAATGGCTTTGGTTATTATGGGGGGTATGGCTGTTCAGCCTATGGTGACTTGGTTATCACGTTATGTAGGTCAAGTTCTGTTGATGGCTTTGTTCAGCTTACTCGGTGTCGCGAGCATTGCTGCATTGACTATGAATCACGAGCTTCAAATGTTAGGCATGAGCTTGTTTGTGTTGGGGATGGCGACATTTGCCCTTTACCCTATAGCAATTAACTTAGGTTGCCGTAACTTAAACCCAAGCTATCTGGTTTCAGTGACTCAAATCATGCTGCTTTGTTACAGCATTGGTTCGGTTGCAGGCCCACTAGTAGCAGACAGCTTCATGGATTCACAAGCAGGTCTATTTACTTACCTATTTGCGTCTCTGCTTGCGACAACTATTTACATGCTTATGGCGAGCCTCAAACGCTCTCCTCTTCAAATCGCAGGCGAGTAAGTAATTAAATCGCGTCTGTATCATTGAATTATAATCACACAAGTCGCTGCATTGTGACAATTGATGATGTTTGGGGGGCTCTCATTCAGACTATTTAGTTTCAAGGAGAAGCCCCCTTTTCAATTTTGGGAAGTCAACCTCGATAAGAAAACCCATAAACACATAAAATTCGACGCCAAAATTGAAAAACATCAACATCACAACCTTCCTAACCCTTCAAACAAAAGAGCAGTCGCTTAACTTGTGACTCGGTGACTCTTTCGGTATTGACTTGGTGACAGCCCAAAATGCTTTTTGAAACGATGTGAGAAATTATAAGGATCTTTGTAGCCTAATCGATTGGCAATCATCGACACCGACCAATCTTGATGTTTCAACAAACTGGTCGCTTTGTCCATTCTAAGCTGGATCAACTTGCTACGAGGGGAAACGTTAAACAGTAATTTAGTCACTCGGTTTAGCTGTTCTTCACTGATAAACACCCGCTCCGCCATACCTGCCACTGTCCACGTTAAATGCAGACTACTTTCGATTTCGTTGTATAACGCTTGAACACGCGCTGTGGTGTTGGTCGATTTAGGCTCAAACCCCGTTAGGGTTCGAATGATCTCGCTCATGAGGAGTTTTCTATAACTTGCACGGCCGCCAATTTCAAAGTGAATCAAGTTCATCAGCGACCAAACCTGTTCGCACTCTCCGAAAGGCACAATACTCTGACCCAAGCCCGCAATATGTTGCCATTGCAATGTATCAGGCGTCAGCATCCACGCCATTTTCCAATAATTGTATTGAGGATCAAGCTCGAAGCGAAATGACGTTCCCGCAGGCAGAACCACAAGCGTGTATGGCGTGATGGCTTGTACCGAGGTTGAGGTGGTGAGTATTCCGCCTCCTTCTTGAGTAAAAATCAACGTATGAACATTCACAGATTCACGCTCAACCCAATACGCGTCATACAGCTTCGCCATGCCACCCATATAGACACCGCAGCTTTTCATCTCTGGGATATCTTCAACGGTCAAAAAACGTTCTTTGCAATGCTCTGCGAGAAAAACTTCATCTTGCCACGTTGTTTTAGGCTTCATAACATCAATGACGGATTCGCACAGGTTTTGTTGTTTTTTAAACATGTTGTTACTTCACTCAAGTCACTATAGTTCTGCCATAAATCGGAGAGCTTATGACAACTAACATCAACCCTAACTCATCTATGAATAACAAGCCAGAAAGCATCTTACCTCGTATCGTTAAACTTGGTTTGCCCGTTGCTTTGCAAAGTGCACTGGTGGCTATTCTTGCCCTTGCTGACGTCTTAATGGTCAGTGATTATGGTATGGAAGCAGCTGCCGCTGTGGGAATTGCATCAAAATGGCACTTCGTTGCGATTATGATTATGGCAGGGTTGGCCTCAGCAAACGGAACATTAGTTGCTCAATACTGGGGAAGGAATGACCGAAAAAGCGCGCGAACAGTATCATCTATCGCTATGGTGTTTGGCTTAAAAGTTCTGTTGCCTGTTACTGCAATCATCACTCTTGGTTCTCAGTTTTTAATGATGTTGCAAACCAGCGATCAAACCGTAATTGAACTTGGCGCGACTTACCTATGGTATGGCTTCCCTGTTCTACTGCTGACTCACATTGTCGTCGTAGTAGAAGCAAGCATGCGCTCATCGGGTGACACCGTAACTCCACTACTATTGGGCGCGGTGACCATTGCACTCAACATTGCGCTTAACTTCGTTCTAATCAAAGGTGCTTTTGGTATTCCCGCTATGGGCGTAGCAGGTGCAGCACTGGCGACGACACTCGCTCGCGCAATTCAAGTTGGCTTAATGTACGGCTACATGCGCATGCGTAAACACTGGTTGTTAACCACGCCTAGCTCACCACATCGTCCGTCATTATGGTTATCTTACCGTCGTATTGCTTTGCCACTCACGATGAATGCCGTGTTATGGGCAATGGGAACGATGGCGTACCAAATGATCTTCGGTCACATGGGCACAACGGAACTTGCCGTGTTCTCTATGCTCGCGCCGTTTGAGTCGTTGTGTTACTCGATTTTCTTTGGTATTTCGGTGGCATGTTCAGTGCTACTTGGTCACTCACTGGGTCGTGATGAATTTGATGATGCAATGAGCATGGGGTTGACATTCATTAAAGCCGTCGTTGGCTTCGGCGCGGTTGTTGGATTGCTACTGTTTATGGGCAAAGAGCATGTTCTAACATGGCTGAACCTTTCTACAGGTGCACTCTACCCACTCGCTTCACCTGCAATAGCCATTATGTGTTTTGCTGTGGTGATTCGCATGCTGAACATGGTGATCATCAACGGTATTATTCGCGCTGGTGGCGATAATGCGTTCTGCCTGCGTATGGATTTCATTGCGATGTGGATGGTGGGTATTCCAGTATGTGTCTACGGCGCGTTTGTCGCTGGATGGGATTTCAAATACATCTATGGTTTGATGTTGGTAGAAGAAGTGGTGAAACTGGTAATTTGTTCTCATCGTTACCTAAGCCGACGCTGGATCAACAACCTAACGGTGACATACGAAGAACCACAAGCGGCATAATCTCTTACGTTCAAGGTTTTAGGTTTAGGCATCGGCTATAAACACAAAAAGGTCTGATAAATCAGACCTTTTTCATTTTTGGTATAACCGTTTTTAGAGCATAATTTACTTCTTGTTCATTCTCATATGGCGGTTAGACACATTCAGCAGTGGCTTCTCTGGCACCTTTCGTTTTTCATGTATCAAATGTCGAATCGCTAAGATAGGATGCTTAAGTAGCATTCGTGGCCCGGCATAACGCATCACTAAACGCATTTGCTCTTTCGGATCAGGTTTATAGCAATGAATTGGACACTTGTTACAGGTCGGTTTTGCTTCACCATAAGGACATCTATCGAGCCGTGTTTCGGCGTAACGCAACAGTTGCTCACACTCTTCACATAACGCGTTATTCTGACGATCTTCACCGTGGTGAGCTTTACAGTAGATGTGCACCATCGCTATAACGGTTTTGTACTCCGTTGCGAGTTCACCTTGAAGAATGTTGTTATGTTGAAACATGATTAATTGCCCAGAGATAAACCGTACAGGTTGAGATTGACGCTTTCACTTAATACGTCTTCGACTCGCTCAAACACAAAACCTAGTTTAGTCAGCAATGCGATACTTCGAATGTTATCAGAGGTTGTGATGGCAACTAAATGACCGATGTCAGCATTCTGCTTAGCTTGTTCAATTATCGCTTCCGCTGCTTCTTGGGCAAAACCTTTACCATAGACTTCAGGAACGAAACCATAACCAATATCATGCGACTCTAAGGTATCCCTTTTGATTAATCCGCAGATACCAATTGGTGTTGAAGAATCCTTGATTTCAACCATCAACAAACAGACGCCTTTCTCTTCATGCATCTTAAGAATGTTGTTTTCGATGTACTCCACAGCCTTTTCAGTATCGCTGATTTCCTTATCACCAATGTAACGCAGGAAATCTTCTGAGCTGTATAATCGTTGAATAAACGCCGCATCTTGATAGGTAATCATTCTTAATCGTAAACGTTCGGTCTCGACTGCCTGCATAGTGATATTTTCCTTGCTGAGTACCATGTAAATATTGAGTTCTAGAACTAAAATGATTATCCTCCACCGCCTAAACTAAATACAAGGCTATGCAGCAATGAACCGTAAGAAAAAAATTAATCAAATTCTAAAAAAGAAGCAGAAACAGGCGAATTCAAAACTGCATGGTAGCAACAAACCTCGCTACATTTCTAAAGCTGACCGCGCAAAAATGGAAGCGGAAGAACAAGAGAAAGCCGCTCAAGAACAAGTTGAGGGGGCAGTCGAAGCAACTGTTGAAGCTGAAGAGGAAAAAGCTGTAGAGTAAGTTTTAAACTCGCAGTTCTCTTGTCTAACACTCTAAACGGAGCCAATGGACAAATACAAAAAAGCAGCCTCTATTTAGGCTGCTTTTTTTGATCCTACCGCTTTTAATTTCACTGATTAACTTTTGAAAGGCTGTACTTCCCAGCGTGCAAACGGCGCTTTTGCATCAATCCCCACTCGTCCCCAACGATCAACGGAATCAACCACTAAGATACGCTCATTCGGAACTAGTGATTTAATTAAGTTGCTTGGCTTTTTCGCTGTGACTAACCATAGAGTATCATCTTCAAAAAACATCGCTTTGAGCTTGGCTTTGTCTTGTTTTGTCCATTCCAGTTCGGCTTTGAACATACGTTCTTCAACAAACAGTTGGCTACCTGAAACAAAATCTTCCAAGCTTTCTGAAAGCAACAACACTGAATCTACGTCGTTATCCAATAACACCGCCTGTTGCTTGTTAATCAGTTCACGAACATCAAGCATCACGCGTTGTAGGTTGCTATCAATCGTCTCAGATTGTGCTGGCCACAATAACTTAAAGTCGTCAGCTACAATTGCCGCCATACGCGTTAAGTTAGTTGGGTTTAACCAGGCGTATTTAGACACATCACCATTCGACAATGTAATCGCCGCAACACCTTGTGCACGCGGTGTAATCGCTTGAGCCGCATCCACCTCAACCAAACGGATGTTACCTTGTCTTGCGTATACAAAGGTAGGATCAGCTTGCCAGATGGATGACAACGTTAACGCAACGGTCGCCTTTTCACCTGATTTAAGTACTTTGCTTACGCCCTTGGTACCAAACCAATTCGGCAGACGATCAATACCGTAGCGTTTTGGTGGTAGGTACTCGGTCGTAATGTCAGTGCCTTTGGTTAGCTCTGTCGCTAACGCGTAGGTCACGGGCGTACTGGTGAGGATATCCTCTGCATTTACGTTGAAAGACACGATTGGGGTACCTAACAATATGCTGCTGACTGCACTCACTTGAGCCGTTGCTTTTAGTGAACTTGAAATACGATTCATTAAAGAAGTCATGATTATGCCTTTCTTACAATTCGGTATAGCGTTGCCGCTAGGAAAAATGTTGCGGAAACGATGATGATTGACGCACCCGATGGCACTGGCAGTTTAAGTTCCATCGGCAATACTGTTCCGACCAAACATGCGATAGTTGCCAACAACGCAGACAGTAAAACAAAGCTGCCCATGCGTTTAGTTAGCAGTCGAGCTGTTGCTCCTGGGATCAGCAATAACGCGCCGACCAGAACCGCACCCACTATCTTCACGGCTGCAATCGTCACTAAGGTGATCATCATGACAAACAAGTAGTCGTAGAAACTGGTGTTGTAACCACGTACCTTGGCAATATCAGGGCTGATACAAGTCAGCAGAATACGGTTGAACGTTGGTATTAAGAGCAAAATGATGAGTGCGCAACTGCCTGCGAGAATCATCAAATCTTGGTCCGTTACGGTAAGAATTGAACCAAACAGTACATTCTCAAGCATGTGAATATTGATCTTACGTGCCACATACATCAGCAATGCCGCACCAACCGCTAACGCTAGTGCAAGGAAAACACCGACTAGGGTATCGTATGGCACGTTGGTTCTGTTTCTTACAAAATGAAGAAGCAGAGCGAAGATCATACAGAAGCTAAACAAACCAATGATTGGGTTTTCTGGTGGCTCGCCAAGCAAAACACCAATAGCGATACCGGTTAACGCTGCGTGACCGACGGCTTCAGAGAAGAAAGCCAGACGCTTCGCGATCACCAAAGTACCAAGGCCACCTAGTAACGGGCCAAGTAATAACGCGGCAACCAGTGCATTCACCATGAACGCATACATGAAGCTGTCTGATAACCAACCCGCTTCAACACCAGTTGCGGCAAGTTGTCGTAACCAATCCATTACGCCACCTCCTTCGAGTTAACGATGGCTGTACCACTGCTGTAATGCTGGAATAAGCTTTCAATTTTGCTTTGATGCAATACTTGTTCGTGTGGACCGCTATCAACCAAGAATCGATTAATAACATGTACGTTCGCTTCAAGGCGACGCACTGCGGTGACATCGTGGTGAACCGCAAGAATCGTGCGGCCTTCATCAACGCATTCACGAATGAGAGATTCAAGATAACGAACGCCCTGCTCGTCCATACCAGTAGTCGGTTCGTCCAACACCAGTAAGCTTGGGTTATCCAATAAGGCTTGTGCAAACAACACACGTTGTTGTTCACCGCCCGATAACTGCCCCATACGACGGTCACTACGAGTCGCCATACCAACACGGTCTAGCTGCGCTAATGCAAGATCCAATTGCTTGGATTTTCGACGCCAAAACAGTGGGATTCGAGTTTGATTGAGTAACACAAAATCCATGACCGTCAGAGGTAAGCTCGATTCGAAGGTCGCCTTTTGAGGAACATAACCAATACTTGGCTTTTCTGGCCAATGAATATTGATTTGTCCAGAGAAAGGCGTAATACCAAGAACAGAACGCAGCAAAGAGGTTTTGCCACCGCCGTTTGGCCCCATGATCACGTGACACTGACCCGCTTTAAGTTCGAGCGAGATATCATCAAGAATCACATTGTTGTCGTATTGTAGACCGAGTTGATTAATTGAAATCGATGGACCCAGCATTATGCGTTCCCGCTTTTATCTTGGTTCGCTGCCGCAAATTTCATTGCTTCGATTAACGTTTCTAGGTTCTTCTTCATCTCAACTTCGACTTTATCGTCTTCATATTCGCCGTGCGTCATGTGAGAGAAACGGTAAAGCTGAACGCCAGTTTCCGCTTCAATGGTGTCAACAAAACGGTTTGGCATGTTGAGCTCGTAGAACAGAACATCAATGCCCGATGCGCGGATCTTTTCGATCGTTTCTTGTAGCTGGCTCGCACTTGGTTCAACACCGTGTGCAGGTTCTATCACTGCCGCCACATCAACACCAAATTCTTGAAGAATGTAGCCATAAGCATTGTGCGTAGTCGCTACTTTCATACCTGATGTATCTAACTCACCTAATGACAACATCGCATCACGCTTCATAAAGCGAAATTGCTTGGCGTACTTACGTGCGTTCTTGCGATAAAACGTAGCGTTGTCTGGGTCGAGTTTAGAGACTTCACTGGCGATGGTGTAAACCTTTTGAATCGTTGTCGAAAGCCCAACAAAGGTATGCGGGTTAACGGCACCTTGACCAACAGACTGGCCAAGAGCAGGAAGCAAAGGCACTTCCTTGTTTGCCTCAATCACGACTAAATCATCACGTTGCGCGGCTGAAATCACTTTAAGCGCAAAGTCGTCATGACCAATACCGTTTACTACGATTGCATCCATCTGGCTCAATCGCTTTAAATCATTGGGTTGTGGTAAATAATTGTGTGGGTTGAAACCTGCGTCAACCAAAGGAAGAATGTTCACTTTGTCACCCACCACCGCTTTTACATAGCTGTAATAAGGTTGGAGGGTTATGCCAATCGTTAGCTTATCGCTATCGATCTTGTATTCTTTTGCCAATGCATTGGGTGTCATGAACACCGCCAATAACGACATCAATAGAGTCATAATTCGCATAGTAATTCTCTTATTATTAGTGAGCATCTCTTTCATGATGCTGTTCAATTTCTGATTCGTTTACGACCATTTTCCAACCCGTAGACTCAAGCGTGTGTTGGTCAAAAGTAGCTGGCTGTTTCGCTACACCACCGAAGAAAATCCAGATTTCAGGACAAACGCTGTTCGCGTTCAAAATAAAGGAGTTCGCAAAGCCATGATCGGTTGGTGTAGTATGATCGCTTGATGTTGCATGTTGATCTGGTCTAGAAAAATAGTAACCACGCTCATCCAAGAGCCAAGCATGAGAACCTTTGCGCTTCCAACTCTGATCTTCAACAAATGGCGCGACCCATTCATCTTTCAGTGATGCAACACTTGGCCATTCGCCGTCTGAGTCCATACGCAGATCACGAATCTCTTCATGCGCTAAACGCAGTTCTGACAACATTGCCAAGTTTTCTTGTTCAACATCGGTCACCAGAATTTGATGATCAAGTATCGCTTTCACGCGGGATTCTGCTTGATGAAATGGGATAGCAACCGTGGCAAAGCTCAGAATGAACACAATGATCAGCCCTACCCATTTGCCTTCTCTGCCACCCGTGTCAGCACGTACACCTTGGATGATCATTTCTCGCTGATCTCAACAACGTCTACTTCAACAGGAAACTCGTGGCCTGAATCAAACACAAGGTAGAACTCAGTGTCAGGGTTGGGAAACTCAACGATGGAGCGCTTATCCGTCATCTCTTTTGCAATCAAGTTGTCTTCGTAATCGTACATCTCAACCGCATAATCAATCGCTTTACTACCGTCTGAGTAGCCAGCTTCACAGGCCACGGTTTTGCCTTCAAACCAGCAGCTCATCAATGGAAAATGTGCTTGCGCAGGTAATGCAGCGG
Organism: Vibrio kanaloae; assembly: GCF_024347535.1. NCBI lineage: Bacteria > Pseudomonadati > Pseudomonadota > Gammaproteobacteria > Vibrionales > Vibrionaceae > Vibrio > Vibrio kanaloae. The sequence goes on along the minus strand of NZ_AP025498.1, from coordinate 1,033,615 downwards.
AACCAAGTCCTAAAGCCAAGCATGGAGTGATGAGAGATTTTAGTTTTGTTTTTATTGTCATGGTTCGTACCTTAGCCACAGTGCAAATTCTCAGTAGTAAACTGAGCGATAAAGGGCTCAAATGAGCCCTTATGTTTTTGGTTGCTTAATCAGAGATCTAGCCCTGATATCACAGGTTATTGAAGCAGTGCTTCGAACGTTAGGTGAACGTTCGCGCTTGCTTTGTCTGCGAGTGGGTTGTCAATCAACTCACCTTTGTAGTTCGCTTTCATTACGTAACGACCCGCTACATCTGGAGTGAACGTGATTTCACCGTTCTCATCGCTGACGACATCAATCTGCTCTTGGTGGTTGCGATAAAGCGTACCTTCACGAGTGATCTCAGCTTTCACGTCTTTTTGAATTTCACCGTTGTAGAAGAATTGGAACGTCACTGGTTCGCCTTCAACGATGTCTGAAGGGTGTGTCACAGGCTTCATTTCTAGAAGCTTCCCTTCGATTTTGAATACTGAATCCGTTGGCTTACCTACTGTGATGTAGCTTTCTGCACGAGTGAAACCGACTTGAGTTACAACGTCACGCGACTTTTCAGGAAGAACAGAGTCACGTTCCGCTTTGTTTGCTTTGATCCATTTCACCGTGTCACGACGGCCCGCTTTGTATTGCGTGTAGTAAGACGGCTGGTTGTTAATCGCTACTTTATGTGTGCCTTCTTCTTCAAAATAGAAGTCGAAGATTGAACGACGTTTGCCGCGAATCACAAAGTTAGGACGCTCGCTGCGGCCATCAGGCATGATGACATGAGCATTTTCGCTGCCAGCAGGCTTATCAAAAACAAACGTACCGTGAGACGCCGTCACATCGAACGTAAGCCAATCACCGCCTTCTTTCGATACGGTAAAGTGTGATGGCAAAATCCAGCGTGGGTGAGCTTGTGCTGTTGTCGTTACCGCTAGGCCGAATGCCATCACACCCGCTAGTGCAAGTGCTTTGATTTTTGTCTGTTTCATTATGTTTAATTCCATTATTTATAATTTTTAGCTGTGTCGCTTAACCTAAGCCTGCGAGGAATGCTGTTTATTCTGTTCACGCTTTTTTACTTAGCGATATAGTTCAGAGTGATTTTCCCCGTCTCTTCCGTTGCCTTTAATTCATAAGACGCGTTTGTATCAGTGAGTGATACTTTTTGACGAAGATAGTTACGCCCACCGTGTTCGCGAACGACTTCGATATGAACCGTGTACTCGCCTTGATCTAGGATTTCACCGTTGTCGCTCTTACCATCCCAAACGAATCGATAGTTCCCAGCAGGACGCGTAGCTGATGTCACAGCATCAACCAATTCACGATCGTAACGTCCAACCTTTCGCCACCAGCTACGCAAATCTTTAAGCCATTCGTCTTTACCGACCCAAAGTTCAATCGTTTTCACTGACTTTCGTTCACTGTTTTCAACCCAGATCGCAACGTATGGACGGGCGTACATTGAGGTATCAATCTTCGGTAGCTCGAAGTTCACATCCAGTTTTGCCGTGTCAGGAATTGTTTGTGCCATACCTAAGCTTGGCAAAAGAGACAAAACAAGAAGTATCTTGCTCCAGTTCATTTTTTTCATGTTTAACAACCTTTTAAATCCGTTTAACCTTTTATTCATTACTCAATTCGATTAATCAATCGAATAAGCGTTAAGGCACGGCGACAAAATAGATAACAAGTGAGATTGCAGACCCAAACACTGTCCATTTTATAGAGGTATTCAGTGTTTTTTTCTTAGGTAACAGTAAACACACGCCAGTAAGCACAAAGAAGATCATCAGTAGTGCTGTGATATCGATAAACCATTTCCAAACTTCACCGCTATTACGCCCTTTATGTAGATCATTCAAAAGCGCGATAACGCCGTAATTGGTGGTTTCGACTTCGACCATTTCAGACGTCACGTCGACAAATACAGAAGCGTTGTAACCTGGCCCTTTGAAGTCCATGGATACTTCCCCGATCAGCAACTCACCGTCTTCAATCTCCGCGTAGATGTCTAAGCCGGAAGGAACACCAGACAGATTGGCTTCTTCAAACAGAAACATCTCGAAAGCAGGCTCATCAGCTTTTAATCGACCGTTTTGGATGGTGAACAAACTCGTAGGAAGCGTTAACGTAGAGCGCTGGATATTGGGATGAGTTAATTCAAATAACTCAGGTCGATTGAGGGTTATACCTGTTACTGAGAAGAAAAGAACAATGAACAGAAGCGCCATTGAAATATAAACATGAAGTCGACGAGCCCATGATTGAACTTCCCTACTTTTTAGCGACATACGAACCAATACCTATAATTTTTATGGCGTCAATTTAGTTGATAATAATTCGTATTGGCATTCAATTTACATTGTTTACGTTTGCCGAGCGATGTAAGGAGATTTACATAACATTACATCGGAAGTCATCGAGCTGTATGCATATTCTTGCTAGCTTGTACTGAAGGTAATTGATAACTTGTATTGGAGGTGACTGAGAACAACGTCAAACCTCAAAAAACCTTAGCCTCAACATGCTCGATTGAGGTGGGTTTAAAATAAGCGCTGTGGCGTTAAGAAACGAAGTTAGGACTATTTGATCGTTGGAACACTTTGACGATCAAGAACAAATGTGGACTCATCGGTTGATATGGTTTACTAAAAAATAGAACCCATAACCGATTTGAAGATAGCTAATTAAGCTGAAAGGGATTTTGAAATGCGTATTATTGTTTTGGCTTTTGCTACGCTAGCAACTGCGTGTACTAGCCAAATAACCAACACGGAAGAGCGCATCCAAGAATATATCGGTTCAGACATAACTGATGTACAAGAACAGTATCTAACTGAACGCTCACGCCCTATCAGTTTTTGGGCATCTCGAAACTATGCTTGGATTGAGACGAAGAAGCCATTAGATAATGGTTATACTTTATATATATTTAAGAATCCTTATCGAGACTGTACCATTAACTGGATAGCTGTCACCGGAGGCGTGATTCAAAGCGCAACGTTTAGTGGCACGATGTGCAGCCCTTGAGCAAATTATCCAAACAGTAAAACGGAATGTACTTCAGCCGCCAGAATTAAAAAGGGTGTCATTTGAACCATCAGATGACACCCTTTTACTTATTTGTTTTTATCTTCTTTTTTCACTATAAGCAGTTAGACATTTCCGTTATCACTGACTGTTCTAAGCTGAGTAAGATATTTAATCCAACCTTTTGCTTCAGACGAGGGATCGATGTTGTTTGCACGCTTCGCTTGAGCAAGAGCGTTATCTAGGTTCTTTAGCTTATACCATGATCGTACTTTAGCTAAAGCAACGTCGGCCTGTTTGTTTTTGTCTTTCACTTTGTCGAGAACAACCAGCGCTCGATCATAGTAACCTTGCTGAACCAACAGCTGAGCGACATTCCAATGATATTGGATGTCTTTTTTAGCCGCTAGCGTCCACACTTCAATGGCACTGTCCCACTCTTTAGCTAACTGCCAGTAGGTTGCTTGCTCAGCCAGAAGCTGAACATCACTGTTCGCATCATCTAACTTAGCGATCTCTTGAGCAGCACGCTCTGGAATGCCGCGTTTCGCGTAAAGCTGTGCTAACAAGCGGCGATCTGAGTTTTTCAGCTCAACGCCTTGTAAATCAGCCAGTGCTAACGTGTTCAATGCATCACGGTTACGTTCTAGTCTTAACTGAATACCCACAAGTTGACGCCACCAGTTATCTTTCTCTGGTTGGAGTTCAATAAGGCTTTCCAGTGTAGGGATAGACTGCTTCCACTGCTTTAACTGGAGCTGTGCGCCGAGTTTTAGCGATAGAGATGATAACTCTGGTTTCGAATTCAATTTGTCGTGGTTACCGATGGCAACTAGGACTTTCGACCAGTTTTCAATTTGGTATTCCACTTGTGCAATTCGCATCCAAAGCGTGTCTTTCTTTTCCGTTTCTGGGGCCGTTTTTACTAGCTGGTAGTAGTGCGGAAGCGCTTTTTTGAATTGCTGATCATTTAACAACAAATCAGCAAGCATGCGCTTCGTTACCCAAGCTTGTTCATCAACCAGTAAATTACTATCGACCGCATAAGTAAGCTGCTTAATTGCCGTATCCGTTTTACCCTCTTGCCAGTAAAACACACCTAACATACGAGCAACGTACGCCTTATCGTAGCCTTTAGAAAGCTCCAAGCCTGCAAGTACGTCAATTGCCTGTTTAACCTGTTCATCTTGAGCAAGCTTATGCGCCTTTTGAACACGAATTGCAGTATATTGGGTTAGGTCTTTTGCTTGCGTTGTAAGGGGCATGAACAACAAGCCCACTAATATCCATATCTGTTTCATCATTTTGCCAACTTAAACTCTAGTTTCACGGTTTGACCAACCTGAGCTATCGCTTTTCCATCGACGACTTTCGGTTGATATTTCCATTTTTTAAGTGCTCTCATCGCTTCACGTTCAAACATACGACGTGGGTTTGCATCAGTGACTTCAATGTCAACTGGGCGTCCCGTTTCGTCGATGGTAAAAGACATTATCACATGGCCTTCAGCGCCACGCTTCAGCGCTTTTGGTGGGTAACGAGGTTCTACTCGATACAGAGGCATTGCTTGTTGGTTTGACCCAAAATCAGAAAATGTCGGTGCGTTAATCGCTAGGCCGTCAATGGATGTATTCAAATCCAGTGAAGGCAAAGAAGACATCGAATTCAGAGGCGTAACTTCAGCTTGTGACTGAGACGTTTGCGCTTCCGGTGGCGGTTCAGGCATTTCAGGTTTTTCAGGGACTGCGCGCTGTCTTCTTTGAACTTCTTGTTCTTGTTCCACCATTACCATGTTGAAACTTAACGTCTCACTGTTGTCTGGTGAACGTTGATGGCCATTATCGACCATCCAAGCCATAAAAGAAAACAGAGCCAAGCCCAATGCACCCGCTAGCGGTAAAGCAAGAAATAGGCGAATCATTTATAAAGATCCTCCAAGATCATCGCTTATCAGCAGCAAGCGCTATGTTTTTCACACCCGCACCTTTAGCGGCATCCATTACTTTAACAACCGTACCGTTGTAAGCGTGTTCATCCGCTTGAATAACCAAAGAAGCATCAGGTTGTTCTAGCAACAAGTGTTCTAGTGTTGCTTGAACACGCTCTACATCCACAACACGTTTATCAATGAAGATATCGTTAGCCGATGTGATAGCAACGAAGATACCGGCATCTTTTTGGCTAACCACGTTAGAAGCTTGCGGACGATTGACTTCGACTCCGGATTCACGCACGAATGAACTGGTCACAATAAAGAAAATGAGCATGATAAATACAATATCAAGCATCGAAGTTAGGTCTATTTGAGCCTCTTCATTTTTAGAATGACGTCGACCGAGTCTCATCGTTGACTCCTTAAAGATTTTTCTAATTTTAATTCCAAGCGGCTACACACTTTTGCTAGGCGAGCATGAACAAACATCCCCGCTAATGCCGCGACCATACCTGCCATGGTCGGCAGCGTCGCCAACGAGATACCTGAAGCCATTAATTTAGGGTCACTGCTGCCTTGAGTCGCCATGACATCAAAAACAGAGATCATACCGGTTACGGTACCTAGCAAACCCAACATCGGACAAATAGCGACTAACAGTTTAATAAAGTTCAAGTTTTGATGTAGCAAGATACTTGCCTGCCCCAACCAGCCTTCACGAATGGCTTTAGCATGCCAAGAAGAGTGATCTTCTCTTTCACGCCACTTCTCAACCCACACTTTACGTTGCTTTGGAAAGTAGAACGCAAGATAAAGTACGCGTTCTACCACAAGCACCCAATAAACAAGGACAACAGCCGCTAGCCACCACAGAACGAAACCGCCCTGCTCCATAAAGCTTGATAAAGACAGCAGCCAGTCACTCGTTAACCAACTCGCTGGTAATAGAGAACCCGACAAAATATCCATTACGCAGCAGTCCCAACTGATGAAACAACAGCGTTTGAATCAATCGTCTTTTCTGCTTGCTCAGCCACAAGGCCAATACCTTGTTTCTCTAGAATATTGCGAATATTTTCTGCCTGAGTGCTAAGAATGTTGTGTGCAAGAAGAAGTGGCATGGCTGCAACAAGGCCAAGCACGGTGGTCACTAGAGCCATAGAAATACCACCCGCCATCACTTTAGGGTCGCCATTACCAAACTGGGTGATCACTTGGAATGTCTCGATCATGCCGGTAACCGTACCAAGTAGGCCAAGCATAGGGGCAAGAGCAGCAAGCAGTTTCAGCATTGATAAACCTTTCTCTAAATGAGTTTGCTCATCAACCACCGCTTCTAGCAGTCTTAGCTCAAGGGCTTCAACCGTTTGGTTTTGCTCTTTGTCATAAACGGCAAGGATACGGCCAAGTGGATTGTCACCCGCTTGCTCTGAATTTTTCAATTGAGAACGAATTTTTTGACGAGCAATCATCAAAGAAACACCACGAACAAGCGCGATAATCAAACCAATTGCAAGTAAACCAAGAATCACTTTACCGACTACGCCACCAGCTTGTAGACGATCGGTTAGGCTTGGCGTAAGTGCTAATTGCTCTAACATGAATCCGCGAGAAGGGTCGACAACCACGTTAGATACTTCACCATTCGCTAACGAAGAAAGTGACGCCAAAGTCGGGCCATTCGATGGCTGTTTTAGATACGCAATCGCATCCTCACGTTGGGTGTTCCAGCTCACGTAGCCTTGCTCTGTAACTAGCCCAATTGAACCTAGGCGGAAAGCATCAACGGTTTGTGTGTTTCCTTCACCATTGATGAACGCAATTTGAGATTTGCTAAGCTCTGCGCTCGCTTGAATTTGCTCATTCATGCTCGCCCAAAGACCCGATAGTTGTGGCATTGATGGCAGTGATTTAGCGTCAATGATCTGATTGACAGTCTCGGTGTGTGCGCCTCGGTCCACGCTATTGATCGTGGAATTTAATTCGGCACCTAACTCTTTTGCATTTTGACGAACAACACCAAACAACTCGCCTAAACTGCCCGTTTCTAAACGAAGCTTCTCTTCTAAACGCGCAAGTTTGTTTTCATTTTCACTGAAGGTTCTGGTCAACGCATCTGTAGCGGCTTGGATTGAAGCTCGCTTCGTTGCCAGTTGTGCTTTGATGGCTTTCAGCTCTTGCTCTGTTCTTTTGAATTCAGATTCACGAACAACGTTATGAGATGCTTGAATACGACTCTCTGATTTAGCTTTATTAACCAGTTGAGCCGTCGTATCTGATGCAGAAAAAGCAGAAAATGAAATAGATGTAATACAAAGTAATACTGCTAATGGCTGTAAGTTCATTACTTAACCTCCGCAACAGTTAAAGAAACAGGTAAAGTAATTAAGCTTGGTGCCGCTTGCTGGCTAGCAACATCATAAGCCTTATCTAGCTCAGGTTTGATTGATGAATCAAGCTCTTGCCATTGATCTTTTACCTGATTCCAAGACCAATACTGGCTGCCATTCAAGTTACGAGCCACTAGAGAAATTCGTCCCAGATACAAAACATCGGCCTCAATTGTTTTCTCGCTAGTTAATGCTACTCGACCTTGATAAACCCCCAACTTAATGCCGTAGTCCATCTCGATTTGATACGCTTCTAAAATACGGCGATATTTCTCTGCGTCACTGACATCAGCACGAGTCATCATTGCTTGTAGCTTTTCAACTCTTTCTAGACGTTGCTCTTTCTTGATTGGCACATCTTGCTCTACTAACTGTTGAAGGCCATCAATCATTTGATACATCAAAGGTACAACACCCTGGCGTGTATATTTGATTTCGTCGATCTGCCCTTTAATACTTTGAGCTTCGTTGTTTTGACTCTCGACCAATGCGGCAAGATGATCGTGATAGACTTCTAGATTTTTCACTTCTTCTTGCAGACGTTCAATCTCAGCTTGAAGCATCAAAGTGGCTTGTGAGCTTTTATCAATAACTTTCTGGCTCGATGCCGACGCGTTATTGGTCTTGTTTTGAATAGATTGAGCTTGATCCAAGCTGTTTGCCATAGAAGGCACAGTAACCAAACTAATGGTAAGTGCTAGGCTAATTTTTAAAAGATTCATAATTGTAGTCATTTACTATAGAAGAAGGTCAAATGAGTTTTATTGATAAGCAGTCTCATTATCATTAAAAGTCACTCACATTACTAGGTATATTTTATGAAGTAGCAAAATAACAAAAGGGGAAAGCCTAAACTTCCCCCTAAACATTTATACTACCAATGACACCCTACCAACAAATTAGTATTTTATCTGTAGTGTAGCCATGTAGTTACGGCCTTCGCCGATTACTACGTCTTCTGCAAATTGATGGCTTGACGAAGTAGAACCACCACCTGCTAGGTATTCTTTATCAAATACGTTTTCAACCGTTAGACGAGCCACAAAGTCTAAAGAATCATCGTATTTCATCGTATATGCAGCTCCCATATCGACACGAGCATAGCCATCTTTCTTAAATGTATTCGCACTATCACCGTAGCGTGAACCTTCGTAGATAAGGCCTAAATTCACATCAACTTCGTTGGTTGCAGCATAAGTAGACCAAACACTTGCTGCAAACTCAGGTACATCTGCAGGGCGATTACCTCCATATGTTTCATGGTTAGCAATTTCAGCGTCTAAGTACATTGCAGAACCAGACATTGAGAATCTTTCCGAAATGAAACCTTGCGCACCTAACTCAGCGCCACGGTGAACTTGCTCGCCGCCTTGTGTCTTAGTCCAATCACCAGACGCAGTATCTTCTACGTCCATTGAGATATTTTCTTGAGTAATGTCAAAGACTGCACCCGATACAAATAGGCGCTCGTCCATCAACTCCCACTTAGTACCTACTTCGTACGATACACCGGTTGCGGCATCAAGAAGTTGGCCATCATTGGTGTACGTGCGTCTGCCACTAGAAACAACACCTTGAGGTTCGAAGCTTTCAGAGTAAGAAGCGTAAATGCTACCGTTTGAAGCTGGATGGTAAATCACGCCTAGCTTAGGTGCTACGTTCTCTTCTGCCACACCAGAACTTACTTTACGGTCGAAACGAGCGCCCGCAAGAACTTGCCATTCATCGTTGATAGTAATCAAATCTTGGATATAGAAACCCCAAGTATCGTAAGTACTCATCTTGCCTAACGATGTTGGACCCACTGACGGAGCTGGTACTGTAGCATCTGGTGCATATTCGCCACTATTGAAACGGTCCATACCGCGATAGTAGCTGTAGCCCAACCAGTTAGCACCGAATAATAGTTTGTGCTCTGTGTCCGCGAGCTCAGCAGTTGTTGTAAGATCCACATAAGCCGTTCTGAAACGCCACTTATCATGACGATAGTTACCGCCTTGAGTCACGGTACCCGTACCATCAGAGTTCATATTTTTAAAGCTTGGGTAGCTTTCCATATCAATACGTTCGAAATCTTGGTAGTTAAAACCTGTTTTTACTGACCATGTATCCGTTAGGTTAGCGGCAATATCAAAACCAACGTTCTCAACATCGTTTTCAATCTGTGACCACTGCGCATCCCAAATATGCTTGTCGCTACCAACTCGATTGCCATCTAGGGTGTATAAAGAGCCCGAATCAACACTGCCATCGTCGTTAGTTTTGTCGTAATGAACAGAAACCGTTACGTCTTCAGTTACATCGTAATCAACAACTACCCCACCAACAAAACGTTCTGTTTGAGGTTCAGAGCCGTCACCGTACGTTCTCCAAGAGTTGTAACTTTCTTTAGATAAGATTGCACGACCACGTAGAGTTTCAGCATCGTTCAGCGCACCGCTTACATCGACCGTTGTGCGAGAATGATCATTAGAACCAATATCTTGACTAACACTCACTTGCGTATCGTAAGTTGGCTTTTTGCTGACCATATTGATCAGACCACCTGGCGCAGAAATACCATAAAGAAGACCTGAAGGGCCTTTCAATACTTCAACACGCTCTAGCAATTCGATAGGTTGGCGGTAGTGAGACCAGTGTTGTTGGCCATTCTTAAGGAAGCCTGAAGAGCTCCCTACAGAGAAGCCACGTAGAGAAAAACGCTCACGGTTACGGCTTGTGCCACCCGCACTTACACTCGCATCATTCTTCAGAACATCACCAAGCGTTGTTGCACGCTGTTCATCAATGATTTGCTCATCGATTACTGAAACTTGTCCCGGAGTCTCTAACTGAGTTGCTTCCATGCGCATTGCAGTGGTGTTTGTATCGGCCTTGTAACCATAATCACGACCTTCGACGACCATATGCTCGTCTGTTTGTGCTGTTTCTGCCAATACTGCTGGTGAAGCCAATACCGCGCCGATCACTAAAGCCAATGGGCTCTTTGAAAACATGTCCTTTACTCCGCTTTATTCTTTTTGTCCGAGCACTTTTTTATTTATTCGCTGTGCTCACTAGGCCGTTACCGGCACCACTGAATTATTTCGCAAGTGAATATAAGTGATAATCATTACTATTTGCATTAAATTTACATTCTTTGCATTTGTAAGGTTTTGTAAAGGAACGGATGTATATTGATTACTTGCATATTAACAAAGTTCATTTGATACAACAGGTTACATGCCCACCGTTAGAAGATAGGTTTATGGGTAGAAGCTATCGCTATCCGCATTATTAATTACGTTGATTTAACGAACATTATTTAATCAATAATTCGGTTGTCTTATTTATTACCTTTCAAGCACCTTAATTTGTGTATAAAACTCTCGATAAATGTAATTAAACAGTGAATAACTTTGATTTAATTTGTTTAAATTATAGATTTATCAGTGATTTTGATCACATCTAGAATCCCAAGGCGATTTTTTGTTTTTCGATTTCTTTAACAGGCTGATAATCTCCTGCTCACTTTGAAAAGGTGTCAAAGTTATCAATAATAAGGAGTGTTCTAAATGAATACCAAGAAACCTATGTCTCTGACTGGACGAGTTATTCTCGGTATGGTCGCAGGTATATTGACGGGATTTGCCATTCAATCCCTTTTTGCAGAAAGTGGATTTGTCAACAATTACATCGTTAACGGACTCTTTGAAGTTGGCGGACAGATATTCGTCGCCAGTTTAAAAATGCTTGTTGTGCCGCTAGTCTTCGTTTCACTAGTGTGCGGTACGAGTTCCCTTAAAGATCTATCCACACTTGGCCGTATGGGCGGTAAAACACTTGCACTTTATATCGGTACAACAGCCGTTGCTATTACCCTTGCACTCACTATCGGTAACCTGTTCCAACCTGGAGCTGGTGCAGATCTTACTGCAGCAAGTTCTTTCAAATCAACGGATGCCCCTTCTTTGGGCCAAGTGATTATCGACATGTTCCCTACCAACCCTATCCAGGCAATGGCTGAAGGGAAAACGTTGCAAGTTATCGTATTTGCTGTGTTGTTTGGTATTGCTATCAGTGCGGCGGGTAAACCTGGTGAACGTATTGCTGCGGTTTTTTCTGACTTGAACGAAGTTATCATGAAGCTTGTAGCACTACTCATGAACCTAGCGCCTTACGGTGTTTTCTTCTTAATGGCGAAACTGTTCTCTAGCCTTGGCTTAAGCGCAATTTGGAATCTAGCGGAATACTTCCTAGTTCTGGCTGGTACCCTACTGCTGCACGGTTTGGTTACCTACAGTGCAATGCTTAAAGGATTCACAGGTTTAAGCCCAATCACATTCTTACGTAAGATGGAAGATGCGATCATGTTTGCGTTTTCAACGGCCTCTTCGAACGCAACGATTCCAGTTACAATGGAAACAGCGAAGAACCGCATGGGCGTAGATAATAAAGTGGCTTCGTTCACAGTACCACTAGGTGCGACTGTAAACATGGACGGTACAGCTATCATGCAGGGTGTGGCTACTGCATTTATCGCGCAAGCATACAACATTGACTTGACGATGGGTGACTACCTAATGGTTATCCTAACGGCGACATTAGCGTCTGTTGGTACAGCGGGTGTTCCTGGTGTTGGTCTTGTTATGCTGGCGATGGTATTGAACCAAGTAGGCCTACCACTGGAAGGTATCGCGCTTATCATGGGTGTTGACCGTCTTCTTGATATGATTCGCACCGCAGTAAATATCACTGGAGATAGTGCCGTAACTATCATCGTAGCTAAGTCTGAGGGTGCTTTTGACGAAACTCGCTTCAATGACCCGGCTGCTGGTGAGAAAGAAGAAGAAGTTAAGCTAACACGTCAACAGGCATAATTTAGCTTCTCTGTCGCTCTTACCTTCAAGCTAAAGCGTAATTAATGACTGCACCTTAGCTGATAATGAAAAGCGTATAAACTAAAACGCCACTGCAGATGCAGTGGCGTTTTTATTAAGTGGCAGATTCAATTAATAGCGGGAAACATCAGATTTACTCGAAGTCCCCCACTTTCTCTATTCTCAGCAGTAACATAGCCATTCATCACACCCACCGCCTCCTTAACAATTGCAAGCCCTAGGCCATAACCACCAGACTGTTTATCTCGGGCTGATTCAATACGCGTAAACGGGTCGAAGATACCTGAAATCTGGTTATCAGGAATGCCATCACCGTCATCTTCTACAGATACCACACTGTAACGTCTGTCTGCTAACAGTTCATATGTAGTAACGACAATATGAGCATTCTCTCCTGCGTATTTAATCGCGTTACCAACCAAGTTACCAATGACTCGAAGAAGAAGTCTCTCGTCAACATTAACCATTGATGTCGGCGTTTCTAAATCGCCGACTAAGGTTTGATTCGGCTTTAGGTCGTTTTGCATTTGCGCGATAAGCATCGAACAGTAATGCTCAAGATGCATCAAGCTTAACTTAGGGTCATAACGAGACGTTTCTAAACGGCTAAATTCAAGGATTTCCCCCACTAGCTTGTTCATCTCTTCCGTTTCACTTTCGAGTCGATCAAGTAAACCGACGCTCTTGTCGTCAACCTTGCTTCGCAATAAATGTAATGCGAGATTTTGCCTTGCCAATGGCGTTCTAAGCTCATGTGACACATCACGGATCAAACGACGCTGCTTTTCAGCCAATGACTTTATCTCGAACGTCATATGATCAAAATCATGGGCTAATTCATTAAATTCACGCGTGGTTGAATCTAGCTCAGACACCACACTCACCGAAAAGTCCCCTTGCGCTAACCTTCGACTGGCTTCCCTTAGGCGATCGAGAGGTTGCTGTAGACTCTTCGCCATAATAATCGAGAACAGTGTCAACACGATCAAAGCAATCAAAGCTTTAATTAGATAAGAATAAGGTGCAAAAGATTTGGCGGGGTGGAACTGGTGCGGCAATTGGATAACCAAGGTATTTCCGTTATTAAGCGGTAGACCGAATATAGGCTTGCTCACACGGTCACTCAGTTGGTGATCCAAAGTTCGTAGGTATTGAAGCTTGAATTCAAAGTGTGGATGCATGTGTCGGTGCGTAATCGGTTGGTTATCTTTATCAATCACAAACAAGTAATACTCTTGAGCATTCCCCCAATCGGCTAACTCATCCATGTCACCTTCTTCAATCAACACATTGGCTTGATAGGCAAGGTCAAGCATTTCAGCTTTAACGGATTCAGGTACTTTCAAGAGCGCTTTCATCAGCGCTCTTTCAGCCACACCTTGCAGAATCAAAATACTCACCAAAATAACTGTCAGGTAACTGAACAGTTGGAACGTTAATCCATCCTTACGCTTAGCTATATAGTCCGGGCAGTGCAGTAACGTAGCGATCATGCTCCAACTGACTCTAGATAACTGTACCCTTTACCACGCACCGTTTTAATATGTTGTTTTGATAGGCCAGCCTGAACCAATTTCCGTCGTATATTACTGATGTGCATATCTAAGTTACGATCGAACGGACACAGCTCCTTCTTGAGCACATGGATTTGTAAATCTGATTTTGATACGACGATCCCGTCGTGTTTAATGAGGTAGTCAAGTAGGTCTTTTTCTGTGCCGGTTAATGGCAAACGAGAGAACTGTTCGCACAAGCCACGATCGGACGAAGCCAAAGATTGTCTCTGACGTTCAAACCCAACTCGGCGCAAGATCACCTTAATACGGGTTAAGAGTTCAGGAACATTGAAAGGTTTAGCGATGTACTGGTCGGCACCCGCTTGATAGCCATCAAGCATAGATGCGTCATCATTAAGCGCAGTTAACATAAGAATGGGAGTAGCAAAACGCTGACAAATGCGTCTTGCCACTTGAATACCGCTGAGGTTTGGAAGCATTACATCGAGTAAAACCAAATCGACAGGACGCGATTGAATAAACTCAAGCGCGGACTCACCGCAATGAACAGTATCAACGTGATACCCCTCATTCTCTAACACTTCAACCAATAGCTCACACAACTGAATATCATCATCAACAACTAAAACGCGCGACATCACACAAACCAATAAATAATAATAGTTTGCATTCTAATTATCGTTATTATTGATTTCAATTATAAATGTGAGATTTACTCTATAATAAGAAATCTTTTTCAATCGGTACAAATTTAGACGCAGAATCAATAAGGTTTTGCGCGGTTAGCCCAGGAACTCCATATACTTCAACCGGTTTGCCAAAACGTTCTTTGATTCGCTCTACAAGGATTTCGAAATCACCGTCGCCAGAGACCAAAACTATCGTATCAACCGTTTCTGCTAGCTCTATAGCATCTAACGCAATACCAACATCCCAATCTCCTTTTGCACTGCCATCTCGGCGCTGAATAAATGGTTTTAGCTTCACATTAAAACCAACACCACGGAGAATATGGTGAAATTGACGCTGTTTAGGATCTTGGCTAGAGATTGCGTAGGCATTCGCTGTAACAACGTTACGCCCTTCCGTGGCAACATACCAAAACTGGTTATAGTCGAAGTTAGAACGATATTTGTCGCGAGTGGTGTAGTAAACGTTTTGAACGTCGACCAGAATTGCTATGTTTTCCATAAATTCATACCTTTAGATTTTCCGTATACCCTATTCTATTCAATGAGGAAATGCGAGTCGCTTTATTTAAAAAAATGAACCCTTTAGCGGTCGTCAACGTAAATCTAAGTATCTTCAACATAAACCTAACTATGCTTAATGTAGGTCGATTTGTTCCCCAGTTACCTGGAATTATTCTTCGCATCACTGCATTCACGTGACAATCAAATCGTACTCAGGCTCAGTGTTATTAAAGGGAGGTTGGCCATGCTACACCTACAAACACATAAACCGTGTGTAAGCCTCGACACAGCCAGATCGGCACAAACAAGCAATGACTCAAACGTTTGCTCTAATTTACTTAAGTTTCTCACCATCAGCACAGTACTAATAATGACCTTAGCCATCAGCTCAGCACTCGCCTATCCAGCTAGTTCTCACACCAATTCATTACCACACCGCAGTGTGATTTATTTCGCACCAAAAGAAGATTCAGTGGTTAAAGAGTTTCTCAATGAAGTGTTGATCAACAACTGTCAGTTAGACGAACGAGATGTCGTCATCATGGTGATAGCAGAGAGCGGTTACACTGTTCCTACTTGGCTAGAAGAAGAGTTTAACTTAGATGCCGTAACCCGTATTTATAAGATACCTAAAGGTTCACACACCGCTGTGTTGATTGGTAAAGACGGTAAAGAGAAATACAGATGGAGTGGTAAAACAGATTGGCAGAAAATCACCAATATCATTGACGAAATGCCAATGCGCCAACGAGAAATGCAGCGACAAAGTAGTCGCTGCAGTATTTGATTCTTGATTTATTCACTGGCTGATTGTTTATTAGCTTTGAGGCTACGCCGTTAAACTTGCTTGTTAAACCAAGCTAATTTTTCATGAAGTTGAGCGACACTGCCGACAACAATCAGCGCAGGACTTTTTGCAACGCCAGCAAGGCTAGCTAAATCACTCAACCCACCACGGAATACTTTTTGTTCTTGGCGCGTACCGTTCTCAATAATGGCAACAGGCATGTCCGATCGCATACCGTTATCAAGTAAATTATTCTGGATGTTCGGGCTCTCTTTTAAACCCATATAGAACACGATCGTGTGATTGTGCTGAGCAAGCGAGCGCCAATCAATATCTTCACCATCTTTCTTTAGATGACCAGTAATGAATTGGACGCTTTGTGCGTGATCTCGATGTGTTAGTGGAATGCCCGCGTAAGCCGTCGCGCCTGCTGCTGCAGTGATTCCGGGGACCACTTCAAACCTCACACCATGCTCAGCTAGGGTTTCACACTCTTCACCACCACGACCAAAGATAAACGAGTCACCACCTTTCAGGCGAACCACATGCTTATTTTCTTGTGCTTTAGTCACCAATAATTGATTGATTTGATCTTGTGGGACACAGTGATGGTCGAGCTTTTTTCCCACATACAGCATTTCTGCATCGGAGTTAGCCATTGCCAAAATATCTTTAGATACCAAGCGGTCATAAACGACCACGTCAGCCTGTTGAATAACACGAGCCGCTTTTAGGGTAAGTAAGTCTGGGTCACCAGGGCCAGCACCTACTAATGTAACCAATCCTTTGGTTACTTCTTTAACATTCGATGACGATACTTCTGACATGCTGTGCTCCGAAGGTTTGCTTGTTTTTTCTCAAGCTTCAATCTATGTGGTAAGTCACTGTATTTGTGATGACTTATCCAAATCCTTAACCCTTAGACTATCAGGTGTTGAGTTAAATATTCTGTCTAAATACTAACGAAGATAGAAGTAATTATAACAAAACAATCTATTGCAGGTATTTTGCTCAATAAGAATCAACACATTAATGGTGCTTAAGGCGTTCGAACAAAAAAGCCCCAAACAATTTGTTGGGGCTTTCAATCCTCAGACTAAATTACGTTTCACCGTATTCAGATTTACTTAGCACCTAGAGAAGGAGCCGTTTTAGCGTGAGTTAGGTATAGAGAAACACACGTTAACAGTAAGCCACCAACGATGTTACCAAGAATTGTAGGGATAAGGTTGAAGTTCAACCATGTCGCGATACCAAAATCTGCGCCTAGAATCATACCCAATGGGAATAGGAACATATTTACTACTGTGTGCTCGAATACGAGTGCGAAGAAGATGAAGATTGGGAACCACATCATTGCTACACGGCCAGACACTGTACGTGCTGTCATGTTACCAATCACACCTAGACATACCATGAGGTTACAGAAGATACCGCGTACGAAACACGTGATCCACCCGTCCATACCCATGTTTTCAAAACCTAAACTACGAGCTGTAGAAACCGCAATGAATTTTTGTGCAACTGCATTTGGATCTAAAGAGAAGTTACCAGTCAATGAGATAGCAATCAGTACGGCTACGATGAGAGAACCGATAAGGTTACCAAGGCCAACAATACCCCAACAACGTAAAACACGCCCCCAAGTCACGCCTGGGCGGTTATCAAACTTAGCTAAAGGAGCAAGGCCAAATACGCCAGTGACTAGGTCATAACCCATCACACTTAGAATGACGAAACCAACTGGGAACACTAATGCGCCCACAATGCCGATACCTGTTTGTACAATAGTCGTGATTGCCACAACGACAGCAAGCGAAAGAATGATACCAGCCATAGTGCTTCGAATCAGAAGATCACGAGTACTTGTTTTCGTTTTTGCTTCACCCACATCGATCATCGTTTGAACGAATTCAGCTGGTTTAAAATCAGTAGACATAAGGTTGTCCTTAAAAAGTTAAAATTGGATAGGAAAAGGCTCTAGTTGCCGAGTTAAGGCAATATCGAGAACTAGAACCCTTGAACTATCAAATCTTACTCATCCGAAGATTAAGCAGAGATTTCTACAGCGCCTTTGGCAACACGAGCTTTATACGCTTTCACATTGAAGTTCTCGTCTTCCATGCACATACCTGTTGCTAGGTTAAAGCGTTGCTTCTTAAGTGGGCTTGCCACCCAAAGCTCTTCTTTGTGCTCAACAATCAAACCACGTGATAACACGTTAGATTGGAAGTATGGGTCTGTGTTGCTAATCGCGAATACTTCTTCAGCCTTAGTTGGGCGGAAGATAGCCACTTGCTCACCACCAACCAATGCACAAACACCTGTACCTGGGATAATGTCTTCGATCTTACAAACTTTGGTAAATGCCATGATGTCGTCTCCCGTTACACAGTTTCTACGTGAATGATGTCGCCCTGATGCCTTGAAGTAATGGCTTCAGAATATTTCTCAGTGAATGTTGCTGGACGGTGTTGTTCACGACCATCTTCAACAAACACAACGTTATCATCACGGTCATCAGTATTGATGAAGTGTGCAAAGCGCTTAAGTTGAGCTTCGTCGTTGATTGTATCTGTCCATTCACAAGCAAAATTATCGACTAAGCCAGCAATATCAGCTTCAAGTTGGTCGTTAATACCAAGCTTGTTGTCTACAATCACTTCACGTAGGTAATCAACACCACCTTCTAGGTTGTCCATCCATACCGAAGTACGTTGCAGTGGCGCAGCCGTACGGATGTAGAACATCATGAAGCGGTCGATGTACTTGATCAGCGTTTCTTGGTCTAGGTCGCTTGCCAGTAAGTCTGCGTGACGAGGTTTCATACCACCGTTACCACATACGTACATGTTCCAACCTGCGTCAGTCGCGATAATACCTAAATCTTTACCTTGAGCTTCAGCACACTCACGAGTACAGCCAGATACCCCAAACTTCATCTTATGAGGAGTACGGATGCCTTTGTAGCGGTTCTCGATCATCACACCAAGGCCAACAGAATCTTGAACGCCGTAACGACACCAAGTTGAACCGACACATGTTTTAGCCATACGAAGTGCTTTTGCGTAAGCTTGTCCAGTTTCGTAACCCGCAGCGATTAACTTCTTCCAGATTGCTGGTAAGTCATCTTTTTGAGCTCCGAATAGACCGATACGTTGTGCTCCCGTGATCTTTGTGTACAGGTTGTATTCAGCAGCAACATCAGCAAGAACACTTAGTGCTTGAGGTGTTACTTCACCACCCGCCATACGAGGGATAACAGAGTAAGTACCATCTTTTTGCATGTTACCTAGGAAGTTATCGTTAGTATCGTGCAGCTTCACTAGCTCAGGCTTAAGGATGTGTTCACCCCAGCAAGAAGCAAGAATAGAACCCGCTAGAGGCTTACACACTTCACAACCGTAACCTTTACCGTACTTATCTAGAAGCTCATCAAACGTTTTGATTTCTTCGATACGAATTAGGTGGAAAAGCTCTTGGCGAGAGTAAGCAAAGTGCTCACACACGTCGTTCTTTACTTCTACACCAGCCTTAGCAAGTTCAGCGTTGAGTACTGAAGTCACCAGTGGGATACAACCACCACAACCCGTACCTGCGCCTGTTACTGCTTTGATATCACCAATGGTGTGGTGGCCTTCAGCAACCGCTTGAGCGATCTTGCCTTTCGTTACATCGAAACAAGAACATATAACGGCAGTTTCTGGTAAAGAATCCGCGCCAAGTGTTGGTTTTTCAGCACCCGCGTGAGCAGGAAGAATCAATGCATCTGGGTGTTCTGGTAGGTCGATTTCGTTCAGCATTAGCTGTAGAAGATCGCCGTAGTCAGACGTATCACCAACCATTACTGCACCAAGAAGCTTCTTGTTGTCTTCAGAAACAATTAGGCGTTTGTAAACTTCTGATTCTTCATTTTGGTAAACGTAGCTCTTACAACCAGGGGTACGGCCATTTGCGTCACCGATAGAACCTACTTTCACGCCAAGAAGCTTCAGCTTCGCTGACATGTCAGCACCTTCAAATGTACTTTCGTTACCAACAACGTGGTCAACCGCTACCGTTGCCATTTTGTAACCAGGAGCGACTAGGCCGTAGAACGTTTGGTTCCAAGATGCACACTCACCGATAGCGTAGATGTCTTTATCAGTCGTTTGACAGTGATCGTTAATCTCGATACCGCCACGAGGCGCAATACCTAGACCCATTTGACGAGCAAGTTTGTCTTGTGGGCGAATACCAGCAGAGAATACGATGAAATCAGTTTCTAGCTCGGTACCGTCTGCAAAACGCATTACGTTACGAGCTTCAATGCCTTCAGGAGCGATCTCAAGCGTGTTCTTACTTGTATGTACGTTTACGCCCATACGTTCGATTTTTTGACGAAGTTGGTTACCACCCGCTTGGTCAAGTTGCTCAGCCATTAGCTTAGGAGCAAACTCAACAACGTGTGTTGTCACGCCAAGCGCTTTCAGTGCGCCCGCCGCTTCAAGGCCAAGCAAACCACCACCAACAACAACACCCGACTTAGAGTTCTTAGCCGTTGCTTCAATCGCTTTCAAGTCTTCAATAGTGCGATATACGAAACAGTCTTTGCCTTCGTTACCTTTGATCGGAGGAACGAATGGGAATGAACCGGTAGCAAGGATGAGTTTGTCGTATTGAATTTCACGACCAGTGCTTGAGTAAACGGTTTTCTTTTCACGGTTAACGTTGATAGCACGTTCGCCGATCAGCATAGTGATGCCGTGTTTCTCGTAAAAGCCTTCTTTAACTAAAGAAAGTTCATCTGCAGTATGGTGTGAAAAATAAGAAGAAAGGTGTACGCGATCATAGGCTACACGAGGCTCTTCACAGAACACCGTGATGTCCATGTTAGTCACATCTGTCTTCTCGACTAAATCTTCGATATAGCGATGACCAACCATCCCATTACCGATTACGACTAGCTTCATCTTGCTCATAAGAATTCCTGAAGGTTATATATTTCTTAACTGAGCGAATAATGAATTATGAAAGAAAATGAAAATATGATGTAAATCAATTACGAAATCGAACTACCCAAAAGGGGTAGAACAAAAGAGGTAGGAGAGCCTAATCTTGCATTATTCATAGCGAATAACCATAAGTATGACAAGGTTTAAGGGCGGTATATCGTCACTTTGATGCACGACAAGGTGCGTTGTAATATTTCATAATAGATTAGTAACAACAAAAATAAATAACAATCATTTTCATTTATAACGATAAGATATGTAATAGCGGATGAAAGCGTCACAGAATCATGAGTAACTGTATATAAATGTGAAGAACTTATCGACTTAGTAGACAAGCGTAGGGCGATGGTAGAAAACGAAAATATATCAAATAGCAGATAGCAAAAAGGCCAGCATTTTAGCTGACCTTTCAGTTTGAATAATGGAGGCGCCTCCCGGAGTCGAACCGAGGTCCACGGATTTGCAATCCGCTGCATAGCCACTCTGCCAAGGCGCCTTCAAGCCGTGTTTTAAGAGAACGACTCTGTTGATTCCTACCCAACAAGGTAACAATCAAATAGATGGTGCCCCGGGCCGGACTTGAACCGGCACAACGCGAACGTCGAGGGATTTTAAATCCCTTGTGTCTACCAATTCCACCACCAGGGCACGCAATTCTTTATTGCGATAATCGGCACCATAGTCTAAACAGACTTACATCCAATTTTCGTAAAATTACTTTCTCTAGGGTTATTTCCCGAGAACGAGATGCACTTTAACTGATTAAAGTAATGAGTCAATAATAAATTTATTTATTTTATTCAACCGGTTATAAAACAATCTACCCAACGTTCTTTCAACCTCACATAGAGCAAGGACAATGCAAAAGGCATCAATACGTATATGGCTTACAAACGTTGTTCATAAAGCAACCAGTTAGCATTGGTTTTCAAGAAAAACATTAACTGCCTTAACTCCCCCCTTAATAATTAAGGCCCTTAGCCTGACACTCATTATTACCAAACATCAGAACCCATTACTGATAAATTTATAACTAGAATAGTCAGTCTCTTACAAAATCATTGACATTTTTTATTTTCATTCGAAGCTCAATTCATTATCGAAAATATCAGTAATAAATGGTACGTTACATACGTTGCAGTAATTTAATGGACAAATATCACATATAGGGAAGTGGTTTACTTTGGCGACACAACATAAGACCAACAAGGTATATCACCAATGTCTATCAAGAACCTTTCTATAGCGAAAAAGATATCGCTATCATTTTTACTTATTGCCATTGTCAACATTGCGTTTGGCGTATTTTTATCTACAGAGCTCAAAAGTATTAAAACTGAACTATTAAATTATACTGATGATACTCTGCCTGCAATGGAAAGAGTAGACGCTATTCGAGATCACATGTCTCTCTGGCGCCGTACTCAATTTGCGACTTATACCTATGAAGACGCTGACAAAATCAGAAATAAAATCGCCAGTAACATTCGCGAACGCGAGAAAATCAGTCAAGACCTACACGCTTACGGTGAGACAATTTGGCCAGGTGAAGAGCAACAAACTTACCAGCGTCTTATGCGTCAGTGGAAACAGTATTTAGTCACTATGGACAAGTACAACGAAGCGATGATGGCCAACGACAAAAGCACGGCCCAGCCAATCTTGGCAAATTCATTGTCTTCGTTTCAAGCGGTTGACTCTGAGCTAGGCGAACTGATTCGACTGCTTAAAAATGCCATGGATAGCAATAAAACTCGTATCCTTTCTTCAGTAAACGGATTAAGCAATTCATCGATCGCGAGCAATATAATTATTCTATTGATTATGGTTGGCATGACGTATGCGCTAACACTGTTGATTTGCGGCCCACTCAAACTTGTTGTTGAGCAAGCAAACGCGATCGCAACCGGTGACTTATCAAGCGATATTGACCGTAAAGCGATAGGCAATGATGAACTTGGTGAGCTAGCTGATGCAACCACGAAGATGCAAGACGATTTACGCCAAGTAATCGACAACGTTATTTCAGCTGTGACTCAGTTAAGCAGCGCAGTAGAAGAGATGAACCAAATCTCTGATATTTCGGCATCAGGTATGAAAGACCAACAGATGCAAATCACGCACGTTGCAACCGCAATGACAGAAATGAAAGCAGCGGTAGCCGACGTAGCACGTAACACTGAAGATTCAGCGAACCATGCTAACGAAGCAAACCGTCGTACACAGCACGGCGTTCGTGAAACTCAAAGCATGGTTGACTCGATTCAAGAAGTTTCAAACGTTATTGGTGCTGCTGGGGATACTGTGGCTGAACTAGAACAGCAATCGAACAAAATTAACGTTATCGTAGATGTTATTCGCGACATTGCCGATCAAACTAACCTACTTGCGCTTAACGCTGCAATTGAGGCTGCACGCGCTGGTGAATCTGGTCGTGGCTTTGCCGTGGTTGCAGACGAGGTTCGAACACTTGCTGGTCGTACACAAGATTCAACCAGTGAAATCACTGCGATCATTGAACAGCTCCAATCACTTGCGAAAGACGCAAAATCTGCCACAGAACTTTCTAGAAGCAGCATTTCAGAATGTGCAGAACAAGGAGTCCAATCGAAACAACTGATGAGCGACATTGAGCACTCTATTTCTGATATCTCAGACATGGGTAGCCAAATCGCGACCGCTTGTAACCAACAGGACTCGGTTGCAGAAGAGCTTAACCGAAGCATTGAAAATATACATTTGGCTTCTCAAGAAGTATCACAAGGTTCAGATCAAACCGCTCAAGCTTGCCGCGAACTGAGCCAGCTGTCTATTTCTCTTAAAGATGTGATGGGTCGCTTCAAACTAAGTTAATCCGACTCTAAGTTAATCTAGCACTAGGTTAAATCACGCTCCTCAAAAAACGCTCCAAATAACCACTTGGAGCGTTTCACTTCGTCAGGTATTCTCCCTAAAGAATCAATAACATAACCAATAAAAATGCGTACGGAGACTTTATGCACTTAAATAAAACCTTACTAGCACTTACCATCGGCGCGGCAACTTTTGCGCCAGCGATGCAAGCAACAGCTGCCCCTCTTCAGATCACCAATGCCGCAGTAAAAGCAGAGCAAGTTCAAGGTGCTAACGCTTGGTTAGAAGTAAACTTGAGTCAGTTCCAAGAAAATATTGAACAGTTTAAATCACACATGGATGGCAAAACAAAAATATGCGCAGTGATGAAAGCCGACGCCTACGGCAATGGCATCGCCGGTCTCATGCCTACCATAATAGAACAGAACATCCCATGTGTTGCGGTCGCAAGTAATGCAGAAGCGAAAGCCGTTCGTGATAGTGGCTTTAAAGGTCAACTTATGCGTGTACGCTCTGCTGACATTGGTGAAATTGAAGCGGCAATCGACCTCAATGTCGAAGAGCTTATTGGCAGTACTGAGCAAGCGAAAGCATTGTCTAAGTTAGCAGAAAAAACCGATAAAGAAGTTAAGATTCACCTTGCTCTAAACGACGGTGGTATGGGGCGAAATGGCGTGGATATGACAACCGAAGAAGGTCAACAAGAAGCGCTAGAGATCGCTCAACAAAATGGCGTTAACATTGTCGGTATTATGACTCACTTCCCAAACTACAATGCGGACGATGTTCGTCAAAAGTTAGCTTCATTTAAAAACAGCTCAGCATGGCTTATTAAAGAAGCGGATCTAAAGCGTGAAGACATTTTATTGCACGTTGCAAACTCTTATACCGCGCTTAATGTTCCAGAAGCACAACTTGATATGGTTCGTCCAGGTGGCGTTTTATATGGTGATTTACCAACCAACCCAGAATACCCCTCAATCGTGTCTTTCAAAACACGCATCGCATCACTTCACCATCTACCAAAGAATAGTACTGTCGGCTACGACAGCAGTTACAAGACAAGTAAAGAGAGCTTAATGGCGAATATTCCTGTTGGCTACTCTGACGGTTACCCGAGAAAAATGGGCAATACAGCAGAAGTACTCATCAATGGCCAACGCGCTAAGGTTACGGGTGTGGCTTCAATGAACACTACCATGGTTGATGTCTCCGATATCAAAGATGTCGCTCCGGGCTCCGAAGTTGTGCTATTCGGTTCTCAGCAAGGCAAGACCATTACCGCTGCGGAAATTGAAAATAACTCACAAGTGATCTTCCCTGAGCTATACACTATTTGGGGCACTGCAAACCCTCGTGTATATGTAAAGTAAACTAATTCGATCTTCCTAACAGAATTATAAAGCGAGCCTCGTGCTCGCTTTATTATTTAATGGTTTGCCCATGTTATTGATTAAATTAGGCTTTCAAAATTCTATCTTCGCTAACGCTTATGTGTTTTTATCTGCGACATAACGTTTGAAAGCCTATCCAATTGATGTTAAACATGCAGTTTACAAAATAACAACAAGATCCTTCCATGGCTCTGCCCTTTTGCCTGCTGGCTAGGAACCTCTATGACAGAAAATACTCAACACCTTCAACGCTCCTCAACTGAATTACACGAATTTACACGAATCGATGTCTGGAACGGCTTCACCCAACTTTTGCCTCTCTCTATGTTTGTGATCGTTTTTGGCCTCGCATTCGGTGTTGCAGCAGCACAAACAGGGCTGGATGAGTTTCCAACTATGTTAATGAGCACTCTCGTTTTTGCAGGTGCTTCACAGTTTGCTACGTTGGATATGTGGGGAGCAGAAGTGCCCCTTATTCCAGTTCTTATTACCGTGTTTGCGATCAATGCTCGCCACCTTTTGATGGGGGCCACGCTATATCCTTGGTTACGTCAACTCCCACCGGCAAAACGATATGGTGTGATGTTGGTAGCTTCGGACGCAAATTGGGCAATGGCACTCAATGCATTTGGGAGGAAAGAGCCGGGGTTTGGTCTGCTCGTTGGTGGTGGTTTAGCACTTTGGTCATTTTGGATTATTGGTACTTGGGTTGGAATTTACTTTGGTAGCGCAATCCAAGATCCTGTGAGTCTTGGGCTCGATATGGTTATGGGCTGTTTTTTACTTTCCATGGTGGTTGTCGGGCCTAAAAGCTTAAGAATTTTTGCTATTTGGACGACTGCAGCAGCGTCTTCAATGCTGGCGTATTGGTATTTACCAGAAAATAGCCATGTTGTAGTTGGTGCTATCTCTGGCGGAGTTTTGGGTGCTTGTTGGAAGGAGAAAAAAGCATGAATATCGAGACGAGCGTAGGTGGAACACTACTGATAATCATCGCAATGGCATTAGTCACGCTTATCACCCGCTGGGGCGGTGTGTATGTCATGTCGTTTGTTCCAATTAGCGAACGTATTCAACGGTTCATTAGTGCGATGTCAGGTTCTGTATTAGTTGCCCTTCTAGCACCTCTTGCAGTAGAAGGTGACAATGGCGCTAGAGCGGCACTCTTTTCGACAGCTGTCGTCATGTTCATCGTCAAAAAGCCTCTACCAGCAATCGCAGCAGGCATCATTGCTGCGGCGGCAATGCGATCTTTTTAGCTGTTGTCACTACTACGGAACTCCCTCAAATAACGAAGCCACAGCTAAGCCTTGGTAACATCTTTCGATACTATCAAGGCTGACCCAATACCTAAAACACCTGAAAGTGACTGGTATAAATCAAGTGATAAACCATTGAAGAGAAGTAAATTTATTAATTTTCAGATACAAAAAAACCAGCTTTCGCTGGTTTTTAGTTAATGCTTTTAGCATCAAGATATCGTAATTACCATATCTGAATAATTTGGAGCGATACATCGGGTTCGAACCGATGACCTCAACCTTGGCAAGGTTGCGCTCTACCAACTGAGCTAGTATCGCAATTTTATTCTTCTTACTTATCTCTTCTTGTAAACAAAGAGTAAAAGAGAATGGAGGCGCCTCCCGGAGTCGAACCGAGGTCCACGGATTTGCAATCCGCTGCATAGCCACTCTGCCAAGGCGCCTTTATCAACATAACAATATATTGAAGTGTTTAAAGAGAACAACTCTTCGTTCGTCACTCTACTTAAAGTAGAAATAAAATAGATGGTGCCCCGGGCCGGACTTGAACCGGCACAGCGCGAACGCCGAGGGATTTTAAATCCCTTGTGTCTACCAATTCCACCACCAGGGCAACGCAATCTTGCGATGCCGATTACCGAAAAGTAAAACACCATCTCTCTGCGACCTGAGCCGTGAGAACGAGATGTACTTTAACGGATGAAAAAAATTCGTCAACAATAAATTTTATCTTTTAATTCAAATGATTAATTATCACTCTCCAAAGAATAAATTTGATTCGGATTGTACGGTTTTTATACGCCACTCTCTATTCTAACAGTGTAACTTACTAACCATTATTAGCTTTAGCGACTGCAGCCTATTTCGGTTTTTCTGTAATGAATCAAACAAATGGTGTTTTCATGTGCTTTTCACATTCAACAACTAGAGTTTTAAGTAACTCTTATTAAGAAGTAAAAATGTGAAACCATTAAAACGATACCAATATGAGCGCTACGCCGTTCTCTGTAACCTCGCCTACCCCCGAGTTTTCAAGCAAACTCGTTATGGTTTCGACCCTAATGGACAACGCATCATAAAGAACCAGTTTGGTAAAACTATGATTCGCGTGTTATGGAGCAGCGACAAAGATGAAGTGGTTGTTGTTATCAAAGGATCGCACAGCATCTCAGATTGGTTACTGACTTTTGCTCTATGGACAAGAAGCTGCAAAAGAATTGGGCTCAATTATCGTGTTCATGCGGGTTTCTATCATCTAATGTTTCAAGAAAGCCAACCAAACAGGAATGAAGATAAGCTCGGCTTGACGGTAATCGAACGATTGGAAACGACGCTCGTCCCTCTTTTAGAACAAGGCAAAAGAATCTCAATTACGGGTCACTCTTCCGGTGGCGCGATTGGCTGCGTGTTTGCCGACTACTTTGACCACAAATACCCAGGTTGCATCAAACGAATCGTGACCTTTGGACAACCTGCGATTGGTGACTGGAGTTTTCGAAAGCACTATCGTTTGCGTAAGAAAACCTACCGCATCTGTTGTGATATCGACATCGTGACCTTCATGCCGCCCGTACCTTTACTGTATTGGCATGTAGGAAAGGTACTTTGGCTCTACAACGGCAGAATCTATGAGAATACGCCAACCTTTATTCGTCTTGGACGATCTATTTTTAGCTGGTTGATACGACCTTTCTCTTATCACTTGATGAGCAAATATATCCGCAATAAGGATTTCTTTGACCAACACTGAGCATCTCTTAAATCGAATAAAGAAAGAGCACAGGCTTATTACAGCCTGTGCTCTTTTTAGTATCGAACTTATGTTGATGCTTATTTATCTATCTATTAAAGCTTGAATCGTGACAACTCTTGCTTCAAATCGCTAGCTAAGTGGCTGAGCTGATCCGCTTGTGAAACAGCATCAGTTGCGTCCAACGCCATAACATCACTTACTTCACGCACAGACTCAGTATTGGTATTAATTTCCGCAGTAACCAGTGATTGCTCTTCAGCAGCAGAAGCGATCTGAGTCGCCATGTCGCTGATCATCTGAATCGCTTCACGGATTTGAGCCAAGCTCTCTCCCGCCATGTCTACATCGTGCACGCTTGTCTTCGCCATATCATGACTTTGTGTCATCACTTTCACCGCACCATTAGTCGCTTGCTGCAAACGCTTGATCTTGTCTTCGATTTCTTCTGTTGAAGCATGAGTGCGTTGAGAAAGCACTCGAACCTCATCCGCAACCACAGCAAAACCACGACCTTGTTCGCCAGCTCTAGCGGCTTCAATCGCTGCATTGAGCGCTAGTAAATTAGTTTGCTCAGCGATTTCACGTATTGTCGCCAAAATAGACGCAATTTGCTGACCGTGTTCTTCCAACTCACTAATGATAGATACAGCACTGGTTAGCTCGGTTGCTAGCTCGTTGATCGATGATTGACTCTTGGCCATCTGTTGAAAGCCTTGCTCGCTCAATTCAACAGAGTGAGTCGCACTTTTGGCTGTGTTGTCAGCATTAGCGGCAATTTCAGAGGTCGCCGTCGCCATCTCAGTCACTGCGGTTGCTACCATGGTGATTTCGTCTTGCTGCCTGCTTACGCTATCACTACGCTTCAATGCGCTGCTATTGGCGTGCTCTGCACCATTGTTCATTGCGCTTGAAACTTGAGTGACATTTGTCATCATTCCATGAAGTCGGTCTACAAACACATTGAACTTATCGGCGAGTTGCCCTACTTCGTCTTTGCTTGATACTTGAAGGCGCTGCGTTAAGTCACCTTCCCCTTCAGCGATATCTGCGAGAGCTTCACTTACTCGCCCTAACTCCACCAGCTGTCGAGCAACAAACCAAGACGTTGCTGCCGCCATCACGATCAATACAATCAAACCTATTGTGACTTGGCTAACCAACATATCGAACAGAGGTTGTTCTAATACATCTTTATCCATTTCAATCACAAGCAGCCAGTCGGTGCCATTGATTGGCTCCGCCATGATCACTCGTTCGTTACCATCAACTTGAGTAAAGATCGTCGTTAGATTCTGCGCAGCGCTGTTTAAACCAGAAACACTGAGTTCAGGTGCGATCTCGTTAACTTGTTTAAGAATGAACTCTTTGTTTTGATGAGCAACGACCGTACCTTCTTTATCAATGAGAATCGCACGTCCATTTCCAGGAACCTGAATCGCCAATACGTCTTTAATCAGCTTATCTAACGCAAGGTTTGAAGCAGCAACACCAATAATGGAGCCGTTTTTGGTGACAGGGTCAGTAAGTGTTACGACTAGCGCTTGCATTGTGACGCTAACATACGGCTTTGTTGTGACGGCTTTATTCTGAGCCAAAGTTTCTTTATACCAACCTCGGACTCTTGGGTCATAACCCGCTTTATTAAGCGAAGGATCATGACGGAACATCTCCCCCTCTTTATTACCGTAATAACTCAATCCAAAGCCACCAGATATAAGGGTTTGACGCAAATGAGGGACAATATCTAATGATGGATTAAGCTGCACTTGCTGTTTTAAGCCATGCACTGCTTGTTTCTTATCATGGAACCAATCACTGATCCCTTTCGCGTGTGCTTGCAGTGTGTTGCGACTCTCGCTTTCTATCGCTTGCCAGCTGTTGTTTTGAAAGGTTTTATAACCCATAAAAAGAAGAATGGCAGATGTCACTGCAATCGCCAAAACGACAGAGAAAACCATTTTCCTCTTTAGACTAAATTGCATATTAAGAACCTCTTATAGAGCAATTAAAGAAATATAGAGAAGAACACTATCACTCATACGCATGTTTTAATCAGGGTTATCCCATAAAAAAATGAAACAAATTGAGCATTATGTTTAATTGTGACTTCGATTTATTTACCGGTTTATCAACGACAGGTGAATTGTAGGTTAGTCGAAGATAACTTAGGGTAGAAGGTGTGACGTGATGCAAAGCAAATTGTTTAAGAAAAAATAGTGACTCAAAGACGGGGGGAAGCCAGAAACGAAAAAACCAGCCACAAGGGCTGGTTTCTTCTAAATGATGGAGGCGCCTCCCGGAGTCGAACCGAGGTCCACGGATTTGCAATCCGCTGCATAGCCACTCTGCCAAGGCGCCTTCAATAGTGTTTTAAGAGAACAACTCTTTTGAATACTACCTAGAGAGGTAACAAACAAATAGATGGTGCCCCGGGCCGGACTTGAACCGGCACAGCGCGAACGCCGAGGGATTTTAAATCCCTTGTGTCTACCAATTCCACCACCAGGGCACGCAATTCTTTATTGCGATGCCAATTACTGAAAAGTAAAACACCATCTTAATGTCAAAATGAATCGACATTATAAAATTTGGAGCAATACATCGGGTTCGAACCGATGACCTCAACCTTGGCAAGGTTGCGCTCTACCAACTGGGCTAGTATCGCAATGTCATTCTTCTTGCTTATCCCTTCTTGTAAACAACAAGAATAAGTAGGAGAGAATGGAGGCGCCTCCCGGAATCGAACCGAGGTCCACGGATTTGCAATCCGCTGCATAGCCACTCTGCCAAGGCGCCTTTAATTCAACGCTTTCAAGGTTTAGATTAGCTACACCGCTGCGTTCGGGTGCTTACTTTACGGATTGAAGGGCGATAGTCAAACAAAAAAGTGAATTTAAACTTCGCTTGCTGACATTTAAATCAAATTGCTGCATGTTCGATCTCTTTAATCAAAAAACACACAGCAAAATGGGCCAAATTAAAGTGTCTTGGCACTACCACTTCTTCATAAAACGACCAACCAAGCTCGGGTGATACGCCCAACAATGATCAAACATCGTCATAAGTTGAGGGTTGCCGTATTTAGAAAGACTCACCGCATGGAAACGGTTTTTGTGCGTTTTAAGTTTCTCGACTTGAGCAATCATCTCATCAGACTGCTTAGGCGCGATAAAGTCAGAAAGTACAATCAAATCAGCATTCTTATATTTATCGCCCATCATCAAATCAATCGACTTCATCAGAACAGGCTCTAGATCCGTACCACCGTGGAATGAGTAACTTAAAAAGTCACTCGCTTCGCGTAAGCCATCTTGTCGAGTCAATTCATACGTAATGTGTTCTGAAGAGAACAAAATCACGTAACAGTCTCTCTCTTCCGCGAGCGCGATTTGCATCAAGGCATACGCCATTGCTTTGGCAGATTGCTCAGGGAAGCCACTCATTGAGCCAGACGCGTCCACACAAACGATGAATGGGCCTTTTTCAATCTCGACGTTCTTGCTATCTGGCTTTTGCGCCTTCACTTTGCGTAACGTACGAGATTTCCCTTGCGAACGGTAGCTTAATAAACGCTTGTCAGCCAAGTGCTTATAGAAGATAACTTCCAGCTCAGGGTAAGCTAAAAACATGGTTTCGTTTGGCAGCATCTTATTGAGGTCATCACTCTCGTGAATCCCTACAATGTCATTCACCGCTTCATCGCTTTTCTCTTCCACCATTTGCAGTTCTTCTACAGGGGCTTTGTGCAACGAAGGGTCATCTTCCTCACCAGCCATACGGCCAAGCTTTTCAGCGATCTCTTGAAGACCTTTATGCTTATTTAAAAACTCGGCATGGCGCTTCATTACGGTTAAGTCAGTTTTACTCAACTTAGCCGATGCCATATCCCACAAGCGCCCCACGCTGCCTTCATCACCAGACTCCGTCACTTTATCCATGTTTTTCATGGTTTCCATGCGCTGGTATAGATCGGCTAAGACTTTTTCTTTGCTGGTTTCAAGTTCGGTAACTTGCGCTTGCTTGATCGCGTCGGACAGTGATTGATACCACTGGTCGCAGAAATAGTGAGGGAACATCGCATTGTAAACGCCCTTATTGTGTTGCATTAGGCGTCTAGCTTGAAGATAAAACGCTGAGTGCCACTCCAATTTTTTGATGACACTGTCAATTTCATCAAAAAACTGGGACTCATCCCAGTGGATCACTTCTTGGTAAAGTGCGATTTCTTCTTGGAATCGGTCGGTCTCACATACTTTAGTGACGCGCTTTTTCACTTTACCGCGCCATTTAACCAAGTGGTTTTTTACCGACGTTTTCACGCCTTTGTTCTCAGCCGCCATCATGACCTGAGAACGAGCGATGAGATCATTCATCGCGGTATCAATGATTCCTGAGTCAGCTACCATCAAAGCGAGGTTTAAGCCGTCTGCTCCTAACATACTTGTCTCCCCTTACTCGAAGTACTGACTCATGAACTTGATGCGTTGAGCGATCTTGCTGCTTTTCACCTTAGTGGTTTCCAAATCTTGTGTGACCGCTTGTAAGCTTGATTCCATCGCTTTAGGGAGCTCTGGGTCAATGTAGTTATGAGGCAGTGCATCATGGAATTCAGTGCGGACTCTTTTCAACTTAAACTCAGCTTCGGTTAACTGCTCTAACGCTCTCTCTGCGCCAGTCAGCCACTTGTTGTAAAGCTCTTGGTTTAAACCATCAGAGGTAACCACACTCACCAATACTGAACGATTCGCGATATCTTTTATGACTAATTGATTCGATGCATCAAGATCCAGCTTCAAGCGACACAGATTCTTGTTTTCGTTTACGTAACCGTAAATGTCGCCGTGGCCTTCTTTTAGCACACGGTCAAAGTCGTCTTTGGCTACGTATACCCAGCGGCTATCGCCTTTCTCAGATTCAGAAACTGACATGTTGCTTTGTAGCAGAACCAACTTAACTAAGTTGTACGCATTACCAACACTGTACATCTTCGCGTTCTTGATATCGTTTTGGTAAACGTCTTTACGCAGCAAGCCACTGGTAGACTCCATTGACAGCGATACTGACAATGTCGATTCAACGTCATCTTGAATCTCTTCTAGCTCTTCACGAGACATTTCGATTTGTGCTTTTGACTCTTGCTGATCGAACGCACGGTTCAATGCAAAGTCTTTTACCACGCTACGAACCACATCGCGTGATTCTGGGCTGTGCCATAAACAATCTTGCAGAAGCATAATATCCAGAGGGTTTACGCTGTCTCGACCACTAAAGAAGGCGCTCGCTTTCAATAGTTTAACGGCTTTCTTCCAACGTCTGTCTGATACATACAAATCAGACTCTGATGCTGAGCCTTGCTTCTTAACTGTTTCCTCAAGCATGGTTTTCAGTTCATACAGCTTGTTAAACGAGTTATCGGTCAGCTCTAGCTTGTCGAGCTCTTTCTGCCACTGGTGGTATTCAATGTCAGTAATCGCCAAACCTTTTGGAATCACAGCTTCTTGAGATGTACCAGTCGTCAACATCGATTTGAAGTTTTGCTTGTTTTGAATACGGTTAACAAATACGCGAACCAACATACGGTCATAAAGGGCTTCTAAACCGCTGTCTTCATCTGGTAGTTCATTTGATGCAGAAACCAATAAGCGCATCGGTACACGTTCAATGTCGCTGCCGTTCTTGAAGGTTTTTTCGTTAACTACAGTAAGAAGTGTATTTAGGATCGCAGGGCCTGCTTTCCAGATCTCATCAAGGAACACTACTTGTGCGGTTGGTAGATAGCCTTCAGTCAGTCGTACATAACGACCATTGTCTTTTAGTTCTTGGATACTTAACGGGCCGAACACTTCTTCGGGCGTAGAGAAACGTGTCATCAAGTATTCGAAATAGCTACTGTTGTCAAAAGCTTGGATGAGACGTTTAGCGATAAGGCTTTTTGCGATGCCCGGAGGACCTAATAGGAATACACTTTCGCCGGCGAGAGCCGCGAGTAAACAGAGCTTAATCGTGTCTTCTCTTTCATAGACACCATCTGAGAGAGCATGCGCTAATTTATTGA
This sequence comes from Vibrio kanaloae, assembly GCF_024347535.1. Taxonomy (NCBI): domain Bacteria; kingdom Pseudomonadati; phylum Pseudomonadota; class Gammaproteobacteria; order Vibrionales; family Vibrionaceae; genus Vibrio; species Vibrio kanaloae. The sequence continues at coordinate 999,550 of NZ_AP025498.1, read as the reverse complement.
TTCTTTCAGAGAGTAGCGCCTTGTCAGCATGTGAGGAAATAGAAGGGTTCATGCGTTACTCCGAAAATCTTTGAACTGTTGAGAGTGTAGATATGTTTTTATACATTTGTTAGCACTTTGTTACAAGTGCATTTTATTATTGAGTTGCATTTATATCAGATGGTTAGGGTCGTAATTTTGATGTAATCATAGATTCCAAATATGAGAGTAACATCACGAACGGCGTAAAACGAAACCTAGTACTAAACTCAATTTTTCTTTTATTTTCGACACCATAGACGTTATGGTAGTGCACGTCTTCAGTTATCGAAAAATTGGCAAGGAATGTGGCCAGACTGCATGAGTAAAGTTATCCATCAATGGAAAAGTATTTCTCTTATCGAAGAGAACGTGACGCTCCCTACGAACGTCGTGGTAAAACACACCACAATCAGCCACCCTGGCGCGGCCGTTATTCTTCCTATCACTTCGTCTGGAAAGATTATCCTCATTAATCAGTTTCGCCCTTCCCTTAAAAAATGGCTTCTAGAGTTACCTGCGGGCACCATGGAAAATGATGAGACACCTCTTCAATGTGCTCAACGCGAACTGGAAGAAGAAACCGGTTACAGTGCAACTTCCTTTCAAGGCTTGGGGCAAGTTACGCCTTTGGCTGGCTTCTGTGATGAGATACAACATCTATTCGTCGCGAAAGACCTTAGCCTCACTACCCGCTTTGAATGTGACGAAGATGAAGTCATAGAAGTAATCGAGCTAAGCTTACAAGAACTGCACGACAAAATACGACACGATCAAATCACTGATGCCAAAACTATCGCTTGTTTAAGTAAAGCCCAACTATGTGGTTATCTATAGCCAATTATATGACTACCTAAAGTACTCTAGGAGAGAAAACATGGACTTTCGTTCTGATACCGTAACTAAACCTTCACAAGCTATGCGTGATGCAATGGCAAACGCAGAAGTGGGTGATGATGTTTATGGCGATGACCCAACCGTAAACGAATTAGAACTGTGGGCTGCGAATGAAACCGGCTTTGAAGCGGCCATGTTCACCTCTTCAGGTACACAAGCCAACCTACTCGGATTAATGGCACATTGTGAACGTGGTGACGAATACCTTTGTGGCCAACAAGCGCACAATTATAAATACGAAGCTGGCGGCGCTGCGGTACTTGGTTCTATTCAACCTCAACCAATCGAGAACAACCCAGACGGGACTTTAGACTTTAAAAAGCTTGCTGCTGCGATTAAGCCCGACGACAGCCACTTTGCTCGTACCAAGCTTCTTAGTTTAGAAAACACTATCAATGGTAAAGCCCTGCCAATGTCTTATCTAGCGGAAGCACGTGAGTTCGTAAACCAACACGGACTTCAAATGCACCTAGATGGCGCGCGCGTCTATAACGCAGCCGTGGCATTAGACGTGCACATTAAAGAGATCGCACAACACTTCGATTCTATGACGATTTGCTTATCGAAAGGTTTAGGCGCTCCAATCGGTTCACTACTTCTTGGCAGCAAAGAATACATCGCCAAAGCACGTCGACTGCGCAAAATGGTCGGCGGTGGTATGCGCCAAGCAGGTATTCTTGCCGCTGCAGGTAAAATGGCGCTGACTGAGAACGTTGCTCAACTTAAAGCTGACCACGACAATGCGAAAAATCTAGCGATTGGTTTAAACGAGCTGGAGGGCTTCTCGGTTAACCCTGATTTCATCCAAACTAACATTGTGTTTGCTAAATTGGATGAGTCAGTAGATATCAACCGCATCGCTCGCGAACTGGGCGAACAAGGCATTACGATGTCACCAGGGAACCCAGTGCGCTTTGTTACTCACCGTGACATTAGCGCAGAAGATATTGCTACTTTCCTAACAACATTAGAAAGCGCGCTTTAGCTCTTACGAGACTAACCTCTATAGCAATTGAGACTTGAGCTTCCCCTATGGGAAGCTTTATTGTTATGTTTTTCTGGTGTAATACATAACTTTCCAATTTTTCGCTCTAACATTACTCTCTTTTGGCTAAAGTGGAGCCTCCTAACTACGTTTTTTGTCATAGCACCGCAGACTCTTTGAAAATTAAAGAGAACGATAGATAGTTACTCGATACTATGAATTTCTTTCCAGTTACCAGGGTGAACCACGTAACCAAATAACGCATGGCCACCATAAACCAGCTCGGTTCCTTCTGGAATCCAGAGCATTTGTCCTGGGTGAACAAAATGTGTTTCGCCATTTGCAGTGAGCTCAAAACAGCCTTCAATCACAAAAATCACTTCATCGTACAATACGGTCCACGCGACTTTCGCGCCTTCCCACTTAGCAAAGCCCACCCCGATATTTGGCGAAATTTCGGAGCTAAGTGCACGTGCAACGTAGGCCATTCCTGGCGTGTCACCACGTACATTGAAATCTAACGCTTTACTGTCTACTCGTTTTACTTGTTTCATAGTTCGCTCCGGCTCTGCCATTTTGCCAATTGAATGCGGCTTTTCACGCCCATACCTAAGAAAGGCTCTGGCGGATTCAAACTCGGCATGCCTGTTACACTTTGAATATCGCCTAACGAGTTGGAGGTCGCGCCCATCACGTAGTCAGCCAACAGTGTGCCCGAAATCGTTCCCCAAGCGGCTCCAACACCGTTATCACATGCACTGGCGTACACACCTTGATCTAATTGTCCAAAGAAGTTCGTAAAGTTGCGTGAGATGGCATATACCCCACCCCATGTGTGGGTGAATGGTACGTCGGCCAGCTCGGGGTAACGAGCCAGAAAGACTTGACGATGATCGTCGCGAATTTGCTCTCTGACTTTATCACTCATGCTTGAGCCGTACTTCGGCACATGTTTGTAAGTATTGCGGATCAAAATTCGGCGATCGGCTGTCATACGTAATGTGGTTCCCGCGTGGTCTGCTGGGGTTAGCCCCCAGTTCAATTGGCCACCATAACGCTGCATTTCAGCATCAGTTAGTGGACGAGTCCAACTCGCAAATGTCATCACAGGTAGCAATCTGTGTTTCAGGTAACCAAACTCGTGGGTAAAAATACTGGTGCCGAGTAACAATTCGGTGGTCTCAACTAAGCCTTCGTCACCATGCAGAACCCAATGCCCGTTCTCTTTGCTCAGTTTGCGGATTGGTGAGTTTTCTAACACTTCTACGTTATCAGGCAAGCTTTCCCCCAAACCTCGCACCAACGCAGCAGGCTGCATTAAATAGCCGCCTGGCGTATAGATAGCGCGGCTGTAATAGTTCGTCCCCAGCACTTTTGCTAACTCGCTACCATCAACGTGAGAGTATGGTTCGCCAAGGTCTTGCATCAGATGTTCAAAGTGATCGAGGTACGCTTCACCACGCTCACCCACCGCACCTTGATATTTTCCTTTCGCTGACCACTGGCAATCAATACTGTATTGGCTGATCAAACAATCTAATTGAGCAATCGCCGATCGGTTTAACGCTAAGAGTTTTTGTTTATGCGCAGGATCCGGGTGCTCTAATGAAAACTTATGCGGCAGGTCGATCACAAAGCCTGAGTTTCTCCCCGATGCGCCTTGACCGATTTTCTGTGCATCAATCAGTATAATACGGGCATTCGGCGCGTGTTCCGCTAGGCGTCTTGCCATCGCTAGGCCAGCAAACCCCGCACCAAGCACAACGTAATCCGCCGTTTGTTTGCCTTTTAATGTCGGTTTTTCTGGGATACTGGATAGCGCGTGGTACCAACCACATGTCACATCATCGTTGGGTAAATGAATCATCTTCTTTCTCCGTTACGCTGCAGTTTGCTTAAATGACAATTGCTCTAACCAAGGCGCGCGCAATGACTGTACTTGTCGCCCAAGCAATGCAAATCCCAGCATCACTCCTTCTGGCGAATAAAATCCCGCCGTGAGATCATCGCCTTGGTGTTCGATGTACCACTGCCCTTGTGCATTTGGCGCAACAGGGAAAATAGTCAAAGGAAGGAGCGGCGTTTTCACAATCACTGGTGTTGGCGTCAAAGAGATAAGCGTAATATCACCTAACAAGCTTTTCGCCACGGAAGGAATCATTTGATTAATTGGTGCAATATACGGTTGCCAACCTTGATCTGTTTCAACACAATCACCGAGTGAGTAAATGTTCTCATCACTCGTCTGACCGAATTGATTCACTTTAATACCTCGGCCTACTTCGAGCCCCGCTAGCTCAGCCAGAGAAACATTTGGCTTAAGACCAACCGCACTTAGCACTAAGTCAGCTTCAATCTGTTTTCCACTATTAAGATGTAAAACCGCGCTTGATTTGGACATAGCATCGATTCTGGCGATGCTGTCTTGCAATGCCCACTCCACGCCGCGATCTGTGAGTGCGCTTTGCAGTGACTCACCGAGTTGGTGTGGAATCAAACGCTCCATTGGCCATTTCCCCAAACCAATCACCGTGACTTCATAGCCGCTTTCGATCAGGTCATTCGCAAATTCGCAACCAATTAAGCCATCGCCAAGAATCGCGATACGCTTTTTATCTTGTAGCTGAGTTCTGAAACGGCGGTAGTCAACCAAATCGTTCACGCTCATAACATAAGAGCGATCACCTTCAATTGGGATTTCAATCGGTGACGCACCTGTTGCCAACACCAAGCGGCTGTATGCGTATTTGCCGATGGAGGTGTGCAACGTTAAGTTGGCACGATCGATTTGTTCTACACGGGTATGCGGGTAAACACGGATGTTCAAGCGGCTTTCCCATTCCAATGCGCTTTCACTTTGTAATGCATCGCCGCCTTTATTCATGGCCAATGCATTAGACAACGCAGGTTTGCTGTACAGTGCGCCATCGTCAGCGGTAAAGACAGTGATCGGAACTGTCGCAGATTGCGATCTAAGTGCGACCGCTAGCTGATAACCACTGTGACCGCTTCCGATAATAACGATAGGATCATTTGAGAATGCTGGCTGAGTAACTTCAGATGGCAGTGGCTGAGCCGTATTTAGCTGAACAGCCGAGCCTACTGATACCGAAGACACCGCAGCAACCTCTTCAATCGGCGCATCATCGGTGATATCGATCATTTCAAAATCGGCCTTACCCACTAAACAATCTGGGCATAACCAATCGTCTGGTACGTCTTCCCATGCTGTTCCCGGTGCAATGCCATCGGATGGCCAGCCTTGTGCTTCATCATAGATTAAGCCGCAAATAATACAGAGCCACTTTTTCATCAACTTTACTCCAACTACCTTGTTCTAAATTCCCGTGTCTACAAACCTCTGTCAGATTTATATTTATTTCATCAACCTCGTCCGATCTTGTGGTCTGAAATCCAAGCCGGTACGAGGTAATGAAATCAAATGACACAGTAGTTATACGTCGCCGTCTTGCTGTAAACGAATGGCAATATTGCGCGTCTGGACATAGCTATAAATCGCTTCTTGTCCTTTTTCTCGTCCAAAGCCGGACAAACCCACGCCACCAAATGGTGTTTCAATACCACCAGCAAACCATTCATTGATGAACACTTGCCCACCACGAAGTTGCTGCGCCACACGTAATGTTTGGTTTAGCTTTTCACCAAATACACCAGCCACTAAACCAAAATCAGTGCCATTCGCGATCTCGATGGCTTTTTGTTCGGTTTCAAACGATGTAACCACTAACACAGGGCCAAACACTTCTTCTTGCGCTATACGCATATCCGGCGTGGCTTCAATCACCGTCGGAGCGATAAAGTAGCCCGATAGATCAGGTGCGTAGCCACCAGTAAGAATCTTCGCGCCGTCAGCTTTCGCTTGCGCTATCATTTCAAGCACACGCGCTTGTTGATCAGCAGAGACAAGCGGTGTGAGATCTGGCTGGCTTTCACCTTGACCAATGGTCAGGCCTTGGGCCATTTCGACTACAGCCGCTTTCACTTCTTCATAACGTTCTTTTTGGATCAATAAACGAGACATCGCTGAACACACTTGGCCCGCATTGAAGAAAATACCGACCTGAACGCTTTTCAGCAGTGTTTCAAGGTTTACATCCTTCAGTGCGATAGCGGCAGACTTACCACCTAGCTCCATCACTGATGGTGTTGCTCTTTGCGCTGAATCTTTCAATATGCGTTGGCCTGTCGGTACCGATCCTGTGAATACGATTTGATCGACCTCTTGGTGCTGCACTAAATGACTACCAACTACAGAGCCTTTACCACACAGTAGGTTAATCGTGCCTTTCGGGAAGCCCGCTTTTTCAATCGCTTTAATCAGTAACGTCATGGCCAGTGGTGAGATCTCAGGCGACTTAATAACCACAGCATTACCCGCGGCTAATGCTGGTGCTAAGGAACGAGCGCAAATCGATACCGGAAAGTTCCACGGTACGATCTGCACAGAAACGCCAAACGGAGCGTACTGAGTGAAATCGACATAGTCTTTACCCAGTGGTATCGACGTTCCTTCCAGCTTGTCTGCCATACCCGCGTAGTATTCGAAGTAGCGTGCCGATTCTAAAAACTCATCTTTGGCATCTTGCAAAGATTTACCATTTTCACGACAGGCAACGAGCCCACCTTCATCAACCATTTCACGAATCGCCACGGCCGCTTTTAGCATCCATTCTGTTCTTACCGCAGGACGAATGTCCGACAGAATACCTTGATTAACCACTCGGCGAGCAGCTGCCATTGCTCGATCTGCATCGGCAATAGTCGCTTCTGCAATTGTCGCGTAAGCTTCTGCGGTACCTGGATTCATGACCATAAGTGAATGCTCGGAATTGCACCATTCACCGTCAATATAATTGAGGTAATGCATCATATTACTGCTCCATTGCCGTTTTGACTTGTTTCGCTAACCATGTTTGGAAAAAGTGAGTTGGGACATCCATTTCAGGTGAGAACACGCCACCACCGAAGCCTGGTGAATAGCGACCTTGCTGCATGCCCTCTACCGCACCTATATCTTCACCAAATACCACACGCCAAGATTCAACGGTGGCAGTGCGACAAGCGGCAAATTCATCTTTGGTTGCTTCGTCACCGACATAAAGGACGCGAAGGTGCTCAATGCTCTTGTCGGCATTAATTGGTTCGATCATCATCGCAAAGGCGTGGTCGGCCTGAATGCCAAGTAACACATTCGGGAATAACGCTACGTATTCTGCATGGCGTAGTTTGTCTTCTGGCCAACTAGGAAATTTTGGAAGATGCGTACCCGCCGTGTCAGACAGGTTGTATGCAAGGCTGCCCTGGCCTGCAAAACGTTCGTCAAACATGATGTTATAGTGATCTTCCAAACGCGAGTAGCTATTCAAACTTGGGTGTACCCATGGCAGATGGTACGCTTCACAGTAATTTTCCACTGTTAGCTTCCAGTTGCTGTTCACTTCGATTTCTAAGTTACCACCCATGTTGACACGACGCAGAAGGCTCAAACCGTCTTTACCCAAGAATGTCTGCCAACGTTGTTCTAACGGTGCAATATGTTCTTCAAAGCTTGCAGCATCACCCGACAGGTTGACAAAAACCATGTCCATCCATACCGCTGAACGCAATGGTTTCAGACCGTGCTTTTCACATTTAAAGCGGTCATCTTTATGCTTCGCTATACCGCCGATATGTGGCGTGCCTTTTAGGTTGCCGTCAAGATCATAAGTCCATGAATGGTAAGGACAGCGAATCATGCCTTGCACCTCACCCGCTTCATGAACAAGCTTCATACCACGATGACTACACACGTTGTGGAATACTTGAACTTCACCTTGACGGTTTCTCATCATTAATAGTGGTAAGTTCATGAAGTCTATTGGCATCACGTAGCCATCTTTAAGAAGGTCCGAGGCAAAACCAATACATACCCATGTGTTACCAAACACCTGATCACGCTCAAACGTAAAGTACTCAGCATTTGTGTAGGCTTCGTTTGGCATCCCTGTCGCTTCGCTGATTGGGTTTAGTACTTTATCAACAAGTTCAACAGGAATAATGGTTTGGTTGACATTGCTCATATTCTTATCTCCGAAAGTCGAGTTGCATCCAGTGCGTACAACATCGTGTTGTGTTAGTGATGCCAATATTGATTAACAAAACCGCAACAAACAAACGACTTTTTCGGAGGGCTTGGATGAGTTTTTGTCATCCATGTATTATTCCTAGACAACAAAAAACTACGTAATTAAACAAGGTTATTGTTTGCATGATTAATACTCATCAACCGATGAGTATTAATCAGTTGAAACGGCGCTAAGCACTCTCTACTCTCTTTCAAAATTTAACAATAAAGCAACAAACAATAACACAACTAACAAAAGTAATGTGAGGGACGCCTATGAGAGCAACATCAGGGATATTGAAAGGACTCAACCCAACTGTGACGATCGCATCTAAGATCGTTGTCATCGGTTTTGTACTTTTCTGTGCCATTCTCGCCAACCAAGCGGGTCAGTACTTTGAAACTATTTCCGGTATTCTTTTGCAGAATATGAAGTGGTTTTATATCGGACTCGTCTCTTTAGTTGTCGGGTTTCTTATCTACCTAATGGTCAGCCGTTACGGTCATATTCGTTTGAGTAAAGACGATGAAAAGCCAGAGTTTAGCTACTTATCTTGGATTTCCATGTTGTTTTCTGGCGGTATGGGGATAGGCCTGATTTTCTGGTCTGTCGCTGAACCGATGTGGCATTACGCCGATAACCCATTTTCACAAGGGTTAACGAATGAAGCTGCCACAACATCAATGAAACTGACTTTTTTCCACTGGGGCCTACACCCGTGGTCTGTCTTTATTATTGTTGCGCTCGCGTTGTCTTACTTTTCTTACCGTAAAGATTTGCCGTTTACACTCCGCTCTATTCTGCACCCTTTGATCGGTGACCGAATTTACGGCCCAATCGGTCATACCGTAGATATCCTGACAGTTGCGGTGACCGCATTCGGTATTTCACAAACCTTGGGGATGGGGGTTATTCAAATTAACTCAGGCCTGAATCAAGCCTTCGGCTTAGGTATCAGTTTAGGTACACAACTATTCATTATTGTGGCTTTATGTACTTGTGCGGTAGCGTCCGTTTTGTCTGGCGTGGGTAAAGGAATTCGCCGTCTATCAGAATGGAATATGCTGCTCTCACTTATGCTAGTTCTGGTTGTGCTTTACATCGGACCAACGCGCTACATTCTCAATACTCTACTAGAAAGTACCGGCTTGTATGCGCAGAATATTGTCGGTATGAGCCTATGGAGCGACACACAGAATGACTCAGGGTGGCAAAACTGGTGGACTGCATACTACTGGCCGTGGTGGATGACGTGGGCACCGTTCGTGGGTATGTTTATCGCGCGGATTTCGAAAGGACGTACTATTCGTGAACTTATTGGCGGTGCTTTAATTGTTCCAACGCTAATCACTTTCTTATGGATTTCTGTCTTTGGCGGCGCAGCACTGAAAGTGGAACAAGATGCACGTGTGGCGCACGAAGCACAAGTGGTTGCCGCACAAGAAGCCGGTCAAGCCGCACCTGCGCCATTCACTGGAGGTCCGATTCTAGAGGCAACCAAAGCCGATACAACGCGAGCACTGTTTACCATGTTCGATAATCTAGACACAGGTATGTTCGGTAAACTGCTAAGTGTGCTGGCTTGTATGCTTCTTGGGACCTATTTCATTACCTCTGCTGACTCTGGAACATTGGTCCTGTGTACGTTAGACGCCGCGGGGGATAGCGAGCCACCCAAATCCATTCGTGTACTATGGGGCGTTATGATTGCGGCAATTTCTGGCGTACTGCTGTATGCGGGAGGCTTAAAAGCAATGCAGACTGCCTCTATTATTGCGGGCTTCCCTATCGCGATCTTTATCTCGGTAATGAGCTTAACTCTGTTCCATAGCATTCGACGCGAGCCTAAGCCTTGGGCGATGCTTCCTGAGCACGTTCACCCAGAGAAAGATAAGTTGGATGGCCCTGTAGAACCAATGGTTGAAACGAAGGTTGGCGCGATGCCACAATCTAAAGTTAAATCAGAACAAGACAGTGCCTTAGAACAAAAACCGGCTCTGACTTAGAGCAACGCCGACTGAAACCACATCATTCAACAACAAAGCGGGAAGATCTCTTCCCGCTTTTCATTTTTTGCTTCCCATTAAACAGTCATGTAAACACATTAACTACACTAACCCCTTATCACCCACTTCGTCCGGCAATTGGTGAAGCAACCATTCACGAAAACGTTTAACACTGGCGGGCACTAACCCTCTTCCTTTGGGCTCTAGCATAGAAAATTTTGAAGGCGTTGAAAGTAAGTGTTCGACCGGTCTAACTAACGCGCCGCTTTGCAGATAGTCATCTACCAACGATCCCCAAGCCAAAGCAATACCTTGTCCGTTGATCGCTGCTTGTAACAACATCGGGTAATTATTGATATTCATACGATTTCTTGGCGTCATGTTAGGTAAATCAACGCCGCTGAACCACTGCTCCCAGTTCACCCAATCTCGCTGGGACTCTTCCAAATAAAGTAAGGTTTTACTGAAGATCTCTTCGGCTTCGGTCGGGTTACCGATCTTTTCCATATAAAGAGGACTACACACAGGAAAAACTTCTTCAGAAAAGAGCGTAGTAACTTCCATCTCAGCCGGAGGCGTACGGCAATAAAACAGTGCGATATCGCAATCTAAGCGTCGTAAATCGAGGATATTGTCTGAGGCCAATATACGGATATCGATATCGTCATGCTCATTTTGAAATTCTGCCACTTTCGGTAGCAGCCATAAGGCCGCCATGGCATTAGTCGTCGCGACCGTGATTTTTTGCTCTCCTTGCCATTTTTTAACTTCTCCGGTGACCTGCGCAATATCAAGTAAAGAATGACTGATCGATTGGTAATATTGCAGACCAGTTGGCGTTAAATTGATACTGCGGTTTGCCCGCGTGAACATGGCTTTGCCAAGGTACTCTTCTAGTTGACGAATTTGGCGGCTTATTGCGCCCTGTGTCACGTTGAGCTCTTCTGCCGCAAGGGTAAAGCTTAGTTGCCGAGCAGATGCTTCAAATGCCACCAAGCTATTTAAAGGCGGGAGTGGTTTGATTTTCATGTTTCTTCCAGTAAGGCAATTTTTGTAATTATTTTAGTTCCCGGCAATCTAGCGTTGCGCGTGGAATTGCGTCATTCTGAGTTAATTGTAAAAAACAACAATTAATAATGTTAAGAAAAGAGAGATTAGTCATAACAAAGCCAGATCACTTTTGCTCTGGGTTTGCTCACTTCACTATTCAATATCGCGTATTATCCCTCTTTACATCGACCTACTCTCATTACTGGGGGAGTATTCCAAAATATGACTTGGTTTACAGTTTAGACGCTTACCAATGGCAATACCTATACGTACAACTACCACCAAAATGTGAATCCAACTAAATTTTTACGACGACAACACACTTATGGTGGTAAAATCTCACTATAAACGCTGGAAAAGTCAGACATAGATAGATTCTTATATCATCCTCGCTTAGTTTTTACTATTTCCCTAGCAAAGATACTCAATAAAAAGGCAATATTTTCAAATGGTTAACAACACAATTCAATGGTTTCCGGGACACATGCATAAAGCCCGCAAAGAAATCGAAGAAGTTATCCCACAGGTTGATGTGATTATCGAAGTACTGGACGCTCGTATTCCGTTCAGTAGTGAAAACCCAATGATCTCTTCACTGCGCGGCGATAAGCCTTGTGTAAAAGTGTTGAACAAACGTGACCTTGCGGATCCTGAACTGACTCAGCGTTGGATTGAGCACTTCGAGAAAGAGCAAGGTGTTAAAGCGATTGCAATTACCACCAGCGTTAAAGAAGAAGTTAACCATGTTATGGAGTTAGTCCGTAAGCTAGCACCGCACCGTGAACAGATGGGTAAAAACATTCGCACGATGATCATGGGTATCCCTAACGTAGGTAAATCAACCATTATCAACTGTTTAGTTGGACGTACAATCGCGGTAACGGGTAACCAACCGGCAGTGACTCGTCGCCAACAACGCATTAACTTGCAAAACGGAGTGATCCTTTCAGATACTCCTGGAATCCTTTGGCCTAAAGTAGAAAACCCACACAGTGGTTTCCGCTTGGCAGCAACGGGGGCTGTTAAAGATACAGCAATGGAATACGATGAAGTTGCTTTTTATACGGTTGAATACTTAGCGAAACAGTACCCGAATCTACTTAAAGAACGCTACCAAATCGAAGAATTGCCAGAGTCTGACATCGAGTTGATGGAAGCGATTGGTCGTAAGCGTGGTGCACTTCGTGCAGGTGGTCATATCGACCTTCACAAATGTTCTGAAATTCTACTTCACGAACTGCGCAACGGTACTTTAGGTAAAGTCACTCTAGAGTTACCGGAGATGATCACCAAAGAGCTGGTCGAAGTTGAAGAAGCTGCTGCTCTAAAAGCCGAACAACAAATTAAGAAGAAAGAAGAGCGTCGTAAGCGTTACTTGAAGAACAAACGTTAATCAATCTGCCTCTAACGTATTCACGCTCTATATTCGATAGAGCGTAAATGTCGTCTCTCAGGTCATCAATCTCAATTAGATACTGAAAAGTCTATAAAACTTGCCGTTTTCAATCAAAAAAACGCAAGATAATCACTAAACGAGAAAGCCCCAAACCTAGCAGATTTGGGGCTTTGTCTAATCCAGTCACGCTTCATTTTAAGATAAGAGTTACCTACGCAAAAGTCGCTTAAGAATAAACGACACTAGCAGTTTTCTGTTCAAGATCTTGTGGCGACTCCCAAGAAATCACTTTTTCATTCACTTGACTACCACAGGGTGCATTCCAAACTTGTTCCAGCTCTTCTTTACCACCAATCGCTTCATAGAATGCAATGGCTTGGTGATTTTCAGACATCACTTCTAGGTAAAGTCCTGAATCCGAGTAATATTGCTTCAACCACTTAGATAGTTCAGACAGTAAACGCTTGCCTACACCTCGGCCACGATAATTATTGTCTACGTGTAACGCATCAATGAACGTGCCACGTTCAAAGTTATGATTACCAAACGCGCAGACAAAACCAACCAGTAAACCGCCCTCTTCAAGCAATAAAACATGTTGGTTAAAAGGAGGGTTGATCAAACGAGTCTGCCAAATAACAGATCTGTCCTCTAAAACATCACTTTCTAAGTAATCGTCAGCGAGAATGCCACGGTAATATAGCTTCCAGCTATCCGCATGTAATTGGGCGATTCGTTCATAATCTTTATATTCAGCTACCTTAATTTCCATTTATTAGCCCTTAGTACTTCCATTTATGACTTGCTACTACATTTCACACTACCTTTATACAATATTTAAGCAAAACATACTAATACACGTTTACACTTTCAATCTTGACTTACACGTGTACGCTGATATTCTAGCGCACAGATGTAAGCCCAATGGAAATTTACTAATGAATAGTGCCGACACACCATCAACAAAAAAGCCACCATTAATCTGGCTTAATATTTTTGTATTCTCTTTTAGTATGCTGCTTGCTGTTGTCGCGGCTCCCGTTTATGGCTACTTTTTTGGCTATGGTATGGAGCACTGGATATGGCTGGCGATCTGTTTTACGTTCTGTAATCTTTCAATTACGACGGGTTACCACCGCTTATGGTCACATAAAGCCTTTGAAGCACATTCAAGCCTAAGATTTCTGTTTGCGTTGGGTGGCGCATTTGCATTACAGAACAGCGCTCTACACTGGTCTTCTGACCACCGTGTTCACCACAAGCATGTTGACAACAACGACAAAGACCCATATTCAGCAAAACGTGGCTTTTGGTATTCACACATCGGCTGGATGATTCGTAACTACAACACCTCAATGTATGAAGATTACGAAAACTGTCGTGACCTAAAGAAAGACAAGATCGTAATGTGGCAACACAAAAATTATATTTTGCTGGCACTATTAATGAACTTCGGCGTACCTATCGCTCTTGGCGTTGTTTACGGTGATGTAATTGGCATGTTATTGATTGTGGGTGCGGTTCGTTTGGTACTAAACCACCACACCACATTTTTTATTAACTCTCTCGCTCATATTTGGGGTAGCCAACCCTTTACTGATAAAAACACAGCGCGTGACAACGGTGTACTTGCTGTCCTTACTTTTGGCGAGGGCTATCATAACTTCCACCATATCTTTGAGAATGACTATCGTAATGGTATTTATTGGTGGCAATACGATCCAACAAAGTGGTTAATTAAGAGTGCTTCATTGATGGGCTTAGCAAGCAAGCTTAAGAAAACGCCTCAAGCACGTATTGAGAAAGCTGAAGCATCAATGTTACTGAAGCGGACGCAACAAAAAATCATGCACCGCGCTGACAAACAGCAGATCGCAGACAAGCTTCAAAAAGAGTTCGACGCACTGGTATCAAACATGAACGAATACTACGCAGTCAAAAAACAATTACTTGAAAGCAAACGAGAAGACGTGGTGAAAAAATATGAACACTCTGTACTTAAAGTTCGTTATCAGCAAATCAAAATGAATTTTGAGCAACAGAAGAAAAACTGGGCGATGACGGTAGAGCAGTATGCTTAATTTTTAAAGTAGGGCAATCCGCTTAATGCGCCAGTAACAACGCTGTTTAACCCCTATTTAAAGTCCTCATATTACTATGAGGACTTTTTTGTGAGCATTACCGAATGCTATCAGCCTTAAGCCCGTCAATGACGATTCTATAAATGCTAGTATTTGTAGAATCGCACTCTACATGAATACAGATATCTCAATGTTCACTGAATCTGTATTCATCTTCGCCTCTACCATCTTTATATTTAGGCTTTAAGACGCCAGAATGGCCTTAAGTCATCTATTAATGATCCCTGTTACTTCTCAACTTCAGAGTATAGATAACATAATGATTGTGATATGACTCGTAATACGCTTAACTAAAAGTAGATGCTGACACGATATTCAACTGGGTTCGAGCAAAGCTTCAAGAGCGATTGTTTTGTCCATGTGCACGTTTGCATTAATACATACTACTGCTTTACCAGCGAACAATATAACAAGGTATTTTAGTATGAATAGACGTAAGTTCATGTTCGACAGCGACACCGATGCTCTATTCGATTTGCATAATAAAAGAAGAGTATTGAAGTTTATCGTGTTAGTTGCAATGCTCACTTTCTTACCATTGATCATCAAGAATTTTGTTATTGGTGAAGCTTTTCTCGCTTTAATTTTACTCTCTTTTTTAGCTACCTTGCTGATTGAAGTTTATGTCGCCTTATACTTTCATAAAAAAATAATTGGTCATTTGATCCCACTAACTCTTATTACATTTTCGATTATTTTAAGTGTGGATATATTTGGAACTCTTGTAACGTACTGGGTATTTCCAATCATCACAGCCATTGTATTTGTTATCCCTCAACGCTTAGCTATTGCCACCAATGGTATTATTATCCTAGGGACAAGCATGGTGGCTTTACAGCATCAACCCCTCTCGATTACCCTTCGCTTTTTTTTAGCGCTGCTTTGTTGCTCTTTCATCTCTCACTTTGCCATTGAGGCCATTCGTAAGTTACAACATGAACTTCGTAACCTGTCTACCAAAGACTCTTTAACTGGCGCATTTAACCGCTATCAACTGGAGACATTTTTACAAAACGCAGCCGATAAGAATATGCCAAATCAACAGTCGCCAAGTAAATCTTCTATAGCAATCATTGATATTGATTATTTTAAGCAAGTCAATGATTTGTACGGTCATGATGTAGGGGATCAAATCATTAAAGAAGTAGTGGATACAGTTAAGGCCAACACACGAAAAAGTGATATTTTATTTAGGCTTGGTGGGGATGAATTTTTACTCTTGCTGATTGATACTTCAAAAAAAGAGGCAAATGATATCGTGAAGCATTTCTCTAACCTAGTTTCGGCAGGGCGAAATTCAGCACCTTGTCAAATTAACTTGAGTATTGGTATTGCTGAACTTATTTCTAATGAAGAAATTGATACTTGGATGAAGCGGGCTGACGAGGCTCTGTATGCTGCAAAACATAATGGTCGTAACCAAGTACACATATACGATACGGCTTGTTCATCAACACAGGCTAACTCACTAGGGACTAAAATTAATTAAATGTATTTATCGCAATGTTTTATGCTTTTGCCTCAAAGCTTCTCAAGTTCTATCAACTTCGTCTATCACACCTACAAAGTGCTTTAAAGTGATCCGTTCTATATTCTTTAAACTAAAGAGAAACACCAATTAACATCTAAACAACACTAGTTATTCATGATTTATAACCAGAATTAACATCAAAAAAAATGTTTGTTTTAGATCATACCAACCTCAACTATACCTCGTGCCACAGCGCAGTTTTCTGTACATTCATGATCATATTCTGAAACACTTTCTTATATTTTTTAAACTTTGCGGAGATTTCTATGTTAGAGCTCTTGATCGGATTAGTGATTACCATCGCTGTTGGTTACTTTATTGTCAAAGGCTACAAGGCAGCAGGTGTATTACTGACTGCTGGCCTTGCCCTACTTCTTATTACTGGCCTTATTGGCCATACCGTTTTACCAGCTAAAGTCGCTTCAACAGGTAATGTGGTTACCGACTCACTAGAATTCGTTAAGTACATGCTCCAATATCGAGGTGGCGGCCTAGGCATGCAGATCATGCTTTTGTGTGGTTTTGCTTCTTACATGACACACATCGGTGCGAACAACGTGGTAGTGAAACAGTTCTCTAAACCGCTTGCTGTGATCAAATCTCCTTATGTGTTGCTAGTAGCGGCTTACATTGTGGCTTGTTTGATGTCACTTGCAGTCAGTTCGGCAACTGGTCTGGGGGTGTTGTTGATGGCGACCTTATTCCCAATGATGACAGCAATGGGTATTTCTCGCCCAGCAGCTGTCGCGGTTTGTGCGTCACCTGCGGCAATCATCCTTTCACCAACATCTGGTGATGTTGTTATTGCCGCTGAAAAATCCGGAATGTCTTTAGATGTGTTTGCCGTTCAAACGGTACTACCAGTGTCCATCTGTGCAATCATCGTGATGGCTGCTGCAGCTTTCTTCTGGAACAAGTACCTAGATAAGAAAGAAAATACCCCCATGGAAAAAGTAGACGTTTCTGAAATTGAAACAACAGCACCCGCTTTCTACGCTGCATTACCATTTCTACCTATCATCGGTGTTTTCCTATTCAACGGCCGCACTATTCCGGGGCTTTCACTTGATATCTACACCATCGTAGTTGGCTCTATCTTCGTAGGTGCGCTCATCGATTACGTTGTTAAGAAATTCGACGGAGAAAAAACACTGGAAGACCTAGATTCTTGCTATCAAGGTATGGCAGAAGCATTTAAAGGCGTGGTAATGCTTTTGGTTGCGGCAGGTGTGTTTGCTCAAGGCTTAATGTCTATAGGTGCGATTGATAACCTAATCGGCCTTGCTGAATCGGCAGGTGCTGGTGGTATTGCCTTAATGCTTATCCTAACGGGCCTAACGGTTGCTGCGGCTATCGCGACCGGCTCTGGTAACGCACCTTTCTATGCTTTCGTAGAACTGGCTCCATCACTGGCAGCTAAGATGGGCTTGAACCCAGCATTCCTCATTATCCCAATGCTCCAAGCATCTAACTTAGGCCGTACCATCTCTCCAGTATCTGGTGTGGTTGTTGCTACATCTGGTATGGGTAAAATTAGTCCATTCGAAGTCGTTAAACGTACTTCTGTACCCGTAATTTGTGGTCTTATTACGGTTATCTTCGGTACGCTGGTATTGGTTCCAATGACGGCGTAAGCCTAACGTTCGTAAGAGCAACAGCTTAGTAATACGAACCACAGTACCGATATAAAATGCTTAAATAAAAAGGCACTGAACTTAATAAGGTCAGTGCTTTTTTGTGTCTCTTTTTATCTATTTAGCTTCGCGTTCTGATTTCAACAAAAGCGATCACATGTAAATTAGGCATCGAAACTAAGCAGTACAGCTTAAAATAGTTTAATTGCAAAGGAATAAGCCCTACTTCATTTCTCCGTAACGTTCTAGGTAAAGAACGGTTGCGGCGGTACGTGAAGGCACCTGTAGCTTTTTCAGTAGGCTCTTCATATGTACCTTAACCGTCGATTCAGAAATGAACAAGTGATCAGCGATCTGCTTATTACGATAACCTTTTGCGACTTCTTGAAGGATCTGCATTTCACGTTCAGTCAGCTGATCGAAGATATCTTTACGACTGACGGTATCACTCAAATAGCGAGCAACAACATCGCTGTAGGCCTTGTCGCCACTATGCGCTTGCTTAAGTAACTCAATCAATTCATCAGGTTCAGTGTCTTTCAACAAGTAACCGTCAGCACCTGCTTTTACTATAGCTTCAATATCTGCAGGACTATCCGAGACAGTTAAAATAACAATGTTAGCGCTCGACCCATCAGTACGAAGCGCTTTTAAAGTATCGAGCCCTGACATCCCCTTCATATTAAGATCCAACAGGATCAAATCAGGTTCTTCTTCATGAGCAAGAGCGATCGCTTCAGTGCCATTGCTTGCTTCCGCAATCACTTCGAATTCATCTTCAAAGCTCAGTAATTGGCTTATACCTCTGCGCATCAATGGATGATCATCAACCAGTATTACTTTACAAATCGTCAACTTGAACTTCCTTCAAAATTTTATATTTTAATATGACTGTACAGCCTTCACCTTTTGCTGCTTCAACCGTTAAGTCGCCATTCAGTCTTGCCGCTCGCTCCTGCATGATGCTCATTCCATAGTGGTTCATTTTAGAACTACTGGGATCAAAGCCATCTCCATTATCCTTAATCACAACTAATACTTCACCATTTTCATTTATGCAGCATACATCTATCAAGTCTGCATTAGCGTGTTTTATGGCGTTTATTGTTGCCTCACGAATCAATTGAAGCAGGTGAACTTGACTATGAGCATCAAGTTCAATAGATGAAAGATTATTGGTTAAACTAATCTTCGCATCGGTACGCTCATTGAGTTGTTCGAGCATCGTACCCAAAGCATCTCCAAAGCTACCTTCTTTGATAGATAACCTAAATGTAGTGAGCAGCTCCCGAAGTTGAGTATAGGCATTAGCTAAACCAACCCCTATCTCAGAGGCTATCTGTTCTGACTGCTCTCTGTGTTTATGTTCAGGTAGTTTGCTAACAACACGCTTTAACAAAGTGACTTGAATCTTCAAATATGAAAGAGATTGGGCCAATGAATCGTGCAGTTCACGCGCTATCGTCGCACGCTCTTCCATAATGATAAGCTGCTCAGCTTTCTTTTGAGCACGATTATAATAGATCGCTCGCGATAGCAATTGAATAAAGCTTTCAATCAAAGTTTTTGTTGAGTGCCCATGATGATATGCGCAATACAAATAACCCAAAATCAGTTCGTTATCATCCAACTTCATCTCAAATTTTTCATAGTTACAATTTGAGTCGTAACCTTCATCCAGAATAAGTGACCGACCTGAATTATCAACAATCTCTAACCTTAATGATTCGATTCCTTCAAGGCTAGCTAAGTGTTGTAAGATCGCTCTAAAGTTTTCTGGGGCAATACGCGTCACTGTGAGTTCTTGTGAGGAATAATAGAGCGCCTGCAATGATTGATTGGCATTTTGCAGTTCAACTGTTTTGGCATCAACGACATCTTCAAGATTTCGGTATAGCACACCCAAATCTTTGGCCATTGAGTTGAACGTTTTGGTCAAAATACCGAGTTCATTGCTGTTCGTTACTTCCAACTGAACCTCAAAGTCACTGTTCTTTATTCGCTGACTTGCTCCAACCAACGCATGGAGAGGTTTAACAACCTGTTTACGTACGAAGTGAACAACAAAAAGAGATATGACGAGAATACCACCTAGCCCTACGCCACCAGCCCACGCTAATTTTATCAGCTTATTCTCTGAGAACTGTTGAAGCTTGAAAACAAAATGGTCTATCTCATTCACGAAGTTTTCGACTAACACTAAATAGTGCTTACGATCTTCGCTATTCAAAACACGCTTCAATTCATGCCAACGACCAATGATCAAGTAATAATCTTCTGTGATGTCCGTAGGAACATTCCAACTGACCAACTTGGTCATGGATGGAGAGTAAAGCGAGCGCTCAAACTCGTGAATATGAGAATCATAATCAACTGATTCTATTTGAATATCATGGGCTAAGCGGTAGCTCTGCATACGCATTGAACCAGCGACGTTGACCGCCTCCGCATCATTCAAACTTGAAGCCAAAGTAAAGATGGCAAAGCCAGTAGTCGCAACCGACAACAGCAGTATAAATAGCAATGATTTCGCTATTGTACTAGTGACAGATGAAACCGGTTTTATAAGCAAAAGAGCCTTCCTATTTATAAATAACTAGCTAGCGAAATGGTATTGTCACACATCAAATATCATAGCTCCATTCAATATGTGATCACTCGCTTCGTAATTTATTGATCTAAGACAATATATCCCCCCAATTAGCCCTTAGGGGGTATTTATACAATTGTTTCTAAAACTACACTACTTGTGAGGATTAATGACAAGATATTAATGAAACAATGACCTACAGTTACAACATATTAGCAACATCTATAGGTATTTAGTGGTAGATCTATCAAAACGACGTCTATTCTCTAGACGAAAGGTTGACTCAAGTCAGATTCGTTTGCCTTGGATTAATAACCTAGAAAGCTTTGCAGATGACTGCACTCGCTGTGGTAAATGTATCGAGAGCTGTGAAACTAAGATAATCATTGTGGGCGATGGTGGTTTTCCTACTGTCAACTTTTCTATCGATGAATGCACCTTCTGTTATCAGTGTGCAGACGTTTGTCCTGAACCAATTTTTAAACCCAAGGAAGAAACACCTTGGCAAGCAAAAGCAAGTATCTCTGATAAATGCTTAGCCCAACAAAATGTTGAATGTCGAAGCTGTGGTGACATGTGTGAACCCATGGCCATTCAATTTCAACTTAGAGCAGGCAGTGTTGCTCTACCAAAGATCAAGTTAGATGAGTGTAGCGGTTGTGGGGCCTGCGTAGCAGTTTGCCCAACCTCAGCTATTCTTGTGAGTAATGCATAAATAAAAATAACGAGAGCAATTTATGGCACTAAATGAAGTGCATATATCAAGTTTAGTCGTGCATGTGAGCCCAGAGCATCTAAATGAGATTAAAGCAGAGATCGAGCAATTCGATAACGCTGAAATCTACGGAGATAGCCCTGAAGGCAAAATCATCGTGGTCCTAGAAACCGAAAACCAAGGTTTTGTAACGGACACCATCGAAGCAATAAACAACATTAAGAACGTTTTAGGGACAGCTTTGGTTTATCACCAAATCGAAACTGGACTAGAAGAAACGGATTTAGAAACTGGAAGCAACAATTCTCAACTTGAGGGTGAAGTATGAAAATGACAAGACGTGCGTTTGTGAAAGCAAACGCAGCTGCATCAGCGGCAGCCGTTGCAGGTGTAACACTACCAGCAACCGCAACCAACCTGATTGCTAGCTCTGATCAAACAAAAATCACGTGGGATAAAGCGCCTTGTCGTTTTTGTGGTACGGGCTGTTCAGTACTAGTGGGTACTCAAAACGGCAAAGTGGTTGCGACTCAAGGCGACCCAGAAGCACCAGTAAACAAAGGCCTTAACTGTATCAAAGGCTACTTCCTTTCAAAAATCATGTACGGCAAAGACCGTCTAGAACAACCTCTTCTTCGTATGAAAGATGGTGAGTTCCATAAAGACGGTGATTTCACACCAGTATCTTGGGATAAAGCGTTCGACGTAATGGCTGAGAAATGGAAAGCTTCACTGAAGAAGAACGGTCCAACAGGTGTTGGTATGTTCGGTTCAGGCCAATGGACCGTGATGGAAGGCTACGCAGCCGTTAAGATGATGAAAGCGGGTTTCCGTTCAAACAACATCGATCCAAACGCTCGTCACTGTATGGCTTCAGCGGTAGGCGCATTCATGCGTACTTTCGGTATCGATGAGCCAATGGGTTGTTACGATGACTTTGAACACGCAGACGCATTCGTTCTGTGGGGTTCAAACATGGCAGAAATGCACCCAGTACTATGGACTCGTATTACCGACCGTCGTCTGAGCCACCCACACGTTAAAGTAAACGTACTGTCTACTTACTACCACCGTTCTTTCGAGCTTGCAGACACGGGTTACATCTTCGAACCTCAATCGGATCTAGCAATTGCTAACTTCATTGCTAACTACATCATTCAAAACGATGCGGTGAACTGGGACTTCGTGAACAAGCACACGAACTTCAAGCAAGCAACGACAGACATCGGTTACGGTCTGCGTGACGATGATCCACTACAGAAAGCCGCTGCGAACCCTAACTCGGGCAAAATGACGGCAATTACGTTCGAAGAGTACAAAGCTTCTGTTGCTGAATACACAGTTGAAAAAGCCTCTGAAATGTCAGGTGTCTCTCAAGATGACCTTATCAAGCTGGCTAAGCAATACGCGGATCCAAATATCAAAGTGATGTCTCTATGGACAATGGGCATGAACCAACATACTCGTGGTGTGTGGATGAACAGCCTTGTGTACAACATCCACCTTTTAACCGGTAAGATTTCTACTCCAGGCAACAGTCCGTTCTCACTAACAGGCCAACCATCTGCGTGTGGTACTGCTCGTGAAGTTGGTACGTTCTCTCACCGTCTACCAGCAGATATGGTGGTTGCTAACCCGAAACACCGTAAGATTGCAGAAGACATCTGGAAACTTCCAGAAGGTACTATCCCACCTAAACCAGGTGCTCACGCTGTTGTTCAAGACCGTATGCTTAAAGACGGTAAGATCAACGCGTACTGGGTAATGTGTAACAACAACATGCAAGCGGGTCCAAACATCAACACAGAACGTCTACCAGGTTACCGTAACCCAGACAACTTCATTGTATGTTCTGACCCGTACCCGACAGCAACGGCTCAAGCGGCTGACCTTATTCTTCCTACCGCAATGTGGATTGAGAAAGAAGGTGCTTACGGTAACGCAGAACGTCGTACACAAGCGTGGTACCAACAAGTGAAAACCGTAGGTGAAGCTAAGTCTGACCTATGGCAAATCATGGAATTCTCTAAACGCTTCACTGTTGAAGAAGTTTGGGGCGAAGAACTTCTTGCTAAAGCACCAGAGCATCGCGGTAAAACGATGTACGACGTGCTTTACAAAAACGGCAACGTTGATGCATTCCCACTGTCTGAAGCTCAAGAGCTTAACGACGATGCACAAGCTCAAGGTTTCTACGTTCAAAAAGGTCTATTCGAAGAATACGCAGCCTTTGGTCGCGGCCACGGTCACGATTTAGCACCATACGATCGCTACCACCAAGTTCGTGGTCTACGTTGGCCTGTTGTTGACGGTAAAGAGACACTCTGGCGCTTTAAAGAAGGTTCAGATCCATACGCTAAGAAAGGCTCTGATTGGGACTTCTACGGCAAGCCAGATGGTAAAGCACTGATCATCAATGCGCCATACGAAGCGCCACCTGAAGTACCAAACGATGAATACGATATGTGGCTATGTACAGGCCGTGTTCTTGAGCACTGGCACACAGGTACTATGACTCGTCGTGTACCAGAACTTTACAAAGCAGTACCGGATGCACTTTGTTACATCCACCCTGCTGATGCTAAAGCTCGTGGCCTTCGCCGTGGTGATGAAGTTCTTATCGAAAACAAACGTGGCGAAGTACGCGTTCGTGTTGAAACTCGTGGTCGTAACCGTCCACCACAAGGCTTGGTATTCGTACCATTCTTTGATGCAAGAATTCTGATCAACAAGTTGATCTTGGATGCAACGGATCCTCTGTCTAAACAGACAGATTACAAGAAGTGTCCAGTTAAGATCACTAAGGTCGCTTAAGGACAATATGTTCTTACCACTTAGCTCGTAGATCTGACGTATTTAATATTGCGACTGCTTTTTTCGTTACTTTTTGAAAGAAGTAGTCCACTCAAAGAATTAGCCTTTAGGCGGAGAAATTAACCATGAAAAAACTGATTACTGCCCTACTATCAGCTGGTCTTTTGCTAGCTGGTGCAGCGCAAGCTGAGCTAGATAACCCAGGTGGCATTGGTGGCGTAGAGTCTCTACGTGGTGCAAGTGAACTTGAAGCAACTCGCGCAGCAGATGATTTCAAAAAGTTCCCTCGTGACCAAGTACTTGAGAGTGACTACGTATACCAACCACCTCTAGTGCCTCATACTATTCGTAGCTATGAAGTTTCTCTTAACGCTAACAAGTGTCTTTCTTGCCACAGCTGGAAAAACGCAAAAGAAATGGGTGCGACTAAAGTGAGCGTAACTCACTACATGAACCGTGAAGATGCGGTACTTGCAGACGTATCACCTCGTCGTTACTTCTGTCTACAGTGTCACGTACCTCAAGCTAATGCTAAGCCACTAGTTGAGAACGAGTTCAAACCTGTAGATTCACTGCGTTAATCGTAGCCGGACTGTAAGAGAGGCTATATATGATAAAATTACTTAAAGCGTTTTGGAAAAGACTCGCGACACCAAGTAAAGCAGCCGTTGGCGTTGTTTTGTTCTTGGGTTTCTCGGGTGGTCTTTTGTTCTGGGGTGCATTCAACACGGGTATGGAGGCAACCAACACGGAAGAGTTCTGTTCTGGCTGTCACGCACCTATCGTTGCTGAAATCCAAGAGACAATTCACTACTCTAACCGTTCTGGTGTTCGTGCTATCTGTTCAGACTGTCACGTACCTCATGAATGGACAGATAAAATTGTTCGTAAGGTTCAAGCATCTAAAGAGCTATATGCACACTTTATTGCGAAAACCATCAATACTGAAGAAAAGTTCAAAGCACGTCGTGCTCACCTAGCAGAACGCGAATGGGCTCGATTGAAGAAGAACGATTCACTTGAATGTCGTAACTGTCACCAGTTCGATTACATGGACTTCTCAGAGCAGAGCCCTCGTAGTGCGAAACAACACTCGACTGCGTTAGCTTCTGGTGAAAAAACGTGTGTAGACTGTCACAAAGGTATTGCACACAAACTACCAGACATGCACGGCGTTGAAGGCTGGCAATAAGGAGCGATTGAATGAGTACTTTAGAAAGCGTAATTTGGCATATCCTAGGTTACAGCGCTATGCCAGTTATCATTCTTGGCGGCTTCGCAGGTGTAGCAGCCGTATCTCTTTGGATTTTATCTATGGGTAAAGACAAAGAAATCGATTAACAATCGAGATTACATCAACTTATGACAATTGTTTTTTGAGATTAGTTGACACTAAAAAGCCACTGAAATCAGTGGCTTTTTTATTACCTGGTGTTTTGTTTTACTGTTAATTCAAAGACGATGCCTAAGCTTTGCTTTCCGGAGCTTCTGTCTCAGCAGGTTCTTTATCGACGATCGGCAGCACCTGTTTTACATAGTTGCCTGGCGCTTTGCCAATCACAGGGTTTAGCTCTGAGCCTTGATTGAAAGGTTCGATTTTATCGTCAGTTTCAAAACCTTGTAACCACTGATCCCAATGTGTCCACCATGAGCCTTCACTATAGCTTGCATTCGCTAGCCACTCGTCAGCAGAGTCGTCTAGGCTGTCATTCACCCAGTAGCCATATTTCTTCTTGTCTGGATGGTTAACAATACCAGCAATATGCCCAGACTCACCCAACACAAAGGTTTTGTTGCCACCAGTATTCAATGCGCCGCGATAAGTCCCCTGCCACAAAGCAATATGGTCTTCTTTGGCTGAAATAAAGTAGCTTGGTATTTTGATCTTATTCAAATCAATCCAAACACCGCCCACTTTCACACCTTTGTCTTGAATCAGTTTGTTTTCAAGGTAGAGCTCACGTAGCAAGAAGTTATGACATTTAGCGGCTACGTTAGTGCTATCACTGTTCCAGTACAGAAGATCAAACTCCATCGGGCTGCTGCCTTTGAGGTAGTTATCAATGTAGTAGTTCCAGTACAGACTGTTTTCACGAAGCAAACTGAACGTCACGCTCAGTGAACGACCATCCATATAGCCTTTCGCGTCGTTCTGTTTCTCGATCGCGTTAATGATCGTTTCGTTGATGTACGCGCCCACCTCTCCCGGCTGAGAGAAATCCAACAAGGTGGTAAAGAAAGTCGCGGTTTTAATGCGCTTTTTCATGCGCTTCGCAGCGTAGTAAGCCACCGTCGAAGCCAACACCGTGCCGCCAATACAGTAACCTGCCGCGTTGATTTGCTCTTTACCCGTGATGTCTTCAATTGCAGCAACGGCTTTAACCACGCCTTCCGTGACATAGTCACCAAACTCAGTGTCTTTCTGCGCTTCACCTGGGTTACGCCAAGACATCATGAATACGCTATGCCCTTGCTCAAGTAACCAGCGCACCAATGAGTTCTTCTCACGAAGGTCTAGAATGTAGTACTTATTGATGAACGGCGGAACGATCAACAAAGGTGTCGCGTTAACCTGCGGTGTCTTTGGATGGTACTGAATCAGCTCAAACAGCTCGTTTTGAAAGACAACATCACCTTCGGTGTTCGCAACATCTACACCCAATCGGAAAGCGTTGTTGTTGGTCATGCGGATCTTGAGTATATCAGCGCTTGCTTCAACGTCTGCTTGTAACTGCTCTAATCCATCGAGAAGGTTTTCACCATTTCGCTCAAGTGTCAGTTTCATCAACTCTGGATTCGTTGCAATAAAGTTGCTTGGAGAAAGTGCATTGATTGCCTGACGAGAAAAGAACGCCACTCGTTCTTTGGTTTTTTCGTCAATACCTTCGATCGAGTTGATGGTATCGATGTAGCTTTTGCTGAATAACAAATAGGATTGCTTAATAAAGCTGTAGAACGGGTCGTTTTTCCACGCCTCGTCAATAAAGCGCTTGTCGCTACGATCTTCGGCTATCACACTCTCGGTGTTGCCCATCAGCGCGGCATTCTGCCAGATCTTAAGTTGCTGTTCCCACCATTGAGATTGTAACTGAAGTAGAACGGCAGGTTGGTTGGCGGCTTGCTCGAAGATTTTTGATGCATCATCAAAGTTCAATTCTTGCATCGCTTGGTTTAGGGGAGATTGCGCGGCTTCCTTGTTTTGTTCAAAGCTTTCCCACCATTGCTGGTTCGTTTGTTGAAGTTTAACAAGGTAGTCCGAAAAGAAGTGTTGAAACATAACATGGCTCCAATAATCGGAAAATCGCCACCGAACCTCACAGTAAACACTGCGCTAACTCGATGGCGATTAAATTTATGCAGGTGTAACTGTTTTCAAGTTTTCAGTTGTTAGTGTTTCAACATCTTCTTTGAACTCTTTTGCAGCAGCTTGCATTTTTGAGCTATCACTCATCATCTGTTGAGACAATTGAGTTAGCGCTGCTAGTTGCTGGCTGTTGAAAGCCGTTAGGCTAGCCACGTCTTTGATTTCAGTCACTGCTTTCATTTGCGCAAGACCCATGTTCGTGTAAGTCTGCATTGCATTCATTTGCAGCTCTGTCATTGTTTGGACGTTCTTTGCAACCAACTTGTTGAACTTTAAGTACGGTTCAAATTGCTTTTCAGTTTGGTCAGTCATTGTTTTGAAAATATCCGTGTACATAAGTAACTCCTGATGAATACATAGTTTAATAAATTTGTGTCACTATCGTTTCAGCCAACGCTCATCGATTAACTCACGATGCTTTGAAAAGCTGATCCGATATTTAAGCTTGCTACCGATATATCAGGCTCTAACCTTCAATACCTTTTAGCAAAACAGCGGTTCCCATTCCTCCACCCACACAAAGTGAAGCAACGCCATAAGTCGTTTTCTGTTCAAGCATTTCATGGATGAGTGAAACAATAATTCGATTGCCTGACGCACCTAAAGGATGGCCAAGCGCGATTGCACCACCATTCACATTCACCTTTGGCTTGAACTCATCAAGCGGTAAGTCATGCTGCTCTGACAATTGGTACATTACGCCAAGAGCTTGTGCTGCAAACGCTTCATTCAATTCAAACAAATCTATTTCTTCGAGAGTGAGGTTCGCTTTATCAAGCGCTTTAGAAACCGCTTCTACTGGCCCTAAACCCATAATCTTTGGGTCCAAACCTGACTGTGCGTAGCTCGTTAGCTCTACCAATGGTGTCAGTCCGTATTTTGCTACTGCACTCTCTGAGGCCAAGATAATTGCACTCGCACCATCATTGATACCCGAAGCGTTACCCGCCGTGACAGACCCTTCACGGTCAAAGGCTGGGCGAAGCTTTTGCAGACCTTCGAATGTCGCGTCTGACTTCGGATACTCATCGGTATCAAAAGTCACGGTTTGTCTGCGCTGCTTAACTTCTACAGGCACGATTTGCTCGTTAAACTTACCCGCTTCAATTGCAGCAATGGCTTTCTGTTGGCTTTCTAAGGCATAGTTATCTTGAGCTAGGCGTGAAATGTTCAACGTATTCGCAATGTTTTCAGCCGTCATGCCCATATGGTAATGATTAAACGCATCCGTTAAGCCATCGCCCACCAACAAGTCTTTCATCGATATATCACCCATTTTGTGCCCGTTACGAATGTTCGGCGGAACCACAAAAGGGATTTGGGACATCACTTCAACACCAGCCGCAACCACCACTTCAGCGTCTTGCGCCTTAATGTGTGCAGCAGCGTCCATCACTGACTTCATGCCACTGCCACAGATCATGTTGACGCCATACGCAGGTATTTCCTCTGCAAGCCCTGCGTAGATTGAAGCTTGGCGCGCTACGCCCATGCCTTGCCCTGCTGAAATCACGTTGCCGACTATCACTTCGTCAATCGCATCTAACGGTAGGTCAACTGCGTCCAACGCACCTTTAATCGCCACACCAGCTAGTTCACCCGCGGATACGTTGTTTAAAGACCCGGTAAATGCACCAATTGGGGTACGTTTTGCCGCAACAATAAATACTTTTTCCATCATTCCAATCCCTTCAGTTTTGCCAATTAGTGCATGTACAAGCCGCCATTCACAGACAATGTTTCGCCTGTAATGTACGCGCCAGATTCACTCGCTAAAAAGCCCACTGCGTCCGCAATTTCAACAGGTGTAGCCAAACGTTTCATTGGGATTTGTTTCTTTATTGAATCAAGAATTTCAGGCTTCATTTGCTCAACCATAGGTGTTGCTGTGTAACCAGGGGCAATCACGTTCACTGTTACGCCACTGCGAGCGCCTTCTGCAGCCAAGGCCTTCGAAAAACCAATCATTCCGGCTTTAGCAGCCGAGTAGTTGGTTTGTCCAAACTGACCTTTAAGACCATTGACTGAAGAAATGTTGATGACTCGGCAGTTACCCTTTTCGCACATCGGTGCAAACAAAGGCTGTGTCACATTGAAAAGGCTGTTGAGGTTTGTCTCAATCACATCTTTCCAAGCTTCCGCATCCATCTTTTTAAAGACACTGTCACGCGTAATACCAGCATTGTTTACCAACACATCAACCGTGCCTTCTTCTTCCAACAACTTGCTTAAGCTCAATGCACATTCAGCAGTGTTAGTAACATCTAATTCAAACAATCTGACTTGATCTTCAGTAAATTGTTTTTCCTTAAACCAATCTACTGCACATTGATAATTCCCTGTAAAATAGGTCGCGATCACACGATATCCATCTGCGACTAGTTTCGAAGATATTGCCGACCCGATACCGCCTTTTGATCCTGTAATTAAAGCAAGCTTTTTCATTAATGGTTCCATCCCTTAAAAGCAATTAAATAACAATGATGTTAATAAAATAATGTCTTAGTTGATAATTAAAGTTTACGTTTTGCTTTAATTAAACCCTACATCTCAAAATCAAAAAGTATTATTACAAATATAAAATATTTTCATATTATAGCTAAAAATCTGACTTACCTCTCAAAAAATATGAAATGTTACACATATGTAAATATAGGTAATTCTATGATTTTAAAGTTATTTAATTAATTTTAATTATATCATCAAGATAGTAAACCTTTGTTAATCCAAGATAAACTGACAGCTCAAAGCTTGTTTCAACCAGAATGCAATATAGAAAGTAAAAATAATCAATAACGGATATAAAATAAAAAGCCCACTCAATTAATGAGTGGGCTTTAAACTTTTAAATAGAAAGGTTAATTTCTATTAATACATCCGACATTAATAGTGGCGTGGATCCTACTTAGTAAATATTTCATTTGTATTTACATCTAAATAAATTTTATTTTCAAGAGATAGTCCGCCACAATAGATAAAATAGACATCTCGACCACTGTACTTCACCGACTTCACCCAGCCGCCTAATTCTTCGAAATCACTTGGGGTACATTCACCTTCAGAGAGCAGCTTAGCAATTGTGTTACGAAACTTCTCTTGATGGATCTTAAGATCGTCGGATTTAACCAAGTATGAGTCCAATATCTCTTTGTTTTCTTTTTCCGAGATAATCACTTCATCGTTAGATAAACCAGACATTGCGACCCATTCTGCCGTCTGAGGGCCACCTTCTTTTAGGACGATGTAATCTGAGATACGAGCCCATTTACCCTGCTTCTCTAATACTTCGACTTTTTCGCTCTTATAGAGGTAATCCGTTATCAAACCATCAACTTCCGGCTGTTCCACCACTTCAAGCTTTCTGTCCAAAACATAGAACTCTGTCTGTTCTGGCTCAGGTTTAAGCTCCATGAGCGGTTCTAAGTCAGATTCAGATTGCTGAGCAACTTCTTCAATTGATTCTTCGTTTTTCTCTGTTGGTGTTGAGTCTTTTTTCATAACAAAGAAGTAGTACGCCGCTCCTCCTCCGCCCAATACTAACAATACAAGTAAAGCGATCAGCGCTTTTTTCATCAAATCCACCAACTCTTCCGTTTTAGGTATGCTTTAAGTGTACATCAACTCATGTTGTCACTCATCTATACTCTCTAAAGAGAGTACGGTAAGTAGAGGAAAGTCATGCGTTTTTATGTGAAGGTTATGATTATGAGTGTAGCTTGGAGTGCGAATGTCTCGTTCGCAAACCATTGTAATCGTGAAAACTGGCAAACACTGTTGGATCGCCAGCTCGCATTCGAAAGTCGCTATAACCAATACACCAAAGAATTCAACCGAGTTCTTTCAACTTATGAATCCCAAACCCTTCTCTCTAAACATTTCACTGAAACACAGATCATTGAACTTTGGGTAAAGTATGAACCAAGATTTAATGTACAGCTCAAGAATCATATGAATACCGCTTATGATATCTCTGAGGTTTTGTTAAAGCAGGCATACGTGGTGTCTACAGAACTCGAAGGGGCTCAGTTTCTCAGCGATTCATGGCAAGCTGTCGCTAAACACTGTGCAACGGCAAAGCTACCAAGCCAATCAGAAAGCGCGCAGGTGCACGTGGTAAGTTCGCAATCGCTTTCCCAAGATCTCCATACACTCAGCGAAAAGTTTCGTCAGCTGTCATCAAAGTATCGTCAAGAAGCCGCCATAATAGATAAAGCACGCCGTACAACAGCGCCTATAAAAGACGTCCAAAACTAAAACCCACACTCGACTTTCTCTGCTCTTTGACGGAATTAACTTGAATAGATAGCTACGTTCCATTAAGAATAATCAAATAGTTCGCTAATCAAAGCTTTATCAATAACTTGTAAAGTTAATGTGTCAAATACCAACAAGAAAGCTTAATTTCCAACCAATTCAGGTGGCTATATGAGATATTCATCACAAAATAGATTTACAAATGCCAGAAAATTGTTATCATGAATATTCATATAGCTTAATAACAAGACACATTTTGGCTAGGTAATATGCAAAAGACTATGGCTTTCAACTGCTTGAGTAACACGGAATGGACTGCAGAGGTAAGAGGTAAACTTTTATCTGTAGCTAAACACATGGAAGAGTTCGGTTCAGTCAGTGAGCTAGAGCTATGTAAGATATTTGGAGAAACAATTTGGAATGATGGTGTGGATTATCATTCACATGCTTTTTCATTCAGAATTAATGCACAAACTGGGGATTGTTCAATCTCTCACTTTAAGTATCACTAAGTTTTGCACCTATCATGTACGGAGTACCTTTCACGAGTTGCTCCGTTTTTATTGTTGCGTATCTGCAATTTAATAGACAATCATTAATTGCTCCCGCGATTCCTATCAGGAATAATTACCTTTTCTGCTCATTTCATCACATAACGTATCCCTTTACCTACAGCTTAGTCGGTATAAACCGGTAGCGGCGCGTTACCTTTCACTTGTCTTATCGCAAGGTGAGTGTGGATGTCTTTGACGTTAGAGAGCCTTTGGAGCTTTCTTGTAAATGCCTCGTAGGCCATCAAGTTTGGGTTAACCACTTCTAACAGATAATCATAAGCCCCAGATACAACGTGGCAACTGATGACCTCTTCCATCTCGACAATTGCACTTTCAAACTTATCGATAGACACTTCTTGGTGGTTGTTTAAGCTCACTTCAACAAACACACTCATTGCTATACCAACTTGCTCTCGAGACAAACTCACACGATAACCGTCAATAATCCCTTTTTCTTCGAGCCTTTTGATACGCCTTGCACACGGTGAAGGTGATAAACCCACTTCATCAGCGAGCTCCGCCGTGGTTAACCTGCCATCTATTTGTAACAACTCAAGAAGATGTCTATCAATTCTATCCATAGCGAATACTGCCCATTAGTTATATTCATTAATAATTTAAAGAATATTAGCAGAAACAATTAATGATAAGTAAAATTAGAACTAAATTTGCCAACTTATGGCACGTACTCTCCCCCATAATTAGTCATCATTCAATTTCCTTATTTATTATGACGCTTGGCTATCTATCTATTACTGTCACTTTGCTCATCTGGGCGAGCTTTTTTCTTTCTCTTAAAGGCGGCGCGAATTCAAATTTAACGCCTGCAGACATCGCACTCACACGCTTCCTTATTCCCGCCTTGGTACTATTACCCTTGGTGTGGAAAGCTCGTAATGCCATAACAGCAGTGCCTAATCGTTACTTGGTTGGTATGTTTGTCGGCAGTGGCCTGCCTTATCTGCTCGTCGCAGGTACAGCAATGCAGTTTGTTCCTGTTTCACACGGCAGTGCTTTGATACCCGGAACACTGCCTCTGTTTGTTACCGGGATTGCAATACTCTTTTTCAAACAGCCACTTAGCCGCCATCGCAGTGCAGGTTTAACCTTGGTGTTACTCGGTATTATATTGTTCTTAGGCAGTAGTTTAAGCAGCTTCAACTTTGAATATACAAAAGGCCACTTGTTACTTCTCTGCGGAAGCTTAATGTGGGCGACCTTTACCATCTCAGCGCGTGTCGCCAATCTTAATGCGTTGGTGAGCGCGGGGTTAATCGCTATCAGTTCAACTTTGCTATTGTTGTTTTTGATCCTAACAAGAACTGTCCCTAGCTATTTAGTAGATGCACCCATCACTCAATGGCCTTTCTCAGAGCTTGCCGTACATTCCGCAGTACAAGGGGTTGGAGCAGGCCTAATTGCCGCATTCACTTACCTTTATGCGGTTAACACTCTCGGGGCAGAGCGTTCTGCGGCGTTCGGGAGCGCGACACCAGCCGTTGCAACGTTATTAGCTATCCCTCTATTTAACGAAACCCCTGATCTTATGACTTGGTTCGCTCTAGGTTCTATTTGTATCGGCAGCTTAGTAGCAAGCAACATTTTCATGAGAAGCGACCAATCGATGCAATACCAACCGCCAAGCCATAGCAAAACTTGATTCGTTTAATTATCTATATAGATTAATTTGAAGTTTTGACCCGTATAAGCCTACCAACGTAGGCTTATCTAAAATCTGCTTTTTCTGAACTCGCTTCTCCATTAAACTGTCAGGCCTTTTTGCCCATCCAAGAGAACACCATGCAACGCGACTACACCTTAAATTGCTTAATCACCATGCCTCGCCATGAACTAGAAGAATTTAGTTTAAGAATGATTCATCGCCTGGTTCCTGAAGATGCAATGACGGAATTGTTCACTTTTGAGCAAGAAGAAGTGGCCAGCGAAGAACGTATGCAATCAGCGAAGTTTGACGCAATGCTACGAATGACCGCGATTGCCCTTGGTGAAGTGAACCTAGCATTCTCTGAATCTGACAACTCGCAACAAAACATTGAGCGTATGACTCGTTTGCTGCTTTGGCATTTCTATTCGATTTCGTTCAATCTTGAAGAAGCAATTGCGATTGAAGTGCACTGTGAGAAAGTAGAGAAGATCTTAGTTAATGCTCCGAAGGATGCATTTGGTTGGGTTAAAGAATTGACTGAACTACTTCACTTTTACGCGAAAGTGAATGAAGGCGACGAAACTAAATAAGCTAACAAAACGAAAGAAAGCGCATAAGTTCACATAGATACGAAGCCTAATATAAGTAGAAGCTTTGTTAAAATACGTTCTCTGCCGTTGTCCAACCAAGCTTATTAAAAACCTTAATA
The DNA here is from genome assembly GCF_024347535.1 of Vibrio kanaloae. Taxonomy (NCBI): domain Bacteria; kingdom Pseudomonadati; phylum Pseudomonadota; class Gammaproteobacteria; order Vibrionales; family Vibrionaceae; genus Vibrio; species Vibrio kanaloae. The sequence continues at coordinate 965,101 of NZ_AP025498.1, read as the reverse complement.
TGACATACTTTGAAACTATAAACTTTGACAATATTAAAGGCCCAATCGGTATACGATTAGGCCTTTAATTGGGTGTGTTGTTGTTCGCTCAGCAAAGCCTGATTAGCCTTCAAGGTAAGCCAACAGCACAACCTAAATTTAGAACGCGTAGTTTGCGTCAACAAGTTCACTGACTTCAACTTTGTTTACCTCTGCACGTGCTTCAAGCCATTGTGCAACTTGTAACTGCTCTACTTCTGTTACTGAACGGTAGCGTTCAACCGAACACAAGAAACCTTCAAATAACTCTAAACCACCGCCTCCAAAGCACAGGTTAAGGCTGTCGATAAAGTCGACAAACTCATCAATGAACACATCATATTGGTCAAAATCAGTCATCGATGTAGTGCAGCTTACTTCAAAACCTAGAATAGCGAATTCACCCAAATATAGCTTTTTGCGTAGGCGACGATTTTTATTTTCGATTTTATCTAATTTCATAACTGTCTCTCTTTACGTTTAATAAGGCACTTATACACAGTTCCTAATCAATCCCCAAGAGTTTTGTATTACACGAAGGCCTTCCGAGTAAAAATTGTTCTACATAAACAAAACCTTAATCAAAACTATAAAAATCTGTCACCTAACTGCTTCACGATTAGTCACACATTGATCAAAGCGATTTACTCGTTAGTAAGTAGCTAGATCATTCATGGACAACGAATAAATACAATCAATAGGAATCAGTACAGATGAGCAAGGAAACATTTGATAGCACTCGTTTCAACAAGAGCACAAATAAACCTTTCGAAGAAGTTTTAGACGCCAATCTATCGAGAAGGAACATATTGAAAGGCGGCTTAGGTATCAGTGCAATGACCGCATTTGGTGCGTTTGGACTTTCCGGGTGTAACTCTTCTAGCTCAAGCATTCCAGCAGGTAATGGTTCAGGTGTATCAAGTGCAATGTTGAACTTCGATTCCATTCCAGGATCACTAACCGATGCAGTCTCGGTTCCACAAGGTTACATAGCGCAAGTATTAGTACCATGGGGGACACCTCTAAATGCACAAGGTAGTGCATGGAAAGATGACGGCAGCAACACAAGTGAAGAACAGTTAAATGCTCTAGGTATGCACCACGATGGTATGCACTTCTTTCCTTTAAATGACAGAACTACAGACGGCTTATTGTGTATCAACCATGAATACATAGACTCGATGGCGCTGCACCCAAGTGGCCCAACCGTAGAAAGTGGTGTACGTACTGTTGTAGATGAGGTACGTAAAGAAATTAATGCACATGGCGTATCAGTTGTTCGAATTCAACTCGAAGACAACATGTGGAAACTGGTTGATACTGATCCACTCAACCGTCGCTACACAGGTGCGACGACTATGGACTTGTCTGGCCCTGTCGCACATACCGCTCACACCGTGACTCGCTTCTCCCCTGATGGCAGCCAAGCACGCGGTACATTGAACAACTGTGGTAATGGTTTCACACCATGGGGCACTTACTTAACGTGTGAAGAAAACTGGCCAGGTTACTTCGTTAATGCAGGTGTTCGTACTGAAGAGCAAGATCGTATTGGCGTCGATGACAAAAGTACACGTTACTTGTGGGACACACTCGCTGGTAACACAGAAGAACGTTTAGATGAATTTACCCGCTTTAATGTAGAGCCGACAGGCGCAAGCGCAATGGACGATTACCGTAACGAAGCGAACGGCCACGGTTACATTGTTGAAATCGACCCATATACACAGAACTCTCGAGCGAAGAAGCGTACTGCACTAGGTCGTTTCCGTCACGAAGGTTGCACTTTTGGTAAACTAGAAAAAGGTCAACCCGTTATCTTTTACTCAGGACACGATTCTCGTTTTGAGTACCTATACAAATTTGAATCGGCAGCAGGCTGGGATCCAGCAGATGCGAATCCATCAAACCGTTTAGCAACCGGTGATAAATACATGGATGAAGGCACGCTTTATGTGGCACGTTTCAATGAAGACAGCTCAGGTACTTGGTTACCATTGAATCTAAATAGCATTACGTTAGCTGGCGGGACTTTGGCAGACCATTTCAACTCTTTGGCTGAGATCATCATAAACACTGCGGGTGCTGCGGACCTCGTTGGTGCAACACCAATGGATCGCCCAGAGTGGTGTACCGTCGATCCATACACAGGCTCTGTATATCTAACACTAACCAACAACACCAAACGCACCAATGATACGAACGCAGCAAACCCACGTTTAAACAACAAATTTGGTCATGTGATTCGTTGGGATGAAGGTGAAGCAGCAACGGACTTCACTTGGGATATTTTCTTATTTGGTTCACCAGCCAATAGCGATACAGACATTAACCGTTCTGGATTAACGGACCTGAACCAATTTGCTAGCCCAGACGGCCTAGCGTTTGACGCTCGTGGCATTTTGTGGATTCAAACCGATAACGGTGCTGACGAAGTGACAGGCTACACCAATGATCAGATGCTGGCAGTCGTACCCTCTAAATTGACGGATGAAAATGGAAATCAAGCAGTAATTACAAAGGACAACCAAGCAGAGTTAAAACGCTTTTTTGTTGGTCCAAACGGTTGTGAAGTAACAGGTTTTACCATCAGTCCAGACTATAAGTCATTGTTTGTAAATATTCAGCATCCGGGAAACTGGCCATACAGCAATAATGCAGCAGAGGAGACTCCGTCAGGTATGTCGGTGCGTCCTCGTGCAGCAACGGTTGTGATTCGTCGTGAAGATGGCGGTGAAATAGCGGTTTAAGATCAGTTAAAAACTCTTGTCTAACAATATAAGCTAAAGAGTCAAGTTATAGGCAAGTAATAACAAAAAGAGCGATAAGGCCAAAGCCCTATCGCTCTTTTGATATTCTATTGATTAGCTTGTTCTGTTAACTCACAAGCTATCGTCATAAGGAAGAATGGCGAATGGCCTTTGTTCGTTATCGCTAACTAAAGCTAACTAACGAACAACCACACACCAACGCCCATCATCAGCGTACCAGCAATGCGGTTCATCAACTTTACGTTGTCTGCCTTGCCTAGCATATGCTTAAGGCTCTTCCCGCCTGTCGCGTACAAGGTCATGCAAACGAATTCAGACACCAGAATAATAGAAACTAAAATGAACAACTGCGGCGCTAAATCGATTTTGCTGTTAATGAAAGGAGGCAATAACGAAATCATAAACGCCCAACCTTTCGGGTTAGCAATCGCAGTAACAAAGCCTTGAACTACCAAGTCCCAATCATTGTTTACTTGAGTCTCTAGATTATCAGTACTGATCGCCAACTTACCTCTTGAAAGCCACATTTGTACACCCAAGTAGAACAAGTAACCTGCGCCGATAAATTTAAACCCAGTAAACAGCCACGGGTAATTGAGCATGATTGACGCAATGCCCAATACAGCAGCAACTGACACAACAGCTACACCAGCCAGTTCGCCGATCATCATCCATAATGTGCGCTTGTATCCAACACTCATTCCTAGTGTCAACGCCAGAGTCATACACATACCGGGCGTGATTGACACAAAGAAAAACGTGGGAATAAAAGCCCAAAGTAGTGCGCTATCCATATTATTACCTTATCGACTTATTTTTATTTTATGGTTGTTGTTTCTTAAGCGGGCTTAAAGCGAAGCGATGTTGAAACGAAGCAGTAATGACAATAAACAATATTGCGAACAATACAAACAAAAAGAGCCACATAACAGTGACTCTTTTCAATTCACCGACCGTAATTACTTACGACGATTTTTAATTCGCTTCATCATAGTCAAACGACGTTCAGCGCTTGCTTGATCTTGCGGTTCTTCGTTCGCGTTGTTCTTACGACCTTGGCGGTTTTTGTAAGCCGACTTAGTGTTCAGCTTTTCAATGTAAGCATCACGCTTCTTCGGTTCGTAACCCGGCTGCTCAACACGGCGAATACGCTGTTGAATCAGTGTCTCAACTTGAACAACCGTCAGCTCTTCTTCGCGGTTAACGAAAGACACAGCGTGACCTTGCTTACCAGCACGACCTGTACGGCCAATACGGTGAACGTAATCTTCCGCTAGAAAAGGCATGTCGTAGTTAATCACGTGTGGTAAGTCTTCAATATCCAGACCACGAGCCGCAACGTCAGTTGCCACCATCACACGTGCTCTGCCTTCTTTAAAGTCATCCAACGCACGACGACGAGCGCTTTGCGCTTTATCACCGTGACACAGTACCGCTTTAATACCGTCAAGCTTAAGCTCTTTAACTACATCGTTCGCAGTTTCTTTGTAGTTCACGAACACAAGCACTTGGCGCCAGTTTTTGCGGCCAATCAGCTCAGAAAGTAGCTCTGTTTTACGCTCTTGGTCAACTGGGTACACTACGTGACCGACAGTCGCAGCTGTTGAGTTTTCGCGCTCAACACTAATACGTTTAGGTTTGCGTAGAATATCAACCGACAGTTGGTTCAACTGAGTAGAAGTCGTTGCAGAGAACATCATGATTTGCGGCGATGTTTCTACATCCAACATAATTTTACGAACGGCATTGATGAAGCCCATATCAAGGATACGGTCAGCTTCATCAAATACTAGGAATTCTAGGTTAGCAATAGACACGTTACCCGCTTCTAAGTGCTCTTCTAAACGGCCAGGTGTTGCAACCAAAATATCCACACCCAGTTCTAGCTGGCGAACTTGTGAAGACATCTTGTTACCACCGTAAACCGCTGAAACACTTAGTTCAGTGTATTTAACGTAGTCTTTGATGTTTTGAGCGATCTGCGCAGCAAGCTCACGAGTTGGAGCTAGAATAAGGCCGCGAGCCGTTCCTCGAGATGCTTTTTTACCGCTGTTCAGTAGGTGCTGAATAACAGGCAATGAGAATGCCGCTGTTTTACCCGTACCAGTTTGAGCAGTAGCAAAAATATCATGGCCTTTACGAGCCATTGGAATTGCTTTTTGTTGAATTGGAGTGAGTTTTTCATAACCACACTCAGTCAACGCTTTGACTAATTCAGGAGCAAAACCTTGAGAAGAAAATGACATTGTTACGGGTTCCTTAAGCAGACAGCCTACATTCTTATTTCAGCCGAGCACTATAAAGTAATTAGAGTGATTTATCTCACATTTATCGTGACATAACGCAAACTTTCTCATTTAATCCGGTGTTCACCTCACCATCCGCGAAGCAAACACCAGAATCATCGTTTCAAACAGGATAATTGTTCTATTTGATGCCACACAGCTTGAGTAAAATCTGTTCCAGATCGCCCCAAGGCATAAGCTGCGAGTCAATCACTTCCAGTCGAGATTCAAAACCATCGAGCGTGATTTCATTGACTGACACAACTTGATTCGCCACATTGAATGCGTAGCAACCTTGGTCAGTATTCACCACGGCTTTTACACGCTCAGCCGTTAGATCCGACAACATTGAGAAGAGCGCATCGAAATCAAACTTATACTCGGCACCAAACAGCCAACCGCAACTAAAGTAGCCTTGACCTTTATTCTCTTTACGGATGAACGCTTCACCGGGAGGAAGTTGGAATTGAGGCTCTTGTTCAGCGTGATCGTGATGATGCGCTTCAATATGGGATGAAGCACTGCCATACACTCTTTCAATGTCCAACACTTCCAATGGCACTTCACCATCGTGAATCAGCTTATGAAATACTTTGGCTGGCGTTTGATCCGTTACCCAATCGTTAAATACATCGATGTCTTCAGAATGAACAAGATCGACTTTAGTACCAAGAATTACATCGGCACTGTCTAGCTGGTCATTAAAGTTCTGATTAGAGGTGTATTTTTCGTTGGATAAGTTACGCGGATCAACCAAACCTAGCGTAGCTTTAAGATCAACGTATGGCATGTACTGCTCTGAAGTCAGCGTCGCTATCACTTGCTTTGGATGACCAAGCCCAGTTGGTTCAATCAGCAAACGGTCTGGTTTTTGACGTAACAATGCATTAATGCCAACCGACATAGGTACGCCCGCAGTACAACACATGCAGCCACCCGGCACTTCTTTAATCAAAGCACCTTGATCTGTCATCAATGCGCCGTCAATACCGATTTCGCCGAACTCATTAACCAGAACAGCCCAGTTTTCATTCTCAGGTTTATTTTTTAGCAGGTTCAAGATGGCTGTCGTTTTACCAACACCCAAGAAACCCGTAATGATGTTTGTAGGAACTTTTTTGGTCATATCAGTTCTCCTTTTTAAGGGAGTATATACTCAATCACTAAAAAGTTGACCCCAATCGATTGTTTATACCAATCACAGTAAGTAAGTGATCAGAAATAGCGCAGGAAAAAGGCTTGAGAACAAGGCGTAATTTTTTGATAAGTAGTTATTCTACAATAAAAAATTATAACGCAGTTATCGAGCGTTTTAACAAGCTAGGATGACCAATTATTTACTACGATTGGTATTACACTGAGAATAGTTAATGGGGAGGTGTCTTTAATATAATCAAAAAGATAATTTGTAGGGATATAAAGCGGGAAAGTTGAGGCACCAAACGAACTAAAGGCGTACTTTATCAGTACGCCTCACCCTCGTTACTCAATCGTGAGTTCGCGAATCAGGAAGTCTTAAACATCGACCTGAACATTTAACGAGGAACTAAACATTGTCTTTGAGTCCGTCCAAATTGTGTGTAAAACCTCATTTCTCCTTGCGGTTCGTTATGTTGCTTTACGATTTAACTATGGTTCATTTTTGAGGAGATTCAAGCTACCACCAGATAATTACGCAAAATTGTGACGGTGATTCCACTATTGCTCATATGTTTCATTTATGAAATGAACGTATACCATAAATGAAATTCAACTTTTCATCTTTGTTGCTATAGGATATTCGGAGGAAGCGTATAATTTGTGCATACTCACCTTATCAACTCAGGAACCTTACCTCTATGACCAGAAGAGAGAAAATAAAGCAGTCCTTATTAGCTAAAATGCCAAGGGATGCTATTAGCCAATTTCTCTCTAGGGATAAGACACCAGCTTCGGTTCTCTTTCTTTCTTGTATCGTTGGTGTGCTTGCCGGCGTTGTTGGTACTTACTTCGAAGTTGCCGTTCATTTCATATCAGAGACTCGAACTGATTGGCTGAAAGATGAAATTGTTCATCACTTACCACTTTGGCTTGCAGCATTCCTTATCAGTGCTGCATTTGCCTTTATCGGTTATTTCCTCGTGCACCGCTTTGCTCCCGAAGCTGCAGGTTCAGGTATCCCTGAGATCGAAGGCGCAATGGATGGCATGCGGCCTGTTCGCTGGTGGCGAGTGCTGCCAGTAAAATTCTTTGGTGGTATGGGTGCATTAGGCTCAGGCATGGTGTTAGGTCGTGAAGGACCTACCGTTCAAATGGGCGGTAGCATCGGTCGAATGATCACAGACATTTTTAGAGTCAAAGATGACGATACTCGACATTCATTGCTCGCTTCAGGTGCCGCAGGCGGTTTAGCCGCCGCATTCAATGCTCCATTGGCCGGAATTATGTTTGTCGTCGAAGAAATGAGACCACAATTTCGCTATTCACTCATTTCAATCAAAGCGGTCATTATCTCTGCAATCTCTGCCAATATTGTTTTTCGTTCAATCAATGGTCAGTCCGCTGTTATCACAATGCCTCAGTATCAACCGCCAGAATTAGATGCGCTTTGGTTATTCTTGTTATTAGGGGTACTGTTCGGTTTGTTTGGTGTCACTTTCAATAGACTGATTACGCTTTCCCAAGACCTGTTTGTAAAGATTCATAAGAACGACCGTAAACGCTACCTAATCACCGGGACCCTGCTTGGTGGTTGCTTTGGTTTATTACTGCTATATATACCTGAATTAACTGGCGGTGGTATTGGCATCATTCCGAACATTACTAATGGTAATTATAGTACCAACGTACTACTACTCATTTTCTTAGGGCGTGTTCTCACCACACTACTTTGTTTCGGATCTGGTGCGCCAGGTGGTATTTTTGCACCTATGCTAGCGCTAGGGACTCTCTTTGGTTACGCGTTTGGACTTATCGCTTTGGCATTCTTTCCTGAGTTGAATATTGAACCAGGTATGTTTGCGATTGCCGGCATGGGCGCATTATTCGCGGCAACCGTGCGTGCGCCAATTACAGGTATATTATTGGTGATCGAAATGACCAATAACTACTACCTCATTCTCCCTCTGATCATCACCTGTTTAGGGGCGGTTATCATTGCTCAGATGCTAGGTGGTCAGCCAATTTATACTCAGTTATTGAATCGCACGTTGAAAAACGAAAAGCTACGACAACAAGACCTTCCTCCACAAGAAGAAACTCTATCGCGATAAGAACGACAAATCGAATGAGACGACCAATCCTAAAGCACAGATTAGTCGTGCTTAATGTCCCGATTTCGCATCAAAGTAAAAAAAGCAAACGTTATACTTGCTATTATCCTCTCAAACTTCTCTGAGTGCCCAATGACATCCTGTGACGGCACAATTGAATGTTGTCGTTAGATTATACGTTCTAAAATCAATTGAGCTGGAGCAAATCGTTGAACTGGAAAAGGTTAACCCAAGTAAAAAATGTGCCGCCATCTCAGGCGTCTTTAGCACTTGGAATAATTGGACTAGGACAAGCTTGGGCTTTATATGTTCCAGGTATTGGTGAAATCATTCGCCCCTACCTTGCTTCATTTGGCGGTTTGTTACTACTGCCCGTTCTACTCCGTTATCTAACAAGCTTTAATACCTTTTTAAATGATATCCGCCACCCGTTAAGTGGAAGCTTAATGGCACCGATGAGCATGGCGCTTCTAATTCTGTGTGACTATTTAGCTGAAATATCGCCAGTTATTGCCTATCCAATTTGGTTCTGTGCACTATTACTGCATTTTACCATGATGGTGTTGTTCTTTAGCTTTCAGATCATCAATTTCAAAATGTCGAATATTGTCCCGAGTTGGTTTCTTTATCCTGTAGGTTTAATTAGCAGTTCACTGGCGGGAACACAATTTGGCCATACGGTGTTTTCTGAAACACTCGCAACGACATGTATTACTATCTATTTCTTCATGCTTCCCGTAGTACTGTATCGCTTGGTTTTCGAAGGAAATCTTCCTCGCAGAGCAAGGCCAACACTCGCCATTATGGCAGCACCTGTGAACTTATCTTTAGCCGCTTATTTAGTCAATTTCGATAGTCCAGACCCGATACTAACAGGCGCTTTGGCTGGTATCGCCATCACCATGACACTGCTGATTTACTTGTGCTACATTCGCTTAATGCGCTTGAAATTCCAACCTTCAATTGCTGCGGTGACCTTTCCATCGGTAATAAGTGCTATTGCTATGCATCGCTTAACCACATTTTTCGGCACTGAATATCCACAATGGTATTGGCTACACAAGTTTGGCTTCTTTGAACTTACCATAGCTACAATATTGGTTATTTGGGTGGCTGGCGGTTACATAAAAATGTATTGGCCAGAGTGTTTTGATTCTGATTATACGTCTCAAAAGATCAAACGTTCTTAAATCGTTCGCCAGAAGCGCCTATTTGATAAAACGTCCCCCAATTTCCGGTTCAGGCAGAATGAACCAAACGAAAAAAAGCCTCACACTGTGAGGCTTTTTAATGGGCAAAGTTTTTAATAGAACAGACCTTACGATTAGAAGTTAGCGTGAGGGCCAAATACTTCGTAGTGTACGCGTGAGCGGTCAACGTTAAGTGCGTCTAGTTGTTCCACAATGTTCTTCATGAAGCCAACCGGACCACAGATGTAAAAATCACTCTCATCAAACCCTTTAGTATCCGAGATAGACGCTAGATCCATTTGACCGTGATGTGTGTTGTCACATGCAGATTCATCTTTGTTCATGTACCACGTTTTCGCTTCCCAACCTTTGTCGGTAATAATATCTTTAACACGAGTCGTGAAAGAGTGTTGGCCTACGTTCTCACAAGCGTGAAGGTACAGTACTGGCTCGTTTTTATCTTCCGTGTTTAGGAACTCAAGCATAGACTGCATCGGCGTGACACCAACACCTGCAGAGATAAGCGTTACTGGCTTGCTGCGCTCTTGATACATGAAGTCACCTGCTGGTGCGTATAGGCTAATCTCATCACCAACAGCAACCGTATCGTGTAGGTGGTTAGATACAACGCCCTGTGTCTCTTGACCTTGTCCTTCACGTTTAACAGAAATACGGTATTGCTTGCCGTTTGGCTTATCAGAGAGTGAGTATTGACGAATCTCGCTGTATTGAGAGCCTTCCGGTTTCACTTCGATACCGATGTATTGACCTGGTGTGTAATCCAGAACTTCACCGCCGTCTTTTGGCTGAAGGATAAAGCTAGTTACTAGCGCTGACTCTTCAATTTTGTCTGCAATCACAAACGCACGTGCTGCTTCCCAACCACCTACCGCTTGCTTACGCTGTAGGTAAAGTTCAGCTTCACGATCGATGAATACTTGCGCTAAGAATAGGTAAGCGGCTGTCCATGCTTCTTCCACTTCTGGCGTAAACGCGTCAGCAGCTAATTCACGTAGTGTTTCAATCAGGTGTAAACCAACAATTTGGTAGTGCTCTGGTTGAATGTTAAAACTGGTATGCTTTTGTGCGATACGTTCAACCGCTGTGGTTAACGCTGCAAGGTTTTCAATATTTTTTGCATAAGCCGCGATAGCTTCAAACAGTGCCACACCTTGGCGACCTGTTCTTTGATGAGTCATATTGAAGATATCTTTCAATTCCGGGTTATGCGTGAACATACGTTGATAGAAGTGTTGAGTTAAAGCAGGGCCTGCGCTCTCAAGTAGAGGAATCGTAGATTTGATGATTTCGATATGTGCATTGTTAAGCATGAATTTACTCCGAACACTGAGCCTTATGACCTATATGTCATTTTGACTACTAAAAATTAAGAATGACTTATCGATTTTCTGAAACCTTAGTTATTTTTAGAAACTGAGTTATTTTGACTCGTTTTCATTTCAAAAAATCGCGAAACCTGATTAATGCCACCTGATTGATTGAGATCAATAATAGTCTGTTTAATCAGCGCTATAATTGGGCTTCGATGCCTCTTTTGCACAATCAGTGCCAATTTTATCAATCCCCGTCATTACTGGTTTTCTTTTCAAAATCCATCTTATAAAAACGTCAAAAAGACCTTTTTTTTAAGTCAATAAGACTCTACTATGTAGATAAACACACAGTTAGAGTTTTTTATGCAAGATATCTCCGCATCTACCCTTATGGAAATGACCATTGGCCTCGCAAGTGGTGTGAATGATCAAGATCGTTTCAATCGCCTCATCGATGCCATTCGCAAAACCATAACGTGTGATTGTGTCGCGCTTTTAAGCCTTCAAGGCGACACGCTAGTACCCATCGCAATGCAAGGGCTCAGCCGAGATACATTCGGTCGTCGCTTTATCATTTCAGAGCACCCGCGGTTTGAAGAGATCTGCGCGTCTCGCTCTCCTGTTCGTTTCGATGCTGACAGCTCCCTACCCGATCCTTTCGATGGTTTGCTTATTGACCATGATGGCGATTTACCAATGCATGCTTGTATGGGCTTGCCTTTACTATTTGGCGACAAGCTATTGGGCATTTTGACCCTAGATAGCTTGAAACCTGATGTCTTTGCGAATATTCCGGCGCGCAACCTTGAGGTGCTGGCAGCTATTGCAGCCTCAACGATGCAGATGGCGCTGACTTTCTCGCAACTTGAACATCAAGCAAAACAGTCAAAGCAGTTATTAGAAGAGTTAAATGTAGAGGCGTGGGAACGAGATGGCGGAGAACTGATCGGTAAAAGCGATACTATGATGGCGCTTAAGAATGACATTGCGATTGTTGCGCCTTCAGAGTTCAATATCCTAATTCACGGTGACACGGGGGTTGGTAAAGAGCTCGTGGCTCGTACTTTGCACCATCAATCTCAACGTAAGCGTAACCCACTCGTCTACGTAAACTGTGCTGCTATTCCTGAAAACTTAGTAGAAAGTGAACTGTTTGGTCACGTTCGTGGCGCGTTCACTGGCGCAGATAAAAACCGCTTAGGTAAGTTTGCTTTGGCCGATGGTGGCACACTGTTCCTTGATGAGATTGGTGAATTGCCTTTAGCTGCGCAAAGTAAGCTACTGCGTGCGCTGCAAAATAACGAAATTCAACCTGTTGGCCAAGATAACATTCAAACCATTGATGTTCGTGTATTAGCCGCGACCAACCGAGACTTAAAACAAGAAGTCGAAGATGGCCGATTTAGAGCCGATTTATATCACCGGTTGAGTGTTTACCCTATTGCTGTGCCCGCACTAAAAGATCGTGGTGACGATATCAGCTTGCTTGCGGGTTTCTTCCTAGAACAAGCACGCCGTAAACTTGGCATCAACCAAGTGAAATTCCGCTCTGATGTTCTAGTATTTCTCAATCGTTATGGTTGGCCAGGTAACGTGCGTGAACTTGAGCACGTGATCAGCCGCTCAGCATTGAAAGCGTTAGCGCGTAGCACCAATAAAAACCTGGTGACAATTACCAAAGAAGATTGTGGCCCACTCGACCAAGATCAACCGATCGCAACCACACAAGCGAAGACGACACCGCTATCGACACCAACGATCGATCTCTCGGAAGGGTTGCGAGGAGCAACAGATGACTTTCAACGCAGCATCATTACTGAGGTGTTAGAAAACGCCAACTTTAACTGGGCGCAGGCAGGGCGAGTGCTGAAAACAGACCGAGCAAACTTAACTCGACTCTCTAAACGTTTAGGGCTAAATGTGGCTAAGTCTCACACGATCGAACGGACAAAATAGATATTAGCGGTTTGTTGCGAGCATCTGGCAATACTTGTGTATATAATGCTGCAAATTGTAACGCTAATTTTAAATATGTAGAGAGAGTTATGAAGTTTATCCGTTGGTTTTTAGGTCGTGTCATCTTGCTATTGAATTTTATCTTCAGCCCACGTGGTGTGAAACGTTCTCAGGAAGAGCAAAGCAAAGTGAATGAACAAGCAAAAACGCACACGTTATACCAATTCGAAGCATGCCCGTTTTGTGTAAAAGTGCGCCGTGCCATGAAACGTCAATCGGTTCAATTCGAACTTCGTGATGCAAAAAACAATGAACAACATCGTGCAGAGCTTGAAGCTGGTGGCGGTCGTGTGAAAGTGCCTTGTCTACGTATCGAAAAAGATGGCAAAACTGAGTGGATGTACGAATCTTCAGATATCGTGACTTACTTAGAAAAGCAGTTTGCATAAGCAATTAAGCGACAAAAGCCAGATACAAAAAATCCCTCGAATGTGAGGGATTTTTTATGTCTATTATTTGGTGCTAGTCGTTTAAATTAGGAGCAAAAGCTCAAATGACTATTTCGCCACAATCAGCATCAGCTCTACACGGCGGTTACACGCCTTACCTTGTGATGAAGCGTTGGTACAAGCCGGGACATACTCACCAAAGCCACGAGTATAAATAGAACGACTAGAAACGTAGTTACTCTCTAATCGAGCTTTCACTTCTTTTGCACGCTTCTCTGAAAGAGGATCATTGATTTGATCAGTACCTGTGTTGTCGGTATGACCTTCAATCACAACATCGATATCTTGGCGTTGAGATAAGTAACTCCCCAACGTATCTAACCATTGGTTATACGCAGGTTCGGGGTATGCAGAACCTGTTTTAAAGTTCACATGTTGTTCAAGCTTTACCATCACATGGTTGCCAGGTAAAACTTCGAAATCGATTCGATTTTGTCTTAAAAAGACTTCCAACGGATCATTGGTCGACACGCCACGTCCGTAGTTGGTAGTGATGGTTCTTTGTTGATGAGTGCTGCTCTGAATCGAGTATCCACGATTACTTGCTACATGAGTCGCTTGAACCTCACCCCATTCAGGATGGATAAGATCGTAATCCGTTTGCGGTGCAGTCTCTAGCATTCCACCACCTAACATACTTGTTGGTAACGTCGTTTCACAACCAGCCAAAGCTATGCTTAACATTATCGCTAAATATCTCATTACTTCACCAACCACTTATGCAGATAACCATTCACTAATGTCTATATCGGCACCGAGGGAAAAACTTTAGACAAAAAAACGCACATCAAAAAAGTGCTTTTAATCACAGTTAACCATCAACCGGCCTGCCATCACTCGCTTGTTTGAATTGTTTGCATTTATTTACCTTATAATTGTTTTCCAATTCGTACTAAATAGTTAGAATCTCACGACTTCTTAACACTAGAGTAAACATTATGTTTAAACCATTTGCTAAATTCATTACAGCACTCGCAGCCGTACTTATTATCGCGGGTTGTAGTGAAACAGACGAGCCACAGAAAGGTGTTCAATACGAAGCGCTTCCTACTGCTCTAACAGAATTGAACCTATCTCCGGTCACTGAGATTTTCTCTCTTAACTGTGGTCATTGTCGTAAAATGGAAAGTGCTATTCCTGAGATTGAGTCCCTGACAGACCAAAAAATTGGAAAAGTGCATGTCACATTTAATGAAAGTGCTCAAATTAGCGCCATGATCTTTTACACCGCAGTAATGCAGCTTGATGCGACACCTGATCACTCCTTCATGGACGACCTATTCGGTGCGGTTCAAATGGGTGCCGATGCAACACCGGAGCAGCGCCAACAAGCTCTAGAAACAGCTTTTACTTCTCGCGGTTTGGTTAGCCCATACCAGTTAAACAAAGAACAGCAAGTTGCGCTTTTTGACTACGTTAAGAAAGCCGAAGAGATCTCTGTAAAAGGTCAGATCAACTCAGTACCGACATTTATCATCAACGGTAAATACCAAGTACTCACGGCCGGCCACCAAGACGTTGCCAGCATCGCGAAAACGATCAACTACCTTTTGACTCAACCATAATCACGGCTTTAGCCAACTGATTAACACATTCTGCATTAATTACGAAATTCAGCACTCAATATAAATAGGTTTTACTATGTCTAAATTTATCATCCCGGTCATCGTCTTTGTTTTGGCCGGTTTCATGATTTACCGTACCTGGATGAATCATAAATCTGGCGAGGAGAACTTCGAACAAGGCCAACAATTCCTACTGGAAAACGGCACTAAAGAAGACGTGATTACGACTGAAAGCGGCCTTCAATACCTTGTGCTTGAGGAAGGTACAGGGACTGAACACCCAACTAAGAACAGTAAAGTAACGGTTCACTACCACGGCACTTTGATTGACGGCACTGTTTTCGATAGCTCGGTTGAGCGCGGCGAGCCGATTTCATTTGCTCTTAAGCAAGTCATTAAAGGCTGGCAAGAAGGATTGACTTACATGGTTGAAGGCCAAAAAGTTCGTCTATTTATCCCAAGTCCATTAGCTTACGGTAAAGGCGGTTCAGGCCCTATCCCACCGTCATCAACTTTGATTTTTGATGTTGAATTAATCTCCATCAAATAACAGAATTCGTTGACTTAAGCCCCAATATACAAACCATGTTGGGGCTTTTTATCTACTAGAAAGCACGACAACTTCAGGATATTCAAAGACTAACTCTTCTAGTTGGATAACGGATTAAATGATCTAGACATACAAACTAGACGACTGGTCTAATTTAAATTATAGTACTGTTCATGAAAGAAAAAACGAATGACACCCGCTTACATATTTTGAATGTTGGTTATCAACTAATGGTAAACAACGGCTTTAATAACGTAGGCCTATCGCAATTGCTTAAAGAAGCGGACGTGCCTAAAGGTTCGTTTTACCACTACTTTAAATCTAAAGAACAATTTGGTGAGGCGTTAATTCAACACTATTTTGAAGACTACATCACCAAGATTGAATCAATCTTAGTACACAGTGAAGATAGTCATTTTCAGCGAATCATGAGTTACTTTTCACTATGGACTAAGACCGAAAACGGTACATGTAATGCTCACAAGTGCTTAGTGGTTAAACTAAGCGCAGAAGTCTCTGATCTTTCTGATCCTATGCGCCAAGCGCTACTAAAAGGTGCTGAAAAAGTAACAAATACAATCAAGCAATGCATTATTGGTGGTATTGCAGATGGCTCTATAAAGCTTGAAAACAGCCAAGAAGCGGCTCAAAACTTATATTCTATGTGGTTAGGTGCTAGCTTGTTAAGTAAATTAAGCCAAAGCTCCCATAGCTTACAGTCAGCTTTGAGCCTTACCGAACGAATTTTAAAAGGTGAAAGCTAGTAACGCGCAGCGCGTTTTATTCGCTTTAACTTAAAAGAAATCACCCGCCCTCTTATCAATTTGATGATGGCGGGATTTTTAGATGACAACCATAGACGACTGGTCTAATTCTAAATAAGCATAATATAAATTAAGGACATCCAATGACTCAACAAGACAATCGCCGCATCGTATTGGCTTCTCGCCCAGTTGGCGCACCGACTCAAAACGACTTCCGTTTAGAAACAGTAGCCGTACCAACAATTAAAGATGGCGAAATGTTACTTCGCTCAGTGTACCTTTCTCTAGACCCATACATGCGTGGTCGAATGAGCGACGCTAAATCGTACGCTGACCCAGTTGCAATTGACGAAGTGATGGTCGGCGCAACCGTATGTCAGGTTGAAGAATCAAACAACAGCGATTTTGAAGTCGGCGAATGGGTATTGGCTTATACAGGTTGGCAAGATCTTGGTGTTTCTAACGGTGAAGGCCTAATCAAACTAGGTAAAGAACCAACGCACCCTTCTTACGCACTTGGCATCATGGGCATGCCTGGTTTTACGGCTTACATGGGTTTATTAGATATTGGCCAACCGAAAAAAGGCGATACTCTGGTCGTAGCTGCAGCAACAGGCCCAGTAGGTGCAACCGTTGGACAAATCGGTAAACTAAAAGGCTGTCGTGTTATCGGTGTTGCTGGCGGTCAAGAGAAGTGCCAGTACGCTAAAGAGGTACTTGGCTTTGATGAATGTATCGATCACAAAACCGACGACTTCGCAGAGCAGTTGGCTAAAGCATGTGACAACGGCATCGACGTCTATTTTGAAAACGTTGGCGGCAAGGTTTTCGACGCAGTAATGCCATTGCTTAACACCGGTGCTCGTATTCCTGTTTGTGGCCTAGTGTCTCAATACAACGCGACATCGCTTCCTGAAGGTCCAGATCGCATGTCCAGTCTTGTTGGTACCTTGCTAGTCAAGCGTATTAAGATGCAAGGCTTCATAATCTTTGATGACTACGCGCACCGTTACAACGAGTTCGCAGTGCAAATGACTGAATGGTTGTCTCAAGGAAAAATACATTACCGCGAGCATCTAATTGAAGGGCTAGAAGAAGCGCCGCAAGCATTTATTGGCCTATTAGAAGGTCAAAACTTCGGTAAACTTGTTATTAAAACTAACGACGCTAAGTAAATTCAATAAACGGAATAAGTTAAATAGGTACAATCATGATTACTCTACATCACTTAAATAAATCACGCTCAAAACGTATCATCTGGCTATTGGAAGAGCTTGGTGTTGACTACCAAATTAAACCATACCAAAGAGACAGTGTAACGTTTCTAGCGCCGCCAGAATTAAAGTCGGTTCACCCATTGGGTAAATCTCCGGTTATTGAAGACGATGGCGTTGTGATCAGCGAATCAGGCGCGATTACCGAGTACCTCATCGACAAGTTTGGCCAAGGTAAGTTTGCACCGGAACGTGGCACAGCTGAGTATGTTGAATATTCACAGTGGCTACACTTCGCTGAAAGCTCTGGTATTTTACCGATGCTACTTAAAATCTTTGTCATGAGAGATGGTACTGAGACCAACTTCCTAAGCGGTTACGCAGATGATGAAAGCCAAAAAGTCTTAACCTATGTGAATAATGCATTGGAAGGCAAAACCTACCTAGTTGCGGAAACACTAACGGGAGCTGATTTTATGATGTCGTTCATCGTAGAAATCGTAGGAAACTTTGGTGCAACGGCGCTTTATCCTAACATTGCTAAATACAGCGAGCTGTTAGCTAGCCACCCTGCTTACCAAAAAGCGGAGCAAATAGAGCTAGAGCACTCGAACTGATCGAGTTTCACTCAAACGCTTGCTTCTTAGGGTAAACACGAGACAATAATTGATGCCAAAGCCGATTTATCTTCTGCTTTGGCTTCTCATTTGTCTTCATTTCGACAACAATATCGAACTCTAACTGAACAGCCACAGAGTTTGATCTTAATGCCAACAAACCTTGCTCAATACACACCTCTGCAACTAGCAAATGTAGATTTAGCGCTGCCGAATCGTTTTACGTTCCCGTATTACTATACCCCGCACCCTACATGTAAATTAGCCATGCAACAGCTTCAGCAGTCACTCATTGACAATGGTGTAAATGAAACCTCGCAAGGTAAACTCTATGCCGTTCTTCTTGTTCAGAATCCAATAACGCAAGAGATAGGCTATCTTTCTGCGTTTTCAGGCTTACAGCTAGATCCGATACTGGCCTCTCAGTTAAAAAGTATCGACTTCGTTCCACCAGCATTCGACTCAGAACAATTTCAATCTCAAAATAGTGTAAACCTCGCTCGCCAATCACGACTAGCGGATGACATTGAGAAGCTACAAAAATCACACAACCTAGACGCATTAGAATCTGACCTTGAAACGCTGAAAGCAGAGTCAACTCAAGCTATTGGAGCCTTTCAGTTAGCAATGGCCGAGAACAAAGCGCAGCGCACCGTACTAAGAGAGCAAGCCAATCAAGAAAAGACATTCGGGAATCTAGAGTCGGCAGCAAGCCTACTCAAGAAATTAGGTAACCAAAGCAGCCAAGAGAAACGCGACCTTAAAGCCCTTCGTATTGAGTGGAAACAAAAGATCACAGAGCGCCAATTACAGGTAGATGCGATCGAGAGTGAATTGAAAAATCATAAGCAAGATTACCAAGCTATTTCTGCTGAATTAGAAGCTCAACGTTTGAACCACTACCGCTTTATCAACCAAGCAACTGAATCTAAGAGCTTACTTGATCTGTTGGAAGGCAAAGATGCACTTGAAGGTTCTGGTGACTGCTGCCTACCTAAGCTGCTTAACTTTGCCTTTGAATACGGTTTTAAGCCATTAGCGTTGTCTGAATTTTGGTGGGGATTGCCTCCAGCAGATGTCATCCGACAACACGGAAACCTATACCCTGTTTGCCAAAGCAAAAGCTTCGAGATTCTCGACCACCAGCTAAACGGCATTGAGTTAGAAGATAACCCACTTATCGTGAACCCTGCGTCGAGTAAGTCTTTCGATATTGTTTATGAAGACAACGAGATCGTGGTGGTTAACAAACCAGAAGAGTTTCTCTCGGTTCCCGGCAAGTTTATCGAAGACTCGGTTTATACACGCATTAAGGCGCGTTACCCAAATGCGACAGGCCCTTTGATCATCCATAGACTGGACATGTCGACTTCAGGGCTATTGATCTTAGCGCTTACAGCAGCGTCAAACAAACACATCCAAAAACAATTTATCGATAGAACGGTTGAGAAGCGTTACACCGCTCTGCTAGATGATGAAATAGAGGGTAGATCTGGTGATATCAGCCTACCCTTGCGCGGCGACATCACGGACAGACCAAGACAGCTGGTTTGCCATGAACATGGACGAAATGCAGAAACCCATTGGGAAGTTGTCAGCACGAAAAATGGCAAAACCAAGGTTAACTTATACCCTAAGACGGGCCGCACACATCAGTTACGTGTGCACTGTGCTCATCCATTCGGTCTTGGTGTTCCAATCCGCGGTGATGATCTTTATGGTTACAAACGCGATCGCCTACATCTACATGCTGGGTACCTCAAATTAATTCACCCAGTAACGGGAGAGTGGATCGAGTTTGAGGTGCCTTCAGAGTTCTAAACAAAATGTACTGTGAGGAGTGCGAAAGCCTGAAAGAGAGAATGGCTAGGTATTCATCAAACCGAATACCTAATTAATGTTCCAAGGTACTCTGTTGTCTCAGAGTATCATCTTGTTTCAACGCTTTGTGTGGTTTAATAAAGCCTATGGCTATTTCGAGGCACTATCTATCGATAGTGAATAAACTAAACCCACTGCATTCATACATTGATCTCAATGAGCAGGCCATTCATATTAAGCGATTGAGAGCTCGCTTTTAAGGCCAACTAACACTATTCACCCATCACATCAATTCGCTGCTCGACACACTCAAAAGAGCCCATTTCAAACTCACGACAGATCCAAGGTCGGTTTTCGTAGATAGTACACATTAGCGTTTCTCTATCAACAGCCGAACACCAGCCGTCGTCTAATCTCAGCATGGTTTCGCCGCCCCATTCGTCATAAGCAATATGCTCTTCAGGAACGCCGGTATCTGTGATGATCATAACTTCTAACCGACAACAGCATGCCTGACAATTGGCACAAGTTACTTCAGGTTCGGTTACGTTCTTTATCTCTATGGTCATAAGTGACTACACTGCTAAATTTTTCGTATAGTAATAGAAACCGTCCGCTACGGCTAATAAAGAAAGCAGACGACATATTTTAGGTGTGTAAAAATAACAATAGGCGTTGTGATGAATCACAACGCCTATTGTATTGCTGTTTTTATCGCCACTGATTACCATTACAAACGTAACAACTCACGTACCAAGGCTTACGGCATTCCACCTGCGTATACTATTTAAACAAGCTCGCGAAGAACAATTTAACATAGTCCATCAAACGTTTTAAAAAGCTGCCCTGCTCAACGGCTTCAAGCGCGATCAATGGCTGAGTTTGAACATCTTCACCATCTACCATGTAATGAACCACACCTAAGGTTTGACCTTCCGCAATCGGTGCCTTTATCTCAGAATCAAGTTCGATAGACGCAGTCAGTTTTTTACTGTCAGACTTCGAAAGCGTGATAAAGGTATCTTTTGCAACACCGAGCTTCAATTTGTCTTGGGCTCCAAACCACACCTTTTCTTCAGCAACTTGTTCACCACTTTGGTGAGGGTGGAGTGTATCGAAGAATCGGAAACCATAGCTCAACAGTTGCTTATTATCTGACTCACGGCTCTTAACGCTAGACGCCCCCATGACAACCGCGATCAGTCTCATCTCACCTTGTGTTGCAGAACTGGCTAAGCTGTAACCCGCGCCAGATGTATAGCCTGTTTTCATACCATCAACTGTCAAACTTCTATCGCGAAGTAAACCATTTCGGTTATGTTGTGTAATACCGTTGTAACTGAACGAACGCTCACTGTATAAGTCATACACATCCGGTAAATCACGAATAATTGCACGGCCTAATAACGCAATATCATAAGGGGTTGAATATAGATCGTCAGCGTCTAAGCCATGTGCGTTCGAAAAATGTGTATTTTCTAATTTTAGAGACGCTGCCCAAGAGTTCATAAGGTCCACAAAAGCACCTTGTGATCCCGCCACGTGCTCTGCAATCGCAACACTCGCATCGTTGCCTGATTGCACAATCAATCCACGGTAGAGATCCATCATTGCTACGTCTGTGTTTACTTCGATGAACATTTTTGACGAGTCAGGAAAGTTCTTTGCCCACGCGTTTTCGCTGATTCGCACCTGGTCGTCAGCAGAAATGTTACCTCGTTTCATTTCTTGCCCAGCCACATAACTGGTCATCAGCTTAGTCAAACTTGCTGGGTTTAATTTAGTGTGTGCGTTTTTTTCTACTAGCACATCACCAGAATTAAAATCGATTAGTACATACCCTTTGGATCCTAGACTAGGTGGGCTTGGTACTATAGAAGGTGCTGCTACAGCTTCATTACTTACCACTGCTGCGTTACTTACAATGAATATACTTAATAGAGAGAGAGAGTATTTGGAGAACAGTTTCATTGGATCAAACCTAAGTTAACGTTTTGTCCAGTATAGACAAATGCTAGTAAAAGAAGCGCGAACTTTACGTTGCTTTACGCAAATGTACCTTTAGTTACAAATAAAAAAGCATAATCTGCGATCTGTCCATTTATTCAACAAGTAATATTGACCCAATGAATCCATCTAGCGCGTAGGCATGCGTCTAAATAGCATCTCTATAAAGCCCGTTATGCGCTGTTTACTTTCGCTGGGCTCAACATCATTCTGGATGCCAGACTGAGCTAATGCTTGCCATTGCACGATTTCAGAGTTAGGTACGAAAAAAGCAATATACAACGACCCTTTCTCGGCTAACTTTCCTTCATCATTATAAAATGGAACGCCTGTAGATAACTTAATCGCATCAAAGATCGATTCATCCTTTAGCTCTGATTCTTCGGCCAACCCAAAACCGACGACGACATCACTAACGGCACCATTTTGCCTAAGCTGATAACCTTTCATAGAGAGTTGATCTTTAATTGCGTCACGCACCAAGTCAGTGACTACTGTCTTATCGTACTTTTGAGAAAGATACATCTGCTCTGATTCAGGATGCCATGAGTATGTGACGACATCATGTTTCATAAAATCAAAGTCACCGCTGGTCACCACACCATAGTTGTGGGTTGTTGGTATCTCTTGTGTTGTACAAGCTGCCAGTCCAGCCGCTATCAAAACCACTAGTGCAGCTTTCTTTATGTCTTCTATTGTATATATGGATTGTTTATTCATTAGTGGTTTCCTGATCTATATAAGAATAATTATTAACTTAACCTCCAACATAAACAGTAATTATATTAACAAAAGAGTCATTAAACGTTTGCGTAATCGCTAACCTTCACTTCTGCTTGTTTTGGGGGTTTTATCACAAAAATAGACTTGGTATAGTTTATCCAGTTAAACATAACCAGACCATTCGAGGCACGGAGCTTCCTCAATCATCTCATGAAGAGAAGAATTGGTACCGACAAAGTATCGGCAAATTTAAGAGGGTCAAACAATGGAATTCAATATGGTTGAGATTTTAGGTTACGCGGCGTCTATCATGGTCGCAATTTCATTAACAATGAAAGATATCGTTCGTCTGCGTGTTCTTAACTTTATTGGCTGTGCTCTCTTCACAACATACGGTGTTATGATTGACGCATGGCCGGTTGTTGCAACTAATGGCTTTATCGCTTGCGTAAATATCTACTTCCTTGCAAAAATGCAAAAGGAAAAAAAAACGGAAGCGATGAAAGAAGCAAAAGCTTAAATTAGCGACTAGCACTTCAAATAATTCTGAAAAAGCCCAAATAGAGCAAACTATTTGGGCTTTTTAGTACGCATCGTTGTGAATTTACCTAATTACTATTCCACTCGAATATTCGCGCACTACATTGTTGACGTATTAGGCATGGTTAAGAACATACTTTCGTCCAACTACCATCACTACCCGGTTCGGCACTTGTCCACCAGTTCGCTTGGTATACTACGTTGTTATAAACGACTTGGTCACCCGTGTTTGCATGGCTTGGGTTACCCGCCCAATCTTTCTGAGGTAAGTCTGGGTAAACCGCTAAACCTGCAGTATCACACGTACCAGGGTTTGTACCACCATCGCCAGGGTTACCACCACCAGAACTGATATCACCTAGTGGTAAATCTGGTTGCTCAAAGCTAAAGGCATAGTCGACACCATTCACACTCACTGCATAGTTCGCAGGACCTGAAATTGGCAAGTAATACACCATATCTAGCTCATACACACCACCAGCAGGAAGATCTTTCCACGCGGGTAGCGTAAACGCTACGCGGTGCATGGGTCCGTCTAGTCCACCGATGTTATCCGCACGAGTATGACCTGAAGCAATCACCGTTAAACCACCGCCCGATTGGTCTTTCGCGTTATCAGGCGCTGACACTGGGATATCAAATTGGAACTCGGTACCACCCGGAAGTGATTGACCTGTGTTGTTTGTGAAGGTGATTTTAGGGTTAATTGGGTAGTTTTGGTCACCAACTTTGAAACCACCAACCGATACCGCGATATCTAACGCTTCCGTTGGAATAGCACCCGTCGCCACCTTGTTTCCGTATGGCGTCGCAGACTTAAACTTATCGTAGATAGCTTTAGTCATGGTGTTCCCCATGTGGAACTCACCGTTACCACTGTTACACGCTTGCTCAGTTGTATCAATTGAAGTTCGGTTGCCGCTCGCATCGAGTACATAACAGTTATAATCCCCTGCGAGTTCCCAGAACATGATGCCGCCGATTTCTTTATCAATAACGTAGTCCGCTTTCACATCGATAGACTGTTTATCTTCCGTAGAAAGGAATACGCCCTTCTCTGCATTCCACAACCAAGGAGCAACCGCCACGCTGTCGTAGTTACGTGTGTACGTGCCTGTAAGCATATCCGTTGGATCGTTGACAGGATCAAGCTTGTAGGCGTCAGCATAAGAACCCCAAATACCTTTCTCTAGGTTCTTAGCGTGCCACATTGGGTTTGAACCCGCGCCCATTTCGTTGCCTTTCGGGTCGGTATCATGCCACATGTTGTCGATACCAATTGCACCATGACCACAGTTGTTTTTCTCGCCTTCCCCCGTACCCGCTGAACATTCAGATTGGTTTGGCAGTGCAGCTCGGCCCCAAAGACCATTCTCACCACCTGTTACACCTTGCCAACCACGAGTGTAATACGGTACACCAATATTAATACGACCGGCTGGCATTGAACCGCGGAAGTAATGGTAAGCCCAATCCGTGTTCAGATAACCGATACCGCCATAAGCCGCAGTGTCGTAAACGTTCCACTGTGCTAACTCTGAGTCTTTACCTGTATCAAACAATGCAGCGTTATGACCTACGTGATCGTTCCACGCACCGTGAAGGTCATAAGACATGATGTTTACGTAATCGAGATATTTGGTTACGTCGAATGTTTCCATACCGCGCAGCAGGTAACCAGAAGAAGGAGCCGCGATAGTTAACATGTAGTGATTGCCATCTTGCGCAGACGCCGCATCAAGCTTCTCACGCAACACTTTCATCAACACTTGGTACGAAGCCCATAGGTATTGACGACGTGGTTCCATAAAGTCTTTATCGTATGGATTACCTGCGCCCGCCATTGAGGTTGGGTATTCGTAATCGATATCTAGACCATCGAACTGGTATTTACGAAGCATTTCAACCGCTGAAGTTGCGAATGTTTCGATGCCTTGATGGTTAATTGAACCATCGGCATTGGTGGTCATGGTATAGAAACCACCATCAGCCACTCGGCTTCCGTCAGTCGCGAAGTGACCACCGGTTTCTGCCCAACCACCGATTGAAATTAGCGTTTTCACGCCGTGTTTTTTCTTCGCTGTCGCTAATGCACCAAAGTGACCTTTGAAGCCTAATGCAGGATCAACTTCCACACCCGGCCACTCTTTGCCAACCGCAGCGTTTTCAGGATCATTCACATCACCGACGTTTACTTTGCCATCTGAGCCGATGCTCACAAAAGCGTAGTTAATGTGTGTGAGCTGTTCCCAAGGGATGTCATTTACTAAGTAAGCGGCTTGTGGGTCATCCCCTGCACGCCAACTTGTGAAGTAACCAATCACACGGCGTGGGTGATCCGCGCCCATTTTCTCACGGCCATCTTCATCGTAAATTGTACAGTAAGGAACATCGACACCTTGAGTTTGATATAAGCCATCAGGGCGACATGTGCTCACTGTTGGAGCACCATTCACAGTCAAAGAAGCCAACGCAGAATCTGCAGTCGCGCCTTGGTTGTCTGTTGCTTTCGCGTAAACCGCTAAAGAGCCAGCTTGAGTTGTTGTGTAATCTAGCGTGTATGGACTTGTTGCTGCTGTACCCACAAGGGCACCTGCTACGTAGAAATCAACCTTATCAACCGTGCCATCACTGTCTGCGGCTGTTGCGGTAAGTGTTACCACACCACCAACATCGACCGAAGCTGCTGAAAGCGCAACCGAAACTGTCGGTGCTTCGTTACCCGGTTGCGCTGAATCAACAGAAACTGAAACCGCGCTTGCAACACTTGTTGCACCTTCATTGTCCATTGCGACAACTGAAACCTGGTGGTTACCAGACGTTGCAGCCCACGTTACTTCAAACGGTGCCGCAGTCACCACTGCGACCGAAGAACCATCAACAAAGAATTCTACTGAAGCAACACTGCCGTCAGCGTCTAATGCTGTTGCACTCAATACCACGCTATCGCCTTCAACAATCACATCTGATGCCGTTGGCGATGTTAACGAAGCCGTCGGCACTTCATTTGGCGTACCGCCACCTCCGTCGCCGCTACACACATCGACTTTCTTCCATTGTGCATAGTCGCCTTCAAACTGGCTTGGGTTGTTATTCTGATTCCAGTAATTTGCTGTATAAGCGCTGCCGTCATGTGAAACCTGATCACCACCGGTATATACGGTGGCAGAGTTCCACGTGTCTAAGGTTGAACAATCAACAGCCGCATAGCTGTTGAATGCCATTAAGCATGACGCGGTGAGAGTACTGAGTGTAAAAACCTTCTTGGCCACTCTTCCTTGGTTTAGGTGCATGTGAGCTATCCCTTAAGTCTTTGTTTCAAAATGTTTAATCCAAGTGATACTTCTCAATCACTTAAATCTCTTCAAAAAACAACTGTAGGTAAAACGTACAATTAAACACCTAAAACATTCTCAATTTATAAAATGACTCGCATTAATTTGCTACAAGCATGCAATGAGTCGACACTTATTTTGCACCAATAACTAATATTAATTTATTTCGGAAAGCTAAAAAATCATGCCTCAAAAATCAGAAGTGTGATTCAAACTCGAGGAAAAAACCGCATCAAAACTAACCAAAAAGTAGAAGTTTGCACACGATTTTGTGTTCTTTTTAAAATTCGCCCACTTTTTGATAACACATATGTTATTATCGGCGGCTTTTTTGACGAGCCTCACATTTATTATGTAAGTGTGGGAGAAATACATAGGCTTTAAATAGCCAAATATAGCGAAGAAATAATGTCCAACTTGACGCAAGTCGCCAACGAAAACATCAACGCAGAATCTACTTCTATCGATTTCAATAAAGCTCAATCTTTGGGTGAGAAACTGGAACTCGGAAACCCAGTCTTTTGGCTTAGTGGCAGTTTTTTAACCCTCTTTGTCATCCTCGCCTTTACCAACACCTCCGTGTTGTCCGAACTTGTTAACACCGGCTTTAGCTACTCTACAGAGTGGTTCGGTGCTTTCTGGCAAGTCCTTCTACTTCTCAATTTCATTATCGGCTTAGTGCTTGCACTAGGGCGTACAGGTCATGTTCGTTTAGGAACGCTTGCCCTACCTGAAATGACAACCTTCAAATGGATGTCTATCGTCCTATGTACGCTGCTCGCTGGCGGTGGCGTATTCTGGGCCGCTGCAGAACCTATTGCGCACTTCGTATCCGCCCCACCACTATATGGCAACACTGATCCTCAAGCGATGGCATTAAACGCGTTATCGCAATCGTTTATGCACTGGGGTTTTCTTGCATGGGCTATATTAGGTGGCCTGTCTTCTATTGTACTTATGTACCTACACTACGAAAAAGGCTTGCCGCTAAAACCTCGTACTCTTCTGTACCCTGTACTTGGCGACAAAGCTATCAACAGCTGGGTTGGCAATGTTGTGGATGCATGTAGCATCGTGGCAGTCGCTGCCGGTACTATCGGTCCAATCGGCTTCCTTGGCCTACAGATCAGCTACGCACTGAGCGAACTGTTTGGTATTTCAGACAGCTTTGCCACTCAAAGCGTGGTTGTCCTGTTCGCAATCTCAATGTACACGCTTTCTGCATTAAGCGGCGTGAACAAAGGCATCCAACTGGTTAGCCGTTACAACATCATTCTATCGGTTTGCCTGATCGGCTACATTCTTGTGGTTGGCCCTACTAGCTTCATCATTGATGGCTACCTTCAGGGCCTTGGTGCGACGGTTGATAACTTCATCCCAATGGCACTTTACCGTCAAGATACTGCTTGGCTCGGTGGCTGGACAGTTTTCTTCTGGGGTTGGTTCTTGGGTTATGGCCCTATGATGGCGATCTTCATCGCTCGTATTTCACGTGGCCGTACTATCCGCCAAATGATCGTTTCTATAAGCATCGTTGCACCGCTTGTTACGTGTTTCTGGTTCAGCATCGTTGGTGGTAGTGGTTTAGCTTTTGAACTAGAGAATCCAGGTGTAATTTCTAGCGCGTTCGAAGGCTTCAACCTTCCTGCGGTTCTACTCGCAATCACAGGACAACTGCCGTTCCCTACTTTGATTTCGATTCTGTTTTTGGTCCTGACGACCACGTTTATCGTAACAACAGGTGACTCAATGACTTACACCATCAGTGTGGTAATGACAGGCACAACGGAACCGAACGCAGCGGTACGTACCTTCTGGGGTATCATCATGGGTGCTGTAGCTATTGCGCTTATCTCAATGGGTGCAGGTGGCATCTCGGCTCTACAGTCATTCATTGTGATCACGGCCGTTCCTGTTTCATTCATCTTGTTGCCGTGCTTATGGCACGCACCGAAGATCGCTAAACAGATGGCAAGAGATCAAGGCATCGCTTAATACCTAGCCCGATTTAGTTTCGGGTAGCGTGTAGAACGAAAAAGCCACTCAAGTGATTCACTGAGTGGCTTTGTTTTATCTGGTCGCTGTTTAAGTTAATTAGCGCTTATATCGATTAATGCTTATTTCTACCAATGTTTCGGCTTATTGAAATTTCTCACCCACAACTACCATAAACGACATCTCAACCATTAATTCGGGTTTACCAGTTCAGCTTTTACACATTCACGACTTGTGCGCTACTTTCAGGGAACCATGAGTCCCACACTTCGTTCAGTGCATCGAAGTTAGCGAAATCTGTCAGGTAAATAGCAACCGACAATACGCGAGATTTATCGATATCGACCAAACTCATCATTTCTTCAGCCTGATCAAAAATTTTCTGAACCTGACTCTAATTCCTTCAGATGCATCCGTCTCTGGAACTTCAGCAAAACTTGCAATGCCATTAAGGACAGCTACATCATTCCAACGTTTGGTCGGGTTAATTCTATGGATTTTCACAGGTGATTCTCTTCTTATAATTAGTATTTACGTCAGCGTAATCTAATTCAAACTTCTAATATTGAAAAAAATTAGAGCGTACCTCTTCCCGCCTTACACCTCGCCTTTGCAACTAACCACTTTTCGACCCGATTCATGAATTCTCGAACCTACGCTCGCTAAAAAAAATTAAGTATAATTCTCACAACGAAATTAAATGTGTACTCGTGCGGTCATATTCAGGGATTTTATTAAATGGAGTACTTTTATGCATGTTCAAACCTATGATTTAAAACAGACTAATGTGGGATATAACCTTGGAGTGGTTGGCGTAGCATTAGTGCTAGCTTGGATTGGTATCTACAAATTTACGCCAACCGAAGCGATGCTCATTGAACCTCTAATCGCAAATCATCCCGCAATGAACTGGCTTTACAGTCTGTTCTCAGTACAAGCTGTGTCTAACATGGTGGGTGGTGCGGAGATCATTGTCGCAATTGGACTGATCGTTGGATTTAAGAAACCGACAGTTGCCTTCTATTCAGGCATTGCGGCAGCGGCTATCTTTGTTGTGACACTCAGCTTCCTGATTACAACGCCAAATGCTTGGAAAGTATCGGATGGCATCTTAGTCACTAACTTCTTCCTAGTGAAAGACATCCTATTCTTGGCGATCGCGATTAGCGTAATCGAACGTAACAAACCTCAGAAGTAACCGTAAATTTATAAGTGGTCATAAACCTAAGAAGTAACCTTAAACCTTGAAATAAAAAGGCTCGAAGCTGGCTAGAAGGACGCTGCCAGCTTCTAATGTATAAGGCGATAATCGATTAAGTCGGTCGTCTATTCCGAATGCAGATATCACGCCCTAATGAATTAGATGTTTCTACTCAACTTTTACTCTCAACTCCTCGCACGCTAAGCCATCCAAAAAGCCAACAATAATGTCATTCATACTTTGCTTCGCGAGATTAGAGCCATAATCACTTAAATCCATATGTTTAGAGTCTGGAAGCTCAACAACACAACTACCATATTGCTTCTGCTCTAATTCAGTCGGTAGTACACCCTCTTTGGTAGGGTATTCAGTTGCTCGAATGGAAAGCACTCGAACCTTTTCATTTTTAGGCAGAGTGACTCGTTTATGGTCGAGCGTAATTAACTGAGAAATATAACCTTTATTTTCGTTACTCAACCATGTGGAGATATCTCCGCCGTTGGAATGCCCCACCAAGGTTAACTTGTCAAAATCATAAGTAGGGAAACGACTCGCTAGCTCATGTTGAAGTATGTTGAGAGTCTGTGCCCCTCGCCTCCAATTCTCAATTCTTGTCTTATACAAGTCACCAGTCTTCGATAAAGGAGGATCACTTGGTAGTTCATGATCGACATAAATGGTCATGTAATCCCTATCGTTCAGCATTTCTCCAACAAAACTATATTTGGTGAATGGAACTCGATTACCAGCACTCATAAAAGCCACGTCACACTGTTCTGTTGTTGTACAACTGTCAGAATCCTGCGGCAAAACAACCTCTATAGGTATAGAACGATCTCTTTCCGAGTCAACAATAACCATCGACTCCGCCGACGTAGGCAAAGACAGAACACCTAAGAAAGCGCCTATTAAATATTTCATATCACCTCGAACTCGTACACATAAGTAATGGAGCCATAAAGACAAGAGAAACTATGCCCGAACCTTAAAAACTGCCCTGTCAAATTTGCGGGTAATATTACTCATGCAAGTTTACATCTCAAGCGACCACTGGCGGGGGTTTATATGATTAAAGTCCAATTAAGACAATAAGTTAAGATACCAGTCAACTTCGTAGAATAAATGTACCCTATAACAAAAACTCGAACTCTTTAGACGCCTTCGCCGGCAACATCTCGATGACTTCATACTTAGCGATATTCTCTCGATAAAAAGGATCCTCGGTCAAAAGCATGTCTAACTTCTCCCTGTTGCTAAGTGTGGACAAAATAACACCACCCGTTCTAGGGTTCTTACGGCCCGACAGCTGAAAGTGCCCGAGTTCATACTGCTTGTTTAAAAACTCAACATGTTCTGGAATGAAGAGATCTACTTCCTCCAAAGACACTTGGTATTCGAGAGAAACAATAAACATAATATTTCCTTACTGTAGGTTAATATTAAGAGTGTTCAGTTACATAGATAACGCCCTACGATAATAATGAGCATCTTGATCCTTCCCTTTGAACACGGCGTAACTTTCAACGCGTTCAACTAAGTCAAAACCGGCCTTGGACAAGATTTTATTTGAGCCGACATTACCCACTAACGCATAGGCATCAACATATTTAAGGTTGGTCTGTTCCGCCAAATAGTCTAGAAGCTGCTTTACTGCGTTAGACGCAACGCCTTTTGAAGCAAAGGAATGACCAACTCGATAGCCTAGCTCTCCACTTTGAGTGCTTTGGTCGATATCGCGGATGTTGATTCTTCCACAGACAGTGCCATTGGCGTCTTTGATCAACATAGGAATCATCTCGCCATTGTCATACTCTGTTAGAAAGCTCATGACTTGCTCAGCAACGCCCGCGTTAGAATAGAAACGGTCCTCCCGAGCTGGAACAAATTGCTCAAACCACTCTCTATTTTCGACTTCGAACTCCAATAAAGCACTGACATCATCTGGGTGAAGTAAGTGTAAAAATATATCCATGATTAATCCCCATAACACCGTTCTAAAACACCAAGGCTTGCCATACTTCCTCTCGACATTGGCGTCACAACTCAACCTAAGCAATTGTGCCGTATGCATTAAAGTGCATCAAATAGAGATATTGAGAATTGGTAATGGATCAAAGATTTAAAACAGTCCAACCAGCACAACTGACAACAGTACCCCACTGATAAAACTGGGGGCGTGGAATGGCATAGATCGCGATTTAACGTACTCTTTTTCAAGGTCTTCTTGGTAAGTTTTAACAGCGAGTTCTTTTACGTAATTATTTTGCATAATAAGCTCCTTCTTAATCAGTAAGAGAAGCTTAAGATTTGAAGCTAAGTTGAGGTAAAGCAAAAATTCAGATTAATTGAACACTTTATTTTTGTTACTCGAGGATGACCCTGAATACATCGTTATTTACACCGCCAACATCCACTAACTCTCCCAGTTTCATTAGAAGCGAGGTGTTCAGTTGCCTTGTTGAACGTGGCTCTTTTGTTTCTCGAATCACTAACATATCGACAAAATAGCTTGAGTCTTGCTTTGATATTGAGCCCGAAAACGTAACGCTTTCAACCCTATCGGCGAGCACTGAATTGAATGTTTTGTCTTCTAACACACCTGCGGATATGGATGTATCGCCATAAAATAGCGTGATGGTTGTTGGGTCGGATACCAACTCTTGATTGGACGAACAGCCTATTAGGGTAAGGCACAGCAGTAAAATAACTCGAAATTGCATAAACTGGTTTTCTTTCTTACGTTAAGCGTCTGTTTTTCATATTAAAACACTTCAACCTTATAAATACCATGTTTACGGGGTAAGCTTAGGTGTGTCGCTTCGATGGACTTGAGTAATGAGGTGAACGGATCAGATCTCGGCCTGTTGAGTTTGCTCCCTATTTGGAAGCTAAACCGAGATCTGATCGATATTATCGAGAAGGGTTTAATTGATTTATGCAACAACGTCTTGTGGAGGCGTCCCTTCACAGTTAGAAACGACAGCATCAATTTGTACTAAAGCATTCATTGGTATTTCTGAAACTCCTACTACCGTTCTTGCCGGTAAATCAGCATTAAAGAACGTTGTGTAGATCTCGTTCACCGCATCAATATCTGAAATATCCTTAAGTTGAATATTAATTTTCACCGTATCGTCCATGCTATGGTCAACACTTTCAATTATCGCCTTAATATTTTGTAAACATTGATCTGTTTGCTCTTTTACACCACCAGCAACAATTTCATTTGTTTTCGGGTCTAAAGGTAATTGTCCTGAAATATGATTGTAGTGAGAGAAAGCAACGGTGTGCGAATAAGGCATGAATGGTGCAGCAACAGTATTATTAGCTTCAATAACCAACAAGCGAGTGTCTTCTGGTAATTGCGGAGGTGTACCGTCGCCATGTGAAACGGATGTATCAATTTGAATTAAAGCGCCCATTGGTAGTTCAGCGGCATGAACAACTGTTCGCGCTGGCACATAACTTGGGAAGAACTTAGCGCAAACTTCATTTACCTTTTCTGCATCTTCAACACTTTTAAGGTAGATAGTGGTTTTAACCACATCATTCATGACATGACCGATACTCTCTAAAATCGTTTTAATGTTTGCTAAACATTGTGTCGTTTGTTCTGTGATACCACCGGAAACCAACTCTCCTGTATTTACATCGATAGGCAATTGAGCTGAAAGGTTGTTGTAGTGAGAAAATGCCGCGGTCTGCGTCGATACAGAACTTTGAGGCGCGTTACCCGTGTTTCTTGATACCTTTACTAGCGCGCAAGGTTTTTGTGGTTTAGTGCCTTCGCTGTTTGAAATAAGCGCATCCATTTGAACTAACGCATCACTGTTTGGCAGTGCAGCTACACCCACTACGGTACGTGTAGGTAGGCTGTTGTTAAAGAAGCTTTTGTAAACTTCATCAATAGCATCGATATCAGATATATTCTTAACGAAAACATTAATTTTCACGACATCATCCATAACATGATCGATGCTTTCAACAATCGATTTAATATTATTTAAACATTGTGCAGCTTGATCTGTAATGTCACCGATGACTATTTCACCTGTTTTAGGATCAACCGGAAGTTGAGCAGAAAAGTTATTATAATGAGAAAAAGCGACCGTTTGTGTAGATACAGAATTAATTGGCGAATTTTCAGTGTTTCTTGATATTTTAATGATATCGCTACTCATTGGTATTATCCTTTTAATAAAATAGGTATACGTATTTATATTTAACAATCGTATTGGAAATAATGATTAAAGTAGCGGCATGTTAAGCGAATTAGTTTTAGTTAAACGTGATATTCATCAGACTATCACTTTACTATAAACCAATTAATTACAGAATAATTAGTCATCGAGCGACTAATTATCCGTAAAAAAAGGATTTATCGAGTGCCAAATTATCTTTATTTTTTAGTCTATTCAATAATTCTGAATACTATCTCAGATAATTCGATGAGTGATTTCCAAAATTTAGATTATATTTGATAGGTTGTTCACACTAAAAAGCCTTATTATCAGAACTATTTAAATCACCCTAATATATCCTGAATAAACTTTTAATCTATTTAACTAATTATTTTAAAGAGCCTATTTTATACAAGTACGTTAATAATATGTTCATACTAAAATACCAACATACTAACAACGCCCATTATTAGATACACCTCCTCATATAATTTAACAAATAAGAGGTTTAGGGTAACTGCGAGAGAAAGGTCGTTGTCGTACTAAGAAGTGGTGATATCTGAAATAGATATGGCGTCAGAAGAACTATCGACGCAATAGTTTTTGGAACATGGATTTGCTTGAAAGAAGAGCTACACCGCTCTTGGAGTGGTATTGAAATGGCGTTTAAATTCACGGCTAAATTGGGATGGGCTGGAGTAGCCGACTCGGCGTGCAGCGTCGTTAATTCGCAGGCCTTCTGACTGAATCAGTTCTTTAGCTTTGTTAAGCCTTACCTTCTTCAGGTATTGAAGTGGTGATTCAAAGGTGACGTTTCGAAAAGCATTATGGAAAGCAGACACGCTCATGTTCGCTTCATCAGCGAGCGATTGAACGGTAATGGTTTGATCATACTCTTCATGTACTTTAGACAGCGCTTTGGCAACACGTGCATAGTGGCCGTCGTGATGAGCAAGGTCGAATAACACACGCCCTTCAGACCCTGTTAATGCACGATAAACAATTTCGCTAACGAGCGCATCACCCAGTATGTTGGCTTCAATGTCGCAGTGCAGGGTTTTGATCAGTCGAGTAAAACTGTCTAGCATCTGTTCTTCCATGGGGGTCGACTCTAAACCACTCGAGTTCTGCTTATGTTTGTTGCAGTAGCTTTCAAGAAAGCCTTGGTCTTCTAACTTTTTCACCAAACTGTGTAAGCGCTGAGAATCAATGTTGATCGACAAACCAAGCAAGGGTTCACCATCAACAGGCAAGGCTTCACACTCTAGTGGCATTGGCACACCGACGACTAGGTAATCACCCGCAGCGTAAGTAACAGGCCTTTCGCCGATATAGATATTCTTTTTACCCTGCCCAAGCATGATGATGCCAGACTGATAGGTAAAAGGTTGGCGTTGGTTGCCGCCACTGCTTCGGTAAAACCAGACACCCTCGATCTCAGTTTCTCTGATCCCTTCGAGGTCATCCCAACCTTTGTATTCAACGTAAGACTGCATTAACCGAGCGAGTGTATTCATAACTGGTGATATTCCATTCAAGGTGCGGAGTGTATTTGCACAAAAGTCCAAAAAGAATAACAACTTTGTAGAAATAGGCAATTAATTTGGAGAAACTGGTCTTCACCACCCTAGTTTCCTGTACTAATATGCAAATATAGAATTTGAGCAATACATCAGAATAAAAAATCTAGCTTTACACAAGGAACCTACAATGCAATTTACTTATGTTAACCCTACAGTAATCCACTTCGGTCAAGGCCAAATCAACGCTATCAGCCAAGCGGTTGATACTTCAAAGAAAGTGCTAGTCATCTACGGTGGCGGTTCAATCAAAAGCAACGGTGTTTACGACCAAGTTGTCGAATCTCTAAAGGATCACGCTTGGATTGAGTTCGCGGGTGTCGAAGCTAACCCAACGAAAGAGACGCTAGATAAAGCAGTCGCTCTTGTTAAAGAAGAAAACGTAGAATTCATTATCGCTGTTGGCGGTGGTTCGGTAATCGACGGTTCTAAATACGTTGCTGCAGCGGCTAAATACGACGGCGACGGTTGGGATATCCTAGCGGGCAAACACCAAGTAACTGAAGCAACTCCTATTGGTGCAGTACTGACACTTCCTGCGACAGGTTCTGAATCTAACATGGGTGCTGTAATCACGCGTAAAGAGACTCAAGAGAAACTGGCGTTCATGAACCCTGCAGTACAACCTAAGTTCGCGGTTATGGATCCAGACGTAATGAAGTCTCTTCCAGAGCGTCAATTGATCAACGGTCTAGTTGACGCATGGGTTCACGTGTGTGAGCAATACATCACGATGCCAACAGACGCGATGGTTCAAGACGGTTACGCTGAAACACTGCTGAAGAACCTACTTGTACTGGGTAAGCAATACGACGAGCGTGACAACGACGCATGGCGTGCAAACCTAATGTGGACGGCAAACCAAGCGCTTAACGGCCTGATTGGTACTGGCGTTCCTCAAGATTGGGCAACACACATGATTGGTCACGAATTCACAGCACTGTGGCAAGTAGACCACGCACGTTCACTTGCGATTGTTCAACCTTCACTACTTCGTAACCAAATCGAAACGAAGCGTGGCAAGCTAGAGCAAATGGGTCGCAACGTATTTAACCTAGAAGCAGGTACTGACTTAGCAGAGCGTACTATCGATGCAATCGAAGTGTTTTACCACAGCCTAGATGTGGCAACGATGTTCGACGGTTACGAAACAAACAAAGAGACAGCAATCGACAATGTTGTTGCTCAGCTTGAATCACACGGTTACCTAGAGCTTGGCGAGAACAAAGCCATCACGCCAGCAAAAACACGTGAAATCCTAGAGTCTGCGATTCACTAAGAGTCGCTTGAACTTAAAGAAAGCAAAACAGATCGAAATACAAAAGTAATTTGAATGGGAGAGATGCCTTAAACAATATTTATGGCGTTACACTGAACCTAATTCTTTGTTCTTTCGTATATCAAAAGCAGCGTTCATTTTGGCGCTGCTTTTTATTTGCCCTACAAGATGCTATTAAATTCTCATAAGCTCTTATTTTTATGTGCAATCATATTTTTATATTGATAAGGTAAACTGCTCAATTACAAGGTATGTAAGACGATTTGAAGTCTCTGAAGGAAATGGTTAAGTTTAAGTCACTTAACAAGTGGTATGGTGATTTCCATGCCCTAAAGGATATCGATTTAAAGATTGAACAGGGAGAGATTGTGGTAATTTGCGGGCCGTCTGGTTCTGGCAAATCAACCTTGATCCGCTGTATCAACCAGCTAGAGCCCTTCGAAAGTGGCGAGCTTTCTGTGCTAGAACAAGCGCTTCCGTGCAAATTCAGCACTCCAGGTCAAGTCGGTATGGTATTTCAACACTTCCACTTATTCCCCCACCTTACGGTGCTTGAAAACCTGACTTTGTCTCCGACCCGTACGCTCAAAAAAAGCAAACAAGATGCAGAGAAAATAGCGATGCATTATCTTGAATGTGTGCACATTGCAGAGCAAGCCAATAAATACCCAGCTCAGCTTTCTGGCGGCCAACAACAACGTGTTGCGATTGCTCGTTCTCTTTGTATGAAACCTGAATTATTGTTGTTTGATGAACCAACATCTGCCCTTGACCCAGAAATGATCAACGAGGTGCTCGATGTGATGGTTGAACTTGCAAGCGAGGGGATTACCATGGTGTGCGTGACACACGAAATGGGCTTTGCGAAACGAGTTGCTGACCGCGTCATTTTTATGGATGAAGGGCAAATAGTGGAATCCAATACGCCTCAAGCGCTTTTTGAAAAACCTCAACATGAACGTACTCAAGCGTTCCTAAATCAGATTTTGACTTACTGATGCTACTTAAAATAGTGAAACCCGCCCTAGCCGCTTTAGTACAAATTGTTGTACTTGTGGCTGCTGTTGTTTGGATTCTCGATTCTGGCGCACAAACCATGGGATATAGCTGGCAATGGGAGCGCGTACCGGACTATATTGCTTTCTATGAAGATGGCGAATGGTGGCCTGCAGAACTGATGGAAGGGTTACTGGTTACTATCAATATCTCTTTGATCTCTTTAGTCGCTACACTAATTATTGGTTTAACCACAGCCCTATTACGCAACTCTAATTCCGTGGTTGGTCGTACCTTAGCCGCCAGCTATGTTGAGTTGATTCGTAACACGCCGTTATTAGTACAAATCTATTTGCTCTATTTTGTGTTTGGCCCCGTACTAGGGTTGGATCGATTTAGTACTGCTGTTTTAGCCTTGGCACTGTTCCAAGGTGCTTATACTGCCGAAATCTTCCGTGCCGGTTTAAATGGCATTGCTAAAGGACAATTTGAAGCGGCTCAATCTTTGGGCTTATCAAAGACCTATACTTATTGGGATGTGATTCTTCCTCAGGTGATTCAACGTACGTTACCGCCTTTGACAAATGAAGTCATCTCTCTTATTAAAAACTCTTCGATTGTGAGTGTCATGGCGATTTTCGACCTGACAACTGAAGCTAGGAACATTGTTTCTGAAACCGCGATGCCATTTGAGATTTGGTTCTCTGTGGCGATCATTTATCTTGCACTTACACTTTCACTTTCTGCCGTTGCTGCTTGGCTTGAGCATAAGCTCGGGGCTAACTGGCGAACACAATAAGGATTTATCAGCATGAAGCTATTTAAAACCGCAATTACAGCTCTACTTGCGCTTGCCGTCAGTTTGCCTGCACTTGCTTCTGAAACGCCTAACCTAGATAAAATCAACGATCGTGGCTCTCTGCGTGTTGGTATGTCGACTTTTGTACCTTGGGCAATGCGTAACAAACAAGGCGACCTTGTTGGCTTTGAAATTGACGTGGCGAAACGTCTTGCCAAAGATTCAGGCTGGAAAGTCGAATTTGTTCCTACGGCGTGGGACGGCATCATCCCTTCTCTATTATCGAAGAAATTTGATGTGATCATCGGCGGTATGTCTATCACTGAAGCGCGATCTAAAAGCGTACTGTTCACTGAACCTTACTCTCACTCTGGCGTTCAGCTAGCTGCAAACAAAGATCTGGCTGAAGGCTTTACTCAGCTCTCTGATTTCGATTCTCGTCGTGTGAAGATAGCTGCTCGTCGTGGTGCTTTCACGGTTCAAGTCGCTCGTGAAACCTTCCCGAAAGCTAAGGTTCTACAGTTTGATGACGACGCTCAAGCGTTCCAAGAAGTGTTAAACGGCAATGCACACGCGGTTATCGCATCTAGCCCGAAACCAGAACACGAAACAATCAAAAACGCAGACACGCTATTCATTCCATTTGAAGAGCGCCTATCAAAAGGTAACGAAGCGTTTGCTGTGCGCCTAGGCGAAACAGACAAAGCAGAGTTTTTCAACGCGTGGATCAAAGCTCGTACTGAAGACGGTTGGTTGAAAGAACGTTACGAGTACTGGTTCTCTACGCTGGATTGGCAGGACCAGATTGCTCAAGGTCAGTAACCTGAAGCCGAGCGCACTTTTTGAATATGGGCTCGCTATTGGTTGATTAATCAAGGCAGTGCGCTGTTTGCACTGCCTTCTCATCGACAACTTAAATCGCCTTTAAGTAGCTTTATTTGATTCGCTTTAGATCCAAACAACAAACCAATAATAATTAATGTTTAAACAGGAATGACGTGAGTAGTACTAGCGCATTATCAACGCCCAAGCCCAACCTTCACATAAAGCCTTGGTATCAACGCCTTAACCTATTAGATGGGGTGTTGTTTGCCACCATTTGTGCATTCGCAGGTTGGCTTTATTATCGCTCAGCTGTCGGTATTAATTACCAGTGGCGCTGGGAAGACGCGTTTACACTGATCTTCATTCCACCTTCTCAAGGCAGTGTCCCTTATTTCTTCCAAGGCTTGGTCGCAACACTGCGTTTAAGTTTATGGAGCATGGTGTTAGCGCTCTCTTTCGGCACACTGTTAGGGGTGGCAAGACACTCTAAAATCGCTTTATTCAAAACACCGGCGCTGATTTTCATTCAGTTGGTTCGAAATATTCCGCCATTGGTATTTGTATTTATCTTTTACTTCTTTGTCTCCAACCAGCTGATCCCTCTGCTTGGCTTAGAAAACGTTTTACGTGAACACAATGGTGAAATTAATGCTGTTCAAGCGTTCCTGTTCGGACCCGCAAACCTTTGGGAAAACCTAGCCTCTGGTGTTATCTGTATTGGCTTGCTTTCTTCGGCTTATATCGCTGAAGTGATTCGGTCTGGTTTAGAAAGCATTCCTAAAGGGCAATGGGAAGCAGCTGACTCTCTCGGTTTATCTACGCTGTCTAAGTATCGATTTGTGGTTGGCCCACAGGTATTAACCGCGATTACGCCACCTTTGGCTGGCCAAGCAATCTCTTTGGTTAAAGACACGTCGATTGTCTCACTGATTTCGATCCAAGAGATGACGTTTGTTGGTACTGAAATGGCGAACTCATCGGGGTTGATCTTCGAGATCTGGCTGATTGTAGGCTTCGTATATTTTACTTTGTGCTTTGCACTTTCGCGTCTGTTCAAAGTGATTGAGCAACGTTCTAGTGCTTACCTTAACCACCAGTAACGTTATTAATCAAAAGTATCGACTCGCCCAACTATTCATCACCCTTATCCATCCCACCTGATTGATTTAAGTTATTGACCAATAAGGATTTATTCCTTCATATTTCTTCCGAGAAACACAGCAAAATGCTCGGCTAATCACTATACTTAACGTATCGAACTACATTGATTCATCTCAAGGATATCGCTCAACATGGACAATCATAAAGAAAGAGCTTTTTACGCCGTTGTCGGCGCATTGGTTGGAGACGCCGCTTCAATGGGGCTGCACTGGCTGTATGACCAAGAGAGGATCTCACACGTAGCGGGTTTTGAGCCAGAATTTCGCTCTCCGAATCAGTTCGATTACCAAGACAAGGGCTACTTTGCGCACCAAGGTAAAACCGCAGGTGAACAATCTCAATACGGAGCTCAGTTATTGGCGATGGTCGACAGTTTAGTCGACAACCAACAATACGATGAAGCGAGCTACATCAAGCACTTCCGCTTCTGGTTTGATTTTGGTGGTAGTTGGCGAGGCTATATTGATAAAGCGACTCGTATGAGCTTGTTGAACATCCATCAATTAGAATTGGCAAACGCCCCGATTACAGCGTGTGGCGCGGATGATACTCAATTGCCAGCTGTTTCAAAAATCATTCCTTTGGTCGCCTGTACTTACACCTCTCACACTTTGCCAGCGATGGTAGAGAGCGCGGTACGAGTGACCAACAACAACGACAAAGCCGTGGAATGGGCGCAAGCCATCACCCTACTGATTCAAGCGGCAATTCAAGGCAACTCACCATTACAGTCGGTAGAAATGGTGCGACAAACTTGCAGCAAGTTCATACACGATCAAATCGATGAAGCATTGGCTGAACCTGAGCTTTCGATTACAGATGCCGCGAAGAAGTTCGGATTGCATTGCGAATTGAGTGCTGCGTTCCCACTACTGATTCGCATCATTGCGGGTGCTCAGAGTTATCAACAAGGCATTCGCGACAACATCTTATGTGGTGGTGACAGCTGCGGTCGTGCGATTGTAATTGGTGCGGTATTAGCGGCGTGTTTCTACGAAGAACATGACGAAATTCCAACCGAATGGCTAAAACAAGTCAAACTCAATGGCGGCGTGCTGTCTTTGCCTATTGAGTTATTTCCACAATAACGAACTAGAGTCTGACATAAGACAAGCAAACTTCTAGTTCAGAGGTTGTTGTTCCTATAAGGATGGAACACACTGCGATAACTCATTCTTTAACCAAACCACAAACGGGCTTTCTGGTTCACCATGGTTGTTATCTTGTGTGAGCAATATGTACTGATGGCCGGAAGGTACAAAGCC
The DNA here is from genome assembly GCF_024347535.1 of Vibrio kanaloae. NCBI lineage: Bacteria > Pseudomonadati > Pseudomonadota > Gammaproteobacteria > Vibrionales > Vibrionaceae > Vibrio > Vibrio kanaloae. Next base: position 923,369 of record NZ_AP025498.1, on the reverse strand, counting down.
GAACGGTGCGATTAAGTTGCCTCTATTCAAATCATCAACCACCAATGGATAAGAACCAAGAGCCGCTCCTAGCCCATCAACGGCCGCTTGAAAGCAGAAATAGAAGTGTGCAAAGGTCTGGTTTGATATAGTTTTTGACACCAATCGGCTATCAAATTGGCTATCTTTGGTGATAGATGCCCAGTGGTTCCAAGCGTTTAGTCGCGTGCTGCTGTGCAATAATTTCACATCGGCTAGCTTGTCTTTGACCTGTTGCCAATAATCAGGCGAGAACACCGGGCCAACCCATTCTTCGACTAACGGAATCTGCTTGTAGTGCTCGGTTACGTTGAAGTCGTCTCGGCGAATGGCCATATCTAAACCAGTTGCGCCTAATGTCACAGGCCCACCTGCGGTAGACAATCGAACATCAATTCCGGATTCGTTATAGAAATCACCGAGTCGAGGCATTAACCAACGCATGGTCAATGTGGGTTCGCATGAAACTTCCAACGCTTGATGATTCAACTGATTAAGCTTATGGACTCCAGTCTCCAAGGCTTGGAATGCTTGCTCTGTGTAACCTTTGAGTAATTCCCCTTCTTTAGTGAGACACACATTCCTGCCCTGTTTGTAGAACAAAACTTGGGATAAGTGATTTTCCAATACCTTGATCTGCTTACTCACTGCGCCATGTGTGATATTGAGTTTATCCGCCGCATCACTATAACTGCTCGAATGCGCTGCTACGTGGAAAATATGAAATGCTTTCAAATGTCTCATGTGTGATTTTTTCTCACAGATAGGTAGAATTCATTTCGATTATAGGCAGCAATAAAAAACCATACAATGCTGGCTCATCAAATATAAAGAGTTGGAGTCATTATGGAGTGGTTAAACCTAGCAGTATTGGGACTATTGATTGTTATAAGCCCAGGAGCTGATTTCGTTTTAGTTTTGAAAAACAGTGTCAGTCAAGGAAGACAAGCAGGGATTTGGACTGCAATAGGTGTGAGTTTAGCGATTTGTGTTCACATCAGTTATTCAATGCTTGGGATCAGTTACTTAATATCACAGAATGAGCAGCTGTTTGACATGATCAGATACGCAGGCGCAGCCTACCTTATTTATCTAGGGCTAAAAGGTATCTTGAGTGCGGACAACAAGCTTACACCTATGGAAGATGCAAAGCAAAGCACCAGTGTTTGGCGCTATTTAGCACAAGGCTTTTTATGTAACGTGCTCAACCCAAAAACCATGCTGTTCTTCCTGAGCATCTTCAGCCAAGTCATCTCACCCGATGCTGCGAACCAACATGTCGCACTTGGCTATGGGCTTTACATGATCGTTCTTCACGGCTTATGGTTTGGCGTTGTTGCTATGCTGTTTACTTCGAATACATTGAAAAAGCATCTATTGAGAGCAAAGAAAAGGCTTAATCAAGCGTGTGGATTTGGTTTAGTGACTTTCGGAGCACTGTTGGCGATTAAATCTTAAATTGAAAACCAAAACAAAAAACCTCAAAGGCGAACTGTGCCGTTGAAGTTAATAACTAATGCTTGGAATTACTGGCGCCACATATAGACAAACTGATCGTTTTGCGAGGTGATTTCAAAGCCAAACCTCAAGTACAACTCCCCAACTCGATTACCTTGCAGGTAACAAAGTTCGACGGGTTTATTGAGGCTGTCAGCCTTAGTTAAGCAATCTTTCAATACTTGGCTGCCAATGCCCTTTCCATGATACTCCGGCAGTAAGAAGAATCGGCAAAAATAAAAGTGCTCGCCTTTGTCTTGCAACAACACACTCCCAATCGCTTTGCTTTGATATTCAATAATTTCAGGCCGTTCTTCTGCCCACTCTTCAGCATGTATATCTCGTTGAATTTGTTCATCCCAGCCAAATACGGCTTTGATTGGTTCAAACTCAGCAGCTTTCTTAAGCTCGAACAGAAATTCATAATCTGATGACTGAGCAGGTCTTGTTGAATACTTCAAAATATCTCCAACAATAAAATGAATGGTTACTGCTTTTTCACGTATTTCGCTGTCACTAGCATCTCACCGCCACCATCAAGTTTGCAATCTAGCTGATGATCTTTGCCTTCGTTGATACGTCTAATCACAGCTTTAGTACCAATTTTTAATACGCTAGAGCTACCTTTTACTTTTAAATCTTTAATAAAAGTTACTTTATCACCAGTTTCTAAAACGGCACCGTTAACATCCTTAACGCGCGCAGCTTCTCTTTCTAAGCGCTCTTCTTCTGGGTTCCACTCATAAGCGCACTCAGGGCAGATTAGGTTGTTTTGATCTGGGTAGACGTATTCAGATTGGCATTGCGGACAAGGAGGTAAAGACATACGTTAATACTTCATTTAAATGGAATTTGTGCTCATTTTAATGGCTCTTGCTAGGCTTAGCGAGCACAAATCTAACCGATGAATCTAGAATAGGAAAAGAGCTGCGCCGAAAACAAACAAACACAGCCATGAAGCTGTGTTTGTTGATGAAACTAATTTGTTTAAAAGGCAGTCGTAATCTAAAAAGGTCAATGTTCTACTTTTGGCGAGTAGATTGAATACGCTGTGATTTGCCCAGCCACAATCGCGGAGAACATAAACAGCGCCGATAAACCGATACTTGGGATCGGCAAAATAGACTGCTCAAACACCGATTGGCTAGCACTCACCAACACGCGACTACCCGGGACCAAGATAATGATCCCTTGCACGATATAGATCGAACCAGTGAGATCCATTTTCTTCGCAATCCAAGTACCATAAAGGGTAATCAACACTGTGGTTACCCAAGTACCCACAACCCAACCACTATCAAAACCTAGATAAAACGGGCCCCACATACCGAGAACAGCGACGGGTAAACCTAATAGAATATCCGTTGGGCGCGCATTAAACATCACACCGATAGAGACAGAAATCAGCACCAATCCAGAAACGTGCATCCATATCGGCACTGCATTGATATAAGAAATAGAAACGGCCTGCCCCCATATCGCTTCGCCAATATTGAGACCCATAACAATGCCAACAAACAGCTTAATGAGGGTTAACGCACTTTGACCGAGCAAGCTCGTGCCGGAGACCAAGTCATTAAACGCCAAACACTCTAATGCGTTGGCTATTGATAACCCGGGTACGAACAAAACTATTGAAGCAATACACAATGCCCAAACAGGAATGGGCAGGCCTGTACTCGCCAAGAAAGCAACGAAAATACCGGTCAATAACGCCGAAATGAATTCAACCGCGATGGCACGACGTGAATGTAGAACTTGCTGACACACCCAAACCATCAACCCCAAAAACACCGAGAAAGCAACCGCTTCTAGCGTGCTGCCCACAAGCATCAAATACGCGGGCGGAATGCCCATATTGGCAAGAGCTGTCACCCATTTAGAATAACCTACAGGTTCTGGCACCGGTTCACTACTCGGTTGATTAATACGAATAATGGTATTTGCCAACAAACTCAGATTAATTGAGGCCAATTTTTGGCGTTTTAGAATAACGGCGTTGTTATCATCTGGAAACTGATAGTTAATCGCGGTTGGCGTTGCTTGGATCATCACATCAACACCATGCTTTCTTGCATAGTATTGTGTGTACTTTTCAAGCTTATAAGGAGCACAACCACTGCGGTGAAGAGTGTCACCAATTTCAACAATTTTGTTAATTCGGTACTGAGAAGGCATGGGTGCATTAAGGGGGAGACAAAATATGCGGCAAATGTAACAAACGACAGACGGAATGACGAGGATTTTGCGCAAACTTTCAACTAAACTCGTTACTTTTTTCTCCAAACGCTCATGATTACTTATAACGCCACTATTTGGGGATTAGTTTAGTGAATGATATGATTTATGCTCAAGTTGTATTTATGCATCTAAATTGTTATCAGAAACTCGACAATTTGGATGAAAAACCCTTTATTTTAACTTACGACTTTTCATGATTTGCTCACGTCTCGAACGGAATGAGTATCCATTTAAATTTATAAATATGGGCTGACTCCTTTACCAAAGGTATAGGTTATCTGTTATTTTAGACCTAGACTGAACAAGAGTTTAATCACACTTTACTCTTTCTAGAAGCACAAAAGGCGAGTAAAAAACTATCGGAGTGGTGATTATGCGAGCACTTAGAGTAAAAATGAAAGAAAAAGGTTTCGTTTTCAGTTAGATGTGGCATTATCAAACTCGTTAAGACGATGTGCGTGCATCGTATAATGGCTATTACCTCAGCCTTCCAAGCTGATGATGCGGGTTCGATTCCCGCTGCACGCTCCAAGTCTCTTAATGCCTCAGTCTTACTCATAAGACAGTGTGCGTGCATCGTATAATGGCTATTACCTCAGCCTTCCAAGCTGATGATGCGGGTTCGATTCCCGCTGCACGCTCCAACTTCTTCTTAAGCTTCATTACGTGTTTTCTTCCAGCGATACCCTATTCAAAAACTTTCTCCATTCGTTAGGTCCATAGTCATTAAATCTATATTGATTAAACTTATTTTGTTTAAGCTTAGATTAACGAATCAACGTTAATAGACCAACCAAAGCTATTAACTCCTTAAATCGCTTCGTATTTCTGACAGCTATCTAAATCACACATTGCAGCTCAACTTTTAATGATTTTCAAAATTGTTCCAATTTAATAATCTTGGTCAATATCCGAAAAATCAGTTGTGTTAATGTGCGCGCATTAGCAACAACCCATAAATAATAAAAATGTTTAAAAGCAATGAGTTAACAATTAACATCGAAGCAATTAATGTCGCGCTGGCAAAAGTTGAAAATGCCAATAAAATTCAGCTAGATACATTGAAAGGTTATGTGAACAGCGAGCCGGAACAGGCTGTACTGGCTTTTCGTTCGCTGAATGAAGTAGAGTCAATCGATGACAAGTTTAAAAAGGTCATGGCAGAGCTGCCGCACCTGAGCGGCGAAGCACACCACCTGCTTGAAACTTCTATCTTGCTACAGTGATTCTAACTACAGATAAGCCTCAGCCAATACAAGTTAGTTCATGTATTCCTGAACAGGTTGAGACTTATCTTTAACTGGTCACAATGTTTAACCAATGACTTAGCTGCCACACAAAGCTGTGCTGATAGGTTGAAATGAGTTGGTGATGTAACGCCCTCGAATTACTCCCAGAAGTTCCACCACTTTTTGCTGTTTTCTTCACGCTGCTGTTGGCCTTTCTCTGACCCTTTTCCTTCTTCTTTACGCTCTTGTTCCGCTTTCTTGTCTTTCTGCTTTTCTAATCCCGACTTTTCTTCGTCATTATCCATATCATCTTCAAGCTTTTCTTTCTTATCTTTGAGCTTCTCTTTACTCTCTTCGAGGGCTTCTTTCTCGTCTTCCAAATCGTCGAGTTCTTTATCTAGTTTCTGCTTATCTTTTTTGTTCTTACTTTTTTTCGCTTTCTTATTTTTCTCTTCGATCATTGAATCAAGCTGCTTCTCACGATCATCAATTTCGCCTTCAACTTTTTTAGCCTCAGCGAGCGTTTTCACTTCTTCTAAATCGGGCTTACCTTTACCAGCCCACTCAGGTTTAGCAGCAATGCTGTGGGTCGACCACGTTATTAAAGCACCCGTTACTGCAAGTACTAGAACTGTCTTATTCATCCTTAAACTCCTATTCCTATAGTCTTTTAAAGCTAATACCTAAATAGCACTAAAACAAGGTAGCCATACCTAGCACTCATCCCTTTGAACTAGATATGGCTTGTGTATCACCTTATAGCGTTAACGACTTCACCATACCCGCTTCAGCGTGACCAGGAATATTGCACGCGAACTCTACGTTATTATCACCATGGAAATGCCACAGCAATTGCTTCGCTTTACCCGGCTTAACTGTAACTGTGCTACCCGAGTCATGAGCGTGATTGCCCATGTTTTTCATCATTTCACGGTGCTCTAATTGCTCTGAAGCAGACCCAATCGAGAATTCGTGATCAATCTTGCCTGTGTTCATCACAACGAACTGCACCACGTCGTTCGGCTCAATATCAACCTTGTTCTTAAATGTAATTTTCATATCGTCACTTAGCAGAACATGAACCACTTTATCCGGCTTTGCACCTGTCGCAGGCATACCCACTTCAGACATGCCTTCCATATTCATCATCGAATGGTCCATCTTTCCATCCTTCATCATGCTGTGATCCATTTTTGAATGATCCATCTCTCCACTCTTCATCATCGAGTGATCCATATTTGAGTGGTCCATTTCGGCAAAAGCCGTTGCAGTAGTTAACGTCAGTGCAATCGCAATAAGTGTCTTTTTCATGATCGTTCCTTAGATTAATTCAGTTATTTATCTGTTAGTTTCACATGTTCATGTGGTACGCCCTTACCCACTCTGTATTGGTAAGTAAGGGCTAATAATCAATACGTTATTTGTTTGTCTCGTTTTGGCTATGCGTAATCTCACGCTGTTTCCAGAGCTTAAAGATTGCAGGCAAAACCAGTAGGGTAAGCAACAGTGCCGACGCCATTCCGCCTATCATCGGCGCGGCAATTCGCTGCATCACTTCAGAGCCCGTTCCCTCGCCATACATAATTGGAATGAGGCCAATGATCACCGTAAGTACTGTCATCATCACTGGGCGAACACGCAGTCCTGCACCCTCACGAATCGCATCCGTTAAGTCTTCACTCTGAAGTGCTTGCTGGTTCTGCTCCGCATCCAATTTTTTGTAGTGCCATGCTTGGTTTAGGTAGACCAACATAATGACGCCTATCTCAACAGCTACCCCGGCAAGGGCGATAAAGCCTACACCCACCGCAATCGAGAAGTTGTAATTGAGGACATGCATCAGCCATAGGCCACCAACCATTGCGAGTGGCAATGTCAGCATGATCATCATCACCTCACCGACGCGGCGGAAGCTGAGGTAGAGCAACAACATGATGATGGCGATGGTGATTGGCACAACGACACTCAAACGATCCTTCGCACGCTCCATGTATTCGTATTGACCAGACCATGCCAGTGAATATCCGGCAGGCAAGACGATTTGATCGGTAACGACTTTTTGCGCCTCTGCCACATAAGAACCAAGGTCGCGACCTTCGATGTCAACGAACACCCAGCCATTAGGACGAGCATTCTCCGTTTTAATCATCGGAGGGCCATCTTCGTAACGAATATCTGCTACGTCCGATAGAGCGATACGAGCTCCATTTGGTGTTACTAACGGTAAGTTCTGCAGCTTGACGACAGAATCACGATAACTTTGTGGATAACGGACATTGATTGGGTAACGCTCTAGCCCCTCAACGGTTTCACCCACGTTCATGCCACCAACCGCAGTCGAGATAACCTGTTGCACTTCTTTAATGCTCAAGCCATATCGCGCAGCAGAGCGGCGTTTAATGTCTATCGTCACATAACGACCGCCCGCAACACGCTCGGCGTAGACAGAAGCCGTACCACTCACGCTGTTGAGGATGGGTTCAAGTTGCGAACCAATATCTTCAATCACGCTAAGCTCTGGGCCAGCGATTTTGATGCCGATTGGGGTTTTGATACCGGTCGCTAACATGTCGATACGGGTTTTGATTGGCATAACCCACGCATTGGTTAAACCTGGGAACTGAATAAGATCATCAAACTCTTTACGCAGAGACTCCGTAGTGACACCGTCACGCCACTCATCTCGCGGTTTAAGCTGAATCACGGTTTCAATCATGGTTAACGGTGCAGGATCGGTTGCTGTCTCTGCTCGACCAGTTTTGCCCCACGTGGTTTCGACTTCTGGAATGGTTTTGATGAGCTTGTTGGTCTGTTGCAACAACTCACGAGCCTTACCTATTGAGATGCCCGGATACGTGGTTGGCATGTACATCAAATCCCCTTCGTCCAAAGGAGGGATGAACTCGCTGCCAAGCTTACTGGTTGGGTAATAAGCAGACGCCATTAAGCCAAGTGCGATAACAATCATCACCTTTGGATATTTTAGGCTGAGGTTCAGAAGCGGTTTGTACATCGCCACTAGGCTTCGGTTCACTGGGTTTTTGTGTTCAGGCAACACGTTACCGCGAATGAAGTAACCCATTAGCACAGGCACAAGCGTGATAGCCAAACCGGCTGCAGCGGCCATTGCATACGTCTTGGTAAACGCAAGTGGCGAGAACATCTTGCCCTCTTGCCCTTCTAGCGCGAACACAGGCACAAAGCTCAAGGTAATGATAATCAGAGAGAAGAACAGCGGTGCGCCGACTTCTTCTGCCGCCTTACCAATCACTTGCCAACGGTTTTTGTCAGTGAGCGGAGTCCGTTCAATGTGTTTATGAACGTTCTCAATCATCACTATGGCACCATCCACCATGGCGCCAATCGCAATCGCGATCCCGCCAAGAGACATAATGTTGGCGTTAATACCCTGCCAATGCATAACGATGAATGCGCCTAAGATACCGACAGGCAGACTTAGCGCGATAACCAGTGATGATCGGATGTGGAATAAGAACAGCGCACACACCACGGCGACCACGATGAACTCTTCAGCCAGCTTCTTCCAAAGGTTTTCAACGGCTGAATCAATCAAAGTCGAACGATCATAAGTCGCGACAATCTCGACACCATCAGGTAAACCGGCTTGCAGCTCAGCGAGTTTGGATTTCACCGAGTCGATCACTTCGCTGGCATTTTCACCAAAGCGCATCACGATAACGCCGCCAACCGCTTCTCCTTCACCATTAAGTTCAGAGATACCACGACGCATTTGCGGGCCAAGGTTAATGTCAGCAATGTCGCCGAGCAGCAGTGGAGTCCCTTTGTCAGTCACTTTTAGCGGCAAAGATTGAATGTCTTCAATGCTTGTCAGGTAGCCGGTTGTACGAACCATGTGCTCGGCTTCAGCAATCTCGACAACAGACGCACCTGTTTCTTGATTACCATCTTGGATTGCCTTATTGACTTGCTGAAGCGTTAGGTCGTAAGCACGTAACTTGGCAGGATCAATCTGTACTTGATACTGCTTCACCATGCCGCCAACGGTCGCCACTTCAGACACGCCTTCTACAGTTTGCAATTCATACTTCAAGAACCAATCTTGCAAACTACGAAGTTCCGCTAAGTCGTGCTGACCGGTTTTATCTTGCAACACGTAGCTGTAAACCCAGCCCACACCGGTTGCATCTGGCCCTAGTGTTGGCTTGGCACTCGATGGCAAGTTAGGTGCAACTTGGCTTAAGTACTCCAGCACTCGTGAACGTGCCCAGTACATATCAGTATCGTCATTGAAGATGATATAGACATAGGAATCACCAAAGAACGAGTAACCACGAACCGTTTCAGCACCCGGTACAGCTAACATGGCGGTGGTTAATGGATAAGTCACCTGATCCTCGACCACTTGCGGCGCTTGTCCCGGATAACTGGTTTTGATGATCACCTGAACATCTGACAAATCAGGAATGGCATCGACCGGTGTATTTTTAACGCTGTATAAGCCGCCAAATACGATGGCTACAGTAGCAACCAGCACTAAGAAGCGGTTACTAATAGACCAGCGAATGATTGCATTGATCATAGTTCGCCCTCACCCGTGCTATTCGTCGGTTCGAGAGATTTGAGCACATAATCAGAACCCTGCTTCACCACTAGAAACCGAATGGTTTGACCCTCGGCAAACTCAGATAAATCAAGGTCATCACTGGCTTGGAAATTCATTTCACCCGCTTTCCAATTCCACTCAGGGACAGGCTGATGTTTTACGGTGATCATGCCAAAATCTGCCATCAACATGGTGATGTCACCCGTCACCCAAACTTCGCCAGCCATCTTGTGTTTGTTGACCTTGTAATCCACAACCTCGTACTGCCCTGACTCTGTCTTTCTCATCTCGAAATCAATCGCCTTACCACGTTGGACGTCACTCATGTCCAAGCCTTCCGCAAAGGTGAAATTCATCACCATGCCCGGCCAATCCCATTCTGGAACAGGCTGATGGTTAATCGTCACCATGCGACTACCTTGCATAACATCGGAAATTTCACCGTTCGCCCATACGGTTTCAGCTTCTTCTTCAACACCATTGATGCGTGACAGATCAGCGGATTGGCTCGATTCAGAATCCAACATGAAGTGCGCAGAAGTGACAATGTTCTCACCTTGCTCTAGCCCTTGAAGCACCTCTATTTTTTCGCCAGCTTCACGACCAACCTCAATACGAGCAGAGCGATACTTGCCAGAACCTTCTGACATCACCACTCGAGTCATACCACCGGAGTGAATCACCGAAGATCTTGGGATAGTAAGAACAGCTTCATCACTGATGGGTTTCAGCGCAATATTGGCAAACATATTTGGCTTAAGCTCGCCATTTGGATTGGAGAACTTCAAACGAACGCGCAAGGTTCGAGTTTTTGGGTCAAGGATTGGGTACACGTAATCGACATTACCCAACCACTCTTTGCCGGGAATGGCATCTAGCGTCATCACCGCATTGCTGCCTGACAAGATCCAGTGCGCTTGACGCTCAAACACCTCAGCATCAACCCATACTTCGCCTAATGGGCCAGCACTGATCACCGCTTGTGCAGGTGCAAGGTAACCACCTTCTCGGATATTCAAACTTGCGATGACACCATCAGCTGGCGCTTTGACTTCAATGGTTTGTGAGGCTTTGCCTTTGCGCGTAATAGCGCGGATTTGCGTCTTATCAACACCCAAGGTAATTAAGCGTTCAGTCGAGCCTTTGATCAAACCTTTACGACCCGTTTTATAAGCACTGATCAACTCTTCTTGTGCTTTAACAAGCTCTGGAGAATAGAGTGTGAAAAGCACATCACCTTTGTTTACCTTCTCACCCACAGCGTTGATGTAGAGCTTCTCAACCCAACCAGCTGCTCTTACGTTGGTTTGCCACAATGTACTTTCATCGAACGCCACATAACCCACGGTTTCAATCCGAGGAGACAGCGCTTCGAACTTAACTTTCGCTGTTTTGACACCCAGATTATTTTCTACCGACGAATCAATGAACACGGTACCGGGCTCATCTTTAACACCACTTGAGTCATCCGCGTAAACAGGGATTAAATCCATCCCCATAGGTGACTGACCCGGCTTGTCTCGCTGATAATTTGGGTCCATCGGAGCCACCCAATACAGAGGTTCATCCTTGGCCTGTTTACTGACATCTGCGCCTGTACTCGTTGCCATTGCTGACATGTCATGTGCTGGATTAATTAGAAAATGGTTCACACCAAAACCCAATGCACCACCGACCAATAAAGCGATTGTTGCTACTTTTACTGTACTCATTGTCTATTCCCTTATTGATTGGCTGTGTGTTTAGTTGCGCTTGAGTTGAGTTGTGGTTGGTTTACTTGGTATTCAAAGCCACTGACTAACGCCGCCAGTTTGCTGTTAACGATGTTGAGATCGGTGATCAAACGTTGTTGCTCTAACTTAAGCGCCAGCTCATCGGTCGTTGCTAAAATGACATCGTTAAACTGAGCGGTATTGTTTTGATAGCCCCTTTCAACCGCGCTGATTCGTGCTGCAGTTTGAGGAAGCAAGGACGTTTGATAGCGATCTAATCGCTGGATCAGATTTGCTCTGTCCACCAGCAATGCGTTCACTTGCGCGTTCATTTGGGAAAGTAAGGTGTCTTTTTGAGATTTAGCCGCACCAACTTGATACTGAGCAGCCGATAAGTTTTTATCTTGTCGGTTCCCTGTAAACAGCGGGATGTCGACTGTCAGATAAGCACTCACAAGATCAGAAGCTGGTTCACCCGCCATGTTATTGGCTTGACGGTGTGCATACATAACTTCCACCCCAAACTGCGGGGTATAAGCTTGCTCAGCTAACTCAACCTGAGTTTGATTGGAGGAAATACTGACATCGGAGATCTTAACCAAAGGATGGTCATTCAGTAACTGGTAGTGCGTAGTTGAATCGATATTGGTCGCTAATTTGCTTTCCAACAACGGCCAATCGATTTGGTTAGTTGCATTCAGTGTGCCCTGAGAATCAAGAACCTGAGAGCCTAACCAATCAGACCCCAACCATTCAGAAAGCTGAGAGATTAAGCGGCGCTGAACCTGCTGGTTTGCCTGAAGTTTCTCATCAAGCTTGCTCACTTGAAGCTGAGTATTAAGCAGATCTTGCGCTTCACTTTTACCAATTGAGTAATTGGTTTGTACATAGTTTTCAAGCTCAACCAACAAGCGACGATTTTGACGAATCACCGACTCAGCTTTTTGTTGATAACCTAACTCAAGCCAAAGCTGCGTCATGCTATTCGCAACCGTCAATTCTCTTGCTTGCACCTGCAAAGCTAAAGCATCTGCCTGTTGGCCTGCCTTTTTCTGTTGGAGGTTAAGCGTATCGCCACGCTCAAACTGCTGCATCAACCCTACCGATATATTGGTCATCGGGTCTTCGTCGAATTGAAAGCTATCGACAGGCAAACCGCCAAATCCAACTTTTAATTTAGGATCCATTAAGGTCGAGCTGGCAATGCCCGTTTCTCGCATCGCTTGAGACTGAGCAAAGTACTGCTTGCGATTTCCATCTTCGCTTAACGCAATCTCAATCAGTGTATTGAGTTGCTGCGTCGAGCTTGCTTGGTCATGTGCTGAAATGCGTTGAGCATTTGAAGCTGACGCCGTGGTAGCCGCGAGCGTAGCACTTGAAAACAAGGCCATAGGCAAGGCAGCAGCAACCACTAAGCTCGTGTTCATGACAAACACAGAGGTTGTTGGTTTCATATTCACAATGAATGTCCATATCTAGCGCTAATTAGCGCATAAAAAAGAATGGCTTATCAGATTTATCTAACTGATATAGCTGTATTTTTAGATATAGATTTATGCGGAAGGTGGGCGTAGCAAAGATTGAGCGCGTGCGACTTTCTGGCCAATCGTGACCGATTGAAAACGAGCTAATGAAAAGGAAAGTTGATCAACGGCTTGAACAGCCTGGATTGGATAGGGACTTGCAGAACACATTGAGGCACAGCAATCGGCACTCGAACAATGGTTACCCATCATCGGACTGCCGTCTTCGCTCATTGAAGACATATCGAATTGAGCCATCAAAGCATGGGCACTCATGTTAGAGTCTTCAGCGCGTACTTCTTCACTCATCACATGACACCCTGCCATTGAATCATTAACCGAAGTATCGCTGTGGTAACAAGCCGACTTGCTCGACCCCATTTCCATCATCATTACTTCAGTCATCAAGGCTGCAGAGCTTGAGGCATAACTAGACATCAACATCGCAATGATGCTGAAAACAATAATCCAAGTTTTTCGGAATGTGTTTGTCATAGCTTACCTTTGAATTTACACAGCAACTATAAACGTTACCCTTAGGGTAAGGTCAACGATGAAGTACAAATATTTGATTAAACTGGTAGTAACTGCTGAATAGATCAACAAAAGGAACACTCAACAAGCGAGAAGTGTGACTAATAAGATTTAAAATATCGTTTACGGAAGGCTGATACAAATATGAGCCTGAGGTATTACACAGGCTCCAACTTTTAGACTCAGTTATAGATTTGGCTCACACTTATATCTAAGTCCAGAGGTTACATACGAGCAAGCTGTACTTTTCTGTCTTTATTCACCACGCAGAAGTTGCCGCGCTTAGTGCGACACTTAGAGCATCGTTCACATTCTACAGGGCTTCTATCCCCTTCCTTCCAACGCTTAACTAAATGCGGTTCAGAAAGCAGCGGCCTTGAAAGCGCGAAGTATTCAATGCCTGTGTTGTTTGCAATCGCTTCGATAGCATTAAAATCCGTTAGGCCACCAACCGTGATAACTGGGATATTAACGTCTTGACTGATCGCGTGGCCATACTCATGGAAGTAGCCTTCAGCTTGAATGGTAAAACCATCGTGCGACTCGCCAATCATAGTGTCTGCTTTACCATGAATATTACCTGACACCACAATGCCATCCACGCCCACTTGTTCAAGCTTTTTACACACAATACGTGTTTCTTCGAAGGTCACGCCACCTTCAAAAAACTCCGAAGCTGTAAGCTTAACCAAGATAGGGAAATCATCACCCACCAGCTTGCGCGTCGCGGTATAGATCTCTAACAAGAATCTCATGCGGTTTTCTAAGCTACCGCCGTACTCATCTTCACGTTGGTTGTAGTAAGGGCTTAAGAACTGATTAATCAGGTAAGTGTGAGCAGCATGAATTTCAACGCCATCAAAACCTGACTTCTGTGCTCTCAAAGACGCTTGAGCAAAGGCATCAACAATGTAGTCGATCTCATCTTTGGTCATCGCTTTGCCTAGTGTTTGAGTTCCTTTTTCTGGAACCTCACTGGGTGCGTAGATCACTCGTTCGTCAAGATCATGCGTGGTTTTGGTGCCACCATAAGCCAATTGCATCACGATTTTAGAGTCGTTATCGTGCACCAGTTGAGTCAGCTTCTGATACTCTGCAATGAATGAGTCGTTATACATCCCCATCATGCCCGCATTTGGCTTTTCTTCTTCAACGATGTTCGCGTAACCCGTCACGATCATGCCGACTTCACCTTGAGCCAACTCTTCATAGATAGCGTACAGTTTATCTGTCATATGGCCATCTTCGGTGGCCATATTTTCCCACGTTGCACTTCTCATGAAGCGGTTCTTTAGTGTCATCTTGCCAATGTGGGTTTCTGTAAACAAAGTGCTCAAGTGTCTTCCTCTCAAAATCGTATTACGCGAGTTACCCATTAAGCATGGGCACTGATTCAGGCGGATACTACAGAGAATAAGACGAGGAAAACTTAATCTAGATTAAGAGAGCGGCGCTTTAGTATAAAAAACGTTCATTTCCATAAACAGCTTTATTCAGTTTGATCGGGTCCATTATCTATCGTTCAGAAAAGTTTTTTTCCTTGTAGATACCAACCTTGAAAGCACAACCAACGATCACTCCTATACCAGTAATTACTATTTAAATTTCCTCGCTACATAAGAACGTGGTTTGTCACGGTTCATTTCACGCTGAGCGGCAATCGCTCTGTTCTTACCTAGCCCTACCTTTATCTGATACCAAGTCTCATAAAATACAGCCATGCCAGGGCTTGACCACCAAGTCTTGTTGTAGAGTTTCTTGTTAGCAGCGACAACATCTGGCGATCGGTTCGCGCATTCCAGTGCCAATGCATAAGCTTCAGCATAAGGAGCTTCGGCTATTTTTGTGACAAGCCCATACTCCTTTGCGGTTTTACTGTCGATCACCTTGGCGGTCATCGCCATCTCTAGGGTGTGATCTTTACGCATCAGCTCTCTAAAGGCGATTGCGCCTCCCATGTCTGGAATCAAACCCCACTTTGCTTCTAATATCGAGAAGTTCGCATCAGGACTAGCAATTCTAAAATCACCACCACTGACCAATTGAAGTCCACCTCCCCAGCAACGACCATGAATCGCAAAAATAACAGGACACGGAATATCTCGCCAACCCAGCGAAAAGCGCTGCGCTGCATTGGGTAATGTGGGAAACCATTTGAACAAAAGCTTCATTGCGCCAGACTTACTGGTCAACAGAGATTTAATATCAAGCCCTGAACAAAAATCAGCCCCATTGCCTTTCACTATCACGGCGCGAATCTCGGTGTTCTTTTTCAGCTGATTCACCATGTTATTCACACCTTGGAACATTGCCATGTCAATAGCATTGAGCTTATCGGGTCGATTCAGCACAACCGTGGCAATTTTATTTTCATCAATGGAACAAGTAATACGATCGAGGTTTGGCATGATAGCTACCTTCAGAGTGGTCAGACCTTTAGGTTATACATTTTATTAACATATGCCAAACTTGCACATTAAGAAGCGAGACCTGCGTTGCTTAACGCCTCTCCCTTACATAAACGACATCAACAAAAAAAAGCAGTGATGGCTCGCTCCATTCACTGCTTTTCGCTCGTAGCTTTATTGCCAATAGCCTTGATTACCAATGGCTTTAGGTCCTGATCAGAAGCTATGTTCTTCGAGATTTCAATAACAAGAAGATGAAATAACTGCCACCAATAATGGAAACTAACGTCCCTGCAGCGAGTTGAGCTGGGAATACCACTACTTGCCCTAACCAGTCAGCAAACAACATTAAGGCAGCACCAATTAAAAACGACAAGATAATCTGTTTTCTAACCAAACGAGCCCCCACCATGGCCGCGATATGCGGAGCCAGTAACCCGACAAATGCAACGGGCCCCATTGTGGTGGTGACTACCGAACATAAGATGGCGACGATACACAATAAAGAAGCATACGCTATTGAGATATTTAGGCCTCGCGCGCTCGCAAACTGACGGCCTGTGGCTATTAACGTCACCCAACGACTCAACAGTACAGCGGCACCAATACACACAGTGATCACGATAGCCATGATCGTTGCCGACTCAGGTTCAACACGATAGGTAGAACCTGCCAACCAAGCCAATAAGGTGTATTTCCCTTCTCCCACTCGCGTTAAAGAGAATTGTACTAAAGCCTCTAACACTGCGGTCAGCGAAATACCCGTCAGGATTAGGATAGACGGCGCAAACTGATGTTTCTTACCAAGAAATAGTAATAGGCACAGCGACATTGCACTGCCTAAAAACGCAATCCAAGGGCTCAACGAGTGAATCGAATAGCCCATGAATAAACTGCTGAAAATCAAAGCTAAAACAGCGCCCGCGGATACCCCAAGGATGTCTGGGCTCGCTAGTGGGTTGTAGACTAACCTTTGCAAGATCACTCCTGCGACAGCCAAACCGCCGCCAGCGAATATCGCCGTTAACATTCTAGGCCAGCGAATAGACCACTCAAACGCGTCTGGAATAACAAAGTAGCCCATATCAGAAGAAGGCTGTGAGAGCGTGCTTAATGCCAGTAACCCAAAGATCATCGTGCCCAATAGAGAGTAAGCCAACGGTGAAATAGACTTTGGCCCCTCAGGCATCGAGAAAAATAACTGATCTTGAGCGGACATCTGCTTGCGAGCAATAATGATCAAAGCTGGAGCGCCAATCACCGCGGTTGCGGTACCCGTTGGAATCATATCCACAGACCATTGAGCCAAAAAGATAGCTAAACTGTCTGTAGTACAAAGTAGTAAAGCACCTAATAGACAACTTGCGATCAGTTCGGATTTCGCTTTTAAGAAGCCAAAGTGCCTCGCGATATTAGGGGCGATCAAACCGATAAAACTGATCACGCCTACCGAGGTAATCGATACCGACACCAACCAAACGCCGACTGCCATTAATACAAAAAACGTTGCACCAATATTGAGGCCGCGCGCAGCAGCCCCTTCCGTACCGATTGAAAGCAGGGTCAAAACTCGTGGTGCCAACAAAAATATGGCAAAAATCGGCACTAACTTAGGCATTAACCACAACACTTGTTCCCAGCCATTTTGCCCTAAATCACCCGCCCCCCACACAAACAAGTTCTGTGCGTACTGGTCGTTAAGCAGAATAATCGCCGTTGCAAATGCCCCTAGCAACAAGTTAACCGCCATACCCGCCAAGACAATGGGCAAGCCGCTCATGTTTTTGATACCAACAATGGAAACAATAAGCCCCATTGCTAGCAGTGCGCCAATCAACGCAAACCAGACTGAGTATTGCGCCACCAGCATAGGAGCGACTACATTCAATATGACCAGGCCAAGCCAGGCCCCTGACGATGTACCTAACGTTAACGGAGACATCATGCGATTCTGAGTCAACTGTTGGAAAAGGCTTCCTATTGTGCCGAGTGTGCCGCCTACCAAGATAGTCATAACTAACCGAGGCAAGTTGACATACAACAAGGCCATCAGCTCAAATGAGTCATCAACCATTGCGTTCAGCGTAGCGCGATCACTCACCTGTGAGAGTAACAAGATAAGCTCACCAATCGGGCCAAATTCCGACTGTCCTAACCATAAATGAGCAAGGGCAGCGAAAAACAAAGCTGCCCCGACCATTAAACCACTGGTTTTCATTACTGCTCCGCTAGCTTCAATAGCGATTTCGCCATGGCTTCTGCGTTATATAGGATCGACATCGCGCCACCATAGCTCCAACTTGCTTCTACCGCGCTCACTTGATGATTTCGCACAAAAGGCATGCTCTTCCATATTGGCGAACGGTTTAACTTGTCTTGATATGGAAAGGGTTCAAAGTAAAGTGCAACACCACTTTTCACGTTCTTAAGATCGGTCATCCGCTTTTGGTTGATACCCCACTGACTGGCAGGAAGCTCCATCGCGTTTTCAAAACCGAGCTTCTCTAATGCGTATTGTGGAATCGAGTTGTCGCCATAAATGAACACCGAAGTGGTGCTCGCAAAACGGAAAGAAGTGACTTTAGGTTTGTCGCCCGGATACGCTTTATCTAATTCAGCCTTCAGAACAGCAATACGTTCTTCCATCGCAGCGAGTTTACTATTCGCTTGTTCTTGTTTGCCAAGCAAGTGACCAATCTTCTTGAAGTTTTCAATGGCAGCCGCGGCATTGCTGTGGTGTTCACTGTATGTTTGGTAATAAAGTACTGGCGCGATTTCAGAAAGACGCGCCTGAAGATCTTTTTGAGGTGAAGCGATAAGAATCACATCTGGGTTGAGCTTCTTAAGCGCAGAAAAGTTTGGTTCAGTTCGAGTCCCTACATCGGTCACACCTTCAGGAATCGCAGGTTGAACAACCCAATCGCTGTAGCCTGCAATATCAGGCACCGCGACTGGCGTAACTCCCAGCTCGATAACTTGCTCTGCGATATCCCAGTTCAGTGCAACAACTCTTGTAGGTTGAGCAGGTAATGTTTTATTTCCCTCGCTATCCTGAACTTGAAAGCCTGCGATGGCTTGAGCGGACAACAACAAGCTCAGCGAAGTAACAATCATATTAATTTTAGAAAAACGGGATGTAAAAGAATTGATTTTCATATCACCACTACAACTTTGAAATATTTTCTCTATAACGACAAAGCAGCCCACACGGGCTGCTTACGTTTATTAATTCAAGTTAACTAAAACTCGTAGTTCACACTGATCTCGACAGACTGCTCAGCACCAAACCAACAATTGGACTGGTCGTAACACGCATAATATTCTTCATTGAAAATATTGTTCACTGCTAGGTTGGCAGTCGCTCCCAATAAAGTCTCACTTGCTGCACCCAAGTCATAACCAATAGACAAGTCAACCACAGTATACGACGGTACTTTCCCTTGGGTATTTGTTGCATCCATTTGCATTTCCGCAACGTAGCGCACACCAGCACTCAACCGAGAACCGGCTAATACTCCACTGAATACGTTGTAGTTAGCCCACACGTTTGCAGTATGTTCAGGTACGTAGATTGGTGTTGTTCCTTCTAAACCATTGCTAGAATCTTCTGTGATTTCCATGTCAGCGTAGGTATAAGCTGCCGCAATATCGAAATTTTCCGTTGCGAACCAACGTCCTGATAATTCAGCACCTTGCGATACAACTTCACCCACTTGAATTTTTGGCCCATAAACATTAGTTGGATCTGTCATCAACATGTCTTGCTTCACAATATGGAATAAAGAAACGGTGGCTTCTTTCGACATATCGTCAGACAGGTATTTGACGCCAATTTCAGCTTGCTGAGCATTTTCAGGGTCAAACTCATTACCAGACTTATCAACGCCCGGAGCTGGTTCAAAGCTAGTCGCGTAGCTTGCAAATGGCGCGAGTCCATTATCAAACTGATACAAACCACCCAAACGATAAGTAAACTGTTTATGGTCAGACTCATGAGCGTAGTAGTCACTTTCCGATTTGTAGTGGTCAAATCGTGCGCCAGCAATAAGCACTAACGCGTCTAAACGAACTTGATCTTGAACGTAGAAACCAAGCTGGCTCGACGTTGTGTCATCTAGGTACTCGTTACCCTTAGTAACGTCATTACGATCTAGTAGGTCGTTGTTCGGATTCAATGGGTCAAAACTATTAAAACCGCTTCCACTAGCGCTGTAAGAGGAGTAGTTAACGTTACCATCCATATCTTGGTAATCTAAACCAAGTAATAAGTTGTGTTCTACTGAACCAACATCAACGATACCGCTCAACTGGTTATCAATGACAAAACCTTTAAAGCTTTCATCTGTTGAATAAAGAGCTCGTGCTAATTGATTTGGTGTGCTTGGATCGTAACTAAGGTGATATGTGTTCTCTTGATATAGAGATGCATCGGTATAGCGAGCGTTCTGTAAGAATGTCCAATTGTTATTGAAGTCATGGTTAATTTTATAGCCAATCATCAACACTTCACGTTCAAACGTACTCCAATTCTTATCCCCCACAGAAACTGATGGATCACTCGCCTTAAGTACCTCTATAGGCATTGAAGAGTTGATACCCATTGAAGGATCGTCTTGATAGTAGAGATTAAAGTTGATTAGTGTTTTTTCATTTACTTGCCAATCAACAGATGGTGCAATTAAGTAGCGCTCTTCTTCAGCGTTATCGACTTGGCTATCTTGCTTACGAGCCAAAGCAATCAGACGATATGAAAAATCACTGTCACCAAACTGACCTGTAGTATCAATAGATGCTTCTTGCAGATGTCGAGAGCCTGTCGCAACACCAACCTTGGTTGATTGTTCAGTTTGTGGCGCTTTGGCTATCATGTTCACCATCCCACCCGGCGGCATCGCTCCATAAAGCACAGAAGTAGGCCCTTTGAATATTTCGACTTGTTGCATTGCAATCGGATCAATTTGCGGTTGTAAGTTCCAACCATTCAGATGTTGAAGTGAGAGGCCATCGTAATAGTTGACATTATTAGTCTTAAAACCGCGGATTGAGTACGAGTCAAACATAGCGACTGAACCACCACGACTTTCAGTCACAACACCAGGCGCATAACGAAGGGCTTGGTTCAAAGATTGAACACCTCGTTGCTCTAACTGTTCCTCATCAATAACCGTAATGCCCTGCGGCGTTTCTTCTGGCTCAAGTGCCGATTTCGTAGCTGTATTTCGGTAGGCTTTGCCGAGAACAGTGACAGTTTCTATATTAGACTTTGCCGTCGTAACGGTTTCTTCCGCCAACGCTTGTGCAGAGAGCGCCGTCAGCAACGCAACAGCAAGTGATGAATACTTAAAACGGGTGTGAGTGGTCATAATTCCCTCGGATACCAATACTTAACACAAATAATAATAAATCTCATTTGCATTGTATGTATCTATGAATGGGATAATTAACAATTTGGTGCAAATTTAAAAAGAACTTGATTCAATTTGATTGAAAATCAGCCAATTGGCAGCAAAAACTACAATTGGCCTCATTGAAAGGAAGGTTTTACAGAAAGATAATGAGTAAATATATGATTATGGTTTAATAATAGGAACCCAGTATTCCATTTCAGCATCAGCGGCATTTGCTTGGTAGCCAAGTGGGTACACTTCGAGTTCATAGCCGTCCACACCACGATATCCTGAACTTGGAAGCCAATTCAGCACAAGCCAGCTTAAAGTATGCCGCAAATTCTCAATAGGCCCACAATGTTTAACAACTGCGTAGGTTTGCTTCGGGATAGTCAATACCTCTAATTTATCAGAGATAATACTCGGTAATTGAGGGATTGAAATTCCATCAAGTAACTCAACCCCAGCCCAATAATGAATATTCGTGCCATCAAAACAAGACTGAGTAAGATCTACGACCCCAACAAATTGAAGTGCGCTATCATGAGGAAGGGTAACTTCATATTCCAAGCGCGACCAAAGCCGAGGGACTTTTTGGGCAAAATCTTGCGTCAATGAAAACAAACCGCTGATTTCAGAGGTTATCCCTTTAACGAGGAAAGGCTCTCTTTCATCAATTCGCACTTCTACAAAGCTTAACGCCCTTTTTTCAGAAGTACTTTCTATTTTAGACACTTGTATCGGTTTTCTTAGTCCTACTCTTTTGCCCGCTTTTCTATACTGGCTTGGGCTAGACCCAAACATTTGCTTAAACGAGCGGCTAAAGCTTATTTCTGAATTGAATCCGAGCCCCAGTGCAATATCGATAACACGCTCTTTTCCATCAAGCAGAAGTTCTGCAGCTTGGCTTAGCTTTAGCTCTCTCACATAGTTAGCCACTGTCAGCCCAGTTTCAGCTTGAAACACTCTTTGCAGTTGCCAGCGAGACCAGCAGCTTTGTTTCGCAATATCTTCTAGCGATAACGCTGAGCTAAGGTTTGAATGGATATAAGCCAAAACGCGACTAATACGATCAAATGCTGGAGTGTTCATATTCAAGGTTTCATATTCTCTTTAGTTGGCAACGCCCTAGTTACACCAATACTTTTATCATTTAAAGAGGCTTTTATCACTCAAAAAGAACAGCCTCTATACCGCTTATAAATTCCCCCAAAAACAGAAGCGGCTATAAATGCTCCATTTTGTATAGTTATCCTCAATTATGCTGCTTATGATAACGCAACTGATTCTCATTTCTTTCATTAAGCGGATTTATTGGTCTAGAGACAGGGCTGACATGTTTCAGCTTTCAAACATCAAAATAATTCGTGATGAGCGAACCATACTCTCAATTGACGATCTTCACCTTCTAGCTTCACCAAACACTTGGTATACAAAATGCTATTGAATCGTAATAATCAAATGGCTTTTTTGAGCCTTCAATCACTAGCTTAGTTGAGCCTCTTTTGCTTCTGGGCAACTGAAACCACGCAAAATATTAAACAGAGAAATCAGTGTGAACACTATGATCACAAGCGATAGGTGCCACGCTTCACCCAACCCTAACTGAACCAACCCCATACTCACCATTGAAGATACCACCATCTGCCCACCACCTGACATCGCAGCCGCTGCGCCGGCATTCTTGTGGTATGGCGACATCACCAATGCCTGAGCACAAGGTAACGCGATACCATTACCTAAGATCATCAGAAACTGACCTAGCATTAAATATAAAGGATCTAATGGGCAAAAGAATAGCCACAACGCAGCACAAACATGCAGCACAGGTGTACAAAGCAACGTTTTCTTATTGCCGAGTATTGGACGAATACGATTACAAAGGGTCGTTCCCCCGAGCATTCCCAACGCAGGAATCACCGCCCACATGGCGTATTGATCTGACGTCATACCAATCTGGTTTTGCATAATAAATGGCATCACCGACACAGTGGTAATCATCAAACTAAAGTTAAGCCAACCGATACTCGCAAAACTCATGAAATAACGAGAAGTTAATAAGGCCTTGTATTGATAAAGCATTTTCTTTGGAGAAGGAATAACCGAAACCTGAGTGATGGTTTCCTTAAACTTAAATGCCAATACCACCCAAGCCAATGAAACATAACCAAGTAACGAGATGAACACCATACTCCAGCCGAAGTGAAAGTTAATAAATCCGCCGATAACAGGGGCAATCAAAGGTGTAATGGAGGCTACCATCGCGATATAAGACATCGCCAATGGCAAATCAGCTCCGCTGAATCGGTCTCGAGTCGATGCCCGAGCAAGTACCGCACAACAGCCAGTACCTAGACCTTGTAGGAAGCGCCCCATCACCATACCGGAAAATGAATGACTGAAGAACATGATCACCAGTAAGCCAAGCAAGGCAATCAACAAACCGCTCAACAGCACTTTTTTACGTCCCAAAGCGTCTGAAATAGGACCATAAATAAACTGAGAAGGGCCAAAGCCTAACAAGTACACACTCACCAGAAGCTGAGCTTGTTCTAAAGAGACATCGAAGTCCTTGGCAATCCAAGGTAACGAAGGAAAAACCAAACCCATGCTAAGTTGGCCGATACTGATGACCAAACACGCGAGTAAGATAGATCTAAAATCGAATCGGCGACTCATGATGTAAAGAGCTTGAACGAAGGGATTGCTTGGGTATTGACCTGACAACATAAAGCCCGAGAAAATAGCGAAGATGTTGCGAGGGTAGTATTCATTGTGCTCCGAGGTGATCGAATAGAGAATGGCAGGATAAACATACGCCAGCTTGTTAACTCATACAATACTCGTTGAATTAAATTCCTGAATAGTCACTTTTCACTTATCCGGGCTTTCCTCCGGTCAACCACAAGCTAAACTATTATCATGTTAAACAATCAAGAGGCTCCCATGAATAATCCTCACCGTATCCTTTCTTTTGCTTTGGCACTCATCATATCGGGTCCAATGGCATCAACTTCAGCGTTTGCATGGCAGGCAGAGAAGATCACAGACGGGCTCGATATTCCATGGGGTCTGACTTATGTGAACGATGGCTCGATGCTGGTCACAGAAAAAACAGGTGTCATTAAGCACGTTGATTTGAAAACAGGCGAGCAAAACACACTTTTCAGACTGCCAAATGTGTGGAGCAAAGGCCAAGGTGGCGCGTTGGATATCGCTTTCTCCCCCTTTGAAAAAAATAAGATCTATGTCACTTACAGTAAAGACATCGAGGGCCAAGGGACGACAACGCTCGCCTCCGCTCATTACAAAAACGGCGAGATTTCCAATTGGACCGACGTGTTTGTGTCCAAATCCAGAACCGACACAGGGCGCCACTTTGGCAGTCGCCTAACCTTTGATGATAGCCACCTGTATTTTTCGATAGGCGATCGCGGTGACCGAGATAACGGCCAAAACACCTTAACTCATGCGGGAGCAATATTACGGTTGAATGCTGATGGAAGCACGCCAAGTGATAACCCTTTCAAGGATAACAACAAGGTTTTGAATGAGATTTGGAGTTATGGTCATCGTAACCCTCAAGGCCTGTTTTACGACTTCCCGACTCAAAGACTCTGGTCGATCGAACACGGCCCTCGCGGTGGTGATGAGATAAACCTAATAAAAGCAGGTGCTAATTACGGGTGGCCTGTCACATCACACGGCAAAGAATATTGGGGGCCTATCAGTGTCGGGGATTCAAAAACCAAAGATGGTATTGAGTCTCCAGCAAAAGTTTACATTCCTTCAATAGCTCCAAGTAGTTTGATCGTATACCAAGGTGCAAAGTATCCTGAATTAAAAGACAAACTATTGGCGGGAGCGCTTAAACTCACCCACATCAATATTGTGACGGTTAACGAACAAGGTGAAGCAATAAAAGAGCAACGCATTCTAGAAGATTTAGGTGAGAGGATAAGAGATATCGAGACTTCACCAAACGGCGATATATTCTTCAGCACTGACAATGGTAACCTTTATCGCCTAACAAAGTAGCCTGATTCTCTTTAAAATTGAGATGCAACACTTACAACGAAATTTATAAATAAAAGCCGTTAAAACTGAGATCAAAGTCCAATTAGCGGCTGACTAACTGCAAAATAAAATGTGTCAAAACAGTGCAATCACTCCAAATTGGTCATAAATTTCGGCCGTCTTTTTCACAAAAACTACAACAAATCACCATATAACTGTAACTCTATGATATCCAAGGAATGCAAAGTTTGACTACCTCCAAGTTTCTGCAACCTTTCACTATGGATTCGATTGACTATCCCCGGATTTGATTTAGACTCCACTTCAGCTAGAAAGAAAGTTCTTTGTATATAAACATTTCGTTGGATTACTAGTAACCCCGTTGTGTTGTACACAATAGCAATAAACTTTTCCATGCTATCAGTGCCGCAATTGGCTCACTATAAAAATTTAATTTTAGGATATCATCATGTCTAACACAGTTACTGGTACAGTAAAATGGTTCAACGAAACTAAAGGCTTCGGTTTCATTCAACAAGAAAACGGTCCAGACGTATTCGCACATTTTTCTGCAATTACTGGCGACGGTTTCAAAACTCTTGCTGAAGGCCAAAAAGTTGAGTTCACAGTATCTCAAGGTCAAAAAGGCCCACAAGCTGACAGCATCAAAGTACTTTAATTTAGTATTTTAAAGCTTTCTAAGAATAGCCAGCCTCTGCTGGCTATTTTTTTGCCCACTATTCGGAGATTTAAGGTAATATTCTCCTCCATTATTTCTACCTAAGACACCTTCTCAATGGCTCTCAAACCCACAATCTATAAGTTTCGACTCTCTCTAACTGATATGAATCGCGACTATTATGACTCTTTTAATTTAACGATTGCACAGCACCCTTCAGAAACAGAACAGCGAATGATGGCTCGTATCATCGCTTTCTGTATCAATGCTTCACCGGATCTTCAGTTCACCAAAGGTTTGTCGACTATTGAAGAACCGGATTTATGGCAGAAATCGTTAGATGACCAGATCCTAGAATGGATTGATGTGGGTGAACCTGACCCAGAACGCGTTAAGAAAGCGACTCGCTTATCTAAGTCAGTACGTGTATTTAGCTTCAACACTAAGTCGAATGTTTGGTGGGAGCAGAACAAAGGCAAATTCGGTTACCTGAAAGCTCAAATTGTTCGTCTAGACAACGATGGTATAGAGCAATTAACAGCGATGACAAAGCGTACAATGGATCTTTCCGTAATGCTGTCGGGTAATTCGGCGTTCGTAAATAGCGACACGCAATCTGCAGAAGTGACGTGGGAAGAGCTACAAAGTCATGACTGATCTTCCAACTATTACGGAGCCGCAAACCAAACTTCACCTATGTTTAAAAGAAGCAGGTTTAGACTCAATAAAAGCGGTCACGACCGGCTATGAGAAAGAGCTGCAGTCATTCATCGAAGAAAACCACTCTCTTTTCAAGCACGTATGTAAGAACAAGTCCGATAACTCTGCACGTCAGACTTTGCTCGGCTTACTAACGAAAGTACATATCGATGTAAGCTATCGCTTTGAGAGTCATAAAGAAGCCAGTGAAGCGATGCAAAACGTATTCGATAATACTGTAGGTAATCAACATAGCGGCAAATTTCAAAACGCTAACGCTCAACAGTTAAAATTAGTTACTCATTTGTGGTTGTTCATTCAAGGACGACTAGGAATGGACTACAGCCTAGCCAATGATCATGCGGCGGCTACGTCAACATTGCTATCTCGCGTATCCAGAAACACGGACGATGAGGTTCGAGTAGAGTTTATGAGTAGTTTCTATGATGGCCTCAATATTTACCAAACCGAGAATAAACCATTAGGTTTTATTCATCGCTTAAAGCGTTTGTTTAACCTCTCTTAAACGCTTACCTATTTTCTCTATACGCTCTATATTTCCTTTAGAGCGTATCTACACCAAAGATAACCATTCATTAGATTTACCTTAGTAGAAACTACCCAATTCACCTTTATACAAATACAAAAAAGCCCCACCGACAAGTGAGGCCTTAAAATCTTTTTAAACGACGTATTAACGCAGGCCGTGTAAGAATTCGTGGCGCGTTGCTGGGTTTGATCTAAAAATACCACCCAGTGCAGTTGTTGTCGTTTCGCTGGTTGCATCCATCACACCACGAGACTTCACACAGTAGTGAACCGCATCCATAGTGACAGCAACATCATCAGTTTCTAATAGCGTTTGCAGTGCAACAAGGACCTGCTGCGTCATGCGCTCTTGAACTTGGGGGCGTTGTGCAAAAAACCGGACGATTCGATTGATTTTTGAAAGACCAATGATTTTACCTTGAGGAATGTACGCCACCGCCGTCTTACCATCAATAGTAACCAAGTGGTGCTCACAAGTACTGGTCACAGTAATGTCCTTCACCCGTACCATTTCACGAACACCCATCTTATTTTCAATGACGGTAATCTTAGGAAAGTTGGCGTAATCCAAACCAGAGAAAATTTCATCCACATACATCTTAGCAATACGCTGTGGCGTTTCTTCTAGGCTATCGTCCGTAAGATCAAGTTCAAGGAGAGTTAGAATCTCACGCATATGGTGTTCGATTCGTTCCTTTTTCTCTTCTCGGCTAATCTGGTTAGGACTCATTGGTGTCTCTAACCCACGGCTTGCTAGCGCATCTTTAACTAACTTCGCTGATTCGCTAAGACCTGACATTGAACTTCCTCTTTCTATTACCCCGTCTGGATGGCAAACAAGGATACTCGTAATTTTGAATAAATACACCCATATTTTAAGGGAGGTCATTATTTACGGGGCGTAAACTATGCTAAGGTGGCTGCAATTTCGTTGGCGAGTTTTCATAAACTCAATAGACCCAACCACCAAGTCAAAATAATAACGATTAAAGGATTTCAATTATGGGCTGTTGCGACGCTCCGGGCTTAATGCCAATTGAAGAAGCACTAGATAAGCTGCTGTCACCAATCAAACCAATCCAAATGACTCTGTCTCTTCCTCTCGCTGAAGCACTAGGTTATGTACTTGCTGAAGATATACTATCCCCTATTTTCGTACCTCCTTTTGATAATTCAGCAATGGATGGTTACGCGCTGCGTATTGCCGATTTAGAACACAACAAAACTCTACCTTTAACGGGAAAATCGTTTGCCGGCCAACCGTTTGAAGGCGAATGGCCAAGCAACACCTGTATTCGCATTATGACAGGCGCAAAAATCCCTGAAGGTTGTGATGCTGTCATCATGCAAGAAAATACGGTCGAGACAGACGCTGGAGTTGAGATCCGTCAAGACGACATCAAACTAAATAACAATATTCGCCCGACGGGTGACGACATCAAACGAGGCGACATCGTTCTTAGCCGCGGTGAACGCTTAACGCCTCGTGACATTCCAATGATTGCTTCATTGGGTGTAAGCCACGTGACAGTGTTACATAAACCTAAAGTCGCTTTCTTCTCTACTGGCGATGAGCTAAAGCCATTAGGGCAACCGCTTGAAGATGGTCAGATCTACGACAGCAACCGCTACGGTATTAAACCGCTCATCGAAGCGTTTGGTTGTGAAGCCATCGACCTCGGCGTCATCCCTGATTGCCCTAAAACACTGAAAGAAACATTTGAGAAAGCTCAAGAGTTGGCAGACGTTGTCGTGACTTCTGGTGGCGTAAGTGTGGGGGAAGCGGATTACACCAAAGACATCCTAGAAGAGCTTGGTCAAATCGGCTTTTGGAAATTGGCAATCAAGCCGGGGAAACCATTCGCATTCGGTGAACTCGATAACGCATGGTTCTGCGGCCTACCGGGTAATCCTGTCTCGGCAATGGTGACTATGTACGTGTTAGTACAACCTATGCTCGCGAAACTTGCAGGTCATACTGCGTGGGCAGGTCCGAAATCTATTCCTGCTATCACGAAATCTGCATTCAAAAAAGGCCCTGGCCGCACGGATTACCAGCGTGGTATTTACTCAATTGAAAACGGTCAATTTGTGGTAGAGACAACAGGCAACCAAAGCTCTGGCGCTTTCCGCTCTATGAGCTTAGCAAACTGCTTTGTGGTGCTTGAACGAGAACGTGGCCGTGTAGAAGTAGGCGAAACGGTTCAGATTCAACTGTTTAACTCGACGCTTTACTAACGAGGCTTATTGATGGAAATACTGTCTGATGCAGAGATGCTTCGCTACAACCGCCAAATCATTCTAAAACAGTTTGATTTTGAAGGCCAAGAAGCGCTGAAACAGAGCTCAATCCTAGTATTAGGCGCAGGAGGCTTAGGTTGTGCGTCCTCTCAATACCTTGCGACTGCAGGCATTGGTAAGCTAACTCTTATCGACGATGATGTTGTTGAACTTTCTAACTTACAACGACAAGTACTTCATACCGATGCCGACATTGGCAGGAAAAAGGTCGATTCAGCCGCAGAATCACTGCAGGTATTGAACCCTCACCTAACGGTTGAGACCGTTGATCATCGACTGAATGACGAAGCGCTTGCGAAGTTAATTGAAGCGCACTCCTTAGTTCTTGATGCCTGTGACAACGTTGAAACACGCAACCAACTTAACCGCTTATGCTACGCCTCAAAAACACCATTAGTATCTGGCGCTGCTATTCGTATGGAAGGTCAGATTAGCGTGTTCACTTATCAAGATGAAAACGCACCGTGCTACCAATGTTTAAGCGCCCTATTTGGCAACGCAGCGCTAAGCTGTGTCGAAGCCGGAGTATTGGCTCCTATCCTTGGAATGGTTGGTGCTGCACAAGCTTTAGAAGCCATCAAAGTTATTGCTCAATTTGGACAACCCAAACAAGGCAAGCTATTGATTCTCGATGCTATGTCACACAGTTGGAGGGAAATGAATTTAATGAAGATGCCTAATTGCTCGGTTTGTGGAAAAGCCGACAAACCTTCATCCATCATCTAAATACGTAGGTTTTAATTGCTAGGTTTTCATTGCTAAGTATTGCTCACAAGGCCTTGACCCCATAGTCAGGGCTTTTTTACACGCCCAATGCAGCTTTCTATACAGCACGAGACAACGGGACACTAAAACCAGGCTACTAATTCATAACGGGTTCTGTATAAATTTAAAGTAAGTCGAAATATTCACTTTGTGTGTTATTCAAATAAGAGGCCGAATGTTTTTTTCTGCTTGGCTTCATTCACTTTACCAGTAATCTCACTTACTCTTTTACAGATAACCTTCAAAGACTTACTCTCATGAAACAGTTAAAAACAGGGATATTTATCTTAATGTGTGGTGTGGGCTTATTATTGACTCTCGCCTATTTCCCTCTGACCCCAGAGACAGGACAGCGCATTCACGCAAAAGTGATTTCGAACACCCTTACTCAATCGCTAGATGGGCATAGACGTTACCTCACCGTCCAGACAGAAGATAATCAAGTATTTCGCGTTTCCATTGCACCAACTACAGACTGCCCTATTGATTCTGTGGTCGCACTTGATACATTAAACAATCAAATAACCGGACAAAGCAGTTATCAGTTCATCCACTGTCGAACTGCACATTAATCGATATAACGACACTCATCGATGTCACTACAATAATCGATATAGCTTCACAAATAGCTATAACAACAAAAATGGACATAAGAAGAATGAATCAGCCACTCATTTCACCGGAACAACTGCAACAACGTTTACTAGCAGAAGACAACATCGTCACCCTAGATGCCAGTATCGAATTTCAGATCCCAAGCGAGTCGGAAAAGATTAAAGGACAAATGATTCCTGGCGCGATTCGTTTCGATTACGACAAAGACTTTTGTAATAAGCACACCCTACTTCCTCACATGTTCCCGTCCGAAAAACACTTCAACGCACGCGCACAAGAAATTGGTATCAACCAAAACAGTACGATTGTGGTTTACGATAACTCTGGAACCTTTGCTTCCCCTCGCGCATGGTGGATGTTTATGGCAATGGGACACAAAAGCGTTTACATCTTAGATGGTGGTTTACCTGCATGGATAGAAGCCGGCTACCCAACGGACACCGACTACAAAACAGAGGTACAACCGGGCAACTTTGAAGGCAACATTCAAGACAACTACTTTGTAAATGCTCAACAAATCCAACGTTTTTCCGATAACAAGAGCGCAAACATTATCGATGCACGTTCACAAGCTCGTTTCGATTCAGAAGTACCGGAACCACGTAAAGGCTTACGCAGCGGCCATATTCCCAACTCGATTTGTCTGCCATTCGCACAAGTATTAAGTGCAGGTAAATTGAAACCTCAAGAAGATCTAGTTGACGTCTTTTCAGCGTTAAATTTAACGCCCTCTCAGCCTATGTTCTTTAGCTGCGGGTCGGGTGTAACGGCTTGTATCATTCTATTAGCCGCTAAACTCGCTGGGTATTCAGGTGAAATGGGCGTTTATGATGGGTCGTGGACGGAATGGGGCGCCAACGAACAACTCCCTATTGCGATTACAAATCAGTAATTCAACTTCGTTTATTGCTACTACCATTAGAATACAGTACGCGACTGCAAAGAGTTTACTCAAAATGGCGATTTGAAGTCCCATGGAATAAATTCTTTGCGACGTGATTAGCGCTTACCGTAATGTAAAACCAAAAAATTATGAGCACTATTGCATAACAAGCGACATTGTTGACTAACATAAACTGTGATCGATCATAGGTTAATAGTGATCACTACTCTGAACGCTAATATTTTTCTCAAGAATATCA
The DNA here is from genome assembly GCF_024347535.1 of Vibrio kanaloae. Taxonomy (NCBI): domain Bacteria; kingdom Pseudomonadati; phylum Pseudomonadota; class Gammaproteobacteria; order Vibrionales; family Vibrionaceae; genus Vibrio; species Vibrio kanaloae. Next base: position 891,468 of record NZ_AP025498.1, on the reverse strand, counting down.
GCTCGTAGTCGTTATACTATTCAGTTATCGATACTTTAATTGTTGGTGTTTGTATCCTTGATTACATGCATCACCCTAAAAAACCAGTATATTGTCCCTTTCACCTGTTAAAAACAGTAACAAACAAAAGGCATGCCATGGCTCTATTTAAGAAAAATATCTGGTCGCTGTACGCTCTGATCGTATTGTGTACTCTGATACTTTTCACTGGGTTGGGTGTAACTAAGTGGCAATCAAACAAAGATGATTTCATCGAGCAGCAACATATTCAAGTTGAACTTTTTTCTGGCTCAGTTAGCTCTCTCTTAACAAGCCAAGAAGCTTTATTGGAAGTCGTTGGGCATCAGCTTGCCCAGCAGTCAGACTTTACTCGAACAGCTGCAATTCAAATCCGTCCACTTTTAGACAAATTACTTGATACCCACCCTGCTGTCGCAGCATTTGGGCTGCTCAACGCTCAGGGCGACTATATTTCTATCAGCTCTAACCTTCAGCTATCAGATCAAAAAAATCTACTCCAAGACCCGCACACGAGACATTCATTTTTAGAGACAATGGCGAGTGACAAGATGGTTTTGGGACGGACTTACTTTCAAGAGTCTTTAAACAGCCTAGTTATCCCGTTAAGAAAATCAATTTCAATCGATGGCAAGAATGTTGATGCTGTCATGAGTGCTGGTTTACGCTTAGACAGCACGATTGTGTTCGAAAACAATGCACACGCAGGCAGCTACAACACGCTAACTTTGCTGAGATCCGACAACTATCGTCAGTTTTTTTCTAGCGATATAGAATCTCTCGACGCTTATTCGAAGCCCGTTGATGATGATGTTATGAAACGAATCATTGAAAGCTTTTTAGAACAAATTCCTTTCAGTATCGAAGAAGCCAAAGCCAACAAAAAGACGTACTCTTTCAGCATAAACGATGACACATACCACTCACTAGTCAGCGCTAAATACATCCCAGATTACAAACTATGGGTAATCGGTCGCACAGATCTTTCTCATATCAATAATATCTTTGTAGAAGAGTTTGGCATTATCTTCGGTGCCTTTATTTTACTTCAGATCGGTTTCTACGTCCTAGTTAAGTCAATCGCAAAGAACGAGCAACGTACCCGGAGTCAACTGATTTACCAAGCCAATCACGACCCATTGACCTCCCTACCCAACCGTTTATACATGCGAAGAAATATTGGCAAATGGCTTGAACAAGAGTCAGAGCAATTCTCACTATTGTTTATCGATATAGATAACTTTAAATGTGTCAATGATACACATGGCCATGACTATGGCGATAAGGTACTCAAACAGATCGCTTTGCGTTTAATGAGGTTCCGCTCTCGGCTAAGTCTATTGGTTCGGGAATCCAGTGATGAATTTTTATTCCTAACACCACTAACAAATGATACCGAAATTAAACGACTAGCAGAACGCATCATAGAAGTACTGTCCCAACCTTACGATGTTGATGATTCTCAATTTTTATTGGGGTGCAGTATTGGTATCGCGATATTCCCAGAACACGGAAAAGACTTAGATAGTTTGCTTCGCTCAGCTGACATCTCAATGTATAAGGCGAAACAGCATCAAAACTCGTACAGTCTTTTCACGGAGGAGATGCAAGAAGCCCACCTTTACAAAATGAAGGTAGAACAAAGGCTACGCATTGCTATAGAGAAACAAACTCTATTCATGGTTTTTCAACCGCTGGTCCGTGCCGATGATAGCATTCATGGTGTAGAAGCACTCGTACGCTGGATTGATGACGAACTAGGTTTTATTCCACCCGATGTATTTATACCGATAGCTGAAAGCACTGGTTTAATGCAAAAGCTAGGCACTTTCATCATCGAGTCTAGCGTTATGCAAATCGCTCATTTACGTCAGACAACCGAGCAAAAAATAGGGTTATCGATCAACATATCTGTCCGTCAATTTTCACATAAATCTTTCTCTAATCATTTGCTTACCGTACTCAAAAAATATCAGTTTCCAGCAAGCTGCCTAACACTAGAGATCACCGAAAGCCTGTTCATTGAAGATGTAACTTTGGTGAAGCCAATTTTCGAGGCCCTCAAAGAAAATGATATTAAGATCTCTCTGGATGACTTCGGTACTGGCTATTCTTCATTGAGTATGTTGAAGGTACTCCCTATCGATGAACTAAAGATAGATAAGAGCTTCATTGAAAACATTACTGTAGACCTGCAGTCGCTCACAATGGTACAAAACATCATTGCAATAGGTAAGAACTTTGGGATGGTGGTATTGGCGGAGGGCGTAGAAACGAATGAACATTTCTCTATCCTCAAATCATGTGGCTGTGACTTGATGCAGGGTTATTACTTCTCTCGTCCTGTTCCATATGATGAATTATGCAATTATCTATCTTCAACTCAACCATTGAAATAGAAAGCAATAAGATCAATACGTCAGACATCAATCTCATAACTAACCGCACAAAAGGGGAGCCTAAATTTGCTCCCTTTTCTTTATACGCCACTTAACATCGCGGTCCAAAAAATAAAAATACAGACAACGACAACAAAGCCCATTACGACTTAACTGTAATTACAACTCGTCGATTACAACCTGTTGCCTTGTTGTCTGCGACCTTACAAATTGGGGCATTTTCTCCGTACGCATACTCCACGATACGGCTTCCTTGATGAAGATCTTTCTTCAAGTAACTAGCCACTTGTCCTGCACGGCGAGATGATAGTGCTTTGTTGTAGCTTTTACTGCCCAAGCTATCTGCGTGACCTTCTATATAAATCTTAGACTTATCACCCACCAAGCTAAGGTACTGCCCTAGTACTTGTTTATGGCTTTCATCCAATAGGTACACATTGGTTGGATAATTAAGCACCAGAGATTGCGTCGCTTTGTCATAGAAACACACATCATCTTGAACTGTGATTTGAATGACTTCACTTTCTCTATTTATAACCTCATTTTGAGGTTTCTCATCAAGCTCTATCAGCTTTCCAGTCACTTGTGTCGTAACAGTATGAGAAGACACCAACGTTTTCGAAGTGACGTATTCGCCGACATTGCCCAAGCAGTTTGCATAGCCCAATGGAGACATTAGCATCGTAGATAAAATCACTAGGTATCTCATGTTAATCCTTTAGTTTTCCGGTTTCTTCATTAATCAAATTCAAAATATACTTGTATACATCTTCGCCATCGTTAGCGTGATAGATGTTCTTCTTGCCAAAGCAATCTCCAAAGCCATCACTTGCTTGCACACGGTAGTTAATACCAATAACACCCATTGTAACTTTCGTTTTCTCGGCCTCAGTCGGAGCATTACTTTGGAAGCGATTTCGTTTGGCCGATATGGTTGAGCGCAGTTTTTTACAAAGCCCTTGATTCACTAACCTCTGCAAATAGCTACTGTCCCCATCACGTCCATCAGATAACACAATAAACACCTGCTCGGGGTTTAGATTCGTTGCTTTATTTGCCTCTTGTGCTGCTGCAATGATCCCGTTCCAAGAAGAGGTGCCTCCACCAGCTTTCAACTGTGCGCTCATCAACTGAGCTCGGAAGTTATCATAGTCTTCAGTCAGTGGAATATCATAAAACTTGTAGTAATCATCAAAATCATTGTTTCGCTTATAAAGTCTCTCTACGTCATATTGACTCATTCCATACGATGGTTCGATGATCTCATTATACAAGGTTGGTTTATCAAACATTCGTCTAACCGTTGTCGCTGGAGAGTTCCGAGCGTAGTCATAAGCATATTTCTTTCGCCATGAAGCACGATAACCATAAGCATTAAGTCTCACTATCTCATCAGATTGTTTAACATGAAGCGGGTTGTACCCGAGCAAAGCAACTCTGCTCTTTTCTTCCGTGTTGAATTTTTCTATGTCATCGACGACTCGTTTAATGGTTTCTTTCACGACATCTAACTTCATTTTTCCGTTCTTCCAGGGGTTACCCATAGAACCACTAAAGTCACCAATAAAATAGACATCAACAGGCTGAGGAAGATACTTTCGCGTAACTGCTCGCCCACTCACCGAAAACTCTGGCTTTAAGTTCATCTCTTCGTACGCGATCCAAGACGTATATTTGGCAGTCGCACTGACCACAAAGTCACTAAACGGAGCAAGTTCACCACTGGCTTGAACACAACCATCTTTGTACTCACAACGGCTTGTAAACACCGCGACATCAACATCGTCCGTATTATCAACAACGTATCTATCAACTAAATAGCGTGCATACTTTACGTTCTTTTCTTCGTCCTCTTTAGGGCTCGCAATAAGTGCTAAACTGGCAACCTCTGCGGCTTCCAATAATCTTGTATGCGCCAGCATCTGTTGAGACATTTGCATCGAAAATGCCATGAAAATAACCATCATAGGCAAAAGACCAACGAATAAAATACCTGCGACACCTCGGTTTTTCTTTATCGATTTCACCTTAAACCCTCGCAAATGAATAAGATGTACTCACAAGGCGAAAAACCTCTCCGTTAGCGATACCAATCAAATTAGTTGGGATTTCATAACAGAGAGAAACCTGATACATAGGTAACCTGCGGCCTCGTGATGTCAGAGGGAGTATTTCTATCGCTTTTTCTTTGGTTACATCACTCATGTCTGGAAAATCACATCCGTGTATGCTCCCTTTAGTCAGAGTCTTTTGAACCCTTCGGTAATTCACTTTACCTCCAGATAAAGCGGTTTCCTCAAGCCTTATCTCGTCGATACGCATCCCAAATTTGGTTTTATCAAAGTTTGGAATCATTCGTTTCATCGAAGCAGAAGCAATCACAAACGCGTTGTGTTCTGTTTTCCGACAATCGCCCGCACAAATATCCAAATTGGCATTAAACAATTGTTTTCGTTCAGCAAAGATTGTGGTCAATGAATAAGAAGCTCTGTCGAGTTGTCCTTTTTTATTGATGGCCAGCATATGGTTCACGACGACAACAAAGATCCCTGACGCAAAGACCAATACCATCGCCAATTCAACTGCAAATGCACCTTTTTGTTTAGCTTGCACAACCCGCTCCCTGACCAATTTTGAAAGAGCATCTTTCATATTCTTGAATAGTGATAATTTCCCGCTTGATAGCCATGTCTGGGAACCATATGGAGACAATCGGATCATAGGTGTATTCCAAAGCGTAAACAGCCAATGCCATGTCTTCCGGTTCATCTTTCTTATCTGGGCACTTATCAGCAGAAGCATAAGTATCCGTGCATTTCAGAAAGCCTTCGTAATCTCGAAAATAGTTAACATGGACGATCACACTCCCCTCTTTGACTACGTTGCTCCACAAAGAGCCGCCCGCTTTGTTCAACTCGTCTTTGATCATTTGGCCGTAGTTAATGGAGTTATTACTGCTCGAGTCACCCGCTTTTTTAGTTCGCATCACCGCTGTCGTTAGTGCGTGGTCAGTCATACTCATGGAGAAAGTCAGAATACAGATCTCAACCCATCCAAAGACAATAGCCAGAAAGATCGGAATCCCCATCGCGACTTCAACCGTTAATGACCCCTTTTGCTTACGTTTAAACGACCTCATAGACGGACATACCTTTTCTTGGTGTAATCAACGACAAATGCCCCTTTTATATCAATGCTACCTAAGAAAGCCTTAGCTTCGTCTAGGTCATTGAAATCACCGATGCAATAGCGCTTCCACAAGCCATGTGTATACGAATAGACAGAGCCGTAGTTAGTTTTTAGATAGTTCAGAAAGTCCGAAGGAATCGCCGTATACGTCGCTAAGACTTGCACTCGATAAATAGGTTTTGCATTGGGTTTCAACTTTCTTGGATCCAGAACAGAACCATCCACACTGTGTCTAGATGCTTGAAACTCTGCGGCCGTATCCAACTTACTGACTCGCGATGTCGGTGCTACAAAGCCCCCAGAATTAGCTTGAGCACTAACAAGCTGTTGTTCCATTTCTATCGTTGACTGTGTCATGGCCTTCTTCCCTTTGCTTTTAGATATTGACCTCATTAATGCAGATAACTGCTTATGAGCTTGCTCATCGCTATTCGAGTGTTTTAGAACTTCCAGAGCTATATCCGGTCGCTGAGATTTAACCGAAGATAGGATTAAGTTAGAACTCACTCTCTGGTCATTAGGATTTGAAAGATAGAGATCATATAAAATGTCCGTCGCACCTAAATAATCAGACTGCATTATTTTGACAACAGCGATATTGTTACCAGCCTCTCTATCGGAAGCACCTTGTTTTCGGCTTTCCTCAAAATGCTCAATTGCTTCTGCAAATCGTTTTTGCTGAGCCAGTATTTTTCCTGTTAGAAGTTGGTACTCATACTCTGCTCCACCTTCATCTCTATACTTGTCTAACTCTTCTAATGCGCGCTCGAAATTCTTTTTCTGATAGTAAATTCGAGCACTGGTTAGAATATAATCCGGTTCATCAAGATCGCTTGAGCTATAGGTATTCCTATATAACTCTGCCGATTTAATATCTTTAAGATCCAAATACAAATTAACAAGTTTGACTTTATATACAGGGTCAGATTGTATATTTGACTTATAAAACTCAATGAGCTTTTGTGAATCGCCCGATCCAATAAGCAATTGCTCTTTGGTATCAAGCTGACTGTTAACGGTTGTACAACCTGAAAGTAAAACCAAAACAATAATGGCTAATACAAATTTTCTTATCACATCAACATCCTTAAAATACCTGGGGCTGCGATGAGAACAACAATCGGAACCATGATAAAAGCGATCAAAGGAATAGACATTTTTGCCCCCATCTTTCCAATCCGTTCCTCTAGGTCCATCATATTAAGCTCTCGAATATCGGTCGCTAACGTTGCTAATACAGGGCCAACAGATGAGCCAAACTGTAAGCTCTGCACCATAGTCATGACAAAACTTTGAGATTCGCTAGTTGGTACAAGCTCGTAAAATTCTTCTAATGCCTTTTCCAATCCGACCAAGCGAGAGCGTTCAACCGTGACTCTGACAACATGGGCAAGATTACTGTCTACCGAGTGGAGCTCCTTTGCCAGGTACTCCAAACTAGACTCGATTGTCATACCGGTATGAACACACACATTCATAAGGTCGAGTAAAAAAGGCAACCTTGAACTGATGTGCTTAATATTGGCTTTACCGCGAGCTGACACATAGGAATCCGGTGCAATGATAAACGCCAATAAAGCCCCTAGTAGATATAACAGAGCGAAAATCACCTCGGTTTCTCCGTTATAAAAGTCAAAACCGATTAATACTAAGCAAACACCAAAAGGAATTATTTTTAATAGATAATAGGCATCTGCAAGGAAATCACTGTAAAAGCCTGCTGCGACTAACTTTCGTTTTGTTTCGTATTTATTGAAACTAATCCGAGACAAAACAACCTTGAATAGATCCGTTCTTTTTTTCTCTTCGCGTGTTGAACCAATTATTTTACGAGTTTCTATATTTGCTCTCGTATTATCCCAAATACGTAAGCAATAGGTTGCTAGAACCATCGATATAATAAATATCACACCCCAAACTAAAACCGTTTCAAATCCCATTAATTTACACCTCGCAGAATCAGCCAAATGCAAAAGAAGCCTAACAACTCACTTACTAGAACGTAATAAAAAATGGGTTGCCCCGCTTCTTCAAACATCACGAAGCTGTAGTTTTCAGGACTTGTAAACTTCAAAATGATCAAAAAAATTACGGGTAAACAAGCGATAATTTTGGCAGATGCACGAGCTTCTGAGGTCAGCGCATTTTTCTTTTTCTCAACCGCCCTAGAATCGAACATAAGGCGGTTAATTTTGTTGATCACATCTTTGAGCTGACCACCTCGAGCTAAGTTGATTCTTATCGTGGAGGCAAAGAAAAAGTACTCTAAGTAAGGGAATGTATTGCTACTACGCTCAAGAACATCATCAGGGTCTTCGCCAATCAGCAAACGCTCAGCCATGAACTTAAACTCCTCGCCCACTTCATTATCAAGTTGCTTACCTACATACTCGAACGCATGAATGATACTTTGACCTGAAGATATCGCTCCACTCAAGATATTCAACGCATCTGGAAAGTTAGTTTTAAAACGGTCCATCTGCCGTTGCTTTAGCTTATTGTAAAAAACGAAGAACAAAATAGGCTCAACAATAATCAGGCAAACTAGGTAATCCTGACGCAAGAAAAACTCATTGATGGCATAAACCGCTGAAGCAGATACACTAACAAATAGAATCAGTTTTAAAGACATGTTGGGCTGGAAGACCTTGATTGTCTTCTTGTAACTTTTCCTAAGCCTGGCCTTATAGCTTTCTTCAAACTGTTGTGAGTCGATAACTGACCGAACCCCTTTTACCCCTTCAAATTCAGCCTCCATTTCAATCAAACTACTCAATTTCTTGTCTTGGCGAGAGCGATTGATAAGAAAGTAGAGTAACAAAGCACTCCATGACGCAATCAGTATTAAGATCATGTAAATATCTCCCTTACCGCTTGCTCTAAGCCAAAGAACTTTGCGCGTTCATAGATTACAGAACGAGTGGATAAGCCCGGAGTTCGGAACTCGCCTTCCATTTTCCCATCTTTGAAATTTGAAGTAGCTTCGTAACGAAAAATATCCTCCATCACCACGCTATCCCCTTCCATACCAATAATTTCAGAGATATACATCACCTTACGGCTGCCATCATGGAGACGCTTTACCTGAACGATAAGGTCGACTGCGCTGACGATAGTTCTACGTATCGCAGATATTGGCAGGCTGGCGGTAGCCATCATCACCATACTCTCTGTACGAGCAATAGCATCTCTCGGTGTATTGGCGTGTAATGTTGACATCGAGCCATCGTGACCAGTGTTCATTGCTTGAAGCATCTCAAAGGCTTCTCCACCACGACACTCACCCACAATGATTCTGTCAGGACGCATACGAAGGGCGTTAATCACAAGATCTCGAGCGGTGATTTCTCCTGTCCCTTCTACGCTTGCTTGTCGCGTTTCCAGCCTTACGATGTGAGGCTTTTGAAGCTGTAGCTCAGCGGCATCCTCAATAGTAACAATACGTTCCGTTTCACCAATAAACCCAGACAGCGCATTGAGTAGCGTTGTTTTGCCTGAACCCGTACCACCAGAGATCAATATGTTGCATTTACAGTGGCTCGCAATGGACAAAAGCTTAGCCATCTCAACAGACATAGCACCAAACTCTGCGAGGTTCTCAAGCTTAATTTTCTGCTCTTTGAACTTACGAATAGAGATAGAAGTACCATCGATTGCAAGTGGAGGTATCACGATGTTGACACGACTGCCGTCCATCAAGCGAGCATCACAAAGCGGCTTAGATTCATCGATACGACGACCTACATTTGAAGCGATTCGCTTAGCAATAGTGTTAAGCTGTTTCTCGTTAACAAATTGAATCGGAGACTGTTCAACTTTGCCATTGATTTCAATGAAGATATCAGAAGGTCCGTTGATCATGATGTCCGATATGTCATCGTTATCGACCAAAGCTTGCAGCGGACCAAGACCTTTCAACTCATCGAGTAATGCTTTAACTAGGTCAACGCGCTTAAGAGAACTGACTTGCAATTGCTTTTTGTCGATCAATATATTGACTGAATCTTTAAGCTGTTCTTCTAGCTCTTGATTACTGATTTCAACAAGCGTCGCGGCGTCCAAAGCATCGAAGATTTCATCTCGAAGCTGGATGTAAATTTCTTTTAATTGATTCATTTTCTAAACAAACTGAAACGTGATTTGGTTTTAATTTTCTTGCCTGTTAACGTGGCAACCATACTCAGAACGGCAGTCGAGGACTTAGATTTAAGCAGCTCATTGATACCCTGCTGCACCACTATTTTTTCAAGTGACGGTTCGTACATAAAATCAATGCTATCTTTAGCTTTAATCCTCTCTTTCGCACTCGCGAGCGTCACCATGAAGTCTTTCGCTGGTCTATTCAGGTTGAAAATAACCTGGTGTTCCGACTTACCGATCTTCTTCTTCAACGAGTTGTATGAACGCAAGGAAGAGACCGAAGGTTCGCAAACAATAAAGATGCGATGATACTTATCAGATAACTCCTGATCGTGCATCTCCTCGTAGCAAGACAGCGGCGCTGAATCGATAATAAAGTTATACTGATCAATAAGTTGACTCGAAAGGTTGTACAACGTAGAGGCGTGATCAGAAAGACAGGCAACATTCTTCTCTAGAACCAAATAATCAAGTTTCTCTTTAACGCCATGCACATAGGTTTTCGCTATCGCACTGTCGATATCGATCTGATTTAAATCAATACTATTGTGCTTAGCTTTCAAGCCTTTTACACCAATATATATGTCGCTGTTTAGCGCTCCTGAATCATGATCCACCAAGAGTGTCTTTAGATTTGCTTGCTCTGCTAAAGAATGTGCTAAAACAGAACTTACGCAAGATACTCCAATGCCGCCTTTGGTTCCTAACACTAATATACGTTTAGCTACTCGCGTTTTTTTAACGGTGCTTTCACCTTCTTGTGTCGCTTTTAATGCCGCGAGTAACGCATCAAGTTCAGAGTCCCACAAGACATAAGTAGCACCCAGAGAATGGACTTGGTTACGCAGTTTTATAGAGTCGACATCGCAGAGAACAAGCAAAGATATGTCCACATCTAAGCGAATCGAAATCTCGGACACTTGCTCAATAACGTTGGATGCGCTGCGAAGATCAAGTACAACATGATTGAGCTTAATGTTTGACTGATTCCAAACACCATCTAAATCAATATCAGTCACTTCAAGTGGTTTAGGAAAGCCTTCAATCGCGTATAGATCATTAATCGATTCAGTTAAGGCGCTATCGTCTGAAACAATGAGATCGGTAGCCTCAACTGTCGACTTCATTTTCGAAGACGAATTACGAAACAAGATATCCAAGTCCATTGCTATTTCGCCTTCTTAATTGGATTGACCAAGCTAATATTACGATTGTGTTCGACACTACAGCCAAATTGATAATCCTCCCTTTTAGAGAACACCATCACGCCACAGTCACTGCTTTTAATTCGGACATATCGACCTATGATTAGGATGTTTTTTTCTTGGTCATGATCGGCAAGCTCGACTTTATATCTGTCTTTCGAGATGGACTCTGACTTAAATCGATCGCTTAACTTCGCGACAAACTCACTCGCATTAGGCTTATATCTAACCAAAAACGTCGCCTTCGGCTCTCTTACGTTGAGATCTCGAATAAAAGCCACAGAACGAGGCATCGAATCTTCATCAGTCGTCATGTCAAATTCAAAGCGTTCCTCTAGTTGTTCAATAACACTAGAGTTCGTACTATCCAGATGAGTACACGCAGAAGTGAATAAAGCTATTAAAGTAATAACGATCCATCTCATTAATTGAACCCTCCTTGGTTAATTGTATCTTCCAACTCAGGCTCATCGAGATCTGAGAGGTCTATTCTTAGCAATCGTTCGAGATCACTGGTACGTCTAAAGCTTGGTAACTTAACTTGTTCTTGCTCTACAGGATCAACGAGATTGACAGTCGCAACAATGATCAGCTCTGTTTTAGAGCGGTTCGTGGAAGTGTGGCTAAATAGAGCCCCAAGAATTGGGATATCCCCCAGAATTGGTATCTTGGTTAACGACTCTCGCTCTTCTGACGTCAATAGCCCTGCCAAGACAAAGCTTTGACCGTCTTTTAAATGAACCGTCGTTTGAGCTCGTCGAGTGCGCAAAGAAGGCACAGAAATTAGACCTGTCGTAGTTTTGTTCGATTCATCAATAGAACTGACTTCAGGGATCAAGGTTAAGCGGATATTTTCCGTGTCAGTAACCTTAGCAACCATAGCTAATTTGACGCCGTACTCTTTATAAGAAATAGTAATACCGTCTTCGTCTCGCACCGCAATTGGGATCTCACCACCCGCGAGAAAACTGGCTTGTTCGCCCGAAATAACAGATAGGTTTGGTTCTGCCAATACGCGACCAATTTTGTCATCACCACTTGCGGAGATAACAGAAACGATATCTTGAGCCGTAAAATCAAGGAGCTTATTAACAAAAGTACCCGGCTCACCACTATCACTATAGGTAACACCTAGCTCAGTAAGAAAAGAACTCGAGACTTCAGCAACCGTCAGCTTAACGTTAATTTGTTCAGTGGTGAGAACTTTTAAGTTATTAATTACCTGGTCGTAATTGTACTTTGCCGTGTACTCTAGCTCGTCTACAGCTTCACCGTCTGCATCCTTTAATTCATAAGCTGCACGGCGACGATCTTTCTTCAGCATTTCCCCGACAAGTCGATTAATCTTTTGTTTGATCTCTTCGCTACCAACTATACCGTCTAAGACCACTTGATCACCGACATTGGAAACCACAACGCTTTCATCAGGGAATCGAGCAATGAGCGTTTGCTTCAGCAACCTTAAACTTTGGTTAACCACCAATTCAGCATTGTAAATTTCGTTTCCACCTCGATCATAAACAATCACTGAAGTAGTGCCCTGGCCAACACCGTAAACCACAACCTTATTTTCATCGATAATTTTGTAATCAGCTATTTGTTGATTCGCAACAAATACTGTTGATATCTGTCGCTTCAAATTAATCGTTTTCGCAGCGCCTTGATCCAAGTTCATTAATTCTGATGCGAGTAATGGGCATGAAAGAATCCCGCACAATAGCAAGGCTATATTTTTGTTCTTTAAAGTCATGTTATTCCTTACCACGTAATTCTCTAACACCGAACTGAGTTTCTAAAAGGTCACTGCTGCGAATAGATAAATAGCGATTCTCGATTTCTGATGGAATGATATTCACATCACCGATTTTTTGAGCCATTTCGAGTTTCAAAACACTGCGCATATTTAATGCAATAACTAAACTGTATTTTTTATCTTCGGCATCTTCAGAGTCAGTTTCTTCACTGCCTTTTATTACATGCAGCACGCGAGCTCCACTAATAATCACTCGGCTAACGAGATCACCGATATCACCATATCCATTCTCAACGAGGTTTGATTTTGAAGAAGTTGTGGAAACGAAGCTCACTTTGTCACCAGGGGTAAGCGTTGCGGTTTGTACCACTCCAATACCGGTTACTTCATAAAAATAAGGTAATTCACCGTCATTTAGTGACAAATACATATAATCGCGGTCTCCAGGGTTGGAGATCATATCTTGTGTTAAGTATGTGCCTTCGGCGATGTCTTCTTTAAATAGAGCGCCAGGTTCAACAATAAGATCGTCTTCTAACGTATAGTAGGAACCATCTAAGTCAGATATATGGACAAATTTCTTGTCATAGAAATTAGGTGTTAACGGTTGGGAACGTTTAATCGCTTTCTGAGTGACTAAAACACTGGCCTTAGGTTCTTCTTTTTGCTGTACTTCCTGCGGTTCTTCATCTACTAAAATATAGTTAACATTGATATAAATCAATGTAGAGAAAATAGAAACAGCAATAAGAAGGAGAATGATAATTCTGTTCATATTAAGCCTAAAATAGGGGCCTAAGCCCCTTAATATATGATTTTTAGTGGCTAATTATTTGCCTGTAGTAGCAGTGGTCAAGTTGGTTGTCACCTTAGTTAACGCACCAGTGATAGCATTTTTAAGTGCATCGGTTTGAAACGCGGCAAGTACTAGAGCTGACATTACAACCGCAATAATTGCATACTCCACGGCAGTAACTCCGCGAATATCATCTTCGAACTTCATTTTTAGTTCAGCTAGTTTTGCTAGAGTTTTGTAATACATAATAATCCTATAAAAAGTATATTGACCATTGGTCTAATTGAAATTGCGAGTAAAATTTACCCTATAAAAAAATACACATCCAATTAATAATTATTATGATCGCATAACATAAAATTATCTCAACAATATAAGATATTTTTATGTCGACATAATAATTATAAATCCAAATTATGTTGATATTGCTAATGTTTGCCTATAATCTATATTTATGAATATAGATTTATTAACTTACTCCACCTTAATTTTTGTAAACTTTTTAATAGCAATTTACGTATGTTTTTCTGATGGAACAAATAGAAAAATACCAAATAACCTCAATAAAATAGCTTTAGCATTTAGTTTGCTCGTCGCGTTACATAACGATTACTTGATGTCATCGTTACCCATAGCGGTTCTCTGCTTCGTGGTATTTTTTATACTTTGGTATCTAAGAGTGATAGGCGCAGGAGATGTGAAGTTACTTTGTTCCTTAATCATTGGTATACAACCCGAATTAGTTACAGCAACATTGATTCTTATTGGTTTTCTTGGAGGATTTTTGGCTTTCACGATGTACATAGTTGGAAAGATAAGGGGGTTACCTATCTTTGCAAAAGGCATACCTTACGGAATACCTATTGCTTTAAGCTGTTTCTTTTTTAGTACAGTATCCATACTATCGAACTAGTCACATAATATTATGCTCTAATACAGGCGTAGAGATATCACTAATTTGAAACAACTGCTTAATTTTATCTTTCATTCCTAATTCCTCTAACTCCTGTGAAACCTCATTACTACACCAGACATACATATTCACTTTTTGACGTAATGGTATAACCTTACAATTAATATTGCACACTGACCACTCAGGGAAAATTAGAATAGTTCCGTTCGTTTCCAGTTCATTTTTTAGAAACTGGCACGAGCTCGTTTTAACCCAACTCGCTACATGAGTTGAATCAATGTTATAATCATTAAGTATCTCTTGTACATAAGACTTGGGAAGCGAACTACAGAAAACGACTCTTTGTGGATAACACTCGTGTGGGTCAAGTGTATTCGAAAGCGCGATAACATAATTCACGGTCTTTAATTGATAGGATTTTCCATTCTCTTGTGAAATTCTACCCATCGTGAATATTAAATCGTAGCGAGACGAGTCCAATAAAGAAGACTTAGTAAAACTGTTTATGGATAAATCTATATTGTTCAACATTCTAAATTCATTAATCACACGTTCAACCATATCGAAGCAAAATGATTCGGAAATCGCTATATTGAATTGATCTCGTAACTCCACCTTTTCCAAATCTTCAAACAATCTTTCGTACATGGACATTGTTTGGTCTGCGTAATCGAGCAATACTTTCCCGTGCTTAGTAAGTAAAAACCCTTTTTTTCTATCAAAAATACTCGCCCCGATTGTATTTTCGATCTTTTTAATATGTTGAGATACCGCAGGCTGTGTCATAAATAAAGACTCAGCAGCCACAGTAAAACTTTTGTGCTTAGCAACGTGTGAAAATGTTCTTAAATATTTGACGTCGATAGACCTGTTGACGTTTTTCATGGTGCAAACTACCCCGATGTTGCGTTCTTTTATTAATTGTTCTTATTAAAAATCAGCGTAAAAGTAACAATAGTGTCATACAGATACAAAAAAACATTATTTATATACCCATAAATAATGTTTATATGTACCTATACAAATAAATATATTTATCGCGACCACAACTAATTCACAAATCCTTATGTGCGTTTACAAACATCATCTTTCGTGTGTCATTCACGTACCAAGTTCCTTACACAACACCTTCTCCGGATAAATGATAGTCAACACAATTATAACCAAAACCTATGCACTCACCACCTTTTGTTTACCGAAAATCGTTGAAATTTATGTAAATATTCATCATTTATAAGGCTAAAGCTCAAAAGTCATTCAACAGAACGGCTGTCCATTTTTGTGATCAATGTTGCACTAAAATGAAACTAAACACCTATTAATGTAACTCTAGAATCAGAAATGCGACAGATCATTCCAATCTTTGAGTTGGCTTATGTGTGGGCAAATAAAAAAGAGCTATAAATATAGCTCTTCCATTTCACTTCATTCTATCGTTTCTGGCGTAACCGAAGGAGCAAAAACAATATAAAAATAAGAGGTAGTGAGGAACTGCCTCCTGACGAGCCACTTTCAGTTAATGGTACCGATGATTCATTCGAAACATTCGGTAAAACTTCGATATCAAATGAGCCTATCCACTCACCGCCATCAGCAGATAAAACCCTATATTTAATACTGTCATATAAGGCCAACTTACGTGGAGAAGGTGCATTATAAATAACCTTATTATCGACAATTCTTGCAATACCGTTACGCGGAGAGTCCAAAATAATTAATGTGTCGACTTCTCCGTTAATATTAGGAATCAGATCGATTTCATCGCCATATTGTACTTGTAGCGATTTAGTGCCCAATAATGATACTTGCTTTTTTCGCACATCTATCACTACAGACTGCTTTGCGTAACCTCCTAACGAATCTTGCACTAGAACAGCAAACTTGTATTGCTCTCCTTCTACAGCATCACTAGGGATTGTGACTTTGATGGATTTAGATTGTGAATCACTCAACGGCAACCTCGGACCTTGAACTTGAGACCAAGTGATTTGATGCTCCGAAGAATCGACATCAATAATATTAGTTACTGTGAATATTACGGCTTCACCAGACTCAGACTTTGCGTCTAGCCGATCTAGAGTAAACTTCGGGGCATCATTCACTGGATTAATATCAACTTCGACATGAGCAAAGTCCGTCTTGTCCCCAAGTCGACCTACCAAACGGTATGTAAAACTGTCAGGACCAAACTGGTCAGACAGCGGAAAGTAAGTTCCATCTTTTATCACCCCTTTAGTCGGCTTCTTCCCTAGTTCTACAACATAATTATTAGGCTTCGGTAGATTGATATCATTCGCCAACAGATTGAGCATAAAAGGGATGTCTTCATCGGTCGATATCTTATCGTCAACAACAATAGGTTTGTCTTGTGTCGGCAGTTCAAAAAGTACTGCAAAAGGGAAATTCTGACCAAACCCACGGCTCAAACCTCGAGTTTTGTAATCAGACATGGTCCCCGAAAACTGTCTTTTTCTTTGTCCGTCTCCTAAATACGCATCTAAAAACTGTGTTGAGTATTCAGGAGTACCATTTTCAATCTCTAAGACAATTAACTTAGGGCCTAAACCAAGCTTAATTTTCTCGTCAAAAATGATTTGTCCGCCACCTTGCTGAGCAACGCCTCGGTGTAACAATCGAGCGGCGTTCTCGTCAATAACTGCATTGCCGAATCTTGACTGATATGGGTATTCCACCAAACGATAAAACATAGGCATCGCTATGCTAGTTGCTTTCGCGTAAAAATGAATCCCTGCTATGTCTTGTTGGCCGTTAACCACATCAATAGAAAAACCTAAAACATTACTATCCACGTTGTAACGTGGGTAAGTTCTTCCGAATGAGGTTACCCAAGACGATTTATTGTTTGAATTAGGTACCAATAAAGAAAAACTAGCTTTGGTAGCATCGCTGACAATATTGGTTATCGATATATTCGTCTTTCTTCCTGCAGTAATCGTCGTTAAGGAAGGTTCAGAGTCATCTGAGAGATTGGTGACCGATTCTTTACCCGGGAAGACATCACCATCATCCCCAGACGAAAATCCACTCTCAAGCGATCCCTGCCCATCAGCTTGGAATACCTGCACTTGCATTGGGCCGGAGCTGTTGAATTGGTTATCAATATTCACTGCCGTTATTAACAAGCCTTCGCCACGAAGCGCTTGGTCGTAGTTATTTTTACGTCTATTTTCAATGTAAGCACGAGGCCCAAATTGCTTGAGGTAAGGATCGAGGTGAATAACGCTTTCGCCCTTTATCGTGTCGATTTCGATACTACCGTTATTGGAGAGTACTTTCGGCTTTAAAAATCCGGATGCCTCTTTACTCCACGCCAACATATTAACGGGTGTTTCTCCAGCATACTGATCACTCGGTTTACTCCCCCAACTTCCACCTCCCATTAGACCCCAATGCCCAATTGAACCATTATGCTTGTAAGAATATAAATCTGGCAGGCCTAACATCAGATGTCCAAGCTCGTGTGCAATAACCCCCATAGTCGACTGATGATCATCTTGATAATCTGCGAAGAGGCAGTACGCGCTAATGCGCTTCCCGTCTATCTCGACAGTTCTGTGGGCAAATTTATGCGGCCAAATCGTAGGAGTTTTGCGTGTACCACTTGATTTGTCATTACCCGCAAAGACGAACATGACGGACAGTTCTTGCGGGTCAATACTACCGTCATTATTGTAGTCGTATTGAGAAAGGTTAAAGTCAACGTCTAGTGCTTCATAAGCCTTTGTGAACACATTATTGAGTTTACTTTGGCAATTACTTTCAGACTTAGAATGACAGTTAGGATGATCTATACCCAGAGTGACATCAATAACACCATCATTTTTTGTTCCTTGGTTTTCTTTGGCCGGAACAACTTTATAATTCCCATAACTATTTTTAAGAAAGTAATCTTGAACACTTTGTTGGCTCTCACCAAATATCGTCGACTGAAAATCATTTTCTATCTGTTCGTCTAAGAAACTGACTTGTACAACCAATAAGGCCTGCTCGGTGATCTTTTTATTTGAAGTGCTGTATATGGATGATCGTTGACTTTGTCTTGGAGTAAATCTTTTATGGTTTGCAGCCGGCGAATCGAAAGATTCATTGATGTGTATTGGATCGATTTTCAAATTTTTGATGTTTGATTCAATGGGTATCTCAGCATCACTCGAAGCCAGTACACCCGTTGAAATAACCCTGCCTACCCCATTATCACTTACTACATATTTCGCAAAATACCATTGATTATCTGGGTCCTGAACATAAAGGTGTCCATCATGGTCTTGATACCAAAACATATGTTGTGACCCCATCAAGCGCAGCTCTTTCGTACTGCCATCAATAAAGGTCATCATATGCCAAGTAGGCGCTGGTAAAGTAGTCGCTTGTACAGAACAAACGGCAATGACTACCGTAATAAGTGTACAAATTAATTTAATCCTCATTATAAAAGTCTCGTTAGTCGAATTATCTTTAAAATAGATGATTCGTTATTAAATGAAACGTGACTTTATCAATGGGCCATTATATTAACCAATTAAATTTCTGACTAAACCTATAAATATTAGTTATACCTTACTTGATTATAAAAATATTTTATGACCAAATAAATTATATTAAAAATGAGTAGCATCATTAAAAAATTAGCGTTCTACTCATAGATTAATTAAATAGACTTTTTGATGACTTCAGAAAATAAATACAAAATACAAACAGGTTATTTGCTCCTATTTCATCTGTTCATCTAAGTTAAGTACGGTCAAAGCATTGCTTACACTGGTCGCAATCACGTCTACCACGCCCGTTCTTAGTGCACCTAACAAAGCGAGTGGTTTACTGTTTTCGGCTGCGATGGCTATGACTTCCGCTATTGGGCGAAACTCTTCTAAGCCTAAGCCAATGACTCGGTCACTCATTACCGTGTTTGCCGCTTTACCGTATACATCAAAAAAGTCATAGCCAGCAAAGTCCCCTACCACACCCTGTAGTAAACGCGACTGAACCACCTCACCCGCAGTAAACCAACCTAAGTCAACCATGTAGCTGTTTTCGCTCATATCTCCGATACCGACTAAAGCAACATCAGCCTTTCGGGCTAGATCGAGTGTTTGCTTAACGGTGCTGTTTTCCATGAATGCTGTTTTTTGCGCTTTATTCTCCGCATAAGCAGGCGCGTATAGCGTTTCTGATGAACCGCCGTACTTTTTCGCTAACTGTCTACATATATGGTCGGCATTAAACATACCACCTCTTGGGTGAATACCGCCGATACCACATACAAACTTACAGTCACGTGGCGTGATTACGCCAGTATGGTGAGCGACTGAAGACACATTACGACCTTGTCCAACCGTTACCACCATGCCGTTTTTCAAGGTACTGGTCAGATAGTTGGATACTAAGCCTGCTACTTGCAGTCTTTGTTTATCTTCATTCGGTTGATCTAAAGCTACAAGCGCACGCTTTACACCAAAACGCTCTATCAAACGTTGTTCGATTTTCGCGCTAAATACGGGGTGGTATTTCACGGTGATTTCAACAATACCTTCATCTCGAGCTTGTCTGAGCATTCGACCAACCTTTGCACGAGAGATAGAAAATTTTTTAGATATCTCTTCTTGGGTTGCCCCATCTTGGTAATAGGCAACCGCTACTTCAGTTAGGAGATCAGTGTTTTCTTCGGAAACATCTTGGATATTGTTACTCATATACCACTCAACCAATATTTAACAATTATTTTACCTGCTGTACTTCCTAATATAGGAGAGTTCAGTAAGCGATAAACAAGCTTACACCCCGAACATATGTAACAGCAAGGAACATTTGATCAGCATGGTAACCTTGATTGGGCTATTGATTAGTTAGGCTCAATTTGACCGTTAAACGTTTGCTTGCATACCCCATAATTACTAGAGCGAAATATATTTGACTGAAGTCACCATACAGCACTATTTACCGTTGACTTTGACGCTGGATCAGATAAATATGGCTACATCATTTACTCATCGAGCGATCATATGTTCCGTGCAAATGTTCGTTCGGAGAAAAATTTAAATTAATGTAAGTTTAATTCACTGGTACAACCTTGAGAAACTTCATTAGTTAGCTTGCAAATGCCCGCACCTCTCCCATTAAAGAGGTCTTCTGCGATACATAGGATGATCAAAATGAGCAATAAATTAGAGCAACTTCGTAAACTAACCACTGTTGTAGCTGACACTGGCGATATTGAAGCTATCAGCAAGTACACTCCTGAAGATGCAACAACTAATCCATCTCTAATTCTTAAAGCCGCTCAAATTGCTGAGTACGCACCTCTAATCGATGCTTCTATCGAATACGCTAAAGCTCAAAGCGAAGACAAAGCACAACAAGTTCAAGATACTTGCGACATGCTTAACGTGAACATTGGTAAAGAAATCCTGAAAGTGGTACCTGGTCGCATCTCTACTGAAGTAGATGCTCGTCTTTCTTACGACATGGAAGGCAGCGTTGCTAAAGCGCGTCAGCTTATCAAAATGTACAACGACGCTGGCATCACTAACGACCGTATCCTTATCAAACTGGCTTCTACTTGGGAAGGCATCCGTGCAGCTGAAATCCTAGAGAAAGAAGGCATCAACTGTAACCTGACGCTTCTATTCTCTTTCGCTCAAGCACGTGCTTGTGCTGAAGCTGGCGTATTCCTTATCTCTCCTTTCGTTGGTCGCATCATGGACTGGTACAAAGCGAAAGAAGGTCGTGATTTCGAAGCTTCAGAAGATCCAGGCGTAATCTCTGTTTCAGACATCTACAACTACTACAAAGAGCACGGTTACAAGACAGTTGTTATGGGCGCAAGCTTCCGTAACATCGGCGAGATCCTTGAACTTGCTGGCTGTGACCGTCTAACTATCGCTCCTCAACTTCTAGCAGACCTAGAAGCAGCGGAAGGCGAAGTAGTAGAGAAGCTAATCGACTCTAACGGTACTAAAGAGCGTCCTGCTGCAATGACTCACGCTGAGTTCCTATGGGATCACAACCAAGACCCAATGGCTGTAGAGAAGCTAGCTGAAGGCATCCGCAACTTCGCCGTTGACCAAGGCAAACTAGAAGACATGATCGCAGCTAAGCTGTAATCACTAAGAATTAAAAAAGGGGAACGTTTGCGTTCCCCTCTTCATATCAAATTTACTATTTCAAACTTTAACTCTATTTGGAAGCAATTATGACTCAATCTAGAAAGCATCTTGCTAACGCTATTCGTGCTCTAAGCATGGACGGTGTTCAACAAGCAAACTCTGGTCACCCAGGCGCACCTATGGGTATGGCTGACATCGCTGAAGTTCTTTGGCGCTCTCACCTAAACCACAACCCAGCAAACCCTGAGTGGGCTGACCGCGACCGTTTTATCCTGTCTAACGGCCACGGCTCAATGCTGATTTACTCTCTGCTTCACCTAGCAGGTTACGAGCTTTCAATTGAAGACCTTAAGAACTTCCGTCAACTGCACTCTAAGACGCCAGGTCACCCAGAGTACGGTTACGCACCAGGTATCGAAACGACTACTGGTCCTTTAGGTCAAGGCATCACTAACGCTGTTGGTATGGCAATGGCTGAGAAAGCGCTTGCTGCTCAGTTCAACAAAGAAGGCCACGATATCGTAGACCACTACACTTATGCATTCATGGGTGATGGTTGTCTGATGGAAGGCATTTCTCACGAAGCCTGTTCTCTAGCAGGTACGCTTGGTCTTGGTAAGCTGGTTGCTTTCTGGGATGACAACGGCATCTCTATCGATGGTGAAGTTGAGGGTTGGTTCTCTGACGATACCCCTAAGCGTTTTGAAGCATACGGCTGGCACGTAATCCCAGCGGTAGATGGTCATGACTCTGACGCGATCAACGCAGCGATTGAAGCGGCTAAAGCGGATCCTCGTCCTACTCTTATCTGTACTAAAACAGTAATCGGATTTGGTTCTCCAAACAAAGCAGGTACGCACGACTGTCACGGTGCACCTTTAGGCGCTGACGAAATCGCAGCAACTCGTAAACAACTAGGTTGGGAGCACGGTCCTTTTGAAATTCCGTCGGAAGTTTACGCAGAGTGGGATGCGAAAGAAGCAGGCGCAGCTAAGGAAGCAGCGTGGAACGAGAAACTTGCAGCTTATAAAGCAGCATACCCTGAGCTGGCAGCTGAATTCAAACGCCGCGTAAACGGTGATCTTCCTGCACAGTGGGAAGAGAAAGCATCAGCAATTATCGCTGATCTTCAAGCTAACCCAGCAAACATCGCATCACGTAAAGCATCTCAAAATGCTCTAGAAGCGTTCGGTGCTATGCTACCTGAATTCATGGGCGGCTCTGCTGACCTTGCACCTTCTAACCTGACTATGTGGTCTGGTTCTAAGTCGCTTGAAGCGAACGACTTCTCTGGCAACTACATCCACTACGGTGTACGTGAATTCGGTATGACGGCTATCATGAACGGTATCGCTCTGCACGGTGGTTTCGTACCCTACGGCGCAACGTTCCTAATGTTCATGGAATACGCTCGTAACGCTATGCGTATGGCAGCTCTGATGAAAACTCAGAACATCCAAGTTTACACGCATGACTCTATCGGTCTTGGCGAAGATGGTCCAACCCACCAACCAGTTGAGCAGATCGCTTCTCTACGTCTAACGCCAAACATGAGCACATGGCGTCCATGTGACCAAGTTGAGTCTGCTGTGGCTTGGAAACTGGCAATCGAGCGTAAAGATGGTCCTTCTGCACTTATCTTCTCTCGTCAAAACCTTGCACAACAAGATCGTGACGCTGAGCAAGTAGCAAACATAGCTAAGGGTGGTTACATCCTGAAAGATTGTGAAGGCAAGCCAGAGCTTATCCTTATCGCTACTGGTTCTGAAGTTGAACTAGCGGTTAACGCTGCTGCTGAACTAACGGCTGAAGGTAAGAAAGTACGTGTAGTTTCTATGCCTGCTACTGACGCGTTCGACAAGCAAGACGCGCAGTACCGTGAGTCTGTACTTCCATCTGACGTAACTGCACGTATCGCTGTAGAAGCTGGCATCGCTGACTTCTGGTACAAGTACGTTGGTTTCGGTGGCAAGATCATCGGTATGACAACGTTCGGCGAGTCTGCACCAGCAGGTGAGCTATTCAAGATGTTCGGTTTCACTACTGAAAACGTAGTAAACACAGCGAAAGAGCTTCTAGCTTGATCTTGAATATATTGTCTCGCCCTTAAATGGGTTGATACATACAGAAAGCCCCGCATGAAAATGCGGGGCTTTTTTTATCACTGATTTCTCATTCGGATTAAATCTAACGGCTATTTCTCTTCGAAACGCTTTGCCAGTTGGTAGAACTCATTGACTTGTTCTTTTAGCTCTGTGGAGTGGTCTTTCACTGAATGCGTAGCAACCAAATTTTGTTCTGCCGTAGACGCGATAGACTGCATATGCAGGTTGACTTCACTCGACAGCTCACGTTGTTTATGAGCAGAACTTTCAACCGACTGCATTAAATCGTTCATCGATTGCATTAAAGTTTCGACTTCAGATAAGCGATCTGCACTCACCTTCGCAACATCGCCACACGCGTCCGTTTGCTCTCGGTTCGCCAGAATATCCTTTTGCCAGCCTTCAATCGTCGCTAGCATGGTGTCGATACTCTCTTTGATCTGAACCGTCGCCTTTGACGTACGACCCGATAGCGCACGTACTTCGTCGGCAACAACGGCAAAGCCTCGTCCTTGCTCGCCCGCTCTAGCCGCTTCAATCGCAGCGTTCAGGGCCAACAAGTTGGTTTGTTCGGCGATTCCACCAATCTCTTCCATTATCTTGCTTACGCTCTGCGCTTGATCGCTCAGTTGGTAAGTCGTTTGAGTCGCCTTTTCAGCCTGAGAAGCTAGGCTCTCTAAGTTTTGATGAGTTTGATTAATACTCTCTTTAGCACCAGCACAGGTTTGCAAAGTCACATCAACAATCTGATGCGCTTCTTCAGTGCGAGAAGAGACCTCATTGGCGGTGACTTCAACCTCTTCTGTCGCCTCTCGTACTTGAAGAATGTCTTTTGTTTGTTGATCTAAAGCTTCTGATACTTCAAATGACGTGGCATTCAAGTTGTCAGCCAAATCTTGTAACGGCTTGGCAGAGTCTGTCATACGACCTAATACGGTGCGAATTCTTGCAGACAATAGTTTCAAGTGAAAATCGGCAACGGAGAACTGACTATTACCTGAATAGACAAGGCGACTGACACTATCGAATTTCGATTGCAGCTTTTTCAACTGCAGTGGAGTATCTATCAGCTCTTGTCGGAAAAGCAACGCTAATGCTGAAACAGGCAGCAAGCTAAGAAGCCATTGGGATACTTGCCCTACTTCAATGAGATTTGAAATCAGAGGCGCAGTCAAAGAGCCTAACAAAACCGCGTAACGAACACTGTCACTGATCTTTAATGACCATTGACGACCCGATTTTTCAGCCTTCAACAGGCTTTGATAAGCCTTGTCTGCAACTTGTATCCATTCATTCTTGGGCTTAACACGAACAGACTGGTAGCCACTCACCTTACCATTGTCGTAAATTGGAGTTACGTAAGCATCGACCCAATAAAACCCACCGGATTTAGTTTTGTTTTTTACGATGCCACGCCAAGCTTTACCTTGCTTTAGGTTAACCCACATATCAGCAAAGGCGGCTTTCGGCATATCGTTATGCCTTACGATATTGTGGTGTTGCCCTAGCAATTCTTGTTGGCTGTATTCCGCGATGCGACAAAAAGCATCATTACTGTACGTAATCACGCCTTTTAAGTTAGTGGTAGAGACAAGTTGTTCGTTTTCGCAGAGAAGTGTTTCACGAGATTGAGTAGATGAGCTGACAGTCATTATATTAACTTAGGTTAATTATTATTTTAGGCGAGGAATATATACAATTATTAAAGTTATGACAAAATGTGAACGTCACATTTTGTGTAAATGCCTACTATTTATACAAATATTAGCTAAGTACCTCACAAAGCTAATAACTTCACATATCTTCTCAAGCTAACAGTCATGACTCATCTAAGTTTACTGCAGTGGTAAATTTCACGGTTCTCATTGAGACAGAGGTATGGAATTTACGAATATTCAGATCTTTGCGTAGTACTCGCTCCACAAAGCCTTCGTAGGCTTGAATGTCTTTGACCGTCACAATCAACATGAAATCAAAGCTGCCTGATATCTGATAGCACTGCGTGACCTCTTCTGCCTTTGAAATAGAGTGGCGAAAGATTTGGTAAATATCCCCTCGGTCACGCTCCATTTCCACAGATACGACCAAAGTCATCTTACTGCCTGTCAGTTCTGGATTAATGATGGACACATCACCGACAATCACGCCCTCTTCTCTCAGCCGTTTCACTCGCTTTAAGCAAGCAGGCGGTGATAACCCAACCAGCTCAGCCAATGTCTGATTAGGGATTCGGTTGTTTTTTTGTAGTTCAACCAGAATGCTTCTATCTATACGGTCAATCACCATAATTTCTTAAACCAATACATTTTTGACTTGTAATTTTTAATACTACGATAATTAAAAAATTTATCGAAACTTTAAAGGTCAATTTAGAAATTTTAATCACAACAATCACGTTAAGATCTTCTCATACCAAACAATCGAACCATGGTCGTAACTATGAAATCAACCTATCAATTTTTTAAAGAACTCCTTAGAGAGATTTTCGATGTCACCTCGACTCTTTTCCGAATCATGATTCCAATTATCATCGTGATAAAGGTCGTTGAAGAACTCGGCGGCATCGTGATTCTTAGCGAATGGCTGAGCCCAATGATGGAAAGCGTCGGCTTACCGAAAGAGATGGGCTTAGTATGGGCAACCACCATACTCACTAACATCTATGCGGGGCTGATTATTTTGATCAATTCCGATGCTCCATTAACGGTTGCTCAAGCCTCAGTTTTAGGCAGCATGATGCTTCTCGCCCACTCACTGCCGATTGAGGGAGCAATAGCCAAAAAGGCAGGCGTGAACTGGCTGGCTACGCTGTCGGTACGAGTCGGTGGTAGCTTAGTGTTGGCATGGCTACTCAACCTCAGCTATCAATACGGAGATTTGCTCAACTACCCAGCAACGGTGCTTTGGCAGCCGGAAGTATCAGGAGACACAAGCTATTTGGGTTGGGCTATTGAACAGCTCAAGAGCTTTGCCGTTATCTTCATGGTAATTTCAGCTCTATTACTGCTACTCAAGGTTTTAAAGATTCTCGGCATTGAAAAGCTCATGGCAATATTGTTAAGACCATTCTTGAGGCTGCTAGGAATCAGCAAGGATGCAACCAACCTAACGATCATCGGAATCACGCTTGGTCTTTCGTTTGGCGGCGGCTTATTGATCAATGAAGCTAAAAAGGGACATATCTCCGCGAGGGATGTATTCACCGCAATCATGCTGCTCAACATGCTCCACAGTTTGATTGAAGACACGTTGTTGATCATGCTTATTGGAGCCGACTTCTACACCATATTTTGGGGAAGGTTAGTATTCTCAGTGCTGGTTATCGCTTTAATATCCAACATCATTAAGCGTATAAATTCAAGTACTTGCGAACGTTACTTTTATCGAGATGTCTCTCAATCATAAGTAAATCACCAACGAAAATAATAGAAAAAGAGCTCAAATACGGGCTCTTTTTTACGAATTGGGGCTCCTATCACCTCCGCTATTGTTAATATTTCACGTCATTGAAACACTAAAAATCACTCTCAATACCCTAATTATTGATATTTGAGTAGAAATAATTTTCAACCTAGATATTTATTAAACACTCAATTATTACATGCATTTTTTAAACATCGACAATAAAAAATTTGATCGATCAATTATAATACCAAACCTTGCACAAAGCGCTTTCCAGAATAATAGTTATCTCTTCGGCACCATTATTAAAAATTAAAACTATCAACTATTAATGCATCCAACCCCACTAAATAACTGACAATAAAATAAATAACAGTCACTATTTGATATTAACTATTAATGTTGAAATCGGAACGAATAATAACTTGTAATGATTATCTGTTTGATCGGCTAATTTTATAAATATATTTTGTTACATAATCAAAACTGATGGCTTGATATAAAATGTCACACAAAACAATGGCTTTAATCGTTCTACTTTTTTCCTCACTGTCACAGGCTTCCACCATTGAGAATGATGAACTTTTGCTTAAGTCATTGATTGAACGAGGTGTTATTTGTCCTGGCTTAACCTACGAGGACAATCATGAAGCTTTACGTATCTATCTCAACGCGAAGCAAATGAAAAGCCGTCAGTTTGATTCAAAAAAAAGACAAGAAACAGGCAATACAAATGAGATAGCGGATACCAACAAGTTGGTTAATAAAAACAAATCAACTAATAAACGTCAGATACCTAAAACACCAAAAGAGTGTATTAAGCCAAACTCGGACAACCATTCCGAATAAGGCAAGTTGATTCTGATATCGACATGGAAATACAAAAAAGGAAATGTAATGAAGATAATGAGAAAAACATTGTTGGCCTCAGCAATGCTTACTCTGTTTAGCGTCAGCAGTTATGCTAAAACACCGATTGATTTAGGTGTTGTTAATGAAGACAAACTCATTGAAATGCTAATTAGACAAGGCTTAGTCGACCAAGATACAACCGATGTGGCAAAGCAGGATGCGCTTGACCGTTACTTGAAAAAGAAGATCAATTCCGGTTTTAAGGGCGATGCACAATTCGGAAAAAAAGCGCTTGAGCAACGAGCAAAAATACTCAAAGCCATAGAAAAAGGATCTGGCGTTAACAAAGCAAGTGTCTTTGCTTTAGAAGTCGACACCAAGCGTACAGACAAGGTGCTCGCTCTACTGGTCGACTTCCCTGATTTGAACTGGGATGACAACAAGCTGACCGAAGAACACACTCAGATGTTGTACGAGAGCTACAACCCTGAGCATTATCAAGAATTGCTGTTTTCAAATTCTGGCTACACAGGGCCAAATGGCGAAAACCTAATCTCTATGCGTCAGTATTACCAAAGCGAATCAGGTGATAGTTACAGCGTTGCAGGTCAAGCCGCGGGTTGGTATCGCGCCTCGAAACCTTCATCTTTCTATGGTGGTAACTCCCCGACGACCGACAACGATCTAAATGCACAAGAATTGGTTCGCGAAGCGCTGAATCAACTGGCTCAGGATCCTAGTATCAACCTAGCCGATTACGATATCGAAGATCGTTACGATTACGACGGTGACGGGAACTTCCGTGAACCCGATGGCGTGATTGATCACCTGATGGTGTTCCACGCATCTGTTGGCGAAGAAGCCGGTGGTGGCGTATTAGGTCCTGATGCGATTTGGTCTCACCGATTCAACCTTGGTCGTACACATGTGCTTGAAGGTACCTCTAGCTCGCTTCCTGACCGCTTTGGTGGCCAATACGCGGCATTTGATTACACTATTCAACCGATTGATGCGGCAGCTGGTGTTTGTGCTCATGAATATGGCCACGATTTGGGTCTACCAGATGAATACGACACTCAATACACAGGCAAGGGTGAACCTGTATCTTATTGGTCAATCATGTCTTCGGGTAGCTGGGCTGGCAAAATTGGTGGCACACAACCAACGGCATTCAGCTCTTGGGCAAAGCACTTCCTTCAAAAATCGATTGGCGGTCGTTGGATTAACGATGATCAAATCTCGATTGATGACCTTGAAGACAACCCGCAAGTTTATACGCTGTTCCAAACGACGGATAACAGCCGTCCGAACATGATTAAAGTGGATCTTCCAGAAAAACAGATCGAAGGTTTAAAACCGTTTGCTGGTGAGTATTCGTTCCACTCTCAAAAAGGTGATGACCTGAAAAACAGCATGACTCGCAAGTTGGTGATTCCAGCTGGTGATTCTGCTCTGCTTTCGTTCAAAACTTGGTATGAGATTGAAAAAGATTACGACTTTGCGCGCGTACTCATTAATGGACAAGCCATCGCAGGTAACATTACCTCAATGGACGACCCATACAATACAGGTCTCGTACCTGCTATTGGCGGCGAGTCTGGCGGTTGGATTGATGCTGAATTCGATGTTTCACAATGGGCAGGCCAAGAAGTAGAGCTTTCGTTTGAGTACATCACCGATGGTGGCTTGGCAATGGAAGGCTTCTATCTGGATAACCTCAGTGTAGTCGTGGATGGTGAAGTGACATCAATAGACGATGCTGAAAGCAACTCAACCTTCGCTCTTAATGGCTACAAGCTGAGTAATGGATTCCTCCAAGCACAACACTACTACCTGCTGCAATGGCGCAGCCACATGGATGTTGATGAAGGTCTAGCCAACATTAAACGTATGGGTCAACTGATCTCATTCGATCCGGGCTTGATCATTTGGTACGTAGACGAGTCGCTAACTGATAACTGGGTAGGTAAGCACCCAGGCGAAGGTTGGTTAGGTGTGGTTGATGCAGACCAGAACGCCATGACTTGGGAGAAGTCCGGTGAAGTCGCTCAAACTCGTTACCAAGTTCGTGATGCTGCGTTTTCTCTCAAAGATCATACTCCAATGCGTCTTGTGAACAGTGACAATGATGTACTTGAAGATACCAGTTTGCTTGGCAATGCTAGCTTCTCTGACGACCAAGATTATTCGTCTCCACAAGCACCTGATTCAGGACGTATCTTGACTGAATTTGGCTTAGCCGTTGATATTGTGAATCAGAGTGACAACAACGAATACGGTGTGGTGCGCTTATCTAAAGTAAGCCAACACAACGTCACCCCTACTGCGAGCTTCGAGCTCAATGTTACTGGCCTGAACGTTTCTACACATAACTTCAGCTCTGATCAAGACGGTGAGATCTCCAGTTACCTATGGGACTTTGGTAACGGTGCAACAAGCAACGAAATGGCACCAACTTGGTCTTACGAGCAAGCCGGTGATTACACGGTGAGCTTGACTGTTGTCGACGACAAAGGCGCCACTGATTCGTTCAGTTCTGTAGTGAGTGTTGAATCTCCGAACACCCTACCGGAAGCAAGTGCGAAGTACATCCACTTGGGACGCTGGGTAACCATGTGGTCTACAAGTTCAGACAGCGATGGTCGTATTGTTGATACCGAATGGACGCTTCCAAATGGAAAAGTAAAACGAGGTCGCACCTTCACTTCTATCTTCCCTTCATACGGAAAGCATGAAGTAACGCTAAAGATAATCGATGACCAAGGCGCCACAGTAACAAAAACAATCGTAGTCGATTTATAAATCGTTATTACCTAAGACTTATCCATTATTATCTAAGGTTTATTTATGATTACTTAAGGTTCATCACGGCTTTCCGCAGAAAGCCGCGATGAACCTTTTGTTTACATGCGAGGCAGAAAAGCGGCGTCAAGGTGAAAGACTTTCTAGCCAACAACCCGCCCCCCCCCTCTTACACAGATTGTTTATGAATGTGAGATTTTCGAGCACTAAACGCAAACATCATAATCACCGCTAACACGAACGGGAGTACGTAAATATTTAGGTTTTGCCAGCCCGCGGTCGATTCTAACCAGCCGGATAATAGCGCGGTGACAGTGACACAACCAAATACAACAAACTCGTTAAATGCTTGAGCCTTGGCTTTGTTCTGCGACTCATAAGATTGGCTAAACAAACCCGTTGCGGCGATGAACATAAAGTTCCAACCCACGCCAAGCACAACCAAAGCCGCCCTAAAGTGCCAAATCGATACACCATGGATATTGATGGCAATACTCACCACAAATAGAACACCACCAACAAGGATCATCATTCGTGATCCAAACTTCTCGATAAGGGAACCCGTAAAGAATGCCGGCACAAACATACCCAACACGTGCCACTCAATCACGCCAGCGGCCTTAGTAAAGTCAAAGCCACAGCCGATCATCGCCAATGGTGTTGCGGTCATCAAAATATTCATTACGGCATAAGCAACCATCGCAGCAAACACGGCACCAATAAAGTTCGGCGCTTTAATGATCACACTGAGGGGATCGGCTTTTGGTGCTTGGCTATTAAAAGAGACTTTGGGAAACTGAATTGTTTGTAACAACGCTAAAGCTAATATGTTTAGGCCGATCAACGACGCAAAAGCACCGATATACAAACCATCTGCTGACCATTGCTGAGACATGATCGCTAAGTTAGGCCCCAATACAGCGGCGAGAACGCCACCAGCCATTGATATTGAAATAGCACGATGGCGTGCATTTTCGTCACACACTTCAATTGCAGCGAAGCGATAAAGCGTACCAAAACCGATCCCAACTCCAAGTAAAAATGTGGCGAGGCAAAACAAATAGAAATGTTGCTGAGATAACGCATAAGTTGCGAGGCTTGCTCCGGTAATACCGACTACATTACCAATACTAAAGCCTCGTTTTCGTCCTAACTTTCCTGAAATTAAAGACGCTGGAATAGTGGCAGCCATTAAACCCAAAAACTGCAGCGCAACCGGCAAAGTAATCATGCTGACACTAGGCGCAATCTGTTTGCCTATCAAGCCAATCACCGAAATCAGTAATATGTTACCTGTCATCAATAAGGCCTGACACAGTGAGAGCAGCCAAACATTTCTATTCATCTTCGTTCCTAAATATGAGCACAGTTGATCAATAGACCAAAAATCCAACAAAGTCGCAACACTTTGTTACTCATAAGATACTCCACGAAGTCACCTAACCGCTGATTCTCAGAAATTCCCTATCACTTTAGTTTTGATTGACGCTAGTTTAGACGCTAGATTTGAAATTATCATAATTAAAGATAATAATAATTTTTTGTTATTATGGAATAAAAGGTGAGTATGATTAATCCACTTTGGCTCAATACATTTAAAACTCTGGTTGAAGTTGGTCATTTCACCCAAACCGCAGAAAAGCTGTATATGACGCAGCCTGGCGTTAGCCAACACATCAAAAAGCTTGAGCAAGCTTGTCACTGTGACTTGTTATCGAGAGAAAATAAGAGCTTCGAACTGACCGAACAAGGCCGGATTATGTATCGTTATGCGCTTAAGCTAGAGAAAGACCAAGAAGACCTTTTTGAGTCTCTGAGTTTTGACAACCCGTATTCAGGACAATGTAACCTTTCGTGCTCTGGCTCTTTATCTCTGCGCCTTTATCCAAAGCTTCTTGAATTGCAGCAACAACATCGAGAATTAAGCATTCACCTAGAAGCTGCGCCAAACCAAAAGATATTAAATGATTTGCTCCAAGGCACGACTGACATCGGCATCGTTAGACACTCGCCCAACGACAGTTATTACCAAAGCCAAGTCATTGGCAAAGAAGCCTTGTGTCTTATCGTCCATCACAGTCTTGCTGATTTAGAGATAACGCCGCAAGTACTTCATGACATAGGCCTGATTGCCCATCCAGATTCTGCACACTATTTGTCTTTGTATTTCGACCTGTGCGGAGATAAAGACTTAGCGAACATCAACGTTAATGAGATACCAAGATCTGGCTACATCAATCAGCTTCACCAGATCTTGCTACCTGTATCAAAAGGGCTTGGGTTTACGGTTTTACCAGCGGGCGCTGTGGAACATTTTCCAGAACGCGATAAGTTGTATGTAGTTCCTCCAAAAGTAGAAGTTGAAGAAACCTTATATTTGATTCAGAAGCGAAACAGAAAGCTACCACACAGATACAACACTGTGATTGAGTTGATCAAACACAGTGTCTGTCATTCGTTCGTTTCGTAGATTGACCGAAAGCCTTTAATGCTAAGAGTTACGAGGGGTAATCATAAAAGTAAAGGCTAGGTTCTTTAAGTGATATCAATTTTCATGGTTGGATACAGCAAGGTTATCGACCTGAGTAATACATACAGATGCGAACGCCATCGAACTCACGAATCTCAAACGGTATCTCGTAGATCGATTCCATTACTGACTTTTCAACCACTTCAGAGACCTTACCCGACTTAACCACTTGGCCTTTTTTCATTGCAACAATGTTATCTGAGTAACAAGAAGCAAAGTTGATATCGTGAATCACGATCACTACCGCTTTATTAAACTCATGCGCTAAACGACGAAGCGTCTGCATGATTTCTACCGAGTGCTTAATATCAAGATTGTTGAGTGGCTCATCCAAGAACACATAGTCGGTATCTTGCGCCACAACCATTGCAATAAACGCCATTTGACGCTGACCGCCACTCAACTCATCTAGGTATTTGTTTTGAATATCAGTAATACCGAGGTGCTCTAAAGCAGTATCAACAATTTTATTATCTTCTGCTTTTAAGCGACCTTGGGAATGAGGGAAACGACCAAAACAGACCAACTCACGAATCGTAAATCGCATGTTGATGTTGTTTGACTGTCTTAGGACAGCAAGGTGCTTTGCCAGCTCTTTGGTATCCCATTCAGCCAGTAACTTGTCACCAATAATCACCTCACCAGCGTCACTTTCAGTTAAGCGACTCGCCATTGAAAGCAATGTACTTTTCCCCGCACCATTTGGGCCAATAATAGAAGTCACTTCGCCTTTTGGGAACATAGCACTGGCATCATCCACCACGAGTGATTTGCCATACTTCTTACTCAAACCTGTTAATTTAATCACTACTTACTACCTTTAATGAATTCTGGTGCGTAACAACAAAAACATAAAATATAAACCGCCAACCAAATTAATAATCACACTCACCGTGGTTTCAAACGCCATCACTTTTTCAATAAACCATTGCCCAGACAACAACAGCACCACTGCTAACAAACTGCTGGCGATGATAAGCACGCGGTGTTGATAAGAGCTGAACATCTGACGAGCCAAGCTCACGGTGATCAAGCCAAAGAAAAGCACAGGCCCGACTAAAGCAGTGGATATCGCCACCATAATGGAAACAATGATTAACGTAATTTGGGTAAGTCGCTTAGTGTTCACACCTAAACTTGTCGCATTATCGACCCCAAGCCAAAGCACATCGAGCTTGGGAGCCAGAAGCCACAGGCCAAACACGCTCACCCCCAATGGAATAATACTAAGGTAAACCAACTCACCTTTTACGTTGTTGAAGCTTGCGAACATCACATTCTGCAGCACTGCAAATTCGTTTGGATCAATCAACATAGTTAAGAAATTGGAAAGGCTCGAGAATACGCTGCCACACACGATACCAATCAGCAACAGTGTAAATACGTTGTTTCGTTTACTCTTGAAATAGAAATGAAACAACACAAATGAGAACAAGATCATCACCGCCACAGACAGTGAAAAGTTAGCGATAACGTCAATTACCCAAAAACTGGTACCACCGAACACAAACAAAAGAGACGTTTGAACCAGCATGTATAAACTGTCAAAACCCAAAATTGAAGGTGTTAAAATTCGATTATTAGTGATGGTTTGGAAAACCAGTGACGACGCCGAGATCGCCACAGCCGCCAACACAATCGACAGCACTTTGGGTAGTCGCAGAGACAAGAAGAACTCATAGTTATCCCACGTAAGTCCCTGCCCCACAAAGACTGCCGCCATACACAAAGACGCGATGGCCAGAATCGCAATTTTTACTGAATCACGCATTCGTCTTGTCTCTCATGATTAGGTAGATAAAAATCAAGCCACCAAAGATGCTGATTACCATCGAGATTGGAATCTCATAAGGGAAGATGATGACTCGAGCTAACAAGTCGCAAGCTAACACCAAGATCACGCCCCAATAAGCCGTCCAAGGTAAAATTTTCTTCATGTTATCGCCCATCATTAAAGACACAATGTTAGGAACGATTAGACCAAGGAATGGAATAACACCGACGATCATCACCACAGAAGAAGCACAGATCGCGACTAGAGAAACACCGATAAAAACAATCTTCTGATAATTCAGGCCGATGTTTTTTGCAAAGCTCTCGCCAATACTCGCCGCACTAAATTGGCTGGCGAAGTAATAAGCCAACACACAAGCAGGAACCGCGAGGTACAGAATTTCATAGCTGCCTTGTAACACACTCGCAAAATTCGCCATTGTCCATGCCGACATGGTTTGCACCAAGTCATACTTGTAGGCGATAAATGTCGTTAGAGACGAGACAACGTTACCATACATAATACCAATTAATGGCACCAAAACCGCATTCTTAAACTTAAGATGTTGTAAGAAACGAACTAATAACAAGGTACCGAAAACTGCAAACGCGAAGGTGAAGCCTAAGTAGCTCCATTGCGCGGCGTTACCCAGCATCAGTATACCAACGATATACCCCAACATGGCACAGTCAATCGTACCCATCGTGGACGGCGAGGCGAACTTATTTTGCACGATCTGCTGCATAATAAGACCGGAGACACTCAAACCAGCTCCGGCAAGTACAATCGCGAATAGTCGAGGGATCCGGCTAACAATATAAATAGAATTGGCGTGTTGGTTGCCATTTAAGAAATCACTAAAATTGATTTCAGCAACCCCAACCATCAATGACACCACACATAGCACAACAAGAAATACAGCAGCTGCAATGGGTTTCAACATAGAAATAACACTAAAGGTAGTCTCGGGGAGCCCGTATGGAAAGTGAAAAGGGCTTATAAGAACGTTCTTATAAGCCCAAGAATCGAACTATTGGTTACTATTGAATGGTACGTTCAATGTCACCAAGCATTCTGTGAACCGCAGTTACACCGCCACCCGCCAGATACCAAGCACTTGAATCGAGGTAAACAATGTTGCCCTTTTGCGCTGCTGGTGTTGCAGCTACTAATGGATTATTGAATAGTTGTTGTGCTCGCCCCTCTGACTTACCAATCGCTTTTTCGCGGTCAAGTACGTAAAGCACTTCCGGTTTTGCATCAGCAATGTATTCGAATGAGATTAAGTTACCGTGACTCCCTTTAATTGGGGCCACTACCGCACTCTTTGATTCAACGAAACCAAAGTCATCAAAAATGATAGAGAATCGGCTGCCTTTGTTGAACATCGCAATATTATTACCGTTGTTCATCAACATCATTGCTGAAGTTTCGTCAGACGCTACTTTGTCGTTTACTGCTGTGATAGAAGCTTGAGTCTCTTTAATGATCGCTTCGACTTCAGCTTGCTTACCAAAGATGTCGCCTAGTGCGCGCCAATTTTGCTGAGCATCAGCCCAGTACTTGTCACCTTCAATAGAGAACATGATGGTCGGAGCAATTTGTGCCAGTTTGTCGTAAACCTTAAGCATGCGGTTTTCCGCGATGATGATGTCAGGTTTCAACATGTAGATAGCTTCAAAATCAGGTTCGCTTAATGAGCCTGTATTTGCCGTCGTATCTTTGTACGAAGCTAGGTAATCAGGCAGCAAGCTATGAGGCGCGCCAACTGGCTGCACACCGATTTGATCAAGCACATCTAAGCTACCGTGGCCTAGAACCACCACTCGCTGTGGTACTGCAGTAAACTGCGCTGTACCTTTTACATGCTCAATGGTGACGGTTTCCGCTTGAACGACCATCGTGAATGATAACGCAACAGCAAGCCCGCTCAATAATTGGCGAACTGAATTGATTATTTTTTTCATGTCTCTTCCTGTGTTGTTGATACAAACCGCGACTCACTTATGAAAGTCACATGATTCATAAGTAATCTGATGCGTAAACAACAGCTAAATAACGATAACGTAAAGTTTGTTATTGAATGAGTAACAAACCAGCAACGCAAGTGATAATAGTTATCAATTATATTCGCATCAAGTGTGCAGCACAACAACTTTTGTATTCAAATGCGTAAAAGTGGATATTCATATCTGGTTATCTCGATTAGCCATTAGCGACAGTCATTCTCGTTGCAAAAACAACCATATCGTATTAAAAAAATAAATCAGTGAAGCATCAAACCTTTCATATTTTGAAACCAATCATCAGCCATCATTATGTTCATCAATCTCCCTATAAATGGAATTCTGTATGCTGATTATTTTAAGTTTAATTGAAAATAAAGTTGTAATTAAAAAAACTAGGCGTATAGTGCGTCCTCTGGCTCTGATTTAAAGAGCTGTTAATGCTAAATTCAGTCCAAGTTCCTCATAGACAGTTCTCGATTCCCTCGTTACACCATCTCTGCGTCAGCTTTCACCTAGATAGTCATTCAATAGCTTTCAAATTCGATCCCACTACCGTTCTATTCGTTATTTGCTTTTTTTCTAGCAAATTAAAAATAGTTCAACTACTTAAATATAAATGTAATAAACACAAGGCACAATTATGTCACGCAGAACAACACGACAAACACATTGGTATCAATTATCACGCGATAAAACAGTCAATAAACTAAAAGGTAATAAATGCTCACAATTAAAATAGACTTACTAAAAGAAGAACTGTCATGGATCACAGAGATTCGACAACTTAATAGCGATATACTCCACCGCCACATATTGCCAAAGCTACAACACAACAGTTATCTCATAGACTTTGAGTTTAATGAACAGGACAGCGTCGGAACAATAGTTTCGGGCAACGGAAACACACTAGGACATTTCACACTCCTATAGCATTTCCCAAAGATTACATATTTAGTCTCAAAATGTGACCCTCAATTCGCTCCAGCAGAACAAAGAAAATTAGAAACCTAGCCCTTTTGCATTTCACACGCGGCTCACGCTAGCTAGGTTATCGTGCTTTCATTGAAAGTCGCTTATATTGAACCTTGAATCATCAATGCGTCATTATCATTGCGTTAACGGCATCGACCTTAACTTTTGATCAAGTTTATATAAGTGTTCTGCAGCTTGCATGTGTTGAGGGTAATCACTGAACTTCTCACGATTCACCTCATTCATCTTACATGTCTCATCCACCAGCATCAGTTTCCAATACAGTTTTGTTGTATGCAGCATCGCCAGTAAAGGCTTGAATACCTCTTTTTCATAAGCTTGAATCAACTCTTCAATCAATTCATCACGCTCGTCTTCACTTGCAATTGAACCATTGGTTGCCGACAACACTTTTTGATATTTCAGATTGAGTTGCAGCTTATCCATCACCGTTTGGTTATCTTTCGCCAGTTCGATAAGCTTTGACTTAATGATGCTCAACCAATTCGCTTGGCTAAGTACCGTATCATCAATACTCGAAAAATCTTCACGGATTTGACGTTCAACGTCTTTTTGAGCCTTCTTTAAAACGGCACGCACCTTTTGAAAAGGCAGCTGATATTCCTTACTTAGCTCAATAATCAGTTTATGAAAACCACCATTTGGAAGGTGTAGGTTTTCCTTAAACGTAGCCATTGCATCTTCTTGCTGATGTGTAAGGTTAGTCATTCTCTTTCCTATTCTTTATAACTCATGGTGCTGGACCTTCGATCATACCATTATTAACCATGGTATTTCGGAAACTTAATGAGTTACATATAGAAAACATACCCTTAGGCGTCACACCTAGATTTCACCGAAGGGCCAATTCAGTTCGTTGCACCCAAAATGCTCGAACATGGTCATAAGTCAGGTTAAATACAAACGCATAAATGGTAATAAAGACAGTAACGCCGATGTCCATCAAAAATGCCTGCCATATCCCCACGTTAAGCAAGTAAGCCATCACTGGAATAGTCGCGACCAGCAGACCAGCTTCGAACAACATGACATGAAAAACACGTAATTTAAGCGAACGCTTGGATTTTTCACCCGTAAAGTAGCGATCAAAAATGCGGTTAAAACAGTAGTTCCAAATCATCGCGATGGTGGCAACAACTATCATGGTTCCTGATAAGGCATTCACATCATGATCGGTAAATATCGCTAAGCCTATAATTGAAAGCGTTACAGCCAAAACTTCAAATAATACTGAGTGAAACACTCTTTCTAACGTACTCATACATTCCTCTAAATAATCTACTATGTGTTGGATTGGCTAGGATTATGTCATCGTAAATAATAATAGAAAGTTAACAACCATCACGAATAGTGATAGCCTGAATATTATCCCCCTATTTAGAATTGAGAGACACCATGTACAGTTTTGAGCAACTAAAAGTCTTCGTCACTGTGTGTGAAAGTGGATCTTTCTCAGCGGCCGCACGCAAGCTGAAACGCGCTCAGTCCGGCGTTAGCCAATCAATCGCTAACCTAGAGATCGCTATCGACCAAGAGCTGTTTAACCGAGAGAAAAACATCCCTGTTTTGACCAACACAGGTAAAGCGTTATTGCCTGTCGCTAAGTCTATTCTCGACCAACAAAAGTACTTCGATCAAAAAGTAGAATCGCTGACACAGGAAGACGAGCACGAACTGATCATTGCTGTTGATGAGAGCATCATTGATAAAAACTTCATCAAGATAATTAGTTCACTAGCCGATCAGTTCCCAATTACACACTTCGATATTATTACGACCTCAACCTTCGATGTAGAAGATCTAGTGAGACGCGGAAAAGCGCAGATAGGCATCATCTATGCAGATGGTGAACTTAAGGTGGATATGGACTTCTTCTTACTTGGCCAAGCACGCTTTTTGACTGTAAGCTCCGCCACGCACGAACTCAGCCAAATGCCCGTAGTGCAAGATTCCGACTTAAAACGTTACCGCCAATGCGTGCATCGCAGTTCCAAGCAGCGAGAACTGTGGTTCACCTATGGCATTAGCTCGATGCTTTGGTATGCCAACAACCACAGAACCATCATTGATCTCGTTGAACAGGATGTTGGCTGGGCAAATGTACCTGAAATGATGGTGATGGAAGGAATTAAGAAAGGAAAGCTAGTGGCTCTACCTGTGGCGCATGAACATGGTGGCTGGCTCACGCCAGTGGGTTGTTTAGTTTCACGAAGTCACATCAATGGACCCGTGCTCACTAACTTAATTGAAAAACTCGGTGGCTATTCACTGCAGTACAACCAGTGGCAAGCAAACTAAAACCTTGATTGTTCGACGCGTTAATATTGTCGTTAGTTTCACCACATCACTTCATAAGAGACAACAGATACTCTGTCGCGGCTTTCGGATCTTCGGCGTGACATATCGCTGATACCAATGCTAGCCCATGAATGCCCGTTTCAGTAAGCTGAGGGATGTTCGATTCGTTGATTCCGCCAACGCCGACGATTGGTAACTTAGTGCTATCCAACGCCATTTGAATGCCTTCGTAACCCCAGTGTTTCTTTAGGTTTGTCTTAGTCGGTGTAGCAAACAGCGCGCTGAGGCCAATATAATCAATCGGCAAGCTATCAGCTTCTTGTAGCTGCTTATCGGTCTCAATCGATAACCCAAGAATCTTGTTTGGGCCAATCAACTGACGAGCCAACACTGCAGGCATATCCGATTGCCCTAAATGTAAACCATCAGCATCCACAGCCAATGCAACGTCCACCCTGTCATTAATAATCAGCGGTACACCCGTTCCGGCTAAAACCGACTTAACGGCTTTTGCACGCTCAATGAAAGCTCTTACATCTCCATGCTTTTCTCTTACTTGAACCATAGTGACGCCACCTGAGACCGCTCGTTCAACCACGAACTTAAGTGTTGCTAAATCTTGTTGGTCGTCTGTTACCAAGTAGAGTTTATAAGGATTCATAGCGTGCCTTTGGCGTTGATTTATAAAATTGATTTTCTACTATTTTACCGACAAATCGCATAATGTGCATGCTAGTTGATACTTAATAAACTCAATTACACACGCGCCATCAAATACGCAACTCGTTGAGAGCATACCGAAAAACCTGAACTTTTTAACTAAAGCATTACTTATTACACAAAATATTCACTTCAAGCATGCCCAGAATGCTGTTTTATGGAATACTCAGCGATGAAGGAATCAGGTAAATATAGGGATAGTTATGCGCCACCTTTCTATAGCGCTCAAGATCAAGCTGGGTTATGCCATTTGCTTGCTCTTTTTCGTCATTTCAGGCTTTGTGAGTTACAAAGGTATTCAAACCTTGTCGAATGGCTTTAGCCAATACAGTGATCTTAGCCACAAGGCGACATTGTCAGGTAACATTCAAGTAGACTTTCTTGAGATGCGTTTAGCCTCTGAACGCTACTTAGAGTCATTGGATGAGCAATATGAGGCGAATTATCAATCAAGCAAACTCGCGATTGATGAACTGCTGAACAACTTAATCCAAACAACCACCAATACAGATAGCTTATCGAGCTTGCAATTAGTGCAGGACAACGTTGCGGCATTTGATTCGGCTTATGGCTCAATGAAACAGAGTCAGCTCCTCATTGACCAATTGGTAAATGTGGAGATGGTCAAACGAGAAACCAACGCACTGAAAGCGGCTCAGAGCTTGCTGTATGAGTC
Source organism: Vibrio kanaloae (assembly GCF_024347535.1). Classification (NCBI taxonomy): domain Bacteria; kingdom Pseudomonadati; phylum Pseudomonadota; class Gammaproteobacteria; order Vibrionales; family Vibrionaceae; genus Vibrio; species Vibrio kanaloae. The sequence continues at coordinate 849,770 of NZ_AP025498.1, read as the reverse complement.
ATACAATAACAACGATCCAAACGCGAGCTTATACGCGGGCATGTTGATGGAGAACTTCCTCGCAGCCAAGATCACCGTACTCAGTTACTCAAACAACAATGACCTCAAAACCTATGAAGCGGGTAAAGATATCTTTGAATACTCACTTCCAGGAATCGAAGGTGATATTGAATCTCTTAAATCATCGCCGTATCAAAGTGAGCTGATTGAAGACTTCTCTAACCAGCGCGAAGCGTATGCAAAAGGCTTTGAACAGGTTCATCAACAGATGATTGAGAACACGCAAAGAACCGCTACCCTCGCCTCTATTGGTGACAGCTTAGCGATTGCAGTCGCGGATGCTCAAAGTATTCTCGAGCAACAAAAGCAAGCGCTCACGCCAGTACTGCAAGCCAGTGAAAAACGCTCTATTCAAATCATCATCTTGCTTACGGGGGTTGCTCTGGTCATTGGTATGACAAGCGCCGTGCTGGTGACTCGCTCTATTACCAAAGGCATCGCGCAGGTTAAACAGATCACCAACGAGCTTTCTCAAGGTAACCTGAATGTTGAAGTAAACATAGAGAGCAAAGACGAGATTGGCGAACTGCTGACCAATATGGAGATCACCATTGAATCACTGCGCGATATTGTTGGTCAAGTGAACCGCTCTAGCGTGCGTATTGGTGAGATGTCGGAGTCACTTAATCAGGTGACAAACAACAGCTCGACCAATGCAACACAATTGAACAATGAAATGATCAATATCTCTTCTGCCGTTGATCAATTGGCTTCCAGCACATCAGAAATTGCGGCAAGTGCTAACCACGCGTCTCAAGTTGCAAACCAAGCAACCGAGAATGTGGCAATGGGACTCAAAGAGGTCGACAAAACACTGCATGAGATTGGTAGCGCCGATGAAAGCATGCAGGTCAGCAGCCAAAAAGTGACTGACCTACACAAAGAGTCGATGAACATTGGTGCCATTCTTGAAGTAATTAAAGGCGTTTCTGAGCAAACCAACCTACTGGCATTGAATGCGGCTATTGAAGCTGCTCGTGCGGGTGAACAAGGTCGTGGATTTGCAGTAGTAGCCGATGAAGTGAGAACGCTAGCTAAGCGTACTCAAGACTCTGCAAGCCAGATTGATGAGCTCATCACCTCGCTACAACGTGGCGCTAAAGACGCGTTAGAGTCGATCAAAGAGAGCCACAGCACGGTTTCAGATGCTTCTACTCAGGCACAACAAGCCTCTCAGAACCTGCATGTGATTAACCAACACATCCAAGATTTGAATCAGGCCAACAGCCAGATTGCAGTATCGGTTGATGAACAGGATTGCTTGACTAAGTCGCTGGGTGAGAATGCACAAGGTGCAAACACCATCGCACAAAGCAACCAAGAGTCGGTCAGCAGCATTTCTGGCGCCGCGAGCGACTTAACCGACGTTGCTCACCACTTAGAAAGCCAAGTGAATCGATTTAGAACCTAGCAAAACTAGCTTTAACACAGCTGACCTAGTTCTGAACCAATAATAAAAAGCCCCCAGCACATAAAGTGTCGGGGGCTTTTCTTTAAGTTAAGAGCTATTAACTTAGAACTATCAGTTTTGAGCTTAGAACTAGATTGAGCCTACTGAATCTTCAAGCGTTGAATCAGAGTCTCTTCGTCTAATTGATACAACTCATCGAGCAAGTTCATTTGTAAACTACCCGGACCGCGTGAGTTTTCAGCTGCGATTTCACCAACCACGCCTAATACCGCCGCTGCCGCCAAACCACTTTCATCTCCAACAGCAGCAAATGCGCCCGTCAATGCCGTTAAGGTACAACCCATGCCTGTCACATACGGCATCATTGGGTGTCCATTGTTTAACGTCGCAACGCTATCTTTAGTGACAACGTAATCTGTCTCACCGGAAATCACCACATTCGCACCGTATTCAGCTGCTAAGCATTTTGCGGCGTCTAATGCGGCATCACTGCTATCTAACGCATCCACACCTTTGCTTTGGGCATGCTCCCCCGCTAACGCAATGATCTCAGAGGCATTACCACGAATGATCAACTTATCCGCTAAACGTGCAATTTCACGAGAAGTCTCAGTACGCAGCGTACTTGCGCCACAACCCACAGGATCAAGAACCACCACCTTGTTGTTGGCATTCGCTTGCTCAACCGCGAAACACATTCGCGGCGTCCAAACACTGTCTAGCGTGCCAATGTTAACCACCAAAGCGCCAGAGAATGACATCATCTCAGCCAGTTCTTGTTGCGAGTGCGCCATGATAGGAGAAGCACCAATCGCCAACAAAGCATTCGCCGTATTGTTCATCACGACGTAGTTGGTGATGTTCACCACCAGTGGCTTTTGTTCTCGTACTGCGCGAAGCGATTGAATGATTTGTTCAGTTAGCATGGGGAAATCCTTATTCGTTAAAGCGCTTTAAACGGCTGGTGAGCTATCAAGAGCATTCAGCCCTTGCTGCCAAAAAGCCACCTCCATACGCGTTGCCGTTTTAAAGATATGAACGATGTTCTGACCGCGTTCGCTGTTGATATCAATTTCAGCAAGCAGCTGATTGAAATATTCCGCGCCCGTTTCAACGCCAGACTGGAACTCTTCTCCACCATACAGCTGTAGCCAGCTCGCGTATGGGTTGCCTTCTAAAACAGTATCACTACTTTCTAATAGCGCTTTACCAATCACGGCATAACCAATTGAACACGGAGCCAGTGCCGCATAAAGATCGACCAGATCACCCGTCATACCCGCATCTAAAACGTAGCGCGTGTAAGCGACTGTACCGAAGTCTTCAGGTTCGTTTTCTAGGTCAGATTCAGTTAAACCCCACTGACCACAGTAAGTCACGTGGTGAGAGATTTCAGAATCTAATAAAGCATGGACACTTGGCAGTGCACGACGCATATCAGCCAGTGTTTTAGCCTTGTAAATTGCCAATGCATAAGCGCGAGCATACTGTTTTAAGAACAAAAAATCTTGCTTCAAATAATGCAGAAAACAAGGTTGAGCAAGCGTGCCGTTTGCCAGCGTTTTAACAAAATCATGCTCAGTGTAGTCTTGCCAATCTTGCTGGCAGGCTTGGATTAAGTCTTGGTATTTCATGAGATTCCTTAGTCAAAAGTCGGTACGTAATCAGCGGTTTTTGGTAGTGATTTAATAATGCCTTTGTCGAACATGAACTGCGCGTAATCATCGTAACGCTTCATGTCCACTGCTGAAGGGCGAAGTGCAAAGCGAGTCAGCGTGTCGTTCCATGCGCGTTGGTTAAGCTCGTTATTCAACGTATCTGGTGAATACGCCACAAACTCGATCCATGAATCTTGTGGATGGTTCACAATGTAAGTGGTTGCCTGTTCGAGTGCTTTGTTGAACGCTTTGATCGCTTCATCATCGCGCTGCTTTGCGTTAGCCACAAAGATCAGCTCATCATAAGCTGGCACACCGTGCTCTTCAGGGAAGAACGCTTTGGCTTTAAAGCCTTCAAGGGCTAGTTGGTTGGTTTCGAAATTACGTAGGCCCCCCCAGATTGCGTCTACCTTGCCCGATGCCAATGAAGATGACAGTGCCCAACCAACATTGATGGTTTGCACGTCTGTAAACGCAACATTTTCTTGAGCTAGCATGGTGCCGATAGTCGCTTCTTCGTTACCCGCAATCGCAATACCGATCTTCTTGCCTTTCAGATCCGCTAATGAATCGTTCTTGCCATTATCCAGCACCATTAGTGTGTTTAGTGGCGTCGCGATAAGGGTTGATGCACGAACTAAAGGAAGGCCAGCTGCCACATCCATGGTTAAACTTGGTTGGTAAGTTACGGCTAAATCGACCTTACCTGCCGCGACCAGTTTTGCTGGTGTGCTTGGGTCGGCTGGCTCTTGGATTTCAACCTCTAAACCTTGGTCAGCAAAGTAACCACGCTCTTGGGCAATAACAATTGGGCCGTGGTTCGGGTTCACAAACCAATCCAACATCAGTGTCAGTTTCTTTTGTTCAGAGTCCGCTAAAGCATGACCTGAAACTAGCGAAGCAAGCAGTGCCACTGCACCTATCAATTTTGTATTTTTCACGGTTAACCTTTCCTTTTGAATATTATTCTTATGTTGAGCGAAGCCATCATTGGTTTTCCCAAGGGATAGCTTTTTTGAGTAATTTATCTGTAACGAAGTAGAGCGAGATAGACAGCACCGCCAAGATGAACAAGGCCGCAAACATCTCATCTATGATCATGCGTGCGTTGGCCTGTAGCATTAGGTAACCCAGCCCCTCACTCGAACCCACCCACTCCCCAACGACTGCACCAATTGGCGCAATCACCACAGCCACACGAATGCCAGATGCTAAGGTTGGCAATGCAGCAGGCAGTTGGATATGGCGGAGCAGTTGCCATTTCGATGCACCCATCGTCTTGGCAAGATCGAGATAGCCTGTCGGTGTATTACGCAGGCCGTCATAGCAACATGTCGTCACGGGGAAGAAGATAATGATTGCCGCCATGACTACTTTTGAAGCGATGCCATAACCCAGCCACAGCATCAATACTGGCGCGATAGCAAATACAGGAATGGCCTGGCTAGCAATTAAGATAGGCAATAGCCAACGTTTCAACGGATCAAACATCAACATCTGCAGAGCGAAGAATAACCCCATCGACAAACCCAGTAGTAACCCAAGTAAAATCTCTTGTGCTGTCACCCAAGTGTGCTTGAGTAACACATCGTAACGTTCGATTAGCTTAATAGAGACTTCTGCGGGCGCTGGCAGAATAAAGCTCGGCATCTCGAAGATAACCACCACCATTTGCCATAAACCAAGAATCACAGCACTGCTGATAAGTAACCGCATAACGGGACTCATCTGTCGAGGGCGAGCAAGTTTGGTTTGTGTCTCGGTTGAACTTTCTACCCCTGAGCTTTGCACTGCTACGTTCTCTATCTTTGAGCTAGCCACAGCTTCACTTCGCGTTAGATCATTCATAGTCACGCTCCAACTGCTCTAAGATCGCTTGTTGTAACTCAGCACATTTACCGTCTAACACCCTTGGTGTCGCTGTATTAGGCACAGATAATGACTGGGCGCTCGCAGGTGTACCTTGCAACACATACAAGTTATCCGCCAATCGCACCGCCTCTTGTGGATCATGGGTGATCAACACAACGGTTTTATCTCTTAACAGTTCACACGCTAAGGTCTGTAACTTGTGTCTTGTTACCGCATCCAGCGCAGAGAAAGGTTCGTCCATCAGCACAACAGGTTTGTCTTGCATTAAGGTGCGAGCCAAGGCAACACGCTGGCGCATACCACCAGACAACTGATCCGGCATAGTAGACGCGTGATCAGCCAAACCAACCGCAGCTAACAACTCTAGTGCTTGATTGGTTTGCTGTGCTTTATCAGAAACTTGATTTTGAAAGCGATGACTCAGGCATACATTGTCGATAACCGACAACCACGGCAGTAACAAGTCCTGCTGCGCCATGTAAGCGATGCGATCCGTTAAAGGCAGTTCATCAGAGGTTACCAATGTGCCCTGCCACTCCACCTTATCGTCCAACAAGCCTGCCAGATAACGCAATACCGTGGTTTTCCCGCAGCCACTTCTACCCAATAATACCGTCCACTTACCTGCGTTTAAGCTAAGCGACATTCCCGATAAGGTCGCGTGTTCACTGTCGTTATAACGTAAGGAGGCATTGCTGAGCTGAACACCAACCGTATTAACGGACATTGCCGTGTCCAGCGAAGAAGTGGTTTACCGGGCCATGGCCTTGGCCGACTTGCAACTCATCAGCATGAGCAATCGCGCGAGAAATGTATTGCTTACCTAGGTCGACAGCCTCTGGCAGCGTGTTGCCTTGGGCCAAGAAAGAAGCAATAGCAGATGAAAGCGTACAGCCCGTGCCGTGGGTATTTTTAGTCGGGAAACGCTTCGCGCTAATCAAGGCAGACGTCGTCGTCAGAATCAGTAGATCGTTACTGTTTTCATCTTTCTCTAAGTGGCCGCCTTTGAGAAGAACGGCTTTAGCACCCAGTGTGCGTAGGTCTTCAATCATTCCCTTCATTTCCGCTTCGCTTTCAGGCACAGCTTTCCCCGTCAGTGCCGCGCCTTCCGGCAAGTTAGGCGTAATGATGTCTGCTAGCGGAATCAGCTCTTGCTTTAATGTACTAATGGCAGAGGTTTCTAACAGCAAGTCACCGCTGGTTGCCACCATTACAGGGTCAATGACGAGGTACTTGGGTTGGTACTGTTTAATTTTATCCGCGACAATTTTGATGATTTGCGAATCAGCCAACATACCAACTTTTACCGCCACTATATTCAGATCAGTGAAAACCGCATCTAATTGGCTTGTTACGTGGTCGAGCGGGATAGGAAAAATGGCAGAAACGCCTTGAGTGTTCTGGGAAGTAATAGCGGTAATCACAGAACAAGCAAAACTACCGGTTGCAGACATGGCTTTGATGTCTGCCTGAATACCTGCGCCGCCACCACTGTCAGAGCCCGCGATGGTTAAAACAATTGGAGTGTTTGATCGAATCGAACTGTCAATAGAGATCTGACAAGTTGAGGGTCTTGGAGTTAAGGTTGGTGGAATAGAACTGTGTGTCATTGTCGCTCCTACTATCTTGCAAGACGTAGGAGAACCAACACTAACCGTAGGAAATGCCGCATTAAACTCATGAAAGCGTTCATGGGTGCAGACGTAGATCGAGTGCTTATAGTTCCCTACGCCAGTGTTAACTGAATCAGGTTCAACGGGTCTCGAATAACGATCTCAGCAAACACCAATTAAGGTATATGCCCCCCGACTATTGATAGCGATAGTAACAGCACTCTTGCAACTGAGATACTCCTTTTATTCAATTATAAGAATTACACATAAATAAATTTCAATTAGGCTCAATAAAAAAATACTTATAACGTTCCTTTAGATGGCTTCGACTGCATAAACAAGCACAGCACAATCAGAGACATACCTAGCCAGCCTGTAAAGGGAATCAGCTCACCGACAACGCAGACGGCAAGCACCGCTGCAACCACCGGTTCAAACAGAGTCAGCAGGTTGGCACTGCTCGCGGTCACATGGCGTAAACCAAAACTGAATGCTACATAGCCCAAGCATTGTGGGATTAACGTCAGATAACTGATGACTAACACGTTAGTCTGCGAGGAAAACAGGTTCTCACCAGTAAACCAGAGCGTTGGCAGCAACAGCATCGCACCAAGGCCAAAAATACTGCCCATCGCCGCTTGAGACTTAATGTCCTTGTCTATCAGTGCTTTTGTCGCCCAAGAATAAATGGCGTAACACAACCCTGCGAGTAGACCTAAAGTAATACCCAACAGCTTGAGATCATCACCGGATTCATTCGCCGATGAAGATTCTGAAAACACCAACAGCCCAATACCCACCACACCAATCGCAAAGCTAGTGAGCCAACGTTTGTTGATGTTATTTTTTTTGCTAATCAGACACTCTAACAATGCAGAAAAGAAGGGTGCGGTCGCAATCGAAACGACTGTACCAATCGCTACACCTGATAATTTCATTGAAGAATAGAAAGCTAAAGGGTAGACCGCCAAAGCCAAAGCGCTCACAGCCAACAACTTCTTGTTCTGCAAAAGTTTGTCGAAAGCGAATAGGATTTTTCGATACGCCAAACCCGCTTGCAATAGACCACCGACGCCCATAGAGAAAGCACCAATCGCTAATGGGCTTAGATCAGGTGCAAAACTTGCGGCAGTGCCTGTCGTGCCCCATAAAATAGAAGCAAACAAGATGGCTAAAGTGCCCGTTTGGAATTCGTTAACGCGATTGATGGCAAGATTCATTTCTATTACCCAATTTTCATTTCTGAAATAGATAATAGTGAAGATTGATAAAAGTTAATTTGCTGAAAGGACGCTATTGTTGTTTCTAAAGACTCTCTTTTATTGAGCCTAGAAACGCCCTTGGGGACATTCCAAAGTGCTGAGAGAAACGGCGACTGAAAGCAGAAACATCACTATACCCCACATTTTCAGCGATCAATTGAACCGGTAAATCGGTGTGGGTTAACAAGGCTTGGGCTTTCTCCATGCGATATCGAGTGATGTATTTAAGCGCACTGATACCAAGGCACTCTTTAAATCGTTTCTTAAACTGAGTGGGGCTCAAACAGGCCGTTTCAGCAAGTTGTGAAATGGATAACGGCTGCGTGTAGTTATCCGCAATCAACCTTTGTACCGCACGGATTCGAGGGTCAATGCTCTTGCTCACTTGTTGTAGCTCTAACAGCAGTGAAAACACATCCAAGATTGATGACTCAATACCACTATCGACCTGATACTCCAGCTGCTTCTCAACAAACAGCAGAAAGCTCATCAAAGGTGGTGTTATCGTGAAAACCGAGAGCTCATGCTCCAACAAGTGCTGCGGCAACTCCGCCATATCCGCGACAATAAACCGCGCTGCTTCATCCGCCTTAAACGCATGCGCTGTGGTTACCGGAATCACCACACATTCTCCCACGGCCACTTTGCCGATATACCCCACCATCTCGATATTGATACTGCCTTGGATTGGCAATACCAGTTGGTGATGGTCATCATGAGCATGAGTATTAAATTGCTTGGTATAAGATCGAATGCTTAAGCTAGATTTCATAATCAACGCCAGAGTACATTTCGCTAGGTTATAGTAAGAGATACAAAGTTACATTATCACTTCCCTAGAGTCACACTCAATGCGCATCAAATTCATGCTAGCTAGGTGACATGATCAAAAACGGCCTCCAAATGAGAGGCCGTTTTGATTAAAAAGCATAATTCACATATAGGTTAGAATGACACTTGGCTGTCTTGACCAACCAATACCTGAACACTATTTTGAACATCATAGATTTCAAAACCATCAGCAACCGGATCTGCATTGTCTTCATCACTGTCGAACTGCGCAGTACAGGTATAACCCAATGAGTAAGTACCTGGGTCGATGAAACCAAGGGAAAACTCATAGTTGGTCTGTGCTTGATTGATTGTCACTGATGCTGAAGTAATCGGTTTCACTTCATCACTGCCGCCAATCGGAGCCATGTCAGCTTGTTCAACATTACCTTCATACAAGTAGACTGCCTGAACAAAGGTATTATCACCACCGTTACAAGTGTCATAAGTAGAAAGTTCAACAGTGCCTTCAATGTTTCCTGTCTCAACCGTATTGATAAGGCTTACAGACGTTCTTTGAATGGTGTAATCAGGGAAAGTCGAACTGTTCTTTAGGCCACGTCGAAGGTCGAACTCGACAACAAAATCGTTGCTTTGTTGGTTCACATTAAATGAGTTATTAAAGTAAAGTACGCCAGCGTTATCTTCTTTACCCACACCTTGCGGACACGCACCTTCACCTTTCACCGTTAACTCATGATTCGTATCATCATTTTCTACCACGTAAGATGGATCTGTTGGATGATCGCCATCATTCGCAAACACACACAACTTATAGCTGCCTACCGGAATGACCTCATTTTCAATCAAAGGAAGCGCATCGCTGCCTTGGTAATCCAACAAATTCACACTTAAAGGAATAGGGTCCTCACCATCTGGCAATGGATCGCCATTTTCATCAACGTAGTCGCCGTTTTCGTCCATTTTATACACATCATAAATCAGAGGCGAACCTCCCCCTTGAGGAAGTAAAGCGACCTTACTGAATGTCACAGTGACGTCTTTAACATCATCAATGGGCGCATCACTCACGCTCAAGGTAATGGGAGTCGTGCTGCTTGATGAACCTGAATCACCACCACAACCAACAAGCCCTGCCAACACAAGGCTCACTAAAGCGGTTTCTTTTAAATACTTCATAACTAGCTTCCTATAAATCACTGCTCAATAAAGGGCTTAGTTTGTTGCCCTCTTATTCATTTCCTTAATGTGACTCATAGATAAACCGCGCTTATGGCCAAAATCGGTTAGCCCTATTATTGAGGGCTTTCTTCATCCAAAAACTCTGTTCATCAAGGTGCACATATCAGGTCGCACACAGATTAATTAAGTCTAGTAAGCAATTTGTCAGTAGCAATGCATATTTGGCAAGAGTACTGTCAATTATGTTCAAATAGTCGTTGAGTAGAAAATGGGAGGCTGGGATTGAAAGCAACTTGATCGAAGTTAATAATCGCCCCCAAGATCAAAAAAGGCCGTTAAAACAGCCTGTTGCTGAACTTAAACGACCTTTTTATTGAATGTGGATTAAGCTAAGACGATATCAGCTCAATCAAACTCACTTATTTTTGAAGTTGCTCTTTAGCCGCTTCAACCTTAGAAAAATCTAGGCCAAGCTCTTCAACTGCTTCTTTGATTAGCGCAGGGTTTTGCATTACCTGACCCATCAGCATTTGAAGCTTATCTTGTGGTAAACCAAGTTGGCTGATTGTCGCCATTGCTGCAAGAGGGTTCTCTGTCAGCGTTTTGAATAGCTCACTGATCTGCTCGTCGCTAATATTGTTCTCTTTCAACATTGCTAAAATCGGGTTCATTTTTTTGCCTTTGAAACACTAAATTAAATAGGAGCACAGCATATCATCTAGCTGTGCTCGATTGTACTAACAAGTGACGCTTTGGTTTAACGCGAACCGCACTTTTCCCAAACGCAAACAATGCTTGGCTTAACGAGATTCCAGTGGGTAAGAACGGTAGCTCCACATGCCATAAGTTCTTAGAGCATCACGGTATATACCTAATAGCTCACCACTGCTCGCTTTCTTAAGACTTTCTAGCGGCTTGTCTGGGTAAGAAACCGTATCGAAGGTAATGCCTTGAGGACCAGTTTGCCAACTCGCAATTTCAAACAAGGTTTGACCACGGCGAACATGGCTCGCCGAGCTAATAATGGTCGCATGTTTAATATTATGGCGAGCAAGCGCATAGCTACTGAACAAGGCATTACCTACCGTGCTAGTCGCGTAGTTCTCTTCAATGATGCGGTCTTTACTCACCCCTTTCGAGATAAGCCAATTCGCCATCAACTTGCCTTCTGTCTTGTGATTCTTAGGCACGCCACCCGTTAATACAATCATCGCATCCGGGTTGGCTTTGGACATTGCCAGTGTCGTTTCAAGACGTTCAATCAAAATCTCATGCATAGAACCATCAGGGTTAAGCGCGTAACCCAAAGTGACGATGGCACCGTGGTCGCTCAACAGTCCCTTATCCGCAGACTCTTTAAGAGGTGTTTCTAACACGCGGTCGACCGTTGCAAAAATACGTTTGATGTCTTCTGCTTTACCTTTGTTCAGGTTTTCCAACTTCTGCATGTGCTTATTCGATTCACTTTCATTGCCATCAAATCGCTGCCAAACCGCTAGATACGCATGAAGGTCGACATCGTCTGGCGCAACCGTCAGTGCTTGTTCAAACAACTCAATAGCGCGCTCTGCGTTCTTGTTGTAGATCTGAGCGTTCGCTGCCGAGATCAACAAGTCAGTACGGTAAGGTTCTAGCTGGTACGCTTCTAACAATCGGTTAGTCACAATTTCCATGTTGCTTGGCATTTTAGCCGTGAAGCCCGCGTGAGAAATTCTTGCCGGAGACTTAAACGCCTGCAACGCATCAAGAAGTAATTGGTCGACAACTTGTCGCTTAGTCACCAACTGCGCGTAATCCGCTGAAGCCTGTACTGCGCCATCGTTAGCAGCAAAAGAATAAGGTGTTGCGCCAAAAGCGAGCATGCCACCAAGAGCGAGGGCGATAATGTTCTTTTTCATGGAAAGATCCTGTGTCGTTAAGTGTTCACATCAGATTTGCTCACCAATGTAAGCCGCCAAGATTAAAAAACCGTGAACCAAACCTTACTCTCCAAGGTTAATATTCATTTGTTGCATAGGATGTGGCTGCAGATCACGATTTTATGCGCCAGAGTAAGCTCAAATATCCAGATAGCTTCGAGCTATGAGTAGATCCCTTAATGACTTTGGAATATCTAACTTCAAATCCCCACATGCCTATTCCATCTAAATCCGTAAGTTAAGAAGCTCAGCTCCGAATCTAAATATGAATTTTATGTTTATTATTTCAGCGACTTAAAACGCTATCGCTCTACAAGTCGGCGCTCATTCACGCTTGCTCAACCAAGTTCAAAAGGCACAGAGCTTGGTATCAAATCAATGAATTCACAGAAAATTCAAAATCAATTATTGAACGATCGTTCAAGTGATGTTTTAATGAATGACCAATACAAGGAGTTACCCCATGCTTAAGTTCTATTTTCACCAAACACCCAACCCAATGAAGATCGCTCTGTTTCTAGAAGAGACAGGCCTAGATTTTGAACTGGTTCCTGTTGATACCTTAAAGGGCGAGCAACATACGCCAGAATATCGTTTGATTAACCCGAACGGTAAAACGCCAGCGATTGAAGACGATGGGCAACGTGTATTCGATTCGAACGCTATCCTTCTTTACCTATCAGAGAAAACTGGCAAGCTAGCGGGACAACCAGAAGACAGAGCAGAACTTCTATCTTGGATGATGTTCATCGCGAGCGGTCTTGGTCCATACTCTGGCCAATCGGTACACTTCCGCCATGCTGCGCCAGCAGGCCTAGACTACGCTGTGAACCGTTATCTACGTGAAGCACAACGTCACTACGAAGTGTTAGAAAAGCATATGGAAGGTCGTGAATTTATCGTCGGAAATGAGTACACCATTGTCGATGTCGCCGCATGGGGTTGGATTGATAAAGCACCTGTCGTGCTTGGTGAAGAAGGCTTAGAACCTTACCCGAATTTGAAGCGCTGGTTTAACGCAATCAACACTCGCCCAGCCGCCCTGCGCGCCCGCGAAACTGGTAAAGACGTTGAGTTTAAAACCGAACGTGATGAAGAAGCGAAACGAGCACTGTTTCCTTCGAATTATGCGCAGTAAAAAATTTGAAAGTTAACGTTCTGCTGAGTGATAGCTAAAAATCAAACATAAAGAGCCGCTAAAAAGCGGCTCTTTCTGCTTAAAGCGTTTAACTTGTACAACTTAAGTGGCTCTAGCAAGGTAAGTGTCAAAAATCCAAATCGACAGTTTTCATATCCTTGGACATGGTTTGTTTCTGAAGACTTTGATATTCAGTAAGCACATGATTCAAAGATATAATTTTTGCACCGTCATACGCTAGAATGCCGGCTACAGGAAGAAACAAGAAGATACTGGCTGGAAACTCCACCCCATGATACAACGTTGCATATATAGAAAAACAAATGACAGGAATAGTTAGAACCCATAAACAAGTAGCTGTAACTAGCTCTATATAGTACCAATACTTTTCCAAGGTACTGACTCCTGAAGTCAGATTCCCGTTTTCTATCTTAGTTAGTCCAGCCGCTCGTTGAAAATGAGCTAAACGTATACCTCTTATACTTCTTCTATAAACATCTAAAAGCTCGTTTCGTAACTCTACGGAACATTTAATCCCACTAGCTTCAGCTATATGCAACTGTTCTAATTCAGCTTTAAGAATTTCCTTCTTATCCTCACTGACCCACTCACATGCAATTGCATTTTCTAATTTTTTAAACTTATTCGCTTTAAAGTCAGTAAAAGTTTGGAGGATCTCTTTATGGCTTTTAATCACTGTGATGGTAACTATAGTAACCAATACCCAAAGAGATACGTCATTATTTACAATACTGTTGATTAAACTATCTGAGAACATAACTACCTACGCAACTAATTGTTTATCCAATCATACCGCGAATTTCAGCTTACATGTACATCTGCTATGTCAATATATAAGTCATTTAGGGTTACTTCTCAAATTATGGGAAGCTATATTTCCACAATAGACTCTGTAATATCCCTGCCGCCATTGTGTAGCCATTTAATAAACCTTATGAAAATAAAGAGCTGCAAAAAAGCGGCTCTTTATGTTGAAAATTGACAAGTTGATATTTTTTGGAATTGAAACCAAGATTCGCTCTTCGTAATTAATCAGTTATCTCAAACGCATTTCTGGACAGAAATGAGTTGTATGGATTACTAAATTAGCGTTTAACGGATTACTTGGGGTATAGCAGAACCTAATGCTGTGACCAGTTTCACCATACCACTACACTCATGCCATAAGGAGTCATATTCAACTGCTGTTGCTGAACTTGTTTTATCTCATGCCGCCTTTAATGAAGATGATACGGAGCAAAGCAATACGAGTCTGCCCTTGCTGTCAGCATCAGATGGCGTGCGTGGTGCTCTTCAAACTAAATCGTACAATTTACTTAATAAGGTGGCTTCGGGCTTGTTCAACACTCGGGATTTAGTGTTAGCTGCGCAACACTTTAACCCTTATTAGTTAGCCTTCTGTATTAGCGAGTCTTTCTATTTAAGCTGTACATATTTATGTACTTACTATGATTTTTTTCATCGTAATCAACAATATCAAGTTTAAATTGATGAGAATGGACATATGCTTCACGAACTTTTATGCCAAGGTTTCTACACTTTTCATAAACCTCTTTTTTTGTAGCCACAGGCATTTGGCAGCCTAATACTATTGATTTTATCATTTGCGGCTCTAGAGCATAGAAATACATATCTGACTTCGGAGGAGCCGTAGCTAAATCAATAGGCAATAACAAGCGATGCTCTTGCTCGTATTCCCACTCTGGGGATTTAACAAACCATGACTCGGTATCGTATTCAAGCTCGCTTGGCTCAATGTAAGTTGGACGCTCAAGTGTATATTTAACTTTTCGTAATTCACCTATATTTTGGTAGTGGTCATCCATTTTTTCCCAAAAAAAATTGGTGGCATTCTTATATTTTCCGGTAAAAAACTCAGCAGTCTTATCAAGCTCTATACATATACCTTCATGATTGTTAGCGTAGTGCGCCCACATCAAAAGATTGCTTTCATCTGAAGCGAAACATAACACTCCAACGCTTGCCCTGACACCAGCTTGCGCGTCCCAAGCCATATCGTAATACGCAGCCCCATCAGATAATGTACTAGAAAGTGACATTATTAAATCATGTTCTTCTTTATCAACAGAACTTAGGTAATTGCCCATAACCATTTCAAATGGGTCGTTGAATTCACCAAATCTAGATAATTTTAAAAAGAAATTATCAAAGAAATCAGGTCTATATTGTGTGTATTTGAAAACTGACGTCACAAATGAAATCCATGTGAGGAAAAAGGCTAACGCCTCACTAAGAGGCGAGTAATTGTTGGCTAAAATGTGAAGTGAAGCGAAGCGGAACCGAGCCAACAGTTACGAGTCCTGCTTTAGTGACTTGTTAGAGCTACTAGCCACCTAAGCCTAATAAAACACCGCCACCAGACATAGAATTTCCTGAAAAGGAACCGTTTGGCATATTCATGTTCTTAGCATCACCATAGAGATTTAAACCTATTGGTCTAAGATCCATATTTTCCACAACAGCTTCACTATTTGATACATTCCGAACTTTCAATACTTGCTTACCTTGAATAGTGATAATTATTGAGCCATCAATTTCTTTAACCTCAACAGCAGGAAACTTTGAAACTGAATTCTCAACGATTGACACAAACTCCATTTTTTCAGGATTACTGATCGCTTGAAGCCAAACCTGTGGTTTTTCCCCGTAACCAATAATTAAAGGTAATGCTCCTGCTAATTCAACCAAATGCCCACCACCTATTAATGAATTACTACAGATAGTTAGCTTTTCGTATGGCTGATATGAAGATGGGAGATTATTTCTTGTATAAGTCATTCGTTTTCTCCCGATACAACTTGTCTTTGTTTTGGAGCCGTATTGAAGTGCTCTTTGATCTCTTTCATTACTCGTTTTCTGTCGTTGGGCAGAGCTAAACCTACTAAATATAGAACGATGGAAATAGCGACACCTGCACCTAATGCAATCCATTCTCCAATGTAAATCTGTTGTTCTACTCCAGCTATAGTTGTTGCACCTTTACCCAAGATATTAAAACCAAAACCTACAGTAGCCAACAAAATGCTATTAGCCCAATTAAATGTTACCGGTTTACCATTTTTGATATGCTCGAAATCTAAAGCTGTCAATGGATAGTCTGCCTGCCAAGTTCCTATGCTAGCTCCAGATATCAATCCATGAACTGGTATCGTTTCACTTATTTGTTGATTCTCGATTCGACTACTCATTCATAATTCCATGCCGATATAGTTTATGTAGCTCTAACAGCTTATTAAGAAGGAAGTTTCCTTGATTAAAAATGGAGTTTTTCCTCTTATCACGCTTTTGTTGCAGATAACACTAGCACCTTTTATCAATGCAATCAGTCAGATAATGCACATACTGACATCAATGTAGGCAATAACTTGTGGAAAGAAGGAATTATCCCTCTTTTGGCTCTTTCTAATGGTGAATGGGTCGAGTCTGGCTTTTATCCAATTCATTAGATTATCTATAGTAAAAAGTCTGCTGAGGGTTGTTCTCTTATAATCGCCAGCACGTCAAGGGGAAGAAACAAGTTAGAGTAAAAACAAATATAGGTCTTTGGCATAATAAGAAATAATGAGACTCACTCTTCAAGGGTACAAAAAAGCCCGATGATAGAGCCATGTATTACATAACGATCTAAAGAAATGACACTTCACTTAACTGCTTTCTTTTATTCAAGATATTGTATGATTTCGAAGTCGACTGAATATATTGACTATTCAGATCACGTATATCAGAGTATTTTGAAACCGTTCTAACAAAAACAGGTAAATCATAGTTATCCACTTCATTTGTTTTTTCAATACCATCGAAATACTCGGGATTGTAAACACCTAACTTTCCAGCCCACATCTCTCGGAGATAGCTCAACCATTCGGGTTGGGCTGTGTCTATAATGGAAAGTCGAGCCTTTGAATTCAGATAGGTAGATATCGCACTATTGGGGACCCATCCAGATAGGTAATCTTTAAAATATAACTTTTCGCCTATAGACTTTGATTTTGCTAATGAGACGATGTTAGCCGTGAAATAATTAGCATTTTCTAAATACAAGTTTGAAGCAGCACAGCATGCATTGCCATCCGAGTGTAGAAGCAAGTCATTATCCGCAAAACCAAAACTCATACCTTTAGACCTAGTTTGAACTGCTATTTCTGTTAAGTTAGGCACTCTATAGCTAGCTGGAAGTATGTACTCTCTCCCCTGTTTTAATGCGCCAAGTTTTTTATAATAACCAATGGGGTTCCCTTCCAATATGTCGATTAACTTACTGCCAAACTTTTTGTTTGCATCTATAGGGCACTTTAAATACTCAGCAGAAATGTGTTTTACACTAGACGAAGCGGCTAAATCTAGAACGTGACTGAAGAACTTCTCATGTCCCGGAATTATTGGCTGAAACCTAAAGCAAACTGGAATACCTTCACTATCCAGTACCTTAGCGGACTTTGCCAGGTCCTCTATTGCTACACATCCTCTATCGATTCTATGTCTTTGTTCAAAATCGACTATCGTCGTCGAAAATCTGACATAAGTGTTTGAGCCAGAAACTACCTCTAAATATTCATCACGGGTTATTTCGTCACTTTTTGTACTTACAATAACTGGGTAATTAAACTCTTTTAGAATTTTTAAATACTCTAATGTGACTTTTTCTCTAGATTCTAACTTTGTAAATGGATCAGACATGCCACCCAGTTGGAAAGGAACTCTACGCTCTATTAGTTCATCAAGAGCTGAACTGACTTTACCGTTAGATACCCGAGTTAGCCTATCTAGAAGAGAAGATGGGTTACCAATTTTCAACTCTCCCCGTCGGCCAAAGCCTTGTCTTGTTGATGCAAAACAATACTCACAAGAAAACTGACATCGGTTATAAGGGTCTAATCGAAGTGGAGTAGCACAGAATCCAACTTGACTAGTTAGACCTGCATAATATTTATATGACTTCATTTGTTCCTTACTTCTAGTATCCAGTCCCAAACGAAACCAGCACCATTACATATGTGTTGGCCTAGGACCCACAAAAAGAGCACTAAACTAATTATCAATAGTATCTTTATTATGAACCTAGCTGGATAGTAGCTTTCCGAATATCTGCCGAATAGCTCATAGAACACATCCTTTTCAGAACTCTCATCATGTGTAGTCTGTACTATTGGCATTCCAAATTCATAGGACTGACCGTCTACTCTAAATTTAATTACGGTCTGCTTCTCGTTAACTTTAGGCTCATCACACAAGTTTTTATCCAAATTAACTTCCAACTTGGTGAGGTACTTTTTTTTACTTAGCCGTTCAACTAATTTTTTCTTTTGATTTATGTTTGCGCTTTTTAATAAGCCATGAGCTTCCCAAGCTAGCCATCTTGGGTGATTGTTGTATGAACTGTACTCAGAAAAACTACTGTATTTTTGGACGAATTTGGGACAAAAAAGCTTAAACAACCCCAAAGCTATCACAAAAGATAGAGAAGACAGCCAGAGTAGTTGCCAATGAAATGGAAGAGTTAGTTCAATATTATGCGTAACACCCATTAGAGTAATGGGTAAAGGAGTTGGGAGTTGGTTTATAACCCCCGCAATTACTGGGACTAATGAGAACCACACAACAAGATACCTAAGTATGATTAGTTGAAAGAAAGTTTGGTATTCTTCCCATCTATCTACTTTCATTTAGAATTCCTTTATCTTTTAAGGCCGCTTATCACACCATATGCTAGGATTTTACAGCAAACTAATATTAAACAATATCTTAAACACTAAACAAAATGCATGCTGACAAACTGTTACGGCATCTTTCCTTTGAACGAAGTCATTGTCATATTAATTTAACTACAAATCAAAAATTTAAGATGGGGAATGGTTAATCAGCAAAGTGTGACAAAGTTTATAAAACTGATTTATCACCAGTTCAGATTATATTGGGTAGTGGAGAATATACTAACAGGATGTGAATGAGTAAAAGCTCTAACGCATAATGGGGCATTTCTGTGTTACATGCCTCCGTCAGCACACCTATGGACAATAATGTGTTGGGTGAACGTCTAACATTGAAACAACTCATACGCCTTATTTTACCCACCTTGATTAAGGGGTTTGATCGGGTGGTGTAGTTGCCCATCAAAAATTTCTTTATAAGTCCCAAACAAAAAAAGAGCCGCAAAAGCGGCCCTTGATTTTCAAACTATTCGAATTCGTTCAGGTTACTCTTTACCGAACACGTTGTTCTCTTGCTCTTGTACACGGATGAAAGTCGTACGCTTAGTTAGCTCTTTAAGCTTTGCTGCGCCTACGTATGTACAAGTTGAACGTACACCACCAAGGATGTCAGAAATTGTGTTGTGAACTGAACCACGGTATGGAAGTAAAACAGTTTTACCTTCCGCAGCACGGTATTTAGCAACACCACCTGAGTGCTTGTCCATAGCCGACTGAGATGACATTCCATAGAACTTCATGTATTGCTTGCCGTCTTGCTCTACAACTTCACCGCCTGACTCAGAGTGACCTGCTAGCATGCCGCCTAGCATTACGAAGTCAGCACCGCCGCCGAACGCTTTAGATACGTCACCCGCACATGAACAGCCACCGTCACCGATGATCATGCCGCCAAGGCCGTGTGCCGCGTCGCCACACTCGATGATTGCAGAAAGTTGAGGGTAACCTACGCCTGTTTTAACACGTGTAGTACAAACCGAACCCGGGCCGATACCAACCTTAACAATGTCTGCGCCCGCTAGGATTAGCTCTTCAACCATATCACCGGTTACAACGTTACCGGCAGAGATAACTTTGTTTGGGAATTCAGCACGTACTTTTTGCACGTAATCAACTAGATGCTCTGAGTAGCCGTTAGCGATATCAATACAGATAAATACGAAGTCTTCGCTAAGCGCCATGATCTTCTTAACTTTCTCAAACTCAGCTTCAGATGTACCCGTTGAAACAAATACATTGTTCAGTGTTTTCTTGTCTGCTGTTTTAGCAAACTCAGCCCACTGCTCTACTGTGTAGTGTTTGTGTACCGCAGTCATCACACCGTGCTCTGCTAGAGCAGCTGCCATTTCAAAGCTTGCTACCGAATCCATGTTCGCAGCAATTACTGGAGTACCAGACCATTGACGACCGCTATGCTTGAATGTAAAATCGCGGGTTAATTCAACTTGAGAACGGCTTTTAAGGGTAGAACGCTTCGGACGGAAGAGTACATCTTTGAAACCTAACTTAAGTTCTTGTTCGATACGCATGGTGTTTTCCTTGATTCATATAATGATGTGTCTCTCGCGAAATGCGTAGTAAAACCGTTGGCAGACGAGTTTACTTTTCTTCGGACACAAAAAAACCGGAGCGTTGGCAGACGCTCCGGTTTTCAGCATTATAGGTCGTGATTTAGTAACAGCAAGTCTGATATTTCACTTTTTTTTATGCTATCCTCTCAAAGATTCCATATCTGGTAAAAACCCTCAGTTACACCTTGCTACTAAATCCTTACTAATTAATAACTTAGCGAACCTCTAACGCAAACGCTGTCGGTTTATTGCGCAATCGTTTTCTCCCTTTTTCGCTCAATCCCTCTATCACTAAGCAAATATGTGAAGAAAATACCTCTAAATCACATAAAATTTATACTTTTCTCCAACAAAAAATGTCTTTTTTCTTAAATAAATTCGACTTTTTTCCAAGTTTTCTTCGTTTGCGAGCAAATTCGGCAATCTCATGACCTTACATTTAGCACCAGTTTGGAAACACACCCGAAGCATAGACATCAAAAAAAATGGCTAAGGTGGGAACCTTAACCATTTTATTCGATGTTCGGAGCGCTTTTTAAAGCTATTTAATAACCGAGCTAGAAAATGTGTTAGCCCTTTTGAGACATCAACGCTTCTGCTGTCGCATCCTGAATAGACAAGAACAATGAGGTGACTTGGCCTGTTGGCGAACGCATTGGGTTAAGCGTCACGTTCTGATACATGAAATCAGCTTGTTGGGTTACTGGCCTAACATTACGACACTTAAACAGATAAGGCCTTTGTTGCCATGTAATGAAGCTACGGCAGCCTAAATCGTAGACTGGCTTGGTTTTGAGCCTAAACCACTCCTCAGGGATCTCAGGGAACAGTTCAAAGATAGACTTACCGATCGCGTCATGCGATTGCTTACCGCTATGGTGAGTCATGAAGCCATTCCAAACTTGTACCTGAAAGTCACGGTTAATGACCACCAGCCCCATATCGACGTTCTGAACCATGTCCACCATCCAGTGGAACTGTTCAAATTCAGCAGGAAGATTCAGCATATTAAAACTCCTCCATTAAGTAGGCCAATTTGTTGTCTAGAAGAGGCAGGGATTCGTCCACGAACATAAACAGAAGGTCACAACGGATGGAAGTGCCATCTATGTTGTAGCTGACTTCAAAGGTCATGGTCTTCTTAAACGAGCCACTGGTATTTTCGATGACAGAATCAATTGAAATGTGTTGGCCGAGTAAAACAGGAGAGCTCTGGAAAAAACGGACTTCTGATTGTTCCCCTAACCCGTTAAGGAAAGAGCCAACAAGGATATTCGACACATCCATCAACAGTTCTAACTCTTCAAGCTGTTCGCTATCTGTTGGTACCTTCATGAGCTTTTTAAGGTCGCTCACGCTGGAATCACTCAGCAAGACTAACGCTTCACCCGCAATGCCTTCTCCGCTGAAGCCTTGGCAAACACCCGATACTTGGTCGTTGTCTGCTAGGTCACGAAGTGCCATATGCAATTCACTCACTTCGAAGATGTTCACGTTCGGCAATGGTAAGTGCACAAATACATTAAAGTGACGCGCCAATGCATCGGCTGCACGGCCTATCGCAACGTTAGCCACTTCCATGTAGATGTCACGTCGGCGAAGTATTGGCAGCTCTAGAGGCGAAGGCGTAATGAGTTGAGGCTGTTTCGGTGGCTCAACATGCTCGCGTAAAATGGCTTTTAACGCTTCTTTATCGATCGGCTTTTGTAAAAACGCTTTGGCACCAAGGTCCATGACCTTCTGTTGCGCTTTTGGTTGGATATCACCAGAAACAACCACAACAGGCGTGGTATTACCTAAACGTTGCATCTCTTCCAATGTGCCATAGCCATCTAATTCCGGCATGGTGAGATCAAGAAACATCAGTTTAAACTGGTTTTGAGCTAACTCTTCAAGTGCATTAAGCCCATGAACAGCAAAAGTTATATCTGCATTTAGAGAACTAGGCAATGATCGAGCCATCTGCTTCCTTGCTAACGCAGAATCATCACATATAAGAACTGGGAACGACATAAATGCACCACCGACAAATTAAAGCTAATTCGGACGAGTGTAACAGATCATTATGGTATCAGGTACGGGGTGAATGGATTTATGTGTAGATTATTAGTAAGAATGATAAAACAGGCGGGTGAGCTATCATCTTGTATTATTCTTTATGTAAATCAATATGCTACAAAGATAATAACAATTATTATTAATCAACTAACTGCACTATTATATGGAGTAATAGCACTAATTCTATCAAATGATACCTTTAATAATAACTTGAATAAATGAGTATATTAAGGCTCGGTTTACTCATGCATTTATCGCTTTGATATATCCAACACGTGAGAGCTAATGACAGATGTCTTATACATCAGAGCAAATACAAAAAGCTAGAACTGATAGGTAGGCCATAGAATCAACAATGCGAAACGTATAATCACGGCAAAAACCAACAACGCGATACCGAGTCGGTACCATTTGTATTCCGTAATATTCATTGGAATACGCTTGTAGAACATCGTAATCACGCCTTTCCAATCATTACTGCGTCTTCCGTACTGCATTATGCTCGTTAAAACAAACAGTGCGCCAAGCACTAACATTCCTTTTTCAGCCCAGAACAGTCCAACTTCCATTTGTGTATTCCTTGATAAAATGATGAGCAGCTCAAATCATTTTAGCCACCTTTGTGCTCGGTTTCTGTAAGACCAAGGTCTATAATAAAAGGTTATAACTCGAGGCTAGCAGTACAAGCCACTCATGAATAAGCATGATTCGATAGCTCCGGAGACTTGCTGTTCTTTTGAATGACAAACATCAGTTGGATAAGCAGCAGAATACCAGTCACACCCAAGCCAACGCCGATTCCACCCCAGATCCCTGCCAATTCAAATTTTGCCATCAAGTACCAAGCGGCAGGCAGGCCAAATACCCAATAACCAATGGCAGTCATCACCGTTGGCATCGAGACAATCTTCATCCCTCTTAGCAAGTTAATTGCCAGCAACTGCCAAGCATCAACAATAAAACACAACGCCACGACCCAGATAACCGAAGCCAGTAGCGACGTCATTGCGCCAGTGCCATCATTTAGCTTAAAGATAGAAGCAATCATTTCCGGCCATAGGATGAACACAGCAGACAAGACCACACTCAATACCGACACCAGTATAAAGCTTTGAATCGAGGTTCTTTTAATTCCTTCGTAGTTACCCGCACCAAAATCACGGCCAACCAAAATAGCGGCTGCTTGTGAAAAGCCGAAGTTGAAGTTCCAAGTAAAGCTTAAACATTGCAGTAAGATTTGGTGTAGAGCTAACGAAGCAATACTGATAGTGCCCGCCATTAAAGTGCCACCGTATATCAAACCGTGCTCAAGTAACGCCGCCAAGCCGATAGGTAAACCCATCATTAAAAGTGGGCTCATCAGCTTAATGGAGTACTCTTCGGTGTTTAGCCAAGGGGCGAACTGCTTGAATTCGTCACGTTTGAATACCCAAACCGTGTAGCCAACCATCACGATAATTGCCGCGATAGCGGTACCTAAACCTAAGCCTGTTAACCCCATATCAAGCTGGAACGTTAGGAGGTAGCTGACGGGTACATTCAAAATCACTGTGATAACCGACATCACCAGAATAGAACGCACATTACCAAACGCGCTGGTTAATCCACGCAGCACCAATAAGATAAGCGAAGGCAACATCACCCATTTTAGGGCGTGCACATATTCCATCGCTAAGGTGATCACTTCTTGAGGTTGTTTAGCCGCTTCCAACACCAACGGAGCAAACCAGAAACTTGCCATTAAAGTCACGCTGAGCACGAATGCCAACATGGTTGCGCCTTTCACCGCTAGTCTGATTTGTGTATTGCCAAACTCAGGGCGTGCCACGCGCTGACCATACGCGATAGCAATTAGGTTTGCGACACAACCGACAGTGCTGCTCGCAATAATGAAGATAAAGAAGTAGATAGAGGCACCTAAGCCACCAGCCGCAAGCGCTGACACGCTGATTCGCGACATCATCCAAACATCGGTAAGGACTAAAGCCATGGATATCAGCTGTGAAATGATCAAAGGGAATGCGAGAGTGAGTATTTTTTTCATGAGCGCCTCAGTTAATTTCGCCCAAAATACGATCGATGGGGCTGGCGTTCAATTGATAAATTTGCGACTCTAACATTCTAAAAACTCATACGAACGAATTATGACCCCATATCCTAGCTTACCATCCTCCCATAATGGCTTAAAAGCCTTCGAAGCGGCTGCAAGGCTGATGAGCTTTACGTTGGCTGCCGATGAGCTTAACGTGACACAGAGTGCAATCAGCCGTCAGATCAAGCAGCTTGAAGATGAGCTGAACGCATCGCTGATCATTCGTAAACATCGAGCGATTGAATTAACGGTACAAGGTCATGATTTGTATGTCGCTTTGCGTGAAAGTTACGGCAATATCGAGTCGGTGATCGCCTCTTGGAGTGAACCGAAACAAAAACGTATTGTGATCAAAGCAACTCTGAGTTTCGCTACGCGAGTATTGATCTCTAAGGTACGTGAATTAAACGAACGCTACCTAGATTACGAGATCGTGATAGTTCCTGTGATTGAAGAGGATGAAGCGATCAACAGCAGCGAATACGACCTGTTAATCTTCCACACTCGATTCAAAAAACGATACAACAACGCTCCTGACATCACTTTCTTGCGTGAAGAGTTTATGGCGCCAGTCTGCTCCACGAGCTTAACTCATTCCGCCAGTTCAACGAATAAAGACACCGACCTCGATTCGATCTTAACCATGCCACGGCTGCATCCAACCTTAGATCACCATGATTGGAAAGTATGGTTGGCCGATGTCGAATTCCCACCGAAAAAGCCCGTCAGAAATACCAGCTTCTTGTCCTTGGATATGGCACTCAGCGCTTGCTTATCGGGTGAAGGTGTCACAGTGACGGATTTGCTTTTGGTTTTACAAGATCTACAACGTGGCTTCTTATACTGCCCAAAAAATGCCAAGATCCAAAACAGTGCATGGACCTATTTCATCCACCAACGCACTCACTCGCCTGTGATTAATGATCTCATTGATTGGCTTAAAATAGAGACAGAGAAAGAGATCGAATTGTTGAAAGCGCTATCCCATCAAAATCATTGGTCTGGTGTTATCAGCGATCAACAGTAACGGTAAGCCTTAGCCCAGATACAAATAAGCCGCAGAACTTACTGCGGCTTATGTTATCTAACAATCGTATTTCACTTTATTGCGCAAGTATTAAAGCTTAAACATACGTGCACTGCGTGGTGGTAGATTAAACGTATGGTAGCGAGAAGAAATGGTTTCTGTGGCGCTGCTCAATACGTCTTTATATTGAACATGCCAATTGAACTCATGTTGGTAAGTATCAACGGTCACGCCACGCGTTTCACCACATTTATTAATACCAACTATGCCTTCTTTACCACGCTTGAACAACAAAGTGCACTGATCGCTCGAAATCATCGTCATTGATTTGCCTTGCATTGCGTTATGGAAGCTCAACATGTTTTTCATTGTCGAACTGTTCCAAACATTGCCCCAACGACCGTTATCCTTGTCTTCAGAATCAGGAAGATCATCACTGTAGATCAAAGGTGTGCCACCGTCTTTACCAAGGATATAAGCGTAAGCAAGCTGTTCATCTTGTGGATCCATGATTTGGTAACGGAAGCCGTCATTGGTTGGAATGTCGTGCGTGATCGCGAAGGTGATCGAGCGATTGTCATCCAATGCTTGGCCGTACGCTTTTGGATCATGCAGCTGGTTCATACCGCCGCTCATTGAGAATGCCGAGCGAATCGATGCAAACAACGGGAAATCGTACGCAGAGTGATTGGTGTTGTTTAAGTATGGCGCTAAGAATGACTCATAGCCGCTATTCCCTGCTCCACCACTGGTAATAACCTCACCAAACACGTGCATGTTCGCTGTGATCTCAGACGTAAACACTTGATCGATTTGGTACTGACTCATGTGTTTCACTGCATCAATTCGGAAACCTTTGATGCCCATGTCCTTTAACGCTTTCAGGTATAAACGCTGTTGTGACACTACCCAGTTGTTTGGGTCTAGATCTGGGAGACCCACATCACCATCGGCACCACACAAACGCCAGTATTGAACATGGCCCGGATCGTTCCAATCTGAAATACAGCCTGCGGCATGGAAATCGTTAGCCGAGACAAAACCTTGCCCTAAGTTGCCAAACAGAGTCTGGTCGGCATAGTAACTTGAACGGCTGGCATAATCGTTTAGCACTTCTGTGCCTGGGTAATCCAAGTCACTTCGCTTCCAGCTTTCATTCGCCATGTGGTTGAGTACAACATCAGCGTAAACATCAACACCTACGCCTTTAAGTGCGGTGATCATTGCGGCTAAATCTTGTTTGTTCCCCAAAGGAGAGTCAATAGTACGCAGATCTTGTGGTTGGTAACGCGCCCACCATTGGCTACCGCTGGATTTCATTGCCGGAGCAACCAGCACCTTCTTGTAGCCAGCTTGGGCAATTTGATTGGCATTGGCTGTTACGTCTGAGTACTTCCAGTTGAAAGCATGAAGGATGGTGTCGGCATATGTGGCAGAACTAAAAGAGCAAAGCGCGAGCGTGGATATGAGTAGGGTATTTATTGGTTTCATAGAACATATCTCTCATTATAGATTCACAGAAATAATATGAATAGCAGAGACAATGAAAACGGCGGATAAATCAGAGTTGAATTAGCGTCACCTTCTGTTGAGGGGGATTTTATAAAACTGAGCTGTAACCGATATTATGTAGGATAAAAAGCAAACCATGCTGAAATGAGAATTAATTGAATTAAGTTGACGGGAACCAGACAAAGCCTTTGGTCGGCTCTCCAAAACTACGTTATGATTCCACTTCCCTCAACTGATTGATATTTTTATGCCTTCTTTCTCTTTTTCACTGATCCCTGTCGGGGTTAGGTTCATGCTCCTCTCCGCTTTTGGATTCGCACTAATGTCGGCTTGTGTAAAGTACATTAGCAGCTACGGCATACCTGTATTTGAAATTGTCGCAGCTAGAGCTTTGGTGTCTTTGCTCATCAGTTATATTGATGTGAAACGAAAGGGCATTTCGATTTGGGGTCACAACAAACCACTTCTTTTCCTGCGTGGTGTTGTCGGTACAGCTGCGTTGATGTGCGTTTACTATGCGGTGACGACGCTGCCGCTCGCAGAAGCCGCTATCTTGCAATACGTCCATCCAATATTTACCGCGTTGCTCGGTGTGTTATTCCTGAAAGAACGCGTCCAGAAATCAACGATGATCTGCATTGCATTCTGTCTAGCAGGATTACTGGTGATGGTTCAGCCAAGCATAAACACTGGCGCGAGCAGTGAGTTACCCCTGTTCAGCATTATGGTGGCATTGTGCGGTGCGTTTGGTAGCTCGATTGCGTATGTGATTGTGAGAAAGCTTAGCCAAACGGAAGACAGCTCAGTGATCATCTTCTACTTCCCACTGGTTGCCATGCCAATATCCACAGCCTTAATTTGGAGCGACTTTGTATGGCCCAGCTTATTTTTGACTATGATGCTGGTTCTCGTCGGGGTTTTCACACAAATAGGTCAATATGGTTTAACCAAGGCGATGCAAACCCAAGCTGCGGGTAAGGCGTCGGCTTACTCATACATTCAGATCGTATTCTCTGCACTATTAGGTGTTTGGATCTTCAATGAAATCCCATCGGCTTGGACGTACTTAGGTGGTGGCCTCATTGTAACAGGCGCGCTAATCAATGTGTTTGGCAAACAGTTGCTGACGCCCCTTAAAGCGAAAGACCAAAAGCTAGGCATGAAGTAATTTCCTACCTTTAAGCCAAGTTTAAAAAGGGCATTGCGGAATAATCCACACTGCCCTTTTCTGTAAGTCTTTCCTAGCACTCTTTCTTAGTCGTTTATTTCGAACAAACTAGCGTTAGCAAACCAAGTCGATAAACGATTTTTATTACGTGGCATTGCGTAGTTTGGGATCATCACTCAGATATTCAACGAATTCAATTTCAAAGCCAGCCGGGTCTACAAAATAGACGTTTTTACGATAAGGTTCTTCGGCGCCGGGTTTGGCTATTGGGAAACCCGCATCAATAAGGCGCTCAATCACGCTATTGATGTTATGAGTCACATAAGCAAAATGCGCGAGACCAACCGAATGCCCTGCCAAGTCTCTGTTTTCTCCTTCACCGTGATCACTCAGTGCAATATATTGATATTCGTCACCAAAATGCAGCCAATTGCGTGGCTTACCTGACCACTCCCCTTTTCCCTCATCACGGACATACCAATGAGGGAACGCCGCTTTATAGAATGTCAGCATTTCAGGGATGTCCTTAACGACTAAATTTACATGTTCAAGTTGGATCATTCTTCTCTCCTTAAAGTATTCTCGTAAGCAACGTTGTATATCCTAATACCTAAAGTTAAGTTTAGGTAAAGACCTAATTTGTATTTATTTTGAGAGCGTTTTTAGTTCACAAATTATGTAATAGGCTCAACGAACCATAAGGTAACGATGCCCAAACCCGTAATCACTCTGATGCTCACCCCAAAAAAACGAGCCACTTGGGCTCGTTTTGCATTCCTTTCTATAACATTTCGGCTCTAACCTAAGAAACCGCCTGTCTGATGCTGCCATAACTTGGCATAAACACCATTCAGTTCTAGGAGTTCTTGGTGTGAGCCTTGTTCGATAACTTGTCCTTGGTCCATAACAATTAAACGATCTAAAGCAGCAATGGTTGATAGTCGGTGGGCAATCGCAATTACCGTTTTACCTTCCATTAACGCATCAAGGTTTTCTTGTATTGCTGATTCAACTTCCGAGTCCAATGCCGACGTTGCTTCGTCCATAATCAGGATAGGCGCATTTTTAAGAAGTACTCGCGCAATGGCAACACGTTGACGTTGTCCACCCGAAAGCTTAACCCCACGCTCACCTACTTCTACGTCATACGCTTTATTGCCATTTTCATCTTTCAGCTCTTGGATAAAGTCATGAGCATGCGCTTGTGTCGCTGCAGCAATCACGTCGTCCATACTAGCTTCAGGATCGCCATAAAGAATGTTCTCTTTGATTGAGCGATGCAGTAATGAAGTGTCTTGAGTGATCATGCCAATATGTTTACGCAACGACTCTTGTTCAACTTGAGAAATGTCTTGCCCGTCAATACGGATATGACCACTATTAACATCATAGAAACGCAATAATAAATTAACCAAGGTCGATTTACCTGAGCCAGAACGACCAACAATACCAACCTTCTCTCCTGGCTTGATATTCAGTTCAAGATCGTTAAATACCGACTTCTCTTCATTGTAGTTAAAGTGAACCTTATTAAAATCAATTGCACCTTGTTTAATTTCTAGCGATTTTGCATTTTTAACATCTTTAATTTCAACATCATTAGAAATGGTATTCATACCATCGACAACTGTGCCGATATTTTCAAATAATGAGCTCACTTCCCACATGATCCATTTCGACATGCCTTGAACTCGAAGGGCTATACTAATACCAACCGCTATCGCCCCTATCGTTACGCTGGCGTCTAGCCACAACATGATAGAAGTAGCGGCAATTGAAATAAGTAATAGGTAGTTAATTGCGTCCACGCTCAATAATAAGCATGTCACCATTCGCATTTGGCGATAAACGGTTTTCAAAAAGCCTTTCATGCTGCTTTCAGCGTAATCGAGTTCACGTTGAGAATGTGCAAAGAGCTTAACTGTCGAAATATTCGTATAAGAATCAACAATACGGCCCGTCATGATAGAGCGAGCATCCGCTTGCACTGTCGCTATTTGTTTCATTTTCGGAATAAAGTAGAGTTGAATAAAAATATACAGTACTAACCAAATTAGAATTGGCAGCATTAAAATGAGGTCAGACTCACCCATCATCCAAATCATTGAGATGAAATAAACTGAAATATACACCAATACATCAAGAAGTTTCATCACGGTTTCGCGTACTGCTAATGCACTTTGCATAACCTTGGTAGCGACACGTCCAGCAAAATCTCGTTGAAAAAAGCCAACGGCTTGCTTCAACAAATAACGGTGAATTAGCCAACGGATTGACATTGGATAGTTACCTAGCAGCGACTGGTGCATGATCATCGAATGGAAAAAGCCCAACGTTGGCATAACAACGACTACAAGAATCAGCATATTCTTGATGCTGCCTCCTTGATCTTGCCAAAATGTTTCTCTGTCTTGATTGGCTAATATATCAACCAGTTCCCCTAGGTATCGCAATAAAGCCACTTCTGAAATAGCGATCAATGCACTTAGAATCGCCATTAGTACCAAAGGCACTTCAAAACCTCGGGTATAAAAACGACAAAAACCAAATAAATTTTTTGGCGGTTTTTCGGTTTCGTGTGATGGAAATGGCTTCGTAAGGTTTTCAAACCAATTGAACATAAGTAGTAATACCTGTCTTGTGCTATCGGGGGACGGGGTCGCCATTATCAAGATTTCTTCAGACTTGTGTAGCTTTTTTTTTGAATCTATCAATAGATACGTAAACATATCAATTTGTAATTAAAAGACGAAAAAACAGTCATTAGCGTTTACCCAATATGTAAACAGCTACAATTATCAAATACTGATCACGAAATAATTTTTCAAATTGTCACCTTTATGTGATCTAGATCTAACTATGATTATTATCAACTAGGTATACTCGCAACAAAAATGAGAACCATTATCACTACTCTTTGCATTAAAAGAGCGAGTAACCAATCAGTACAGTGGAAAAATAATGACCATCCTAAAACCAAAAACGCTTAGCCTTGCTGTTAAGCGAAGCCTCGTTGTGGGCTCAATTCTTTTACTCCCGACTCAATTTGCTTTTGCGACAGACACTTCAACTGAAGAAGTCGAAACAATCACCGTGACAGCTCAGGCATTGAAAGTAGAAACCCCTGCAAAAGAAACACCTAAATCCATTTCAATCATATCTGAAGATGAATTGCGTGTTCGAGCACCACAAAAACTGGATGAAGCACTGCGCTACACATCAGGTGTAACGGCCCAGCCATACGGCGCTGACAATGATACTGATTGGTTCAAAATTCGTGGTTTTGATGCTGCAACTTACCTAGATGGTCATCGTCTGTTTCGAGATGGTTATTACACATGGTTAGTCGAACCATACGGACTAGAAAGCGTTGAGGTGATTAAAGGTCCTTCTGCTGTTCTTTATGGTGAGTCTGCACCTGGTGGCTTAGTTAATGCTGTTCAAAAGAAACCAACTTTCGCACCTCAAGGCGAAGTTAAGATCGAAGTGGGCAACAATAATCATCAAGCGGTCGGATTCGACGTTGCTGATGATGCTAACGAAGATGGCAGTGTACGTTACCGTTTAGTCGGTTTAATGAAAAGTGAAGATGGCGAACTAGACGGTACAAGCAATGAACGGTTCTACATTGCGCCAAGCTTTGAGATTGATATTTCTGATCGCACAATGCTTACCGTTCTAGCAAGCTACCTTCATGATGATGGTGTACCAACGAACCCTTTCTTCCCAGCAGCAGGCACATTAATCGGCTCGAACTTTGGCAACATTGACCCGTCAACAAACCTTGGTCAACCTGACTACGACAAATATGAACGAACTCAATTCTCTTTAGGCTACTTGCTAGAGCACGAACTTAACGACACGTGGAAGCTTTCTCAAAACCTGAATTATGGTGCTAACGAGCTATACCTTCGCAGCTCTTACGCTTTCTCAAACAACGATCCATCTGTTGAAGAACTTGCGCAAGGTATTGTATTCCGTGATGGTAAAAACGAGAGTATTACCTTTGATAACAATGCAGTAGGTAACTGGATCACCAATAACGCTGAACACACGGTGTTAGTTGGTATGGATCTGCAATACCACAAAACCGATGGCCTAGAGCAAGACAACTATGCGTTTGGCACGATCAACCCGTCAAACCCAGAATACGGCAACTTCACCCCGCTTGATTCTGCAAACAACATTAAGCGTGAGATCTCGAAATCTCAGGCAAGTATGTACTCACAATACCAACTTAAATTGCACGATCAGTGGATTGGTAACGTTGGCGCTCGCTACGATTGGGTTAAAACCGAGAATACAGGAAAAGGCACAAACGTTGCTCAAAGCGAATCTCGCGATGACGGTGAATTATCGTTAAGTGCTGGCGTAATGTACCTTGCCGAAAATGGCTTATCGCCTTACGCAAGCTACTCTCAATCGTTTGAAGTTATCAGTACTATCGATGCTTCAACAAACGAGCTATACAAGCCACTTGAAGGCGAACAGGTTGAGGTAGGTATTAAATACGAACCTAGCTTTATCGATGGATTTGTTAATGTTGCATGGTTCGATATTGCTCAGAAGAATGCACTCGTTACAGACCCTTCTACTTGGGTAGCAACGCAAACAGGTGAAGTAACATCGACAGGTGTTGAAATCGACGGTGCAGCTCAGCTTACAGACTCTGTAAAACTAATAGCAAGTTACACCTATACGAAAGCAGAGACTGATGAAACATTTGGTAAAGGTAAGCAGCAAGCAGCACTTATCCCAGAGCATCAAGCATCAGCTTGGATTGATTACAGTGCACAAGCGTTCATTCCAAACCTCAATATTGGTACAGGTGTTCGCTACGTTGGTGAATCAAAAGACAACCCTAAGAGCTCAGATCTAACGGTTCCATCTGTGACACTTTGGGATGCATCGGTAACTTATGACATCACCTATCAATGGCAAGCACAGCTAAACGTGAACAATATTCTTAACGAAGAGTATGTGTCTGGTTGTGATTACTGGTGTTACTACGGTCAATCTCGCTCTGTAATGCTAAATGCAAACTACAAGTGGTAACCCGCTCATAGTTCACTAAATATAGCGCCCCCCTCCTATGAGGGGGCTTTTTCGTATCTATAGACAACTAAATTTATGTACCAACTCTCTGATATTAAAGTTTGCCGCGGTGGACGTACCATTTTTCAGGTCGATGACTTATCAATTCCAACTGACAAACTCACCATCGTGCTTGGCCACAATGGTTCGGGTAAATCGACACTGGTTAACCTTCTTTCTGGCCAAATGGCCACTGACGAAGGGATAGTGACAGTAGACGGCAGCATTCTTACCGATTACAAAACCAAAGAGCGAGCGAAGAAGATCGCTTATTTGCCACAGAAACTACCTGCATCGGCAGGCCTAACTGTACGTGAGTTAGTCAAATTAGGCCGCTTTCCTTGGCGTGGTGCCTTGGGACGTTGGAACAGCGAAGATACCTCTATTATTGAATCAGCTATGGAACGGACGGGGATAACACAATTTGCCGACACCTTAGCTGACCAATTATCGGGTGGTGAACGCCAACGCGCTTGGGTCTCGATGCTTCTTGCACAACAATCGCCAATACTTATCTTAGATGAGCCAACATCGGCTTTAGACGTCCATCACCAGTTTCAACTCATGCAATTATTGTCGGAACTCAACAGAACTGAAAATGTCGGTATCATTGTGATCCTGCACGATCTTAACCTCGCGCTTCGCTATGCCACTCATATTGTTGCATTAAAACAGGGCCAAATTGCGTTTGAGGGGCCTGCTGATATCTTGCTGGATGAACAACGTCTTTCCAACTTATACGAATCATCGATTCAGTTGATTGACCACCCAGCGCCGGGCAATAGCGTAGCGAGTCAAAAGGTTGCGGTCGTATGCGCCTGATTAATGTTCACCTTCGTCTAGTTATCATCGTGGTTTCGTTGTTGCTCTCATTTTTCAGCCATGCTGCTGAGATGATTGAAAACCAAGTCAGTTCACATCCTTTTGCCGAAACGCCAAAGCGAGTTGTGGTTCTCAATTGGGATCTCCTTGAGCAAGTATTGGCACTAGGTGTCACGCCAGTGGGCGCACCGGAGCTTGCGAGTTATCGACTTTGGGTGGTAAAACCTGAAGCACCGAAAGAGATTACCGATATTGGTTCGCGCTCTGAGCCCAACTTAGAGCTGATTGCTAATCTCAAACCCGATGTGATTTTCGCGGCGTTACCACAACAAGATATTTTGCCGATTTTGGAGCAAATTGCGCCAGTGGTTTACCTGCCCAATTTCACTGAAAAAGAAAATGCCGCCAACACTGCAATAGCGCACTTTACAACCATTGGTAAGCTACTCGACAAAAAGGACATCGCAGAACAACAGCTAGCAGAGATGGAAGTGGAACTCTCTAAATTGAAGCAGAAGCTCGCCCCCTACTACGCACCAAACACCAACTTGGTCGTGATGCGGTTCTCTACATTGAATTCTGTATTCTTGTATTCAAATAACTCATCGACACAGTACGTGGTGTCAAAGCTTGGCTTTAATAACCCAATTCCCGTTGAGCCGAGAGCCTGGGGAATTCAACAAACTCGCATCAACACGTTGCAACAAGCAGGAGAGAGTTATGTTCTGTATATGAAGCCCTTTCCTCAAGAAGAAAAATTGCAAAATGCCCGCCTATGGCAATCTCTACCTTTCGTGAAACAAGGCAGAGTCAATTCAGTGCGATCTGTGTGGAACTATGGCGGAGCAATGTCATTGCTTTATTTAGCTGAAGCCATTACAGACAGCTTAATTGAGCTGGCGGAGGACAAATGAACATCAAATTAGTCTCCTCTTCCTTAATGGCACTTGTTTGCTTCGCGATTTTCAGCCTACAGATTGATACATCACTCGCATTTAGCCAGCAATTCAGCTTAATCATGACACCAAGTTCTGCCACCAGCTTTGATGAGATCTTCTTTATTGACTCCCAACTCCCACGTCTAGCCATGGCGATATTAGTAGGTTCGATGCTTGGGCTGGTCGGAAGCTTAATGCAACAACTGACACAGAATAACCTCACCTCACCGCTCACCCTAGGCAGTTCATCCGGTGCATGGCTAGCGCTTGTTGTAATGAATGTTTGGTTTGTCGATTACGTTGCAGATTACTCAGCATTGGCTGCCATGATCGGTGCATTAATGGCGTTTGGGCTGATTGTGACAATTGTCGGGCTCAAGAATATGACGGGGCTTCCTTTGGTGGTTTCTGGAATGGTCATTAATATTTTGCTCGGTTCAGTCGCTGCAGCAATTGTGGTACTCAATGCTCAATTTGCCCAAAACGTATTCATGTGGGGCGCAGGCGATCTTACCCAATACAGTTGGGATTGGTTCGAATGGTTGCTGCCGAAGACGGGTATTGCGCTCGTTTTATTCCTCATTGCCCCAAGAATTCTGACATTACTTCGCCTTGGCCAAGAAGGCGCAACAGCAAGGGGGCTACCCGTAGTTCCTGCTTTTACCTTGCTAATGGTAATGGGTATTTGGTTGGTTTCAGCCTCAATTACCGCCGTTGGTATCATTAGCTTTATTGGCTTACTCACACCAAATATTGCCCGAGCGTTAGGGGCGAGAACACCACGACAGCAACTGCTATCAAGTGCTGTACTTGGCGCTGGGTTACTTATCTTTACCGACACGCTAGCCATGCTACTGACGTTTTGGTTTGAAGAAACGATTCCTAGCGGAGTGACAGCAGCGGCGATTGGTGCACCGGCGCTCATTTGGTTTAGCCGTAAATCTTTGCACGCACAGGATCAAGTCAATCTCTCGATGGGCGAAGGCAAAAATCGCATCTCAAGATCAACGATTGGGCTTATCCTATCCGCTTGTTTGATCGGCGGCTTGCTTTATATTTTCGCGACTACGACTTCAAATGGGTTGATGCTGTCTTCTCCAAATGAATATCAATGGCAGCTTCGCTGGCCTCGACTCATAACCGTAATATCAGTAGGTTTAGCGCTGTCGGTCTCTGGTGTGATCTTACAGCGCTTAGTCTATAACCCTTTGGCAAGCCCTGATATTTTAGGGGTCTCCTCTGGCGCTACCTTTGCTATTGTCACCACAACTCTGTTTGTTGGAAGTGCATGGTCCGGTTCTGAGTGGATGGTTGCATTCCTAGGCAGTGTAACGGTGCTTATTGCGTTACTTCTACTAGGAAAAAAACACAACTTTAATCCGTCTAACTTCATTTTGTCTGGTATTGCACTTACTGCAATGCTTGAAGCTTTCATCCAGTTCTCACTTGCTAAGGGAACGGGCGATAGTTACAAAACACTACTATGGCTAACCGGATCTAGTTACCGCGTAACGCAAGAACAAGCCATGCTGTTACTTACCGCTAGTGCGGCATTAGTGTTAATCGTACTGATGTTATCACGCTGGTTAACTGTGATTGCTATTGGCCGTCAGTTTGCCAACGCTCGCGGCTTGAATGCTAACCTAGTAAATGTAGTCGGTCTCTCTTTGGTAGCATTACTGTGTGCTTTCTCGACCGCAACAATGGGACCGGTAGCGTTTGTCGGCCTTGTTGCCCCTCATATGGCAATGATGCTCGGCGCAAAGAAAGCGACTCCGCAACTGCTCACCGGAGGAATCATTGGAATTACGTTCATGATTTGGGCTGATTGGCTTGGGCAAGTAGCGATATACCCATTTAATATGGCTGCCGGCACATTAGTATCAATAATGGGAAGTGGATACTTCTTATTACTAATGATGAAGAGTCGTTTTAGGTAACAAGCCGTATGTGAATCATTGGCTATACGATTCCATGTAAACCAATAAGGGCAAAATACTTGCCCTTACCTTGTTTAATACTCACTGATCTATTTCTAACTCTTGATTGTCAAAACCTATCACTACCATAGAATCAATCCACTTCCTTAAATGCGAATAATTATCGATAATAATTATATCAACTCAGATGAATCGCTTTAGGATAATACGATGATCAAGACAATCACTTTTGCAGCTATTCACTTTACCATTGCAACCTTGGTCGCTTTTAGTTTAACAGGCGACTTCCTACTCGGTAGTTTGATTGCCATGGTCGAACCTTCAGTTAATACGGGTGCTTTCTATCTACATGAAAAAATTTGGCAAAAAGTCGCCTTTCTAAAGCGCCGAGAATCCATGACTCAAGTGAAAACAGCCAGCTTTGCCACCATTCACTTTAGCGTTGCGTTTACGGTAACTTATGCATTAACAGGCGATGCTTTCCTCGGTGGTTTAATGGCAACAATAGAACCTGCAATAAACTCTGTGGCTTACTTCTTCCATGAAAAAGTATGGTTACGCAGAAGCCAGAATGCCGATTATATCAATAGAAATGTTGTCGCTGGATAGGAAGTATGAGGTATGTCGCCAGAGGCATGCTCCACGGTTCATGGCTTTTTGCAACTGTCTCTATTTAGCACAAAATCTTACTCGTGACATTCGTCAATCATCTCAACTTGATTTCAGCGAAACATCGACGTTGCTCCGGATCTTCAATAGAACGACCTACATTTTTCCTAAAGTTTGTCATACTAAATTATGAACGCGTCTGTTGGTCAATCAACAAGGCTGGCATGCTCACAAAGAGTCGTATCACGCACAGCATTATAGGAGGCACTTCATGCCAAGCGAACAATGGAGTAAAGACAGCTTGAATACACTTTCAGTTATAACTGTGGGCGGTCGGCACTATCACTATTACAGCCTGATAAAAGCCGAAAGCACATTGGGCGATCTAAGCCAGTTACCTTTTTGTCTGAAAGTCCTGCTGGAAAACCTTTTGCGTAATGAAGACTCTTTTGCGGTCACTCAAACGCATATAAATGCCATGGCTGAGTGGCTCAAATCGCGCAGGTCTGATACCGAGATCCCATTTCGACCAGCTCGAGTTCTCATGCAAGATTTTACTGGCGTTCCAAGCGTAGTGGATCTGGCAGCGATGCGGGAAGCGGTGCGGCTGTCAGGTAAAGATCCTGCATTAGTTAACCCTTTAACCCCTGTTGACTTAGTGATTGACCACTCGGTAATGGTTGATCATTTTGGTGATACTTCATCCTTCAAAGATAACGTCAGTATTGAAATGCAACGAAATCAAGAACGTTATGAATTTTTAAGATGGGGGCAACAAGCTTTTGATAACTTCCGCGTGGTTCCTCCAGGAACGGGGATCTGCCACCAAGTGAACCTAGAGTATCTGGGTAAGACCATCTGGTATAAAGAATTCGACGGAAAAACGATTGCCTACCCTGATACGCTTGTAGGGACCGATTCACATACAACAATGATTAATGGCTTAGGCATTTTAGGTTGGGGAGTGGGCGGCATCGAAGCTGAGGCCGCCATGCTAGGCCAACCAGTTTCTATGCTTATCCCGGAGGTGGTCGGCTTCAAAATTACCGGAAAATTGCGTGAAGGCATAAATGCAACCGACCTTGTACTCACCGTGACTGAGATGTTACGCAAAAAAGGGGTCGTTGGTAAATTTGTCGAGTTCTATGGGGATGGGTTGAAAGATATGCCCGTAGCCGACCGAGCAACAATTGCCAATATGGCGCCTGAATATGGCGCAACATGTGGCTTCTTTCCGGTCGATGAGCAAACATTAAAATATCTAGAGCTTACCGGTCGAGAAGCCTCTCAGATAGCTTTAGTCGAGGCTTACTCCAAAGCTCAAGGGTTGTGGCGCGAGCCAAATCATGAACCGATTTACACTGACCACCTAGAACTTGATATGGATAAAGTGGAAGCAAGTGTCGCCGGGCCTAAACGACCCCAGGATCGCGTGACTCTTAAAAATATTAAGTCAGCATTCGACCTTTTCATGAAAACAACTGAAGTGACACCACAGGAAAAAGATAAGAAAATTAAACGAAACAAAGATAAGAACAGTACCGACAATAACGCTCAACGGATAACCAACGCTAATTTAGATATCGACAGCGTGAAAACGCATCTGATGCCCGGTTCGGTGGTCATTGCAGCAATCACCTCCTGTACTAACACATCGAACCCGAGCGTCATGATCGCCGCTGGGCTGCTAGCCCAAAAAGCAGTAAAAAGAGGATTGCAAACCAAGCCTTGGGTTAAGACATCTCTTGCTCCGGGATCCAAGGTCGTCACCGATTACTTAAAAGTCACAGGACTTCAGGAAAGCTTAGACCAACTGGGGTTTAACTTGGTGGGTTATGGGTGCACCACTTGTATTGGTAACTCCGGTCCTTTGCCGCCTGTCGTAGAAAAGGCCATTATAGATAACGATCTTACCGTCGCTTCAATGCTTTCAGGGAATCGTAACTTTGAAGGCCGGGTTCATCCTCTGGTGAAAACTAACTGGCTGGCCTCGCCACCATTGGTGGTCGCGTACGCACTTGCAGGCAATGTGCGGCTTGACCTAACTAAAGACCCTTTATGTATTGATGCTAATGGAGATAACGTCTATCTCAAGGATCTCTGGCCAACTCAGCAAGAAATCGATGAAGCCATGCTGCGCGTAAAAACCGAGATGTTTCTTAAGGAATACGGCGAAGTGTTTGAAGGTGATGACAACTGGAAAGCGCTTAAAGCGTCGGAAAGTAAAGTCTACACTTGGTCCGATAACTCGACCTATATTCAACAGCCACCATTTTTCGTCGGCATGCAAACACAACCCGACGCGATTGAGAATATAAAAAATGCGAGCATATTAGCGCTACTGGGTGACTCGGTTACGACCGATCATATCTCTCCAGCAGGTTCATTCAAACCAGACACTCCAGCAGGTATATACTTGCAATCTCATGGTGTGGAGCCTGCAGATTTCAATTCTTATGGCTCACGACGAGGAAACCATGAAGTCATGATGAGAGGAACCTTTGCCAACGTGCGGATCCGAAATGAAATGCTGCAGAATGTAGAAGGCGGCTATACCACGTATATACCCACCGGTGAGCAAATGACGATTTACGATGCTGCCATGAAGTATCAGGAAAATAACACCCCTTTGGTTGTGATAGCCGGGAAAGAGTATGGAACAGGATCGAGCCGAGATTGGGCAGCAAAAGGCACCCGCTTGTTAGGTGTGAAGGCAGTAGTGGCCGAGTCTTATGAACGAATTCACCGTTCCAATCTCATCGGTATGGGCGTTATACCGTTACAGTTCCCACAAGGCACCGACAGGCTAAGCCTTGGGCTCTGTGGCAAAGAAACCATAAGCATAGAAGGTCTATCAGGAGAAATTCACCCCGGGCAGACATACACCATGATTATAAACTATCCCGATGGCACGAATAAGCGCTGCAATCTGTTATCGCGTATCGACACGAGCACTGAAGCTACCTACTTCAAACATGGTGGTATTTTGCATTATGTGGTTCGGGAAATGCTAAAAGAAAAATCATAGCAAGTTAAGTCGGCTTATCTGGAATGCAGTGCCTACTGAGGCTTGAAGATGAGCCGTTTCCTTGCTTGAGGAATAGAACTTGGTGCAATATGCCCACCAACTAAACCAGAAGACGCAAAATTGAAACCTAGAGCATACCCTCAAGCCAATTGCTTGAGGGTATTTTTAGAAGTGCCTGATGATCACAAACGGGTAAAGATTCTTCCTATGAAGGTTCTGGGCAAAGTTTCTCAGGTCTTTCACTAATCTAGCAAATCATCGATAACCACATATATTGCAAAGGAAGTTGCGTCGAGCTAGCGCTTGATTTAGGTGCTCATGGAGTACAGTTACGTTAAATGGTTCAAAATTCACCTTTTAAAACTACATACATCATCAAAGCATTAAGTAGCACACTAAAAAAAATGACTGCAAAAAGTTTTTGAGACCATTTCTTTTCAATTTTTTTTATCTTTGCCACCAAGAAAGACTTAGATACGACGTTACAGTCACTTATTGCTTGGTTTATTCCCATGGCAATGGCTGACGCTTTTTTCTCAGGAACACCAGACTCAACAAGACGCTTACTCAATGTAGGAACATCAACAACAATCATATGTCTCAACCTTTTTTCTTAGTAAATTATCTACCTTAAGGTACCAGAAAGCGCCAAAAGACCAAGCATCTTAATTTCACATCAACAATCAGTGTCACTATTTCTATTATGTAAAACCTGCGATTTAGTTATCAAAAACAGCCTCTACCGCCCCCTCAAACGCTCTTAGTGAAGGTTTCAGACACTTAATCACCATGATTTGTAATATTCTAAAAGCGATTTGCAGGATAAAAATCGGCATGTTCATTTGAAGCAAGAATCTCACGATGGTACCCATTTATCATGTGTAATGAAATTTTGGTGTCATATGAGCTGTATTTGGGGGAATTCGTCTATCCTGCGAACACGCACTTATGGAGGACAATGTTAAAGGGGCATTTTCTAGCTCGAAAATGCCACGCATAAAAATTCAGCCTATGAATATTTTGGACATAAATAACTTAGGGGGATTATCCTCAATTATTTATAGCTGGTTAGAAAAATATATTGATTGCCTTAAGCGCTGGTGTTCGAAGTTGCTAACTCAGCAGATTGAATAGTTGTTGAAATTAGCTCTTCAAATAAGTCTAATTGCCCTGCGGGCATTAACTGATCTTGTATGCTTTGACGTTTATTTGAATCAAACAGCCTTTCTGCTACCCAACCAACTAGGTATATCACTGAAAGACAGCCTCCAGCTGTAGCTATATTGCCTTCAATAACGAGAGGTAAATCTTGAACATCTCCTCCCATGTTCTCCAGCGCAGCTTTCGCATGAGGATTAGTCGTTAATTTTTTATCTTTCAGCAACCCAAGCTCGTGTAAGACAAAAGACCCTGCACATATAGAACCAATCAATTGTTTTTTAGGGTTAAGTTTTAAAGCTGACATGAAGTTTTCGTCTTTCAGTACCGCTGGAATTCCGCGATAACCACTAGTAATTAAAACAACATCTTGCTCTTTAACCTCAGATATATGGCCTTCAGTCTTTACCGAAATTCCGAGTTGCGAGTTATGCTCAGCCTTAGTGCCTAATATTCTCACATCCCAGCTATCAGTTGTTCTACCAAGCA
Source organism: Vibrio kanaloae (assembly GCF_024347535.1). Classification (NCBI taxonomy): domain Bacteria; kingdom Pseudomonadati; phylum Pseudomonadota; class Gammaproteobacteria; order Vibrionales; family Vibrionaceae; genus Vibrio; species Vibrio kanaloae. The sequence continues at coordinate 807,607 of NZ_AP025498.1, read as the reverse complement.
AGTCATACATAAGAAAGAAATCTACATCAGTAAAATCATCAAATAAAACAATACCAACTTTATACATAATCCCTTTATCCTTTTCATCGCACCACCAATGAGCGACATAATACAAATCTGCTTTTACGTATTTATAGTGTATTATCTCAACATTAAACTAGAGAAGTCATACAATCTAAATTATTGATAAAAATTAATTTTTACATTTTTTAGCTAAACCTCACAGCTCAACCATTGGGCGTATTGTTTTGTGTAATAGCTAATAATTAAATCTGCACCAGCCCGCTTTAATCCAGTAAAAGTCTCGTTCACCACCAACTTTTCATCGAGTGCGCCAGCAAGGGCCGCAAATTTTATACTCGCATACTCCCCACCGACCTGATAAGCAGCTAGAGGTAAATGAGTTTCTTGTCTTAAACGGGAGAGTACATCTAAATAAGGGGTGCCAGGTTTAACCATAAGGATATCAGCTCCTTCAGCTTCATCAAGAGACGCTTCAAGTAAAGCTTGTCGACCATTAGCATAGTCAAGCTGGTAGCCCTTCCTGTCACCGTTGAGATCACAATCTACAGCCGCTCTAAATGGCCCATAAAACGAAGAAGCAAACTTTGCAGAGTGCGCTAAAATCCCAACATCTTGATACCCGGCGGCATCAAGAGCCCAACGAATCGCTTTTACTTGACCGTCCATCATTGCTGATGGAGCTAACATATCAGCACCTGCTCTAGCTGCTGTTAAAGATTGCTTAACCAAGTTTTCAACCGTAAGGTCGTTGCACACTTTGCCATCATGCATGACGCCGCAATGCCCATGCTCAGTATACTCACAGAAACAGATGTCCGGAATGACCATCATCTCAGGCACGGCGGACTTTATCACTTTAATCATGCGTGCAAGCAAGCCATCGTCATTCCAAGTGTCGCTTCCTTGTGCATCTTTTGTATGGGATATTCCAAAAGGCATCACATAACGTATACCTAAAGAATGTAGTTCTCGAACTTCATCCGCTAAGAGGCACTCAGGGATTCTACTTATACCAGGGAGTGTAGAAATGGGTACTGCTTGTTCTATGCCCTCTTCAACAAATATAGGATGAATTAAATCACATAACTGTACGTGATTCTCTCGTAATAAATCTCGCATGGCTTCGGAGCTACGCAGACGTCTAAGGCGTCGTATTGGTGAAACATTCAAAATATCATTTCCTAATGTAAGTTTTTCTCGATGCTGTGATTAACTAACGAAAATTTATGAAATATCGTTAGAAACAACTATGCTGATTTAAGCGAAGAAGTGTAAATTTTACATTTTTGACCTTTAACGCAAATTCAGTCAACTGTTTGAGAAGAGCATTGACTGGCATTATTGTGTGCTTCTTGATGGGTTCGCGCAAGTTTCTCGAATAAATGGGCTTTGCGTAATTATGTGCAACTCAACCCACAACCTACGCTGAACAGCTACGTCCACTATCTCTCGTAGCCTCCTGCTTAAACCTCGTTACTAAAAATCAACTGGAAGCAATACAATCAATCACTCATTAACCGTGGCTATCTGACCTTTTGGATTAATGAAGAAGCGATAAGTGCCAGTGGTCTAATTCGGTGATCTTCAGGTGACCGACCTGTTGAAGCTAACAATCTTGGGGGCACTTTCGAGCTAGAAAATGCCACGCGTTGCGAATCACTCTAAATGCTTTGTTATGTGCTAATTTAATGTAGCCCACTTGTTATTTAGTACCTTATAACTTGAACTAATTCGTAGCATTGTTGGTGACGTTGTGCTGTCTGTAGGCAGAGGAAAAATCACATCGTATACCGCAACTTCTACTGGCTCCATTTGGTTTGCCTTCATGTACTCTTCAGCAGCCCCGTCCTCAACCTCTTTACGATCGTTAGAGTCAGAAGCCCTAACGTGAAGAAACTTCTCTGATCTACTAAGACCTTTGAAACATCTTTCTTTATTGAATACTCCAACAAAACTGCAGTTTCAATTAATTTTTCTTTCTAAAACATCGTGTTAAAGTAGCCAATTATACAACTAATATCCTTTGAGGATGAAATGAAAATATTTGTTATTCTGGGTTTAATTGCAGTAGCGTTCTACTTTTACACCAGTGGCGATGAAGCCAAAATTAATAATCTTAGATCTGTAGAGTTCAGCGCCAAAAATAGGATTCTGACGATAGCAATAGATGATGATAGAGACTTGCAAACAAAAATCAGAATGGACGATAAAATCGAAGAAGCAGTGTTCCTTAATCAGCTGATTGATAAAGGCAAATCAATCTACGTCGACGGTAACTATCTTTACCAAAGCCGATGCCAACACGTTCAATTAGAATGGCAAAAAGGTGAATTGTTCTTACCTAAACACTACAAGGTACTTTTGAATGAGGCCTGTTAAATGTTAAAAAAGGTTGTTAACCAAAGCTATATGCTGTTCTGAGCGGGCTTTGATATGAATGATTTTCTAGGTAAGTTAGCGTAGGATTCAGAACATCATTTGGATCTTTCTTTAATTTGGTTATCAATTTCTTGTATGGCAATTGCACGACCAACTTCGAGAATCCATCGAAGCATACTCTTTGGACCACCGGCAACTGCGTACTCTAGGCTAGCATTCAAAAACGCTTCTAGAAGGCTCAAAGCTTCGGATGCCTTAAGAGTACACTCATTACATGTGATAGTAAGTATTAGCTACTTCATCGTTAAATCTAAAGCCTGAAGGCGGTCTAAATACAGTACAGTTGTTGCTATACATATTACGATTCCCGATCTTACGGAATAGCTCCATAAAGCGCAAAAACTTTGCTTCTGCCTCTTCAGGGGATACATTACCTGAAACTACACTCTTAGCTTTCACCATCTCTACTTTTTCAGTAAAGCTAGTACCAATCACATCATCGTATTTCAGATCATTTAAGCCTACTTCTTGAGTCAGCGCACCAAAGGCAATACGGCTGTTTAATTCATGCGCCTTATTGAACTGAATTTCAGATAGGTCATTTTTAGCGGTTTTCAAAGCTTCTTCGAACATTTTGATTCCTTACTTTTGTGGGTTAAGTTGCTCTAGAAAGTTAAAACCAATTACGTTGAGATTTTCAATAGATACTGTGTATAAAAAAAAGCACCTAAGCTGTGCATGCACACAGTGGTTTTGTAAAGAAAAAATGGGCTTTGTTGTACTGTTTCCAGTTAATTGTTTTGTAACGAGGTTTCGGCATAAGACTACAATGATTAACTGATGTAGCCGATCAGATCGTAACTTCCTGATTGAGTTGCATCGAATTACGCAACAAAGCCGTTTTATTGAGCAAGAACTTTGCTCTGAATTGTTTTGGGGCACTTTCGAGCTAGAAAGTGCCACGAGTCAAAATTCAGGTCTATGAAGCATCTGGCCAAAAGTGTGTTTTGGCTTAGTTCAAAACACACTTAATTATGTTAGTGAACCTAATGCATCTCATTACTCAATATCATTTTGACCATGAGCAACATACCCCACAGAGTAAACTTCACCGCTACTATCATCAATACCTTCTGAGCTACTCAACCACGTTAAACCGAGCGTTTCCCACGAGATATAATCTAAGCCGTGTACATCTGTATGTTGACTGACTTTATTATGAATACACGCAAGAGAATGGTGCGAATCAGGAACCGTTGGCTCGTCGTCAACGAACCAAATATCAACCTTTGGGCGACCGAATTGTTCGCAAAGAGCTTTGAATCCATCACTTTGGAGAAATAAGACCATTGCGTGATGATCTCTCCAAACATAAAACGGGGCGTAGCTATTCATCTGATTTTCATAACTTTTAGCGTCTTTACGCGAATATAGATAGGCCTTAAAAATTAACCCTGGGAACCCATCTAATAAGTGACCTTTTTCCTTGATACGAGCTTCTATTTTTTCCATAGGATAATCAGACGGGAGAACGATTTTATATTGCATTGCTATCACTGTATTATCTCCATTTCATCTTTCCATGACTGACCAGAGGAAAAAGACCAGTCTTCTGGGCCATTGAATTGAACAATGATCATAATATCTTCTTTACGAATGGGGGTTTTGGCCTGAAGTTGCTCACACAACGCTTTGTACAAGGCTCGCTTTTGTTCATGGTCACGTGATTTTCCAGCGAATATGTGAAACAAAATTCCAGATTCACTACGACTTTGAGCCAGATTTGGATAATTCGAATTAAAAACCTTTTGCTGTGGGGTATGAATGTCGAATATTTGAAAACAGTCTCCATTCGGTACTGCAAAATAAGCTTCTAAACATTGCTGTAGAATATATGATATTTGATGCTTATAGTTTTCAAATAACTCATTACCTATAGAAATTCGTGTCATTGGCATTAGTCATTCCTCTCGTGGTCCATCTCATCTAACCGCTCAAGTGCAGAAGCCGTTACAGGCCAACCGGCATAAAAAGCAAGATGAGTCATTGTTGCACTCAGTTCTTTTACTGTCAGTCCGTTGCTGAATGCCCGAGCTAAATGACCCGGTAGTTGTTCCACACGATTTAAGACCACTAACGCGGTGATGGTTATCAGACTTCTATCACGAGTGCTCAGACTCTCATCACGCCATATCTGTCCAAATAAGATATCTTCCGTAACTTTATGAAATTGTGGAGCAATTTCAGCAAACAGTTTCATTAAGTATTGTTCTTTTGTATCCATATATTTCCCCTGTTTTTTCGTCTACTGGAAAAGAATAAGTTGATTTTTTAATATAAAAAATCAAAACTATTTTGATATATAGTTTTAATTTTCAGGATAGTTGAACATGCGGAGTCTGGATTTAGATGCCTTACGATGTTTTGTCTTAGGAATTGAGTTAGGCAGCTTTGCAGCTGCAGCTGAACGAATTAATCGTTCACCTTCTGCGGCCAGTGCCCAGTTAAAAAAGCTCGAACAGCAGTGCAACACACCATTAGTGACCAAAATCGGCCGCCATCTAGAGCCGACTGAAGCAGGTGAAATTATTCTGGCTTATGCCCGTCGCATGCTTCAGTTAAATGACGAAGCTCTAAACCAGTTAGTGGAAAATTCATTGACGGGGAAAGTGGTTTTTGGCTTACAAGAAGATTTTAGTGACGTACTATTGCCTCAGTTGCTAGGTGTATTCTCTCGCTCACATCCAAATTTACAATTGCAATCCATTGTTGGACGCCATCAGGAGTTGATGGATGGCATTCAATCTGGTGAGTTAGACTTTTCATTGGGCTGGAGAGGTGAAAAATCGGCGTCATATAGTGAACTTCTGGCAGAATTACCACTGTACTGGTATGGGCCAGCAAATAAATATCTTAAAGAATCCATTAATATTTCTAAACCTGTACCACTAGTCATGCTTGATGGTTCTTGCATTATCAGACAACAAGCCATAGCAGCATTAGATCGCGAGGGGATTCCATGGAAAATTACCTTTGTTGGCCGAAGTCTGAGTAACTTATGGAGCGCTGTTGATGCCGGCTTAGGAGTTACGGTTCGCTCTTCTTTCAGTCACCCGGATACTATTAGTAAGTTGGATGGTTTGCCGGTCCTTGGAAAACTTAGGTTGTGCCTCGATCGTAATCAATATAAGTTAGAAAAAGTACAGGAACAGTTGTATGACGAATTAAAACAACAGCTTACACTCTATATCAAAAAGTAAAGTGATTGAATTGCTGCCAGAATTGTGGACACAAAAGTCCACACTATGAGCAAGCCTGAGTCAGATTGAATCATTAGGTAAACTAATCCAAAATCACGTTAATTCGATGTGAATGAGTATTTGCTCTAACAAGCTTTGGGGCAGAAGTAAGCTAGCTTTTTACACGCTAGCTTACCCATATTATGCTTACCTGCTAATAATGTCTTCACTACTTACAATATTAGCGATACTTGATACTTCCGCGAGCGCGGTTAAATGTACTTCTTTGGCAGGAATGATATGTTCGAAAATAGATAAATCGCATGTTGCACAGGCATCATGAGCAATCGTTGTATTTAACCCATACTCTAGGGCTGCTCGTGCGGTACTACTAATGCACATGTGTGTCATCATACCGGCTAATACAACATGAGTAATACCCAGCTCATCTAACACTTCGCTTAGCTCTGTTCCCGCAAATGAATTTGGGTAGTTTTTGGTGATAATACGCTCCCCATGTTTAGGCTCAACACTAGAATGAATCTTTTGCCCGTGCGTTCCTTCAAGCATAAATTTCAATTTTGGTCTCGCAGCTAGGTGCTGAATATGAATGATAGGCTTCTGTGATTCACGGTAGAAAGTCAATAGCTCCTTTGCTTTGTTTGCCACAGTCATAGGGTTGTTCAAAGGCATGGCACCACCTTCAAAGTAATCATTTTGAATATCTATAATAATTAGTGCTTGGTTCATAGTCATTATTCTCCTTGATTTGAGATTAACGACTTTACTCCGATCATTAGAACGATATAATGTCCAAATTTGACATATAAAGGTCATATATGGACAATAAAAAAATAGCAGTCACCGTTCTTGTTACTGAGCACGCGATGCGCTCTGCTATAGCGGGGATAGAAGACATTTTATCGATTGCCAATCATGTGAATAGTCATCCACTTTTTGATGTCACGGTTACGCTACCTGGGCAGATCAACATCGCTGATACTCCAGATCTAGTGTTCATTCCTCCTAGCAATCTCGGCTCATTAAAACGGTATGATGAAAAGATACTTAAAGCACTTAAGCACTGGTACTCACAAGGCTCAACATTGGCTGCAAATTGCGCAAGCGTTTTTTGGTTAGCCCATGCAAAACTTCTCAACCAACGAGCAGTGACAACTCATTGGAAATTATGCGACCAGCTTGCTATTGATTTTCCAGAAGTGTTGGAGGTTAAACAACATGAGATGGTTGTTGATGAGGGCCGAATTATTACCGGTTCCGGCTTGTTCGCATTTCAGGACTTAACACTGCACGTCATTGCCCGTCATGGTGGTTATGAACTCGCCAAAGAGGTTGCTGATATTTGCCTGTTAGATTTTACCGGGCGACTGCAGGCTCATTATGAACGATTTATGCCTGATTATACCCACGGCAATAAGATCGTTCTGAAAGCACAAAAATATTGCGAACACACTCCATTAAACGAGCAAAGCAATCATGCAATGGCTGAGCTTTGTTATGTCAGTGAACGAACGTTGACGCGGTTATTTAAAAAGGTATTAGGTTTAACCCCTCAGCAATACAGGCTGCGTTACAAGATGGATATCGCCAAGCGCGAACTGAACATAAATAAACTCACCATCGAACAAGTGGCTTTTATGACTGGGTACAATGATGTCAGCAATTTTACGCGTGTCTTTAAAAAGGTCGTAGGGATCAGCCCCAATCAATACCGTTCACGTTTTTTATAACTTATTTTCGGACAGATCTGAGCTAGCAGGCACTTTGAGAGAAAAGTGCCACGAGTCAAAATTCAGGTCTACGAAGCCTCTGGACAGATGTGAGTCAGCGACTTTGCTAAATTAATAGAATACGGATTAGATATAGTATCGAAAACACCGCTTTACTGAAGTTGGCTCGCCTCAAATAGAGGTACATCTGGCTTTTTATCGTTACCCATGTCAAAGCTCATGATAACAATTCTAATCAGGAGGCTAAATTAATCAGGCCACAACATACAGCCATCAATCGAGCGGGCAGAGTAATATGTCATTCTAAGGCGCAGAACTAGACCATATTCTATGGTGTCAAATATTTAACTGTATTCAGGCAAACTCCTCTCTTCCATGCTGCGATAAAATCATCTTCTTTTAAGGGCTTAGATAGCAAGAACCCTTGTACTTCCTGACATCCTTTGCTTCGAACGTAATCTAACTGACTCACAGTTTCTACGCCTTCTGCAATTATATTGAGGTCGTAAATTTTGGCCATTTCTATGATCACTTCAATAAGCTGTTTGTCTGTTGATTCAGAGTCAATTGCGTTAACAAACATACGGTCGATCTTAAGCGTATCAATAGGATAATTTATCAGTTGACTAAAGGCCGTATAGCCGGTGCCAAAATCGTCAAGAGAAACCTTCACTCCAAGTTCTTTCAACGCCTTCAGTCTCTCTATATTTTGTTCATCACCGGGTATAAAGCAGGTTTCGGTGATTTCCATTTCAACCATGTGGGCTGGAATCTCATAGCGTGTCAGTAACCCAGAAAGTACATTGACAAAGTCGGAATTAGAGAGTTGCCAAGATGAGAAGTTAATCGCTAATGTACCATCAAAATCCAGCTCTTCTATCCAGACGGACAGTTTTTGAAGAGCATTTTCAAAAACCCAATAATCAATATGTTTAATTAAGCCTGACAATTCTGCTACAGGTATAAAATCCGCTGGCCCGTAGGAGAGTAGAGCCTCGTGGCTCGTTCGGATTAGAACTTCTGCACCTTTTATCTTACCTTTTTCGATATCATAAACAGGCATATAGGTTAGATAGAACTCGTTAGATTTAATCGCATCTTTCAAGTCTTCATTAATTTGAGTATGACGCTTTATTTCTCTATCCATCTCTTTTGAATAGAATTGATAATGGTTTCTTCCCGCGACATTTTTGCAGGCATACATCGCTGAATCAGCATTGTTAACCAGTTCGGTGACAGACTTAGCATCATCAGGGTAAACAGAAATACCGACACTGACCCCAATATCAAATTGAGTACCATCCACTTCGAAGCCGTCCTCAAAGAGAGAGAGAATTCGATGGGAAAACTCGGTAAGTATATCTAAGTCGTCCAATCCACCAACTATGATGGCAAACTCATCTCCAGATAGCCTGGCGAACTCAAACTCAGAGATAGTCAGACTCTCCCACTCAAAATCAACAAAGCTCTCGACAAGGCGTTCTGCAAACACTACGAATAAGTGGTCACCCACATGATGTCCGTACTTGTCATTTACGTGTTTAAAGTTATCAATATCAAAGTAGATAATGGCGCACTTTGTATCTGTTTCGGTGCAGTTATTCATTATACGCATGATATCTAAATTGAATTTTTTCCTATTTGGTAAGCCTGTCAGAGAGTCTCTTTTTGCCAGATCATCGAGATCAGTAATCAAATTAATGTACTTATTGGTAAGGATGGAGACTTCGTCGTTACTTTTGGAACGCTCTATGTAGACTAAGTCATCATAATTTACGGACTCCACGTTCTTAGTAAGTATCTCCACTGGCTTAATGATTTGTTTTACGATAAGCCACTTTAGTAGTAAGAAAGTGACAGCCGTTACTGACAAAACAATAACAGCGTAAAGAAGTTGAAAGGGCTTATACAACTCATTGAGATGTATTTGAGGTAGGCAAATTTTGATAGACCATAAGTCATGTATTAACTGAAAACCCAATTCATAGTCTGGCAGGGTAATATCTTTTATCTGTTCTTCGTTCCCCAGCGAGTACGACGTAGTATTAGGTCTAATTATCAGTTGAGCACCAGGATCAAGCTTACTTTTCACAGACTCTTGAAATTCATTGTAGTGCCTAATTTTGGAGCGAACCACTGCAGTAAGTAATGTCTGCCCATAAGAAAAAGTTGGGACAGTAAAACTCTGCTCGGGTGTAAATGTCTTTACAACTAAAAATTCAGGGCCTTCAACACCATCGTTCAGTTTGTAGGTAGAGGCATTAACTCGAGCCACACCTTTCAAGTCTAATTCTTGTTGAATCGCAGCAAGGTGATCCGTCACAACCGTATCAGCAGAGTATTTGGCAAATGGGTCCGACGTATTAAAGTAGATAAGTTCTTCGCCATTAATATCCACTAGAGCAAAGCTCTCGATCATACCGTGATTGAGCTTTAATTGATTAATATACCCCGCCAGTTCTTTCTCCGTGTAGTACTGAGCGGTGTCATCATATATTTCAATAAGATACTTTTGAATATAGTAGTTCTCTAGACTCATTCTAATCGCAAAATCGAGCTCTCTAAGCGCTTCATTAAGGTCATGAGAGATATGAGTAAGTTCGCTTTGTAATTGTTCCGATAGCGACGAGTTCAGTTGCATTTTTTGACTGGTGTACGAAAAAGCTCCAGCGATGGAGAAAATTACTACCATAACAGGGAGTAGAATATAATTGATCTTTAGAGACAGTTTCATTTGTTGGTTTTATATCTTTGGTTATGAATAACAAAGAGTATTTGGCTTCTCAGGTTTGAAGCTTCTTTGCTTAGTGTCTTATAGGTAAACGATGAACCGCTGTCTAATCGCTTTGGGAACAACTCTTCATCTAACAGATAATCATCAGATGCTAAGTCCAGGACGTGTCTGTTCGAACTTGCGAACCACACCTCTTCAGCATTTAATGCCGATCCTTCAGGTGTGTTAATAAAGTTAAGGAACTCTATTGACGCTTTGCTAATAGGCCTGTCTTTATGGACACTAAAGCATTCATGCCACATCAAAGTACCTTCTTGAGGAATGGTATAGATCCAATCATCTTGCTCTGTATACGACGCTATTTGTTCTTTTTCTCCTGAATAGATAACGGCAACTTCCATTTTAGAGCCCGATTTTGTGTCTAGGGCATAGCTAACCCCCGCTCTTATTACTAATAACTGTTCACGGACCTTCATCAACAGTTTGTACGCTTGAGCTAATTCGACTTCATTTTCGGTCATAGGATCAAATCCTAACGCCAATAATGCGATTGCAATGGTATCTACATCGTCATCAGGAATCACAACCGTTTGAGGGTGTTCTAATGCGTAGTCGAAAACGTCCATCCAAGAGGTTATACCTTCGGTAGCTCTTGAAGACCGAAAGGCGACCCCCATGGCACCATTAGAGTACGGAATTCCGTTAACTCCGCAAACTCTGCGAGACACCTCTGTAAAGTTTGCATTGCCTTCCTTCAAAGTATTAGACAAATCCCCTAATATGCCTGCTTTGCCCAGTTCGCCAATGGTTAGCCCATCAATGATAAACAAATCATAGGCTAGGGCTTTACCTGAATACACAACAGCATCACGCAACATTTCATTTTCAAAATAAACTTGAGAAACAGTATGACCGTACTGTTCTTCAAACTCTTCTATCAGAGTGTTAGAGATATAGTCTTCCCAAGTGAAAATCTTTAGCTCTTCAGCAAAACTCAAAGCTGACAAAAAAATAGAACTAGTTAAAGCAAAACAAGTTAAAAAACGCATCAGACACCTATTACTAATTGTTTTCTATGGAGTTTAACCATGACGTTAATTTTGGTCTTATTATATAAAATAATAGGTGTAATTATGCCTCACTAATAAATATATTAGTGAGGTGTATATTAGATTTTGTGCAAATAGTTGATTTGTGGGACTAGATAATTGAAAGTGTAAAATACCGTTAAGCATTATTTTTCATATGCATACTCTCTACTACAACATCACCAACTGGCAATTCCACGTCGATAGCTTGCCATGAGAAAAAGTATTGAAATTCCAGTAGCTCGATCTTCCACGGAGTAATTACGTTAACGCGGAAATGGACATTTTCGAGTTAGAAATGAGAGTGAATTTATGGCACTCCCGCCTTTCCAATATTAGACTTTAATATTCAGTATGAACTCTTATTACTGGCTTTCGTAACACCATCATAATTTGAGCCTGGTTACCTAGGGAGCTGAGAAAGTCTGAACCGAACGTTTACCTTTCCCAAACAAGTGTCGAAAATCTTCAATCTATTGCTAAGCGCGTTTTTTATTATGTGAAAAACACAGGAGAGAAACCATGCAAAAACGACTAAACTACATTGACATAGCGCCAAAGGCAATGAACATTCTGTATACTCAGGAAGCGTATTTCCATGAGCAATTTCGTCAGTCAGACACAATGAACATGACTATATGGGAACTGGTAAAGTTGCGTATTTCGCAAATCAATCAGTGTGCATTTTGTATCGACATGCACAGTAAAGATGCACTCAGACTGGGTGAAAAGCCTGAACGTATCTGGGGGCTTAGTGCGTGGAAAGACATGCATTTCTACAGCGATGCGGAACATGTTGCGCTGGGCTGGGCTGAGTTGCTGACGGCTGGTCTGCCAGTAAGTGATGATACCTATCAGCTCACCTTGAATACCTTTGGAGATAAAGCTACGGTCAACCTAACGATTGCAATCAATGCCATCAACAGTTGGAACCGAATAGTGAAAGCATTCAAGCCACAGGTGGGAGTGTACCAACCTAAATAACTTAACTCGGGCTAATCTAAGCCGTAATTCACTACTTACACCTCAACTCTATACTATAAAAAGTAAATAATACGACTTTATTATTTAAGTTGAGGCTAAATAGGACAATACGTTTGAATTTGGACTTTGATATTTTCAAACCACAGGGGATGTTAGCCGGCCATATTCAAGCAATCTGGTCGGTTTCTGTAGAACCTAACACGACACAAATCGTGCGTAGGCGATTACTCAGTGACGCCGGTACAGGAGTGATGTTCATTTTGCAAAATGAGGTGCAGATGGACGGCGAGTGGCAGGTACCGGGGGTTCTTCTACTACCAGTCAGCACCCTGGCGCGTCAGATCAGTCTGCCGCCTGGCACAGTGATGGCAGGTGTGCGTTTTCATCCGGCAGTCGATTATCAGTTGTTTGGTAAACGCCTAGAACGGCCGTTGCGGATTGAGGGCGATCACCCTCTTGCTTCTTCGGCGTTCCCGACATTTGTACTTCTGCAAGCAGCGCGTTCGCCATCGGCGAGAATTTCTGCGTTATACCGCTGGACCCAAGCTCTGATTGCAGAATGTGAACCTCAGGATGTCGGTCACATTATTCATCAGCAGATAGGGACGCTCAGCCAGCGCCAGAGAGAGCGTAAATTTCAGAAATGGCTGGGGATTACTCCTAAACATTACCAGCGTATCATACGGGTGAAGCAGACTTTAGAGCAGCTTCGAGCGCAGCCAGATATATTTTTGGCGGATCTGGCGCTGGAGCAAGGCTTTGCCGATCAGGCACACATGACGCGTGAATGTAAGCAGATTGCGCGCATGACGCCGAAACAGTTTGTGCGGGAAAGAAAGCCCTAGAAGGCATTAACTTTGAATATAGAATCACCATCTATGCCGCCCCTCCCCCACCCCCCCCTATTAGTTGGACAACCAATTATTGGAAGGATATTTATGTTCAAATATTTCGGATCACTTTCTATAGGCCAAACTCACATTGACAGGGGGGAATAGCCATTTACTCTAACTGACAATTGGGCATTTCCATCTCAGTGACTTTTCTAAATCAGTTTTATTAAGCGCTGTTCTACGAAGTTCCCCCTACGCTACCATACCTCCCTGCTCGTTATCTTTAGATCCAAGAGCCAGCGTCGTTATGCCTGTTTATGACATACGCTATATTTAAGGTGTATGGCAGAATAGTGGATAAACTAAAAAACGGCCCAATGTAGAAAAAATAAAGTGAATAGTCGGAAGTAGCACCTTGTTCAATTAAGAGGTGGGTTATATAAAACACATAGAGTTATTTTTGTGATCGGAATGTAGAATTAAGCCGTAATGATTTTAAATACAAGCACTTAATAAATTATCATTGAATACGTAGCTGGAGCGATATATGGACAACAAAATCACAACTAAAGAGTTTCTTCGAGTGTTTGATTATATTCGTTCATCTGGCAAGCAACTGGATAACCAATATCAATTGGGAGAAATTTCTGCTCGGCACGATTATGATGGCTACACTTGTTGGTTAAGCTATAAAGACGTAACAGTGACACTGATGTTCCACGGTTCATTGAAAATTGAATACGATAAGGCATCTAACTATGAAGACTTCATCAACCATTGCTTAGCAATACTCGCTAATAAATCTTTGCATTAAGTTTATTCCAACTTCAACTCAAGAAGGTTCTAGAAGCAAAGTGAATGACAATAAAACAAAGCCCCTGTTGAAGTTTCGATCAGAAATCAATTCAGTTCAGAGTTCAGGGGCTTTTCTATTCGAACTGACCATTATTTAACTATCAATATAAGTATTTAATTATCAAGATCAGTATTTGATAGCCGTTTTACCAATAGATGCACTACTTTCAATACGCTGGTGTGCTTCTTTAAGTGTCTCGACGCTAAAGTCATACAACGTTGTCGTAAGCGTCGATTTAATGCGACCCGCATCAATCAGATTAGCCGTTTGGAATAGGATATCTTGCTGCTTCTGGATATCGTCTGTGTTGAACAGTGAACGTGTAAACATAAGCTCCCAAATAAAGCCTGCAGATTTACCTTGTAATGCCGATAGGTTGATTCCGCCATCGAACTCAACAATCGAACTTATCATGCCTTGTGGTGCAATCAGTTCTACCATTGCATCCCAGTGCCCTTTGGTATCAGCGACATTAAATATGTAATCGACGTGCTGAATGCCTTGCTCTCGCACCGACTCGACAAGGTTACGGTGGTTCACCACATAGTCTGCTCCCATATCCCTTACCCACTTTTCGGTTTCAGGTCTTGAAGCTGTTGCGATAACATTTAGGTTGGTCAATTGCTTAGCCAGTTGAATCGTAATTGAACCAACACCGCCCGCTCCACCAATGATCAGGATAGACTTTTTCTCTTCAGGACGAACTCGCAGGCGGTCAAACAACGCTTCCCAAGCGGTAAGTGTTGTTAAGGGCATAACAGCCGCAGCTTCATCAGAAAAGCTCTTAGGTGCTTTAGCCGTAATACGGTAGTCCACAGCTTGGAATTCTGCGTTAGCCCCCATGCGTGTTACGTCACCCGCATAGTACACACGGTCACCGACTTCGAAGCCTTCAACGTCAACACCTTTGCCAACAACTTCGCCGACTGCGTCATAGCCCAGCACTTTTGGCTGCTCAAGAGTTTTATCTTTGGCATTACGAATACGAATTTTTGCGTCGGCAGGGTTGATTGAAGTCGCGCTTACTTTTACCAGTAAGTCATTATTTTTTAGTTCTGGCAGACTCGTTTCAAACTCAAATAAACTGTCTTGTTCTGTAATCGCAAGTGATTGAGTAAATCCGATCGCTTTCATTTTTGATGGTACTGACATTGTGCTTTCTCCTTGAATTAGACGAGTTAATCTTAGTGAATTTCCATTCCAGATAAACCGCCTCATATTTGAATTATTACCAATTAATATTTGATAATCGTATTACCATTATTAGGTAACATAAAAATGTAACGGTATTGCAGACGACATAGCGACTAAATCAGGCCCTTCTCAACCAACCAAGCATGTGTTACTGCATCTTGTGACTTACCTTCACGGCAAACTTTATAATCCAACTCGGCAATAATATCGTTTGAGAATCGCAATGAATCGAGCTTCTGAATCTGTTCTTCGCTAAACAAATGCTTCTTGTCATGTCTTAAAAGAAGTACCGCTCTGTCAACAATTCCAAGCAAACCTTTAGGCTCTTTAATCTCCCGAATGTCATAGCGATAATGCAGGAGTTGTGGTTTCCACAGTGGCACTACCACCCACTCTTTGTTTGCGACTGCACTTTCAAAAGCATCGAAGCAATCGCCTTCGCTACCCGTGAAAAACTCATAACCCGAATCACTAAGCCCATACTCTTTCATTATCTGGATCGAGAAACGCGTTATGCCAGCACCTGGGTTAATACCCTGAATTTGGGCTTTCATTCTCTTTGCTACTTCAGGCTTCAAAAGATCGGCGACTTCAGACACCGCTTCTTTGGGTACATAGTTAGGTACCCCCCACAACGCATAAGGTTCATAATGAAGTCCAAGCTCGATCAATGGCTCGACTTCCTCAACACCAGCTTTGTAGATACCATGGCTTGATGGAAGCCAAGCCGAAGAGAGCATGTCAACTTCACCCGCTTTCAGTTTCTCAAAGTTTTCTTGATGAGGAGAGAAAACACGCTCTACCTCGAACCCCAACGCTTTCAATACATTGGTAACCAGTGATGCCGTTGTACGGTGGAACGACAAATCCGTTACACCCATTGTGATTTTCTTAGTCATCTTGTCTCCCTAGATCGTAGATTTCGTCCATACAATGTGTATTGCGCTACGTTGTCGATATGGAAAAATGATAGTGAAAAGATTGCTAATGAAAAACAGCCTCACATTTGAATTATTATCAAATTAGTTTTGAAAATTAACTGTTTGAAGCTAACTTAGAAGAGATAAGTAGAGATAACCCATTTGCAGATTGGGATAAGGAAATATCCCAACTCCATGTTTAGAATATAATTCAATACAGGTAGATAATATGCTTCTTGAAGACTTACAGGTCATTTTAAAAGTAGCGGAGTTTCGCAGTATCACCGCAGCAGCAACCAATCTTGACATGCGCACTGCGACTGCAAGCGCCGCCGTGAAACGTGTTGAAGCCGCGTTGGGCTCTGAATTATTTGTAAGAACGACTCGCCACCTAAGGCTCTCTTCAGCAGGTGAACGTTATTTACCGGAATGTGAACAAGCCTTAAAAATATTAGCTCAAGCTAAGATCAACATCCGCGAAGAGCTTGGTATTGTCGATGGTGAAATTCGTATTGCGCTTTCATCCGATCTAGGCCGAAACTTAGTCACACCTTGGCTTGATGAGTTTTTACTTGAATACCCTAACGCTGCACTCCGCACTAACATCAGTGATAGTAATATAGATTTTTATCGAGATTCTGTTGATATGGCGCTGCGTTATGGCTCCCCGACTGACGCCAATATGTACGGTTTTAAAATTTGTGATGTCCCCAGAATCCTGTGTGCTAGCCCTGATTATTTAGCTGAAAAGGGAGCACCAAATGAACCCAAAGACTTGTCTCAACACAATGGGTTGCTCTACCAACTCCATGACATTTTGCAAGATGAGTGGGTATTTAATGATGGAATTCATGACCATAAAGTGAAGTTGAAAGGAAATAGAGCTTCGAACGACGCCGACCTTGTGAGACGTTGGTGTGTTGCGGGAAAAGGGGTTGCGATAAAATCTTGTCTAGATATGTCAAGCGAGCTACTTTCTGGTGATGTCGTCAATGTGATGCGCACGTTTAAGCCAACACCTACGGAGCTATGGTTAGTGTGTCCAAGCCGACAATCGATCACACCGACCGTACGCTTATTAAGAGATTTATTCAGAGAAAAAACTGCGGAGATCATTTCCCAACTGAATGCACAAGGTATTGTAGAAAGTAAGACACCATAGGATCTAACTCAGCTTAGAAATAGGTCATAGAGATACAAAAAAGCGTTAGCGAACTTCAATCCGCTAACGCCTTCCATCATTTAAACATCATACGTGTTTGATAAACACGCTGACTTTAATGCGAGTGCCTAGTCTAATACGAGAGTTAGTTTGACTCTTCTTCAACGTCGCAGTCTGCACAGCACTGCAGTGCGATTTCATGTTCAAAGGTGATGGTATCGTTACCTTCTTCTAGCAACTCGACGATTTCATCCGCGACTTCTTTCTCATCTTCCGCTTCGATCCCACTCTCTAGCTCTTCTTCCGAATAACCGAAAAAATTCAGTAATAAGTAATCACGGGCTTCCTCTTTAGTACATACCACGTTTGCTGAAAGATCAGGCGTAACCTCACCTTGCGCAAGCGTCGCCGTTATTTGTGCGATAGCATCATCTTTCATCGCAGGCGTTAACCAACCCAGATCAGTACTTACGGTTGTTTTTTTACAATCGAAGCAAGGCAGTTGGTGAAAGTAGTATTGAAAGGTAGTCATAGGTAATTTCTTCTTTAGGTGTTATATAGCAAGATTATGCGCGTTTTCTTGTAAAATACTATCTCAATAGACACCGAAGACCAAATACTTACTACGTCTTCATACAAGACATGAGAAAAAGTGCTACAAAGCGAGTCATTTACCAGTTAACGCTTCACTTCAATGGAAAAAGTTCTTTTAATAATAAAGCTAACCCTTCTCCTTGATTGTCCGTGCTTGTCACCCGATCAGCGGAGTTTTGTACTTTCTCGCTAGCATTTAGCATCGCGACACCACAACCCGCCATAGAAAGCATTGAAACATCGTTGAAATTGTCTCCGATCGCAACAATTCGGTTTATATCAAGCGACATATTAGATGCATAGTCCAGTAGCGCTCGGCCTTTACTGTGTCCTTTAATGGCTAAATCAATTCGGTTGGTTCCTGAAATAGAACCCGAAAAATGAGTGGTAATTAGCTCTTCTTGCAAAAACTGGTTGAAGTTATCCGTACTGCCTTGAACCACAAACTTCCAAATGCACTCTGCTCTTTGCTGTTCTTGAACTAGGTTTTCCACAA
Source organism: Vibrio kanaloae (assembly GCF_024347535.1). Lineage (NCBI taxonomy): Bacteria > Pseudomonadati > Pseudomonadota > Gammaproteobacteria > Vibrionales > Vibrionaceae > Vibrio > Vibrio kanaloae. The sequence goes on along the minus strand of NZ_AP025498.1, from coordinate 789,353 downwards.
AGTAAATTTTAGGTCGTTTATCGATGGGATAACTATCAGCCCATTGTTTTAGAGGTAAGATATATGGCATGGGGTCTTGGTCCCAAACCGCCATACCAGAATCAGTGTACATCACTATTTTCAAGTCATAGTCAAAAGCGAGTTGCAGGAACGCATTAGCCAAGGTTGGGGGAATTGGTGTCCCGCTTTCAACCTGCTGATTTACATAGTTGTATTGGTAAACACCGTTGCAACAGATAATCGGCAAGGTAACACCCAATTGGTCATAATAAGGTTTTGCTGCTGTATGGTGGCGCCCTGTAACAACCACAACATGATATTTATCTACAATTTTTTGAACATAGTCTCTGACCCAAGGGTTTAAAGTATGATCATTTCTGAGTGCCGTACCATCAAGGTCCAAAGCGAGCAATTGGTAATTCATGCGATATACCGAGTTTATTATGTGGGAAAGCAAGATATTTTCTTGCCGCGACTAAGTGATTTGCTCTCTATAAAGCTTAGGGCTAACACCAGACTTGCGTTTAAAGACTCGTGAAAAATAGAGGGGATCGGTATAGCCGACAACCCTGCCTATCCTGTTGACCGAATAGTTGGTGGTCACCAAGAGTTGCTTAGCTCGGCTGACTCGTTGGTCGTCTCGCCATTGAGTAATCGTCATTCCAACTTCATCACGAAATAGGTGACCTAAACGTGAAGCGGATAAACAAGTAAAATCCGCAATGTCTTCTAGAGAGAAACTTTGACTTAAATTTTGTGCCATATAGTTCATCGCCTCAATCACACGTGGGTCGAGAGGTTTATTGACGACATCTGGCTGGATACTTTTACAGCGAATAATCAGTTGTTCAAGAAGGTTGATCGCTAAATCATCGCGATAAGGCATATCGGATTTGGAAATATATTCTATATCGATAAACAGCTTCTCTAACATTGAAACCGTGCTGCTTTCTATTCCCTTGGTGAGATATACCCCTTTATGCTGTTCGTGCCAGCAAAGCCACTCGTTCCAAAATGCACGTGGACGAAAATAAATCCATCGGTGGAACCAAGAGGCATTGTCTTCTTTACGATGATAAAAGTGAGTCGCACTCGGTGGAAAGAGCAGTAAGTCACCCGCTTTTACATCAAAAGCCTCATCGCCATGGAAAATAGTACCCTCTCCTTGGCTAGTGAGGTTAATAATGAAACCTTTCATCCCATTTGGTCGGTCAATGACAAAATCTAGCTCATCTCCTTCAATAATAGGAGTGAGGCCAGCCACAAGGTGAGCGTCAAAGTTATACCCGGGCTTTAATGGATCGTTGTTTTGCATGCATTATCTATATTGAGGTTTATGTCAGTCTATTCTGGCTACGAAATAGTGTCACCGTGATTCCTCACAGTTTATCCAGAATAATCCACTGTTTAGCAGAAAACGCTTCTCTGAAAAAATCGGTCTTCTCCGTTTTGGATAGAAAGTCACTCGGCAGACCGTCTCTTCTATGTTGCCAAGGGAAGTGAGGTTTAGGGAGGGCTTCCTTATCAATAGGGCGCGGTAGATGTTGGATTTCATGGCGGATATCTAAACGTGTAGGTACGCTATTGCGCGCTAGGTATTCAATCACCAGAGCATCGCCAGAAAAATAGTAATTCATGTTAATCGACAACGTTTCTGAATGTTGCACCTGACACCATTGCTCTAGCCGATCCGTTTTGTGACGAAACTTCCAGTTAGCTTCCGATACTGAAATCAGGTTTCCGTTATTCATAACCTCAATAACACCAACATAATGAATTTCACCATCGAATTGAAGTTCAAAACTCGTGGGGTGCGCACTGTCGAGCTTAAGTACCCAGCATGATTTATCCAATTGATAAATGGGCGTAGCAACTACATCTGTATCATTCACAAATTGACTCCAAAGTGCTCCCTTGTAGGAGCACATTATTGAGATTAATTAGCGGTAGTAAACGCCGTTGTGACGTAAGTCTTGTTTGAACTGACGCAAGTTAGTGTCATTATCAATCACGACCATTTCGATGCCTAGAATTTCTGCGTAGTCAGCCAGTGTAGACAAGGTTACCGCTTGACTATAAACCGCATGATGCGCGCCACCAGCGTGAATCCAAGCCGCCGCTGCCACATTAAGGCTAGGTTGTGGCTCCCACAATGCATGAGCAACAGGAAGATGCGGTAATGATGCTGGTGGAGTAATAGTATCAACCATATTCACCACCATTCTAAAGCGATCACCAAGGTCGATAACAGATACATTCAGTGCTTCACCAGATTGACCACTAAAAATCAGACGTGGGATATCACAACGACAACCTATTGTGTGACGGTGGATCTCTAGTTTAGGTTTTGCCGCGGCGATAGATGGGCAGACCTCGAGCATATGAGCACCCAAAACCTGGCCTTTCCCGCCAAAGTTGTAGGTGTAGTCTTCCATAAATGAAGTTCCACCTTCCCTGCCTTGCCCCATTACTTTAATAATGTGAGTCATAGCAGCCGTTTTCCAGTCACCCTCACCACCATAACCAAAGCCTTTACTCATCAATCGCTGTGTCGCGAGTCCTGGTAGGTTAGTTAGGCCCGTTAAGTTTTCGAACGTATTAGTGAAAGCGCTCGCACCAACCGAATTGAGGAAAGATTCCATACCCAACTCGAGACGAGCTTCTTGCACCATCAATATCTTTTGGTCTTTATCATTTAGAAGCTCTGGCGCCATCTCATAGGTTGATGCATATTCGTCAAGCAAATGATTCACATCTGATTCTGATACCGAGTTGACTACATCACTCAGCTCACCCAGCCCATAAGCATTCACTTCGTAACCAAATTGAATTTGTGCAGAGACTTTATTGCCTTCCGTTACGGCGACTTGGCGCATGTTGTCACCAAAGCGTGCGACTTTAAGTTGTTTACCGGCTTCTACACCAATTGCGGCGCGGCACCATTCATCGACATCTTTATGCACTTGCTCATCTTTCCAGTGGCCCACAACCACTTTTCGCTCAATATTCAGACGAGTACCAATAAAACCGAACTCGCGACAACCATGCGCACTTTGATTGAGATTCATGAAATCCATGTCAATCTCATCCCATGGCAGTTGCGCATTAAACTGTGTATGTAGATGTAGGAATGGTTTGTTAAGTTGAGTTAAGCCTGCAATCCACATTTTCGCGGGAGAGAAGGTGTGCATCCAGAGCATTAAGCCGACACAATTCGGATCGTTGTTCGCCGCACGGCACACAGCAAGGATTTCGTCAGGCGTTTTTACTGTGCCTTTGTTAGCGATGTCCACAGAAATTCCTGGAGCTGCATTTAGGCCAGCAATGATTTCTTCACTGTTATTTGCCACACTTTCTAAAACTTTTGGGCCATACAGATGCTGAGAACCTGTTACAAACCATATTTGTTTCTCATTGAAAATATTCATCATGTATCCTTATTTTTTGGTTTGACCGTAGTAGGCGTTTGTGCCGTGCTTACGTAAATAGTGTTTATCCAAGAGCGATGGATTAATCGAACTTACGCTCGAGTTGATTTGTAATGTTTGTAATGCCATACCAGCAACCACCTCCACCACCACAGCATTATGTACAGCTTGATGTGGATCTTTCCCCCAAGTAAACGGCGCGTGCTCTTTAACAAGAATACCGGGAGCAGCCATCGCGTCTCCGTCACCAATGGTTTCAACAATTACTTTGCCGGTGTTTAACTCATAATCTTCAGCAATCTCTTTGTCACTCAATGCTCGAGTACAATCGATTTGACCATAGAAATAGTCCGCGTGGGTGGTCCCTAGTGCCGGAATGGCGCGACCTGCTTGAGCCCATGCTGTCGCTTGTGGCGAATGAGTATGGACAATACCTCCAATATCGGGATATTGACGGTAAAGCTCTAAATGCGTCGCGGTATCTGAAGAAGGATTCATCTCTCCCTCAACGATTCGGCCTTGTAGATCCACAATTACCATGTTGGCGGCGCTGAGTTCGCTGTATTCAACACCACTCGGTTTAATGACGACCAAACCTGACTTACGGTCGATGCCTGAAACATTCCCCCAAGTGAAGGTCACAAGGTTATGGCGCTGGAGGTCCATATTGGCTTGCCAAACTTGATGACGAAGTGCTTTAAGGCGTTCTGCGGTTAAATCAACGTCGGTCCATACTGTTTGTTCAGACATTGTCACGCTCCTGAGATTGATGAAATTCAGCAAGCTGCTCCATGTGCTGCCCTAATTGACGATAGGTCGCATATCGCTCCGCTCTCATCGCTTGTACTTCTGGGTTTGGTAAATAGGCTTGACGAACGGGGCTGGCCATCACACTTTGTGCTGCTTTGGTATTTGGGTAAACGCCCGCGGCTACTGCAGCAAATATCGCAGCTCCCAAGGCACAACATTGCTCCGACTCTACGACGACGATTTCGCGGCCTATCACATCAGCACACATTTGCATTACATACGGTGATTTCTGAGCAATACCACCAATGGCAATCACGCGTTCAACGGTTACGTCTTGTTCAATAAAGCAATCCACAATCGCTTTTGCACCATGCGCTGTCGACTCTACAAGCGCTGAGAATATAGCGGGTGAAGCACTGCCAAGATTCAAATCGCAAATAGCACCTTTTAAACGCTGATTTGCATAGGGAGTACGTCGACCATTAAGCCAATCCATTGCCACTGGTGTGTACTGGTCAATACCTTGCTGCTCTGCTACTTCCGAAAGCATTGGCAGTAAGTCAGAAGCGATTTCTTCTGCGGTCAACGCAAAGTCTGGGTTACGCTCTACATAAGCCTGCAATGGCCACATCAATACGTTTTTAAACCAAGCGTACATATCACCAAACGCTGATTGCCCCGCTTCTAAAGCGAGCAACTCGGGCATAGCACTGCCTTCTACTTGGCCACAAATCCCATGAATAGTGCGGTCACCGACCTGCTCTGCTTCCACCATTAAAATGTCACAGGTCGAGGTTCCAATGACTTTCACTAAGTCATTGGCGCCAGCACCCGCTCCAACGGCCCCCATATGACAATCAAACTCACCAATGGCGATGGCAATACCTTCCGGTAGCCCCAATCGCTCTGCCCACTCTTTCGAGAGATACCCAGCCGCTTGATCTGATGTGAATACATCCGAAAACATGCGGTCACGAATACCATCGAGTGTTGGAGAAATTGCGCTTAAGAACGCTTGGTCAGGCAAACCACCCCAGCTGTCGTGCCACATGGCTTTATGCCCAGCAGCACAAATACTACGGCGTAGTTTTTGAGGATGTTGATTACCGGAAAGAGTGGCTGGAATCCAGTCACAAAGCTCTACCCAGCTATAGGCTCGCTTTGCAATTTGTTCATCTTGTTCACTGACCCACGCAGCTTTAGCCCAGAACCATTCCGATGAATACACCCCACCGATGTAGCGGGTGTAATCGGTATAGGTTCCCGAGTGTGCTAGCTCATTAATCAAATCGGCTTTAGTTACCGATGTATGGTCCTTCCATAAAACGAACATCGCATTGGGGCTGTTTTCGAACTCTGGAAGTAAAGCGAGAATGGTACCGTTTTCATCAATTGGCGCAGGTGTCGAACCAGTTGTATCAACACCAATACCCACGACAGAAGAAGTTACGGTAGGTGAAACTGTGCTCAACACTTCTTGGATAGCGTCGGTCATCGCATCCAGATAATCTTGGGGGTGATGCCTGAACTGAGATTGATCAGGCTGACAATAAAGTCCTTTGATCCATCTTGGGTAATAGACAACAGACGAAGATACTTCTTTGCCTGTGTCTGTATTAACGACAAGAGCACGTACAGAGTCCGATCCGAAATCTAAACCAATTACATGCTGCTGATGTGTTTTCAATGTGTCCATAAGAGCTCCAACTTTTGGTCAGCAAACTAAATCCTCTTGCAGTTATAGCGAGAGCGAAGCCGTTATCCCATAAATAGGCTCGCTAACTTTATGGACAAAAACGCCACGAGACGTTTTTTGTGTTCTCTCTAACACCTGGGGAAATCGAGCTAGAATCACACAATAATTAGCAAATTTAACATTTCAAGTGCTGGCAAATTAATCTCAAATCACGAAAAACCCACCAACCGAGAGCTACATCATAGTCTCTGCGGCTAAATAAATGGACAAAAACGCTACATTCCTCAGCTGTGATTCTTATCACTAATAATTATTCCAAGATCCACAAATATGTAGGACGAACACTCACCTCTACCAGCGGATGGATAACAATGAAACTAAAAAAACTACTCACAGTCGCGGCCTTATCTGGCATTACTTTACTAAGCGCTTCTGCCAATGCCTTTTTCGGCTCTAACGATGAAACTCGATTAGGCTACCTAGTTAAGCAACCGGAGGAACCATGGTTCCAAACAGAATGGTCATTCGCTGAAAAAGCAGGTAAAGATTTAGGCTTTGAAGTCGTAAAAATGGCTGTGCCCGATGGCGAAAAAACCCTTAATGCTATCGACACCCTCGCGGCACAAGGTGCGAAAGGTTTCGTTATTTGCACACCTGATCCTAAATTAGGTCCTGCAATTATGGCGAAGGCAAAAAGTTATGACCTGAAAGTTGTGACAGTCGATGACCAATTCCTGAATGCGAAAGGCGAGCCGATGACCGACGTTCCATTGGTTATGATGGCAGCAACCGCTATTGGCGAACGCCAAGGAACGGAGCTTTACAATGAAATGCAGAGACGTAACTGGGATGCCTCTACAACAGGTGTAATGGCAATCACCGCTGACGAGCTTGATACAGCACGTCGTCGTGTAGATGGCTCGATTTCGGCACTAGAACAAGCTGGCTTCCCTGTCGATCAGATCTATCGTGTACCAACGAAAACCAACGACATCCCAGGTGCGCTAGACGCAGCAAACTCTCTGCTTGTTCAATACCCAACCGTTAAACAGTGGCTAGTTTTAGGCATGAACGACAATACTGTACTAGGCGGTGTACGAGCTACTGAAGGTCAGGGGTTCAGTGCAAACGACGTAATCGGTATTGGTATCAATGGCGTCGATGCAGTGAACGAACTGGCTAAATCTCAGCCGACAGGGTTCTACGGTTCACTGCTACCTAGCCCAGACGTACATGGCTACAAAAGTATCGAGTCACTTTACAAATGGGTGACCGACGATATCCAGCCAGAGAAGTTTGTAGAAGTTACAGACGTTGTACTTATCACGCGTGATAACTTCAAAGACGAACTAGCTAAGAAAGGGCTATAAGCTCACTTTCGGTGGCGACCTTATGGGGTCGTCACCACCTGACTAAACGGAGAGAATGTCATGGCTAAGTCCCCCTCTTACATAGAGTTTCGCAATATCTCTAAGCACTTCCCCGGTGTTAAAGCATTGAACAACGTTAGCTTCCGCGCCGATGCGGGCAGTGTTCACGCTTTGATGGGCGAAAATGGTGCTGGTAAATCAACGCTTCTCAAGACTCTCAGCGGATTTCATCAACCAACTGACGGTCATATCGCCATTGACGGTAAAGAAGTAGCGCTAAACTCAACTAATGATGCCCTTGCTCACGGTATTGCCATTATTTATCAAGAACTCAACCTCGTTCCTGAGCTGACGGTAGCCGAGAATATTTATCTTGGACAGTTGCCAACCAAGGGCGGCCGAGTGGACACCGAAACTCTAAACAGAAATGCACGAGTTCAGTTAGAACGCTTAGGTGAAACCTTCGATCCTTCATGCCAACTAAAGGATCTTTCTATTGGCCAATGGCAAATGGTTGAGATTGCCAAAGCATTGAGTCGCAATGCACAAATTATCGCTTTTGATGAGCCAACCAGTAGCTTATCGCAACGAGAAATTAAGAATCTATTTAAGGTTATTCGTGAACTGCGTGATTCTGGAAAAGTCATCATGTATGTATCACATCGTATGGAAGAAATATTCGACCTTTGTGATGCAATTACTATCTTCAAAGATGGTGAGCACGTGCAATCATTCCATGATATGTCAGAACTGACTCATGACCGCTTAGTGGAATTGATGGTAGGTCGCGAAATCAACGATATCTACAACTATCGTTCACGTCAGCATGGTAAAAGTGGCCTGCGTATAGAAAACTTCGAAGGCCCAGGGTTAAGCCAGCCGCTATCAATGGATATCAAACAAGGTGAAATTTTAGGGCTATTTGGCTTAGTGGGAGCTGGACGAACCGAGCTAACTCGCCTTATTTTTGGTGCAGATAAGAAAAATGCAGGAGACCTGTTTCTTCACAATATCAAAATTGGCGTGAAAACCCCGCAAGATGCCATTCGAGCTGGCATTACGCTGTGCTCGGAAGACCGCAAAGCCGACGGCATCGTTCCTATCATGTCGGTTCAAGAAAACACCAACATTAGCGCTCGCCCTTGGAATCTAAAGTTCAAAAGCTTGATTGATTTCGACTGGGAGAAAAAAAACGCTTCGAAGCAAAAAGAAGCACTTAATGTAAAAACTTCTTCTTTAGAACAACCTATTGGAAAACTGTCCGGTGGTAACCAGCAGAAAGTCATTCTTGGCCGTTGGTTGTCAACAGCAATGAGCGTCATCTTGTTAGATGAGCCTACCCGCGGTATCGATGTTGGAGCAAAGTCAGAAATATACGAACTCATTTTTAAGCTGGCGGAAAACGGGGTGACCGTACTCGTCGTTTCCAGCGACTTACCGGAAGTATTGGGTATCTCAGATCGCGTCGTTGTCATGAAAGAAGGCGCTGTGACCGGTGAATTACAACGCGACGAATTTAACGAGCAAACTGCGCTTCGTCTGGCAATGTTAGACCAAGAAGGTTCGGCCGCCGCTTAACGCTTAAAATTAAGGAATATTATTATGTCTGTAACAAGCTCTACAAAACCTCTTGAACCACAGGACGCAAAACGCTCCTTTAATTTGGCCGGAATTTGGGACCGATTCGGAATGCTGATCGTGTTCGCTGCCCTATTTATTCTATGTGCCTTATTTGTGCCTTACTTTGCGACTTTCATCAATATGAAAGGGCTTGGTCTGGCAATTTCGATGAGTGGCATGGTGGCATGTGCGATGCTGTTCTGCTTAGCTTGCGGTGATCTCGACCTGTCTGTCGCTTCAATTATCGCCTGTTCAGGTGTCGTGACCGCAGTAGCAATTAATGCAACGAGCAGTTTGGTACTTGGTATTGGTGCTGGCTTATTGTCTGGTGCAGCATTTGGGCTACTTAACGGTTTCGTGATAGCGAAACTGAAAATCAATGCGTTAATCACTACGTTAGCAACCATGCAGATCGCTCGTGGTCTCGGCTACATCATCTCCGACGGCAGAGCAGTAGGTATCACAGAAGAGAAATTTTTTGCTTTGGGCAACTCATCCATCCTAGGAATTCCGACACCGATATGGCTGACCATGATTACTTTTGCTCTATTCGCTTTTCTTCTCAATCGTACTGTTTACGGTCGCAATACGTTAGCGATAGGTGGTAACGAAGAAGCGGCGCGTTTGGCTGGTGTCAATGTAGTCAAAACTAAGATGATCATTTTCACCGTGTCAGGATTAATCTCAGCGCTTGCTGGGGTTATTTTGGCAGCACGTATGACAAGTGGTCAACCAATGACCTCCGTAGGTTTCGAATTGGTCGTCATTTCAGCTTGTGTGCTCGGGGGAGTATCTCTCAAAGGTGGCATAGGCAAAGTGTCCTATGTTATTGCTGGGGTATTGATTCTGGGAACGGTAGAAAATGCGATGAACCTGCTTAACATGTCGCCGTTTTCTCAATATGTCGTCCGAGGCATTATATTACTAGCCGCTGTTATTTTTGACCGTTACAAGCAGAGTAATCAAGGATAAGTTGATAAGATCTCAGGATCATTAGGTTATTCATGTATAACACGGTAAGGGGTCAGACATTACATTTAGTAGCAATGCCAGTGAATCCTCGCTGACATTCCTCAATGTTTGACTGGTAAAAAGCATAAGGTGATTGGCCCTGAGGGACAAGTATTCAATCTAGGTCGAAGAATCAGGGAAATCATCTCAAGACTTACATATGAAGGATTGAAACTAATCATCACAATTCAGCCATTTCAGTCCTTCTCGCCTTGCCAACCCTTGAATGTTTTGCTGGTCAATAAACGACTCCACAGAATTTGCGTTAGTTTTCGAGAACTCCCGTAATGCCCAACCTATCGCTTTTTGTATAAAGAATTCCTCATCAGCCTGATTTTCTTTGATTACTTCAAAAAGAAGGCTTTCGTTAGTCTGCTGTTTGAACTTTAATTGATAAAGCAATGCGGACCGCCTTAACCAAATATTATCAGAGACGCGCCAACGGCTTATATAGTCTTGAGTTTGAGCAGTATGGTTGATATGCAGGGCGGCAACAATGTGTGAAGCGAGCAAATCAACTGTGTCCCACCATGATTTCGTTATGATCAACCACTCTACTTCAGCTAAGAATGTTTCTGGAAGCTGCTTTTTGCGTTTAATGAGCAAGTCGACAGCAACCATTTGAAACTCCCTTTCAGGAAGTAACCATAGCTCTCTGATAATACGAGGTAAGTCAGCGATATTGGGGAGCTGTTCTTTTGTAAAAAGAGGCTTCAAAACCTCTCTTCTTTGTGTTGCCTGAATTCCATAGAAATGAAACCGATGACGCATGTAAGCTTGCATCTGTAGCGCTTTGTCACTATTTGCCAAAGGTTCAAGTGCTGTTTTTATCGCATTATTCCAAGTATGCATTTAGTCGGTATCCCTAAGTATAAACAGAGTTCAACTCTAAATAAAAATGGCATTTAATCATAGCGTTAGGGCATTTTTTAATTCATATTATTTCGACAAACTTCGATTAGACTAAGGACAAGCCATGACCACTGTTAAACAACGTTTAAGTGATATAAAAGTCGTCCCTGTAATTACTATTAAAGATGCAAGTAAAGCGGGTAAGCTCGCAAAAATTCTCGTTGATAATGGCCTTCCTTGCGCTGAGGTGACTTTCCGTACTCCAGCCGCGCCACAAGCGATTAAAAATATGCGCAAAGCTTACCCTGACATGCTAATCGGCTCGGGAACGGTCATCACCACTCAGCAAGTAGACGAGTCAATAGAAGCGGGGGTCGATTTCGTGGTAAGCCCAGGGCTCAATCCAACAACCATCAAATACTGTCAGCAGCGTGGCGTACAAATCGTACCAGGTGTCAATAACCCTAGCCTTGTTGAACAAGCTATAGAACTCGGCCTCGATACATTAAAATTCTTTCCAGCTGAGCCTTCAGGCGGTGTGAATATGCTAAAAGCACTCACAGCGGTTTATCCTGTAAGCTTTATGCCAACGGGCGGGATTAGCCCTAAAAATGTCAATGACTATCTAGCCCTTCCTGCCGTGTTTGCCTGTGGCGGAACATGGATGATCCCATCAGATCTTATCGATGACGAAAAATGGGAGGAACTTGGTCGTTTAATCGCAAATGTTGCTGACATTATTAAATAGCGACTCTGAATCCAACCATTTACAAATGAGATAGCAAGCAGAGCATTAGACACATGCTCTGCTTACTAACAGTACATACCCTTATCTACCAGTCACTCATGACTTACCCGGCTTTGTTACACAATGAGATGGACCTTGCTGTCTGGCTTAATTAGCCGCTTCGATGGTGCCTTTAAAGGTAGCATCTAAGAAGTCATTCATTTCTTTAGAGTGATAAATCGAGAGGATTGTTTCAAACACTTTTTTGTTTTTATCTTCATTTCGTGCAGCAACAACCATTACCGCCAAGGGTGCATTTTTGGGTTCCAAGTAAATCCCCTGTTTCTTCGGGTCAAGTCCAGAAGACATCACATAGTTCATAGTAATTGCTGCTGCATCTACATCATCAAGTGTACGTGGCAGTTGAGCAGCCTCTACTTCAACAAATATAATGTTTTTTGGGTTGGCGACGATATCTTTCAAAGAGGCGCTAAAGCCAACGTCTTCTTTCAACGAAATCAATCCTGCATCTTCAAGTAGCAGTAACCCACGGCCGCCATTAGTCGGATCGTTCGGGATCGCAATACGAGCATTCTCAGGGAGCGCGTCAAGTGCAGTGTATTTGTTGGAGTAAACTCCCATACGCATCAAAATTGAACGGCCAATCGAGACTAAATTACTGTTGTGATTATCGTTATAGTTATCGAGGAACGGCTGATGTTGATAGCTATTAAGGTCAATACTTCCATCGCTTAACGCAGCATTCGGGGTGATATAATCCGAAAATTCAACCACTTCAATGTTAATCCCTTGCTTTTCTGCTTCTTTAGCGACCGCCTCTACAACTTGAGCATGTGGACCCACCGTTGCACCAATTTTGATAACCGATTCGTCTTTTTTCTCGCATCCTGTTACGCCCAATACAAATGTTAATGCCAGTAGCAATATTGCGATTTTTTTACAGCTTCTCATGGTCACTCCATATAAAAAATAAAGACACTTAGATATCTAGACGTCCATAATATCGAACGGTGTGATTGGGTCAATAGGCTTGTTAAGAATTAAGTAAAGTATTGTTACTTATAAGTAAGGCAGACTTGTTTTCTAATGATTGGAATGAGTGAATAACTATAAATTGATATTCACTATAAATATGGACAAGATTCGCTAGAAACTAATACGGAAATGCACAGGAATACGTTTCGACGTTAAGGATACATTGCTTCGGGAGCAATAGTGGCTCAAGTAGACAAAGGTAAAGAGATGTTGAAACTCCTCACCTTTGAGATTCATTTTATCAGCGATACGTCACGATGGTGAATCCTCTTGGCTATTCGGTACATATTCTAAAATGTCTCCCGGTTGACAATTTAGATGAGTACATATAGCTTCCAGCGTCGCTAATTTGACCGCCTTTGCTCGCCCATTTTTGAGAACGGATAAGTTTTGTTCAGTAATACCAATGAGCTTGGCTAACTCGTTTGATCGCATCTTCCGCTTTGCCAACATGACATCCAGATTGATTATAATCGCCATACTAAATTGTCAGCTCGCTTTCTTCTTGTAGAACGGCTGCTTTTTCCATCACAACTGCAATTACTCTCACAATAAAACCGATGATCATCATAGTTATATGGCTATCGTCGATTGTAAACGACATGTTCCAATTACCATCATTGAAAGATAGAGCTAAGCTAAGAAGTACGTCCATCAGAAGTTCAACAAACGGCGTAGCAATTAATAGATAGCTGAGTTTTTTAAAGCACTCAGAGTTCTGAAGTTCAAAAATAATTCCCTTCTCGTACAAACGAAATAGCACAATTAACTGCCACAATAATGCCACTGTAAGTAGTGTAGAAATCATGCTAGGGAAGTAACCGATCAAAGAGCGCCCTGTAGATAAAGGGAGTGACACTTCAATCGGAAAACTGGCATTAAACCATGCTGCATTGAACATAGTAGCGCTAAACCAGAATACGGTATTCAGCACAACTGAAAACACTATAGAAAACCAGAATAGAGTAAGAAGTTTACGGCTAAAGTTGCTGATGGATTGTTTCGACATGATAGACCTTATAATTGATTAGCTTTTTAGCAATACTAATCAGTTAAAAATAAAAATCAATAATAATTTATCGTAAAACGATAAATTATTATTGATTTTTTTATGACTACTACTTAACATATACCACCTTAGTAAACAGAATGATGAATAAAAATGACCATTATGAAAAAACACATTTTCCTATCCATTGCATTATTTATGACCGCAGAGCCTAGTATAGCCAATGGCATATTTGTGGATAACCTTGATACTGAGTACAAGATCGCAAACGACAACTCATGGGAAAACTCCCCCTATGCTATTGACGCGACATCCGAATCAAATGCTTTTACTGGAGACAAATGCACACAGATAAGCAAAGAGCAGCTTGGCTCGCATCCAGACTCGACTAAAAACCAAGATGTAAAATGCTACGTCACTCACTTTCCGAAAAGTGATATCAGGACTCGTATGCAGTCGAATGAGGATGGTGATGTGAGTGTTGGTTTTTCTTGGGACTTTGATTGAGCGTGACTTGACCCCGCCGATATCCGACAGGCGACAATCCATAAACACGCTCAGCGAGATAGTGCCTAGATCCATATCCACCTTGACTGTCATAAAAGGATAAATAGGCTAAAGAGGAACGTGTATACTTTCACATGCAATAATGAAGAGAGTCGATATTAGCCATCGTTTCACATTTCTCTGCAATCATAACCCTACATGCTAAAGCCGTTGCTGAAAGGCCTAATAGGAAGCAACACAACAAAGCTCTTTGATCAATCATTGTTCACTGAGATTCAGGGGTGATGAAGAAGTAAAATAGGACAACCGTGCAAAAATTTGATACAAAAAACGAGCCTTCTGGGCTCGCTTTTCAATATTTTTCTTGCTCAGGCTTTAGCTTCGATTACAGAAGTTCTACCGACTGTTGAGCAATCACAAACTCTTCATTGGTTGCAAGGCATTAGTACTGCACCTACTAACACGGATTTGGACAACAATAAGAACAAGTAGACGGTCATAATAGAATACCAGGTTCTCTATTATGACCGTCTCGATGAAACCTGTCTTACCCGCTTCGTGGTCGACTCGACAGTATCCAGTGTTGTTCACACCCTATCCGATACCTTCAAGCCATCGATAAATAGCTCACCTGATTCTAATACAAGAGAGCAATTAAGCCTCAATATCTAAAGCCCTCAAATAACACCATTCTTATGCTTTCATTTAAATTATGATTATTAGAACTAAAACTAAACAGCTTTGAACAGAACTTAATGCTCAGACAGCACCACTTACACAATCAAGATGCAGATAATTCGAGAATTTCGTATAGCTTTTGGTAAGGAAAAGAGACCTCCTGCCTTTGTATATTGATAGATTAAGTTCCTGATTTAAAATTAAGTTCAGGTTCGCGACGTGCGTTTAAACTTTTAATACATGGTAGCAGTAGGCCTGCAATAACAATCGCAATACCGATCAATTGTAACGGAGTGACTGCCTGTCCGAGCATAAATGAAGTCAGCGCAGAGAAAATCGGTACAAAGTTAAAAAACAGTGCAGCATTCGCCGAGCCGAGGTGACGCACACCATTTAACCACAGCAAATAACCAGCAACCGTACCAAAAACTCCGATATACACCACTTCCGATACTCCCAACGCGCTACTATTCCAAAGCTCAGTGAACGGAAGTACTTCTGGCGATGCCAGGCACATCGCACCAATCACCGTCGCTCCGCTTAGCATACCGACAAAAGTATAAGAAATAACAGGCATCCAGCGACTGATACCCTGACTGAAGTAAGTGTACAAACTCCAAGCCAACATGCCGCAAAAGATGAGTTTATCACCGTGGTTGATTTGCATTGAGAGCAGTTCTTTCGGATGCCCATTGGTGATTACGATCAGTACGCCGGTCAAGCTAACTAGCAGACTAAAACACTGGGCGAAAGACGGCAGCGTTCTCAAAGCAATACACGTAATCAGCGAAGTCATCAGTGGGCTGAGCGCCATGATTAACGAGCCATTTGTCGCATTGGTGTAAGCTAATCCGGTAAATAAGCAAAGATTGAGCCCACCCACGCCCACAACGCTAACGGCGATGACCCAACACCATTGCCACAAACTTAAGTAAGGCTTGGGCATCCGCGCCGCTTTGAGGTATATCGCCAGACACGAAGCCGCAATTATAAAACGCCAGAACACTAGTGTCAGCGCGTGCACTTCGTTTAATACGAGTTTACCAATAGGAAAACAACTGCCCCAAAAGAAAGTACAGATAATGAGCAGAACAGCTGCGTTAAAAGTTGAATCAAATTTCATCGTCACTCCGAATGACTTGTCAAAATGTGTTCTCTAGTGTATTGATTTCAATAGTTAGATAAACAAGCAAAACTAAGACGGTAAATGCCATTTATGAAACCTAATTATTCGTTAGACGATCTGCGTTGTTTTTGTGCTGTAGCACGTTCAGGCAGTTTTAAAGACGCAGCACTATCTTTGGGTATGCCGCTCTCAACCTTAAGCCGCCGCATCCGTCAGTTAGAGGCCGATTTGCAACTTCGCCTGCTCAACCGCGACGCACACCGGATTGTCCTGACCAGTACTGGCGAGCAATACTTTCAACGTTCAGCCTTATTATTTGATGAACTTGATAATATCGACGAAGACCTGCATCGAGATAAACATCAACCACAGGGAAAAATTCGCATATCCGCGCCAATCAACGCAGGTTCGCAATTTCTGCGCACGATTTTTTATGATTTCTTACTTCAGTATCCGGATATTAAGCTGGATCTGAACCTATCAAATTCATTGATTGATATCGAAGCCGAAGGAATGGATGTGGTTTTTCGTGTCGGAAACGTAGTAGTCGATAACTGGATTGCTCGGCAGTTAAAACACATTCACTTCATCTTGTGCTCTCATCCTGATTACGATATTTCGACAATAATCACACCAGACAAATTATGCGATCATCCAACAATCATTTGCCATCCGATGACACCATGGCAACTGATACACAAAGAGAGTGGCGAAGAATTCAACTATTACTCGCAAAAAAGCGTCAGACTGGAATTGGATGAAATTGTGATGCTAACTCACGCTATAAAGACGGGCTTAGGGATCGGGTATGTACCGGATTATTTTGCGTTGCCAATGATCGCGCAGGGTGAAATGAGCCATGTATTGCCCAACTGGCGTAGCAAAGAACGCACACTGTTTATGCTCTATCGCGATCGGGATCATCTGCCGATGCGGGTACGCCTATTTATCGAATTTGTCATGCAGCGCTTTGAAGCGAATTAACCTCATTAGGTCAATTTTTTCACACATTCATTGCTAAACTTGGTAATGAAAAGTGGCTTGAATAAAATTCAAATAGTCACGTCATTTAAACAACTGTGGGGCAATAACTGTCAGACAGATTGTCTCTGGCAGGTATCTGGACAAAAACGTATCAGTGGCTTTGCTAATTTAGCGGTTCATGAATGACTTTAGGTATTGAAAAGTCGCTGTCTAGTTTTGGTGGTGAAATCCAAGAATAGGCGAAAATCGCCTAGGAGAGCAGTGGCAGTCTAGATAAAGGCTTACTGACTCGGTGGCTATTCAGTCATTCCTTTAGCATACAGGCTTAAGCCCTTACTTCGGTTTTAGTCTCTAGGTTAGGCAGGTTACAATGACGAAGCATTTTTCTTAGCCTTTGCTTCTTCCTCATCTTTTTTAGCTTGAGTATTTAACTCCTTATTAATTTCTCTTGCTTTTTTAAACCATCTAGTTGAATTATAGGTTAGCTTTATATTTGGGTAGTTATGCCAACGTTGCACTGTAATATGCTGTGAATTATTTAACCAAAAATGATTAAAATTATGCCCTATATCGGTGCCATAACCAATTGAGTCAGTAGCAATAGCAAATTTATTTTCTATTGATTTGTCTTTCAAATACTTAGTTTTTAACCCATCAATTAAGCCATCGTAGATTTTAGCTGACGTAAAATTATTTTTATCTGATAATTTGTTAGACTCTGGTTCCCACCAAAATTCAATACTGTAAAGTCTATCATCTATAAACTGCATTTTATGAGTTTTAACTCTTACTCCATTAATCACAGGCGCTCTTGGATCATCATAAACGTATAAAACTGGTCTCTTCGAAGAACCTGTAAACCATCTTTTCTCAAACCTTATATTAGATTGCTTTAGATTCTCTATTACGTCCAGGTAACTATCAACACCTACGTCATACCCAAAAAAGCTATGTAATGGTTGCACTTCTCTTCTAAATACTTTGAAATCTTCTTCCGTTACTGGTTTACATCCGTCCTGGCTGTGTAAAACGTAATTACCCAACACATCTATTATAGATATAGCTTGATCATTTTTCTTAATTGTATAGACCAACTTACCAACATGACCTTTCGCTACATGATAAAACTCATTAGTTCTTGAATTAAGTTCTCCCCTTATTTCCTTGGGAACGTCTTTTTTACCATCATTTATTGTATAGTATTTATTTGAGTAAGCCTCCCCCGTATCTGTAATTTCAACATAATTTTCGGCATGGACGGTGCTAACCAAACAGAGAGTCAACACCAGTTTTACGATCTTCACAATAACCACATAGTCTCCTAATATTTAAGCATAAATTTGCATAAACCTTGGCAGTTAGTCAAGGAGGAGAAAGGGATTGTGAATTACCTCAGTTTCAATCCGTTCTGTTAACCTTCGGCTTAAACTCAACAAACTCGTCAACGATATCTAAACACAGCTTACTTTTTCAGATTACTTTTGATGTGGAAAAGTTTTGGTAGCAGAATCTTAAAGGTAAAAGCACTAACTTAAAAAGGAGCATAAATAAGTCAGCTTTAGCCTCGTTAACTGGAAGAACTACTAGATGAAGAAAGTATCGCTCGTGATGGTTTAACGAACATATAAAACAAAAAAGCGAGCCACTTGGGCTCGCTTTTCATTATCTGATTTTCTTAGATTCTATTACAGAAGTTCTACCGACTGTTGAGCAATCACAAATTCTTCATTCGTAGGGATAACCATTGCTACTGCACCTAACATTTCTGACTTAGCAATGATGCCGTCAGAACCGAAGCGAGCAGCTTCATTACCCACAACGTCTTCAATAAAACCAAGAACCTTAAGGTTATTTAGGATCTCGCGACGAATTGGTAAAGAGTTCTCTCCGATGCCGCCCGTGAAGATGATGCCGTCTAGAGAATCTAGCGCTGCAAGGTAAGATGCAACGTACTTCGCTACGCGGTAGGTAAATACCTCAAATGCAAGCTTGGCACCCTCGTGCCCCTCCTCCATGGCTTCTATAATGCCACGAGCATCGCTCGTTAGGCCAGACACGCCAAGGAAGCCAGACTCCTTGTTTAGAGAGTTGAATACTTGTTCTTGTGACCAACCTTTCTTAAGTAGATATTCGATAATACCTGGATCTAGGTCACCACAACGTGTACCCATCATTAGCCCAGAAAGTGGTGTGAAGCCCATTGAAGTATCAACACTGCTACCGTCTTTGATTGCACATACAGATGCGCCGTTACCTAAGTGAACAGAGATGAAACTAGATTCTTCCACTGGCTTATTCAGCATTTTTGCAGCTTCACGGCTAACGAAGTAGTGGCTAGTACCATGGAAACCGTAACGACGCACACCGAAATCTGTGTACAGTTCTTTTGCTATTGCACCAGTAAATGCGCGTTGTGGCATTGTTTGGTGGAAAGCCGTATCAAATACTGCAAATTGAGGTAGAGAAGGAAAAGCTTCAATCGCAGCACGGATGCCAATAGCACCAGCAGGATTATGAAGTGGTGCTAGGTCTGATAGACTTTCAATTTCATTTGTTACTTCTTCAGTAATACGAACAGTCTGAGTGAACTTCTCACCACCGTGAACGATACGGTGACCAATCGCCACGATATCAGCAGTGAAACCCAACTCTTCCATTAGACCAACCAATTTACCAATGGCAATTTTGTGGTGGTTATCTTCACCTTGAATGGCAATCTCAGTTTTCTCGCCTTGATATTTCCAGCTCATACGAGCATCTTCAAGACCAAAACACTCCCCTAGACCACTTAATACTGCTTCACCAGAAACAGAATCGATTACAGCAAATTTTAGGGATGAACTACCCGAGTTAATAACCAGAACAAACGAATTAGACATTGGATATGGATCCTGTTTCAGTACGAATTGGATGAAGTGTTTACTTCAATTTTAGTTAAGTCCATTATTCAATATTTTTTGAATCTTTCAACTTTTGTTTTGAAAAAATCACCAAATGAACACAATTAAGTTGACCTTAGTCATAAAACTATTTATTTCGAGAGGGAAATTAAAAAATAGTTGAATAATAAAATTAATGAACAGGTGACGAAAACAAGTGATCACGTTATTTTTAACTTGATTCCGTTAATTAGAGCAACTCGAACAAATACAGGCAACCCGCCTAGAAAACACCGCCCTTCCCTTTCGTCTGCTTATCATTACTGATAGTTTGTTGATCGATTTCTCAATTGCTCAGTGTTTACATCAAAAAGCTCACAGGAGTTCAGAATAGTGATCCGATCTTCTTTTGATTGCCTTCGAGCACAACTCTACTAATAGATGCACTGTAACGTCGCTTAGATAGCCTTTACTCTTTGTTTTATTATCATGTAGCACATTCTTTCTGTATAGGCTTAGAGCGCGATACAGCTAAGTTTAAGCGCTAACATAAGTTATAGGCGCGAAGTTTAGTTGAAGTAAGCTGGCTACATATATCGAACCAACCAAAGCTTAAGTTCAAATAGCAGGCACAAAAAAGCCGAGCATTACGCTCGGCTTTTAAATTCAGGGTCTAGACTAACGCGTCTAAGAGACAGGTTAATTAACCTTCGCTGCGCTCTGGACGACGACCACGGTTACCACCGCCATTGCCGTTACCATGGCCACGTTCGCCACGGAAGTTACCACGGTGATCGCCACCACGGTTACGGTCGAAACGACGTTCGCCATCACGTCCACCAGCAGAGTTACCATCGCGTGCACCGTCACGATTACCACGGTAGCCGCCACGACCGCCGTTTCCACCTTCACGGTTACCACCTTCGCGATTGCCGCCTTCACGGTTACCACGGTAGCCGCCACCATCACGACCACCACGACCGCCACCACGGTTTCCATCACGACCACCGCCGCCACGACGAGGCTCACGGAAGTCGTTGAAATCAACAACTACAGCGCCAGCTTCTTTTTGGCGAATACGAAGCTTGCTTAGCTTACCAGCCGTTTCTGAGTTCATTGCTTTAGGCAGTTGAACGTAAGTAGAACCTTGGTCTAGCTTGATAGCACCGATAGAACCTTTAGTTAGGCCAAGTTCGTTTGCTAGTGCGCCAACGATGTCTTTAACCTGAACGCCTTGCTCACGGCCAACTTGTAGTTGGTAAGTATCCCAATCTTGAGTATTGAAGTTGCGACCACCACCGTCACGGCCGTTGTCACGATCTTCACGACGCTCTTTGCGACGGTTCTTATCACGCTCAATAGCAGCGATCATTGGGTCTTCGCCAACGTAGAATAGTGGGCTCTTACCTTGCTGACGCTTAAGAAGCATTGCAGCTAGAGTAGCAGCATCAACTTCTAGAGACTCTTGAAGCGTAGAGATAAGACCTGCAAAGTTTTCTATTGCTTTGCTTTCTTTCTCAGTTTCTAGTTCAGCACCAAGCTTAGCAACACGAGCTGCGGCAACTTGATCACGTAGCGGAAGTTGGATCTCTTCCATAGATGACTTAGTTACGCGCTCGATAGTGCGAAGCATGCGAATTTGGTTAGTGCGAACGAGTAAGATCGCTTTACCTTTACGTCCAGCACGACCAGTACGACCAATACGGTGGATGTAAGATTCAACATCAAATGGGATGTCGTAGTTGAATACGTGAGTGATACGTGGAACATCAAGACCACGTGCTACAACGTCAGTTGCAACTAGGATGTCGATAACACCTTGTTTGATGTGATCAACAGTGCGCTCACGTAGAGACTGAGGAATATCACCGTGCAGTGCAGCAGCTTTGAAACCACGTGCAGATAGCCAATCAGCTAGACGCTCAGTGTCTTGACGAGTACGTACGAATACGATTGACGCGTCAGTTTCTTCAGTTTCAAGAAGACGAGACATTGCTTCGTCTTTTTCTACGCCTTTAACAACCCAGTAATTCTGCGCTACTTTATCAACGGTGTGATTAGTACCTGCAACATCAACTCGTGCAGGGTTACGTAGGTAACGGTCAACAATAGTCTTAACCATTGGAGGCATAGTTGCAGAGAAAAGTACACGTTGTGCAGTTTCTGGAGCCTGCTCAAGAATCCAAGTTACGTCATCTACAAAGCCCATTTTCAGCATTTCATCTGCTTCATCAAGAACAAATGTATGCGCTTCATCTAGGTGTAGACGGTCACGAGTTAGTAAGTCTTTAACACGACCTGGAGTACCAACAACAATGTGAGCACCGCGGCTTAAAGCGCGCATTTGGTCAACAATTGAAGCACCACCGTAGATCTCAAGAACTTTAAGGCCTTTAACATCACGGCCAAGGTTTTTGATTTCCGCAGCAACTTGAATCGCTAGCTCACGAGTAGGAGCCATAATGATTGCTTGCGGTTTGTGTTGATTTAGGTTGATTTTGTTAAGTAAAGGCAGAGAGAATGCAGCTGTTTTACCAGTACCTGTCTGTGCTTTACCTAGTGCGTCACGGCCTTCGAGAAGAAGAGGAATAGCTGCTGCTTGGATTGGAGTTGGAGAAACGAAACCCATACTATCAAGAGCTGAAAGAATGTTATCGTTTAGGGCTAATTCATTAAATTGAATTACAGATTCGGACATTGGGATCCCACTATATATAAGTAAACAAAAGGTCCCGGGAGCTCTACCAATTCCAATACTGATCCAATCAGATACTGATTCCATTCAGAGTTACGAAGCAGTAATAAAACACTTCAAGCCATTAGGGACGTCTAAGGGAGGCGGATTATTCCCTAAATGCATAAAAAAATCCAGAAAAAATTGAAATACATCACATATTTTTCGGTTTTATACCATTATTGGCTACCATATCGTCAAAACTTGATGAACATCTCGCCACTGCTTGCTTCAATCGTCAAATTGATAGACTTAAATGAGTGCGCAATTAATTCACTCCCACTTCGGCTTTAAGTAGTAATCGAGCCTCGCAATCATTATAGTATGCTCAAGTATCCTCGTTAGATAAAAGTAAGATGTTTCAAGATAATCCTCTGCTCGCTCAGCTAAAACAGCAAATCCAAGAAACCCTCCCTAAAAAGGAAGGTACGATCAAAGCCACTGAGAAAGGGTTTGGTTTTCTCGAAGTCGATAGCAAAACAAGCTACTTCATCCCGCCTCCGTACATGAAAAAATGTGTGCATGGCGACAAAGTCATTGCCATCATTCGTACAGAGAAAGAACGCGAAGTAGCCGAGCCAGAGGAACTGGTTGAACAAGGTCTTACTCGCTTCATCGCACGAGTTAAGCTTTTTAAAGGCCGACTGAACGTTGTTCCTGATCACCCGCAACTGAAAAAGCTGCAACTTAAAGCGAAAGCAATGAAGGGATTAAACCCTGAAACGCTAAAAGAAGGTGACTGGGTTGTTGCTCACATCGTTCAGCACCCATTAAAAGGTGACAACGGCTTTCTGGCTCAGATCTCCGAAAAAATCACAGACGCTGATGATAAGATCGCTCCTTGGTGGGTTACGCTGGCACAGAACGATCTGCCAAACAGTGAGCCTGCAGGCATCGACAACTGGCAGATCAATGATGACGCCGATCTTGAACGTGTAGATATGACTCACGTACCTTTTGTGACTATCGATGGCGAAAGCACAAAAGATATGGACGATGCACTTTACGCGAAAAAGAAAGAGAACGGCGATTTTGAACTGACTATCGCGATTGCTGATCCTACGGCTTACATCTCTCCAGATGACACAATGGATAAAGTAGCTCGTGAGCGTGGTTTCACGATTTACCTTCCAGGTCGTAACATCCCAATGTTGCCTCGAGATCTCGCAGACAACCTATGTTCTCTTATCGAGAATGAAATTCGCCCTGCTCTATGTTGCACAGTAACAGTATCTAAAGATGGCGTTATTGGCGACGACATCAACTTCTTCGCTGCAAACATCAAGTCTCACGCTCGTCTTGCCTACGACAACGTATCAGACTGGCTAGAAACCGGCGCATCAGAGAAGTGGCAACCATCAGAAGAAATCGCTGCGATTGTTTCTGACTTACACCAATTCGCTCAAGCACGTTCAGCCTGGCGCTCAGCAAACGCAGTTGTATTCCCTGACCGTCCCGATTACCGCTTTGAACTTAGCGAAGATAATGATGTTGTTGCTATTCATGCAGACATGCGTCGTAGCGCGAACAAGTTAGTTGAAGAGTCTATGATCAGCGCAAACATCTGTGCAGGTCGAGTATTAAAAGAAAGCTTCAACCAAGGTGTATTTAACTGCCATTCTGGTTTCAAGGCTGAGAAAGTCGCTGACGTGCTTGAGCTAGTAAACCCGCAAACGGAAACACCATTCACTGAAGAGCAAATCGTTTCTCTAGAAGGTTTTGCTACTCTACGTCGTTGGTTGGGTTCTTTGGACAACAGCTACTACGACAACCGTATTCGTAAATTCCAAGCGTACAGCGAAATCAGCAATGAGCCTGCGCCGCACTACGCGATGGGTTTAGACATTTACGCAACTTGGACTTCTCCAATCCGTAAATACGGTGACATGATTAACCACCGTATGCTTAAAGCGCACATTTTAGGTAAAGCACCAATTCAAACACCGGATGAAACCATCGGTGATGAGCTTGCCTTACACCGCCGTCACCACGGTATGGCAGAGCGCAATGTAGGCGATTGGTTATATGCTCGTACTCTAGCGAATGCTCCAGCAGATGAAACTCGCTTCCAAGCAGAGATCTTCGACATTAACCGTGCAGGTATGCGTGTGCGCCTGCTCGAAAATGGTGCCGCTGCATTTATCCCTGGTTCTCTTATTATTGATAATAAAGAAAGAATCGAATGCAACAGTGATATGGGCACTGTATCTGTCGATAAAGAAATGGTATACAAACTGGGAGACGTTTTAGAAGTAGTTCTCTCTGAAGTTAATCAGGAAAACCGTAACTTAGTAGCAAAACCTACTCAAGTTTTTGCAGACTTACCTAACGAACCTGAAACGACCAATGGAACAGAAGCTTAAATTCTTCTGAGTTCAACCTTCTAAAGGCGCTAATTGTTAGCGCCTTTTTTGTAAATGTCTCATGCTTAAACAATACTTAAAAAAGCAATCAAATTACAACCTCAAAGAAGCACGCTATGCCATCAATCACTATTACTCAGTTTAGCAATTTTATCCCCAGAAAACGGGAGCGTTACCCCATTTCAAAAAACGGTATCTTCATGGTATCGAAGGGCAGTATTTCTTTCAAGCTGCCTAACGGCACTGAAGCCTCGTTACAAGCTGGCGATTTCACACTTTACAATTCTGGTCAGATTAAAGACATCACAGTTAACACTGAAAATGGTGAATTCAGCGCAACCTGCTTAGATTTTGACTCGGCTATTTACCAAAATTTCATCAATCAGTTCAGCGATTTAGACTCGGCTCAACTTCCAGGCAAGTACCTTAAGTTCAATCAAACTGACACTGAGATCTTTCATTTAAAAGAGCTGATCATATCGCTTGCTGACTCGGCTTCTCAAAATGACTATGCACTTGTTCAACTGAGTTTGGCTCTATTATCCCTAATGGTAGAGAAGTACCCTGCATTACTAGTCCTCATTGCACGAGCTTCCAGTTTAACAGTGGTGCAAAAGGTTATACATTACATCGAGCAGAACATTGAAAACAACATTTCGTTAGAATCACTAGCCAGTTACATGGAGATGTCCCCTGCCACTCTGAAACGCCGCTTGTCTGCTGAAAATCTGTCGTTTTCAAATCTACTGAAGATAAAGCGAATTGCCCATGCTACAACACAACTCAGAACATCGAATAAGTCGATTACTCAAGTAGCCTATGAGTCTGGCTTTAAAAGTGCAGCTCACTTCAGTACCGCATTTAAAACACATCACGGTCAAACACCAAAAGATTTCCGAGCAGTAATAGCGCAAGCACAACTGCAAAAAATAAAACCGTGAGTCTAAAAATGATACTGGACGTATTCGCTGGAAGTGTCTTAATTAAAAGCTTATGCAGACAATTCCACTCTGGCATTACACCATCAAAAAGCAAAAGAGTTATGACCAGAAGTACGATTTAGGATCTTTTTCTATTTCAGTTAGAATTGCATCAAGATCCTTCGATTTAGGAAGATAGGGATAAGGTCCCCAATTCACTGAATCTGTTTCCGTATCATCTTCAAGTGGCACTGTCACCCACCAACAAGATAGCGACTCATCAAAGGTAACGCGGGCGATCTCATTTATATAATAGCTATGAGATGAATCAAGCAAGTAATACGCCTGAGAAAACAGTACACCTCTCTCACACTCTTCATATAGAGACTTGCCTAGCTCTACGGGTAAGCTGCAATTTCGAGAAGTACAGATCCTTTCAGCCCCAATTAAAAGACGATTCCGCTCTATATGAATGACGGACATAACACCCCTTGTAACTTCATAGAAACTTCTAAGTAGTGAATTCCTCTACTTAGCTTAGGACTCAACAAACATTTTAGCGAACAAACGCAATAAAAATACCCGCCCTGCTCCCAGAAACGAATCTTGCTTTCGTAAACCCAGAAAGCTATCACTCATCAAGCAAACAGCTATACGTCGAGCAAATGGAATTTCACAAAAGCGTCACATAACCGACTTATCATGCTCTACATATATTATTCACTAGGAGTTGTTTATGTTACGAGTCGCGCTTGCCTCTCTTTTGTCCTTGGCCCTATCTTCTCAAGCCGCTTTTGCACAAGAAACCAATATTTCGGGGTCCACTTCGGTGTCACGAGTGATGGATGTATTAGCTGAGGAGTACAACAAGACTCACCCTAATAACTATATTGCGGTTCAGGGGATTGGTTCCACAGCTGGTATTACCATGGTTGATAAAGGTGTGTCTGACATCGGTATGAGCTCACGCTACTTAACCGAGCTTGAACAAAACGAGAAGTTGACGGTATTTCCAATTGCCTTTGACGGCCTGGCCGTGGTGACCAACCGTTCAAACTCTGTGAGTAACGTTACTCGCGATCAGTTGTTCGATATCTACAAAGGAAAAATCACTAACTGGAAAGCCGTAGGGGGAGCAGATAAACCTATCGCAGTTGTGACTCGCGAAGCGTCTTCTGGTTCACGCTACAGCTTCGAGAGCTTACTTGGTTTAACGAAAATCATTAATGACCGCCTAGTGTCTGACATCAACCCAAATAACTTGGTTGTGAACAGCAACAGCATGGTGAAAACGATTGTTAACCATAACCCACACGCCATTGGTTTTATCTCTGTTGGTTCTGTTGACCGCTCGATTAAAGCAATCACATTTGAAGGCGTAGAGCCAACATCTAAGAACATTGCTAACCACAGCTATGAATTGGCTCGCCCATTCTTGTTGCTGCACAAAACAGACTCTGTTTCTGAAGAAAGCCAAGATTTCATCAAATTCGTGACATCGAAACGCGGGCAAGATCTTATCGAAGAGTACGGCTACATACGCATTAAGTAAGCGAAATGCTTTTAGTGATGTTATTAATGATGCTGGCAAGATCGATTTGATATGGCACAAACACAAAGAGAGAGCATTACGCTCTCTCTTTATTTAGGAATCTATAGATATCGCTTAGAAGTGAAGTTGAATCACCGAAACGATAACAGCACCTGGACGACGAATGCCTTCGATCTCTACACGAATTTCGCGTTCAATTTCTAGGCCTTTGTTAATTGGCGTCACTTTTGTTAGCGTACTTTTAGCACGAACGTTACTGCCTGACTTTACAGGGTATGGGAAACGTACTTGGTTAAGACCAATGTTTACAACCATCTTCGCTGTCGGGAATTGAGACTTATCAGGGTCAACACTGTCAGTCAGTCTAGGAAGCAGTGACAAGGTTAAAAAACCATGTGCAATAGTTGTTTTGAACGGAGAATCTGTTTCTGCTTTAGTAGGCTCAGTGTGAATCCACTGCATATCTTCTGTCACAAGCCCGAACTGGTTAATACGCTCTTGACTTACATTGATCCAGTCGCCAGTATGAATGACTTGCCCGATTTTCTGGTTAAGCTCATCAAACACAAGCTGCGCTTCTGGCTTTAACACGATCGGCTGTTCTATCGGCATCTCTGGTGTATCTTCATTTACTGCAGGTTTATGGTGATCACGAACCCACGCAAAGAAATGGCTATTTTGCGTACGATTAAGAAAGTCGTCCCAGTAATCTCTAAGAGCTGGAGACATCCATTGCATAAACTCTGAGTGTTGCGAAGACATGCTATCGCCTCGGTGTTTAAATAAATCAATGACTTTCATCAGAACCTCAATTCACAAAAAATTCAATACAATCCGTTAATTTTGAAACACTTCACATTATTGTGCAAACATTTTCGAGCATACAACCGTTAGCTCAACCTTGTTTTTTAATTTTAAAACAATCACTTATAAATAAAACATCATTTTATTAGACAGCCCCAATTAGAGTGTTAGTTCCGTCACATAACAAACATTTTGTTATATAAACAAGACTTGCCATTCCAAATATGAATAAAAAAGACCTAGCTCTACACTAAGTCTTAATTTTTATATATGAATAACTCGTTTATTCATCATCGAGTGGAATCAACTTGGTATTGCCACCGTGTGCTTTTTCACGCTTACGTTGCACGAATGCGTAGAAACCTGGTATTAAGAACGTACCTGCCAGTAACACACATAGCAGACCACCAATCAGTGAGATGCCTAAAGAGTTCTGGCTCACGTGCCCGGCACCCGCAGCGAAGATCAGTGGGAAAATACCTAAGATGAACGACCAAGACGTCATGTTCACAGCACGGAAACGTAGCGTACCGCCCTTCACCGCCGCATCTTCAATCGGTGCGTCTTTCTCTTCACGCTCTACTTTTGCAAATTCCACAATCAAGATTGCGTTCTTCGCGGCCAAGGCTATTAAAAGAACCAAACCAATTTGTGCATAGAGGTTCAACGGTGTACCTGTCAGGTTCAACGCTAAGAAGGAACCTAAGGTTGCAACCGGTACCACTAAGATAATCGCGATCGGGATTGTCCAACTCTCGTATTGAGCCACCATAAACAGGTAAATGAAAATCAGAGCCAGTGCGAAAGCAAAGATAGCTTGATTACCGGCTAGTACTTCTTGGTAAGCCATGCCTGTCCATTCATACTGATAACCCTGAGGTAATACTTCTGCGGCTACACGTTCCATTGCCGCAATCGCATCACCACTTGAATAACCCGGCGCTGGTTGACCTTGAATCACCGCACTGCGGTACATGTTGTAACGCCATGCGACATCTGGTTCAAAGATCTGGTCGTAAGTCACAAGCGTACTTAGCGGGATCATCTCGCCATTAGACGAACGTACATGGAATCGTTGTAGGTCATCCATGCTGCTACGGTGTTCACTGTCAGCTTGCATGGTTACGCGGAAGTTCTTACCAAACATGGTGAAATCATTCACGTACAGTGAACCAAGATTACCTTGCAGAGTTTGGAAGATTTCCGACAATGGAATACCTAACTGTTGTGCTTTCTCACGGTCGATATCGACATAGTAGTGAGGAACGTTGGCACGGAAAGTACTGAACGTATGTGAAATCTCAGGCTGTTTGTTCGCCTCAGCAATCACGTCATTCATTACCATCGCCAGGTCAGTTCGGCTACGCCCTAATGTATCTTCTAGAACAAACTCAAATCCAGACGCTGCACCCATGCCCGGCACTGCAGGAGGCCCCATGGCAAACACAATAGCTTGAGGCAGTTCAGTCGCTGCTTGGCCATTAATACGTTGTGAGATAGCCTGCGCAGAATGCTGACCATCCAATGCGTTACGCATGTCCCAATCGTGAAGCTTGATGAACATCGACGCACCATTCGAAGCAGAAGCGCCCGTCATGAATGCGTAGCCGTTCACCAGTGTCACACCATCAACTCCCGGTTCTTGCTCAACCATCTCTAGCAATTGCTCGGTGACATCTTCTGTACGAGACAGTGATGCCGCGTCAGGAAGCTGCACGTTAACCAGCAAGATGCCTTTATCTTCTTGAGGTACAAATGCCGTAGACGTGGTTTTCGCGAAGTAAGTAACAGCCGCCAAAGCAACAACGAAGAAAGTGAACAGCAGAACGCCTTTCTTGACTAAGAAACCTGCAACTTGACCGTATTTGTTAGTTACGGATTCAAGACCACGGTTAAACGCTTGATACCAACGTGCTGTGTTACCACCGCCCTGTTTAAGAACCAATGAACACAGTGCTGGTGACAGCGTTAGAGCGTTAATAGAAGAGATAACAACTGCAATACAGATAGTCAGAGCGAACTGACGATACATGATGCCGGTAATACCTGGCAGCATCGCGACTGGAATGAATACCGCTAACAGTACCAAAGTAGACGTAATAATCGGACCCGTTACTTCTTTCATCGCGATAAGCGTGGCTTTACGTGGTGAAATCGTTGGATCTTTTGCCATTGTGGTATCAACGTTTTCAATAACCAAGATCGCATCATCGACTACGATACCAATCGCCAATATCAAACCAAACAGGGTTACCGTGTTAATGGTAAAACCCGTCATCTGCATAACAGCAAAAGTACCAATCAAAGATACGGGAATCGCGACCACAGGAATCAAGGTCGCACGCGCACTACCCAAGAACAGGTACGTCACCGCAATAACCAGCAAGATAGCTTCGATCAACGTTTTTACTACCCCTTTGATCGATTCAGCAACGAACAGTGTGGTGTCGTAACTCGCTTCATAAGCAAAGCCTTCAGGGAAGTTCTTACTTAGATTATCTAGCATCGCCATTACCGCTTGGCCACTTTCCAGCGCATTCGCGTCTGACTGAAGTGACAGTGCTACGATTGAAGCGTCTTGACCACGGTATTTACCATTGCCATCGTAGAACTTTTTACCAAGCTCAACACGCGCCACGTCTTTTAAATAAACCGTCGAACCGTCTTGATTTGCGCGAAGCACTACATTTTCAAACTCATCAGCCGTTTCTAGTCGGCCTTTTGTTACCAAGTTGAACTGCACTTCTTGCGCGTTGTTATAAGGTGCTGCGCCAATACGGCCAGCCGCTACCTGAACGTTCTGTTCTGCCAACGCACGATTCACATCAGAGGTGGTGATATTGAGGTTAGCCATTTTTTCAGGATCTAACCAAACACGCATTGCGTATTCACCACCACCCAGTACATTCACCTCACTAATACCAGTAACACGCGCTAACTGGTCTTTAACGTTTAAGTTGATGTAGTTGATAAGAAACTGGTCGTCGTACTCACCGTTTGGCGAATAGAAATTCAATACCATCAACAGGTCAGGTGAACGCTTCTTAACCGTTACACCTACCATTCTAACTTCTTGTGGAAGCTTCGATTCGATTTGAGCCACTCGGTTTTGAACGTTGACCTGAGCCATATCTGGATCAGTACCAACATCAAAGGTCACGTTAAGGTTGTATGAACCATCGTTCGCACTTTTGGAAGACATATAGATCATATCTTCTACACCGTTAACCGACGTTTCTATGGGGTCAGCTATCGCCTGTTCCACCACTTCAGCACTGGCACCTGTGTAGAATGCCGATACACTGACCGATGGGGGGCTAATTTTTGGATATTCGGCCACTGGTAAGATAGCGAGAGAGATCGCACCCGCCAGCGTTAATATTATGGATATGACAAGGGCAAACTTAGGCCTTTGAATAAAGAAACGACTTAACATAAATAGCCCCCTTACTCAGCTTGGTCAGCAGAAGCTTGAATACGAACAGACATACCATTACGTACACGCTGTAAGCCTTGAGTGATGACCGCATCATCCCTCTCTAGTCCAGAGCGAACAATCACGCCACCTTCAACCTGGCGACCCATCTCGATGTTTCTACGCTCAGCAACGGGTTCAGCTTCGCCTTCAACCAATACCATCACGAAGTCACCTTCGAGGTCGGTCTGCACTGCGCGACGAGGAATGGTCACTACATCAATAGATTGTTTTTCACGTAGATCAACACGAACGTGTTGTCCTGGAAGTAGTTGCTGATTCGGGTTATCAGCAATCGCGCGCATCGCGATCGTACCAGTATTGAGGTTGATACGGTTACCTAAGAAGTCAAGCTGACCTAGGTGTTCGAACGCTTCACCATTCTCAAGCATGATCTGAACTTCCACTCGCTCACTGTCACCAGTACCGTCACCTTCAATACGATCCATACCTAGCTCGATACGCTCACGCTCACTGATGCTGAACGATGCATGGATTGGGTCTAAGCTAACTAAAGTCGTTAATATGCCGGAAGATGGAGAAACCAGGTCACCCGTGCTGACTTTGGTATCACTAATACGTCCAGAGAAAGGCGCAACAATCTTAGTATGAGAAAGCTGAACATTAGCAGCATGTAACTGAGCTTGACCAGCTTCAAGCTGTGCTTGAGAACCTAACAAGTTTGCGGTTAAAGCATCGAATTCCGATTGAGAAATACTGCCTTTAGGAAGTAGGTTCTTACCACGGTTAAAATCTAGCTCAGCCTTCTTAAGATTGGCGTTAGCTTGAGCAACAGCCGCTTTAGCACTTGCGACTTCAGCTTCAAATGATGAAGGCTCAATCGAGTAAAGCAGTTGCCCTTTTTCGACCATTTGACCTTCGTTGAAATGGCGGCTTTGCAGGTAGCCAGAGACTTGTGCAGTAATTGCCGTGTCTTCAACCGCTTCAATACGACCGATGTACGACTTACTTTGTTGGTGAGAAACGACGCTAACATCCTGTACAGCTACGAGAGGTAATGGCGCTTGCTTGGCATTTTGAGCATCTTGCCCACACCCAGCAAGAATAAGAGAGCTTGCAAGAGCCGTAAGGATTAACTTTTTACGCATGGTTATACCGTCACTAATGAGAAATTGAACAGCATAAAAGTTACGTAACACAAATGTCTAAAATGTCCGAGGAGTATCAATTATCACTTGAAAAGTGTTTCAACGTGTAACGGGCAACCTGATGCTTATAAAACACTTACAAACAGATAACAAATTTGCCTCAAATGAACCTTTCTCGCGCTTAGTAACTAGGTGTTTTGACTAACATCATGTATCTTCCAACATAAGCATTCATATTTAATTACTTAAGGTAATTCTCATGATTTCAAAATGGGCTAAACGTTTCTATCAAATGGCAGAGCTGGTTGGCTCTTGGAGTAAAGATCCATCCACTCAAGTTGGTGCTGTCATCACCAAACACAACCGTATCGTTTCAGTAGGCTTTAACGGCTACCCTCATGGCGTATCTGATAGTGCTGATACTGATGATCGTGAAATGAAATACCTAAAAACGTTGCATGCAGAAGAAAACGCAATCTTGTTCGCTAAGCGTGATTTAGACAGTTGTGAAATCTGGGTGACTCACTTCCCTTGTCCAAACTGTGCTGCAAAGATCATCCAAACGGGTATCTCCGCGGTTCACTGTCCTGAGCAAAGTGAAGACTTCCTTTCTCGTTGGGGAGATAAAATCAAAGTTAGCCAAGATATGTTCGAGCAAGCTGGCGTGCAAGTCGATTGGTTGCCAATTGCTGACTTAGACTAGTCTCGATTGATTAGAAACAGACAAAAAAGCCGAGAGTCGATTATATCGCTCTCGGCTTTCTTTTTATTCGGCTAATTTCATTCACAAAAACGAGGATTAAACGGTAACAGGAAACTCTTCAGCGTACGCTTCCATAAAATCTTTGCGAATATCTTGCTCTAGGTGGACCGCTTTTTCGGTTGGGCAGAAAATCATAAAGTGAACTTCTTGCTCACCCGTAGGGCTGCTAGTGATGTGGATATGAGGTTCTGAGCCTGGAAGATCGACACCTGCGTGTTTCTCAATCATACCGTTATAACGACGCGCAACATCAATAAACTCTTCACAATGCTCTTCAATTTTAACGGTAAGATCTGGCAACATAGGATACAAGTTGACAAAGTCCCTCACCGTCACTGAAAAATTATGATAGACGTACCGCTTCATGAAATTAAGGTTCTTCACGGGATAAGTGAAAAACATACTGTTGGGTAGTGTTGCTGTCTTACCTGTGAAGTGATATTGCCCATGATAAAGATCAATTTCCTGGATCACAGTCGCCATCAGATTATGCTCTATCACCTCACCACTTATTTTCCCTACCTCAATCCAATCACCGATTCGAAATGAACGTGAGCTTGCCCGTTGAATTGAACCAGTGAAGCACAAGATAATCTCTTTCGAGGCTACAACGATCGCGACAGCAATAGCGGTTACCGACAGTGCAAATTCGCTGATTTCAGATTTCCATAAAACAAACATCGTAAACACAACCACGGCAACCGTACCGTTCTTAGTTCGTGACATCCAATTACGTTGGTCTTCGCTTAGAAAAGCAACATCACCTCGAATTTGAGACAAAGTGATTCGGCGAATGATCAAAATAATGCAAATGATCAGAGCACTAAAAATAAACTTATGAGTGAGTAGAAAGTCTATTACTTGCCACATCTTTTCCATTACTTATCCCTTTAGCATTACAACGATTAGCGAAAAACTGCGCTATGAAAAAGCACTCAATTGTAGAACGCTCTTTCATGCTGATATCAGCTATTAGGCTATCATTTTATCTTGGCAGAAGTAATAAACTGGCCAAAAGTTTCACACCAAATCACTACGGTATTAAATCTATTAAAATCAACACCTTCGGGAAGCTCAACCATAAATCGGTCGAATGTTTTCACATCTCCGACTTTAAGTAACTCACTCTTGCTGTCATTGAAGGCTTGCTCAGTTTCAATAAACTTAGGTGAGAGATAAACCTTGTAGTCAGGTCCCGGAGCCAATTCGCCTTCAAACGCAATCGCACTTTCAGACACCGAGACGATGCCCACTCCCCAATGCAAGAAATCACTGTCTTGGCGATCTTTGCTAAATTCGCCCGTATAAATAGCTTGTTGTGAGATAGCTTCAACTGAACTCGAAGATGGAGAATCAGGCTCAATTAAGATAGGTAAGGCGTAAACACCAAGCCCAAAACCAACAACACCCACGGCTAGGTGGGTGCAAAGTAAAACTAACTTTTTCATCGCGTACTCCCTTATACTTAAAGAGAGTATTATTGAATAGTCCCAAAAATACAAAGAGATATCGCGTTATAAGCTGCTATTTTTGGTAGTACAAAGCAGTACGTTGAGACAGCTCAACAATCACTTTCACTGCCTGTTCCATACCTTGAATGGTAATGAACTCATGAATACCGTGGAAGTTATAACCGCCAGTAAAGATATTCGGGCAGGGTAAACCCATGAATGATAGGCGAGCACCGTCTGTACCGCCTCGAATAGGCTTGATCATTGGCTCAACATCGCACTCAATCATTGCTTGCTTCGCCAACTCAATAATATGTTGATGCGGCTCAACCATCTCTTTCATATTAAAGTAGCCGTCTGTTAGCACTAACTCGACACGACCTTTCTCAAGACGCTCGTTCAGTTCATCCACTTTCTGCTGCATGAATATCTTACGCGCTTCTACGCCATCACGCTCAAAATCACGGATGATGTAACCCAGTTCAGAGCGAGCCACGCCCATTTCAGCCGATTTCAGATGATAAAAACCTTCATAACCTTCGGTGCATTCTGGTGTTTCTTGCGTTGGCATCATCAGTTGGAATTGCGCCGCTATATTCATCGAGTTCACCATTTTACCTTTTGCGGTACCCGGGTGAACGTTCACGCCATGACAGATAACGTCAGCGCTCGTGGCATTGAAGTTCTCAAATTCAAATTCCCCTACTGGCCCACCGTCGATGGTGTACGCCCACTCGGCGCCAAATTGTTCAACGTCAAACAGGTTCGCACCGCGGCCAATCTCTTCGTCTGGCGTGAATCCAATACAAATATCGCCATGTTTGATGTCTGGATTCGCTTTCAGGTAAGCAATCGCGCTGATGATTTCAGCGATGCCCGCTTTGTTATCGGCACCAAGCAGAGTCGTACCATCGGTCGTGATCAGGTCATGACCGTGCAGAGCATCGAGGTCTGGGTATTGGCTCGGGGTTAAGCACTCACCACTTGCTCCTAGTTCAATGGATCCGCCTTGGTAATCTTTAATCACCTGCGGTTTCACGTTCGCACCAGAAGCATCAGGAGCGGTATCCATGTGCGCCACAAAACCAATCGCTGGCACTGGGTAATCGACATTCGATGGCAGTTTCGCCATCAAATAGCCATTTTCATCTAAAGAAATGTTAGCTAACTCTAATTCATTCAATTCTGACTTTAAGGCTTCAGCAAACGTGGTTTGACCCGGCGAACTTGGACATAGCGGATGAGAGGGATCGGATTTGGTATCAAAAGTAACGTAATTCAGAAAGCGTTCGACAAGCTTTTCCATAATTCATCTCACCATGGATTAAGTAATTGGTTCACTGACTTAATAATAAATGTAGTTAAGTAATTTATTATTGAAGAGTTACTTACGTAGAGTCAGTCACGAGGTTTTCATCTTACGCCCCTGACCGCGTATGTAATTGCTCTAAATCATTGTTGAACGAAGTTAAATGAGCCGCCTATACTGTAAAAAGAAGGTTTCGTCAGTTACACCCTGTATAAGGATGATAAATGATGACTTTGTACGCATTCTACGCCCTCCGCTCTCAGCCTAAAAAAGTACAAAGGGGATGATGATCACGGTTTATCCTTCATGCAGTATCTGTCATACGTTACACGGAGACACAGTTATGACGATTAATAAGTATTTTATTTTCTCTCCTCAAGCCTCTGAGGAAACGCTTCAACCAATATTGACTGAGAAAGAAGTTCAAAGGCAAGAAGCTCTAAGACAGGCGCAGACCCAGGGTGGGTTAGACACAAACGCGACCTCGTAACTCAATAAAGACCCCTATAAAAAAGCTCTGCGCTCTATCCTGTAGAGCTTTTTTATTTTTGAACTGTTCTCCTCTCCCCAACTCCCAAAAAAGCTGAACATTAAACCTTCACTCGTCGCTTCTTGCTCTTCACTTCTCGCTCACCGTTCGGCTCATAATTTCTCGCGAATGTATTTTCACGCATGACACACGCTAGCTTATCGCGCTGAAAAATGACTCATTAAACATCCCCCAGCCATACCTTGTCGTGCAATTTTGTGCTAATAATTCATATTCGTTTTCATTCCTCACTCGCCGTCTTTTCAAATGATTTTATGCGAGTACCAGAGAACTTAACCACAGGAATCCCTAATTCAATGGAATATTCAAAACTAGGAAGTAGTCAAATTCCCGTTTCCCGTATCTGCCTTGGTAGCATGACTTGGGGGCTACAAAATACGCAACAGCAAGCCGACCAACAGATCGAATACGCATTAAGCCAAGGTATTAACTTTATCGATACGGCAGAGATGTACGCGGTTCCACCTTCTCCAGATACCTATGGCAAAACAGAAGCAATCATTGGTAACTGGTTATCGCGTAACCCACAGCGTCGTCAAGAGTTGATCATTGCGAGCAAAATTGCCGGGCCAGGGCTTCCTTGGGTTCGAGATGGTGGCCCGATAACCGGTGAAGCCGTGATCGCAGCCGTTGATGCATCATTAAAACGCCTTCAAACAGACTATATCGACCTTTATCAACTTCATTGGCCAAATCGCACCACACCTCACTTTGGCAAACATATCCCAAATCACATTCGATTCAGCGATATCGACCGAAAACAGCATGAAGCGGAGATGTTGGAGATCCTACAAGCATTAGCGAGCTGTATTAAAGCGGGTAAGATCCGCCATGTCGGTCTTTCAGATGACACCACTTGGGGCATTAACACGTATCTTAAGCTAAGTGAAAAACATGATTTGCCACGAATGGTCTCGATTCAGAATGAATTCAGCCTACTGCACGCGAAAGATTGGCCATATTTAATTGAGAACTGTGTGCATGAAGACGTCGCTTACCTGCCGTGGTCACCTTTAGCCGCAGGTATGTTGAGTGGAAAGTACATTGATGGCGCAAGACCAAAAGGTAGCCGCTGGACATACATGCAGCGTAAAGGCATTTTCCGTGATACTGAATCTGCCAATGAAGCGGTTAAAGGCTATGTTGAAGTGGCAAACGCTCACGGGTTCACTCCGAGCCAGCTTGCATTAGCGTGGTGTAATCAAGTCGACGGTGTTACCTCGACCATTATTGGTGCAACCACGATGGAACAGCTTAAAGAAAACGTAGCCGCTTTCAGTAAGCCGCTTTCAGAAGAGATCCTCACCGATATCAACACCGTGTTTAAGCGCTACCCTGCCCCATATTAATCATAAGGGTCAGCTCATTTTCTCGGTTCAGCCTAGCCTTCTCAGTTCAGCTTAACCCTGAGTAAATACATCAGACAAGAGCGCGCTATTTAGTGCGCTTTTCTTTTTGTAAGTGGGTCGCTTTTGCTTTTTATATGGATCGCATTGAGCTATCACGCTTTTGGTTCGCCAACCTTTGCTCTATAATGCGCGGGCTTATATCTAGGATAAAAACATGATTTCAAAAAACCAATTAAAACTCCTTCGTGCTTTGGGTCACAAGAAACAACGTAAAGCCCACGGCCTGTTTCTAGTTCAAGGTGAAAAGAACGTTCTTGAGCTGTTCAATAGTGACTTAGTGGTGAAGAACGTCTTTGCTACTGCTGATTTCTTATCTGAAAATCATGCTTCACTGATTGAGTTTGATTGTGTTGAAGCCTCGCTGGATGACCTCACCAAAGCGAGCACTTTGGTAAGCAACAATGCCGCGATTGCGGTTGTTGAGATCCCAACGTTTGAACTACCAGAAGCAACAGGACTGATGATTGCGCTTGATGGCGTTTCAGACCCGGGCAACCTAGGTACGATTATTCGCGTGGCAGACTGGTATGGCATCAAGCATATCGTTGCAAGCAGCGATTGCGCAGACCCGTACAACCCTAAAACGATCAGTGCAACTATGGGTAGCTTTGGCCGAGTACACGTAAGCCAAACAAACTTACCTGAATACTTAGAGCAAGCGAGCCTGCCTGTTTACGGTGCGTTCTTAGAAGGTGAAAGCATTCATAAGACTGATTTCACTGCCAACGGCATTTTACTGATGGGTAGCGAGTCTCACGGTATCCGTGAACATGCGGCTAAATACGTGACTGACAAGATTACGATTCCAGCATTCGGTGATGCAGAGTCACTAAACGTAGCAATGGCGACAGGTATTATTCTCGACAACATGCGTCGTCAGCACAGCTAGACCCCATAAGCTAACGAGCCAATCGACAGTGTTCAGATATTAAAAAAGGCGTATTGATTAAATCAGTACGCCTTTTTATTTGAGTGATTTTCAACAATTACTTTTCTAACATTGCCAACTTATCAGACACACCATTCCACTTTTCAGCGTCATCCATCGGTGCGGCTACTTCCGTTTGCACAGGCCAAATCTCAGCGAGCTCTGCGTTCACTTCGATAAAGATCTTTTGATCTTCTGGCAGCTCATCTTCTTGGAAGATCGCTTGAGCATCACATTCAGGTACACATAAACCACAATCAATGCACTCGATTGGGTTAATTACCATGAAATTCGGGCCTTCATGGAACGCATCTGCGGGGCACACGGCCACACAGTCTGTGTATTTACATTGAATACAATTATCGCCTACGACAAATGCCATGATGCTCTGCTCTATAAGTTAGTCAAAATTGAAGAATGGGGATAATACTCATCCCAAAGCAAAATTCAACATCATACGACTCTAATATCCTGTCTATTTGCTCCATGTTTCCAAATTAGTATGACAGATAAATCAATTTCTCGTAAAATGCGCGCCATTGTGAGCTTATCGCTTCTTTCAACATCAGCGTTTTCATCAAACTCTGTGTTTAGATGTGGTCTAGCTAAGACACCTATAAAAAACGAGACATCGAAATGATACGTTTAACCGAAATTAAACTCCCACTAGACCACGAAGAGTCTGCCATTCAAGACGCGATTGAAGCGAAGCTTGGTATTAACTCTGATCAGGTACTTTCTTTTAATATCTTTAAACGTGGCTACGATGCTCGTAAGAAATCGAAGATCCTACTGATCTACACGCTGGATGTTCTTGTTGAAAACGAAGCTGAGCTGCTAGAGCAATTCATCAGTGACCCGCACGTAAAAATCACTCCAGACATGGAATACAAATTCGTTGCTAAAGCCGTTGAAAACCAAACTGAGCGCCCTGTGGTTATCGGCTTTGGCCCTTGTGGTTTGTTCGCTGGCCTAGTGCTTGCTCAAATGGGCTTCAACCCAATTATCGTTGAACGTGGTAAAGAAGTTCGTGAACGTACGAAAGATACCTTTGGTTTCTGGCGTAAGCGCGCTCTGAACACAGAATCAAACGTACAGTTTGGTGAAGGCGGCGCAGGCACATTCTCGGACGGTAAGCTGTACAGCCAAGTTAAAGATCCAAAGCACTACGGCCGTAAAGTAATTGAAGAGTTCGTTGCTGCGGGTGCACCAGAAGAAATTCTATACGTAAGTAAGCCGCACATCGGTACCTTTAAACTGGTTACCATGATCGAAAAGATGCGCGCTTCTATCATTGAACTTGGTGGCGAAATCCGTTTCAGCACTCGTGTTGACGACGTTCATATGGAAGATGGTCAAATCACTGGCCTAACGCTTTCTAACGGTGAAGAGATCAACTCTCGTCACGTGGTATTGGCTGTTGGCCACAGTGCTCGTGACACGTTTGAAATGCTGTACGATCGTGGTGTTTACATGGAAGCGAAGCCTTTCTCTGTTGGTTTCCGTATCGAACACAAGCAATCGATGATCGATGAAGCTCGTTTCGGTAAGAACGCAGGCAACCCAATCCTTGGTGCGGCGGACTACAAACTGGTTCACCACTGTAAGAATGGCCGCACTGTATACAGCTTCTGTATGTGCCCAGGCGGTACTGTAGTTGCTGCAACGTCTGAAGAAGGCCGCGTTGTAACTAACGGCATGAGCCAATACTCTCGTGCAGAGCGTAACGCAAACAGCGCAATCGTTGTAGGTATCGACCCAGAACGTGATTACCCTGGTGATGCACTGGCTGGTATCCGTTTACAGCGTGAACTAGAAAGCGGCGCTTATGTTCTTGGCGGTGAAAACTACGATGCCCCAGCTCAGAAAATCGGTGACTTCTTGAAAGGTCGCGATCCAAGTGCAATCGGTGAAGTACAACCGTCATTCACGCCAGGTATCCACCTGACTGATATTTCAAAAGCGCTGCCTGATTTTGCTATCGAAGCGATTCGTGAAGCCATCCCAGCGTTCGAGAAGAAGATCAAAGGTTTCTCTACGCCGGACGGCCTATTAACAGGTGTTGAGACTCGCACGTCTTCTCCTGTATGTATCAAGCGTGGTAAAGACTACCAAAGCATCAACCTTAAGGGCTTCTTCCCTGCAGGTGAAGGCGCAGGCTACGCTGGCGGCATCCTGTCTGCTGGTATCGACGGCATTAAAGTCGCTGAAGCTTTAGCACTGTCTATGGCAGAACAGAACCAAGCTGAAAAGGTTGATATTGCTTAACTGTTAACCATAAGCCAAAACCAAAAAATCCAGTGCCCTAAACGCACTGGATTTTTTATGTGCATGTGACTAGCGGTACACAAGCAACATGGTAGAATGCCGCCATTAATCTTATCCTTGTATAAGATTGTTGAACCTTTCCATCGCTATTTAGCCAAATCATACCGAGAAACTTATGCCATTTTCCAAGCTTGGATTAAGCTCACCTATTGTTAAAGCCGTTGCAAAACAAGGCTATGAAAAGCCAACCTCTATTCAAGAAAAAGCAATTCCGATTGTGCTTTCTGGTAAGAACCTTATTGCGGCAGCACAAACAGGTACAGGTAAAACTGCGAGCTTTGTTCTCCCTATCTTAGAAATGCTAAGTAAAGGTGAAACACAACGTAAAAAACGTATTCGTGCTGTTATTTTGACACCAACTCGTGAGCTTGCGATTCAGGTTGAGCAGAACATTACTAAGTACGCGAAGTTCCTAAACCTAACATCACTAGCGATGTACGGTGGCGTGTCTTACCAGCACCAGAAAGACCGCTTGATTGAAGGCGTCGATATTCTTGTGGCAACACCAGGTCGTTTAATCGACATGTACGGACAACGCGCGGTTCATTTTGATGAAGTTGAAGTTCTGGTTCTTGATGAAGCTGACCGCATGCTAGACATGGGGTTCATTGAAGACATCAACAAGATCATCGCACGTCTACCACAAGACATCCAAAACCTGCTGTTCTCGGCAACACTTTCAACGCCAGTGCGTGCGCTAGCGAAAAGTGCAATCAGTGAAGCGGAAGAGATTTCGATTGCCAAGACTGATGCGTCTAAAGCGAACATTGAGCAATGGTTAGTGACCGTAGATAAAGACCGTAAGTCAGCACTATTGAGCCACATGATTACCGAAGGTAACTGGGACCAAGCGCTTATCTTTATCGAAACCAAGCATGGTGCGGCTAAGTTGGTGGCTCAACTTGAAAAGCGTGGCATTCAGGCAGAAGCTTTCCACAGTGGACGTAGCCAAGCGATCCGCGAAAAGATCTTGGCTGATTTCAAGAAAGGTCGCCTAAAATACTTAGTAGCGACAGGCGTTGCTGCTCGTGGTATTGATATCGACAACCTAAGCCGCGTAGTCAACTACGACATACCATTCCCAGCGGACGACTATGTTCACCGTATTGGTCGTACAGGCCGTGCTGATGCGTCTGGTGAAGCGATCTCTTTCCTATCGAAAGACAACTTTAAGAACCTGTGCATTATCGAAAAACGTCTTGGTCACTTGATTGAGCGTCGCGTAGTTGAAGGTTTCGAACCACGCAAAGAAGTGCCAATCTCTGTATTGAACTTCGTGCCTAAAAAGAAAAGAGATCTGCAGCAACCTGAGTAATT
This sequence comes from Vibrio kanaloae, assembly GCF_024347535.1. NCBI lineage: Bacteria > Pseudomonadati > Pseudomonadota > Gammaproteobacteria > Vibrionales > Vibrionaceae > Vibrio > Vibrio kanaloae. The sequence goes on along the minus strand of NZ_AP025498.1, from coordinate 746,648 downwards.
TCAGATTTAGAAAATGCGAAAGTCGCGTTAGCTAAAACAAAAATAAGACGAAGCCCAATGTGGCTTCGTTTTGTTCTTGAAATACAAATAAAACGGAGGCAATAAGATGCTCACTCCTATCGCAAAGAGATTAACCCGAGGCCAAGATCTAAAGCTTGAGATCCAGAGGTTAGTCACAGCACATAATGTCTCGGCAGGCTCTATTGCGTCTTGTGTCGGGTGTGTTTCTCAACTCAATATTCGTTTGGCCAATGCGAACAACACCAAGCTAATCAAAGCTCCGTTCGAAATCGTATCAGTAATGGCAACCCTAACGCCTAACCACCAGCACGTTCATATATCCGTTGCTGATGAAAATGGCGATGTGATTGGCGGGCATTTACTTGAAGGAACGATTATAGCGACCACCGCTGAATTGATTGTTCACCGCTACGATACCTTGACCTTCAACAGAGAGCATGATGATTCGACGGGTTACACTGAGCTCACTGTCAGTAGCAACACTCAATAGAACAACAACACGTAATAGATTGACCCATAGCAACAGCAAACGCCCCATATAAAGCAATACTACTAAACAGCAATTAGGAAATACGATGGCTTCAAACTCCGCAGATTCCGTTATCGTTCTCGATTTCGAAACCACAGGCTTATCTCCCAACATGGGCGACCGAGCGATTGAGATCGGTGCAGTTAAGCTCGTTAACGGCGAAGTTGTCGACACCTTCCAACAACTCATGAACCCTGGGTTTCGTGTCAGTGGATTCATTGAAGGTTATACAGGGATCAGTAACCGTATGTTAATCACAGCGGCCAGTTGTAGTGAAGTGATGGATGAGTTTGCAGACTTCATTCAAGGCAGCCAACTTGTTGCTCACAATGCGTCGTTTGATAAGCGCTTTCTCGATGCCGAGTTCGACTTTATTGGCCGAGACTATACAGGTAAGTTCGCTTGCTCAATGTTGATTGCTCGCCGCTTGATCCAAGATGCACCGACCCATAAGCTAGGCGACCTTGTGCGCTTTAAGAATATCGACAACGACGGTACTTTCCACAGAGCGTTAGCCGATTCAGAAATGACAGCACGCTTATGGTTATTAATGATTGATGAACTGCAAAGTGATCACGGTATTCAACAACCGAGCTTTCAATTGATGCAGAAAATATCTAAGACCGCTAAAGGCTCTATTCCAAAACTGTTGATGAGTAATCGAGGTTAATACCCTTACAGTACGATAATGGCTGGAAAGTTGATTGATTTAACAAGATCAGCCTTATCATCTATTAACGAAGATTACTTGTTCCCTACTCCTGCAGTGTCACCAGCGTTGATTTGATACTTTCTAATTCACTCATGAAATAAGACCATTGCTTCTCACTGCTCACTGTGGCGATCTCGACTAAGAACCTAGCTGATGTCTGCATATTCTTATTAAGCTGAGACTTCAGTTGCTCTGGATAATAAGCTTCGTTGTTCAAAAGCAGGTTCATAATAATTGGCTGCGCAATATGCAGATCGGTCTTCTTTTGCATCAGTGTCGATAGATCTTGATAAGTGTTATTTTGATATTGGCGCCAGCTATCATTGGTATTAATCCACTCTTGAGACCAAGTAGAAATAATCTGTTGTTGCTCTTTCGATACTGATCCAAGCCACCGCTCTAGCCTATCTTCTATTCGACTTCGATATCGTTCCCTCGAATCTTCATCATTCAATGATAACCTTTCTTCGTAATAGTCTTGCTGCTTTTCCCTGAAGTTCTTTAAGAATTCGTTATCTTGCTTAAGGGTAAGCTGCATACTTAATCCGTAGACATCGGGAGCTAATTTATTAACGATAGAACGAATATGATGTTTAACTTGCTCACTCTGGTCAACGATAAACGCAGAATTAATATCGGAACGAGCAATACTTTGAATCACTTCTAATTGCGAAATATACAGCGGCAGTTGAGTTTCTTTATGCCATTGCTGTAATAAATCGAAGCGTTCTTCGAGCTCTGATTCTTGACTATTAGATAGAGAAACAAAATCTTCGATATAGCTAACCGCAAACCAACTGATATTGTTATAGGCGAATTTCGTCCCACACCCAGCAAATAGAAAGCACACGAATACGACTAACCAACGGCATTTCCTCATTACACCCTCTCATCACATGTTACTGGTCAACGAACACCAAAATGGTCTTATCAGATTACTGTTGACCTTATAACATTAGCTATAAAAGCACCTTATCGTAAAAACTTTCAGATAAATTGAGACTTCACCTTGCTAAACCGTCTATTTAGGCAAATGATTAAAATAAAAATTACGACTAGCAGTGATATTATTCGACTTTTTATTGTTCATTGAAGAACAATGCAATACATATTAACGGTATGTATTTTGCATAGAATTATAATGGTTAGTATTTGGGAGGCAAGCTATGGCCGCTATTCCTCATCATACAAGCGAGTTAGAATATGAGCTTTGCTATTTTGACGCTGGAAAAATAACCACAATTACGATATTCGCTAATAATCGACAGGAAGCGATGACTTGGTATCTTAGCGAAGGAAAACATATCAACGATCTTTATTCCATCAGACCTGATGAATAGATCAACTGTGGAAACCCCTTTACTGCATTGTCGTAAATATTGCACTTTGCAGTAAAGGGCTTTAGTCTCGAATTACTTCAGGATTCGGGCGCGGAATTGGCGACCCTTCATTTTTCCTGATTCTATTTTACCTAGCGCTTTATTAGACACAGATCTTTCTACCGCTACGTAAGCACGCATTGCAAACAAGTTGATCTTACCGACTGATTTACCATCAATACCACCTTGACCCGTCAATGCACCAAGAATATCACCTGCACGAAGCTTAGCTTTCTTACCGCCATCAATCTGGATGGTTACCATATTTGAGTAGTAAGGCTTGGCAATTGGCTTTGCTGGAAGCTCAGATGGCTCGATAGGCATGTCCATGTACTCATCAATTTGAGCAACACGGTACATCTCTTTTTCGCTAAAGAAGCTGATAGCTACGCCTTTGCTTCCTGCACGGCCAGTACGACCAATGCGGTGTACGTGAACTTCAGGGTCGCGAGATAGCTCAAAGTTGAATACAGCATCTAGGTTATCAACATCAAGACCACGAGCCGCAACGTCTGTCGCGACTAGAATCGAGATCGTTTTGTTTGAGAACTGAACCAAAGCTTGGTCACGTTCACGCTGCTCCATGTCGCCATGAAGCTCGATCACGCTGAAACCACGGTGGCTTAGCTCATCGTTTACGTTCTGTACTTCTTTCTTAGTGTTACAGAACACAACCGCTGATTCTGGTTGATGATGAAGAAGAAGTAACTCTAACGCGTCATCACGAGCTTCAGTCCCTTCCACTTTGTAGAAGTGTTGCTGAATGCTTGAGTGATCATGCGTTGATTCAACCTTCACCATTTCTGGATCACGCATGATGCGGTCTGCAACAGATTTGATCTGTTTAGGGAAAGTTGCACTGAAGAGCAGAGTTTGACGCTCTTTTGGAGCCGCTTCAATCACTGCATCCAAAGCGTCTTGGAAACCCATTTCTAGCATGCGGTCGGCTTCATCCAACACAAGCGTGTTCAACTCAGATAGGTCAATACGATCTTTTTCTAGATGGTCAAGGATACGGCCAGGCGTGCCCACAAGAATGTGCGCGCCATGCTCTAGTGAACCAATCTGTGGGCCCATTGGCATACCGCCACATAGTGTCAGCACTTTAATATTGTGAATACCACGAGCAAGAGTACGGATCTCTTTTGCTACTTGGTCTGCAAGCTCACGAGTCGGACATAACACTAAAGACTGAACACGGAAACGCTTAACGCGTAGGTTCTGCAGCACGCCTAAACCAAAAGCAGCTGTTTTACCTGAACCCGTTTTACCCTGACCGATAACGTCCTTACCATTTAGGATTGTAGGAAGACTTAACGCTTGGATCGGCGTCATTTCAGTATAACCAAGAGAATCTAACGTATTTAGAAGCTCTGGCTTAAGGGCGATTGAAGAGAATTTTGAAATGCTCAATGGAAATATCCAACTGGTGAAAAACAGAGTGCATTATGAGTGTTTTTGAAAATTATTCCACCTTAATCACAGTTTTGAAGAAACATGTTAGGCAGACACAAAAAAGCCAGCTTTGTTAGCTGGCTTATAGTCATTTTCGAATTGCTTCCTATGGCACACCGTGACCTTTAGATGCAACCCAAACGCGATACCATTGTTCGCGAGTCAGTTCAATTTTTAATGCATCAACGGCTGTCTTCACACGTTCAATCTTACCTGAACCGATAATCGCAATTGGGTTAGACGGTAAACGACGAACCCAAGCATAAATAACTTGGTCAATGCTGTCTGCACCCACTTCTTGGCGAATCGCTTCTAGTTCATCACGTACGCGAATCGCTTGCTCTGAATCGCCATTGAAAATGCTACCACCACCTAAACAAGACCACGCCATTGGGCGTATACGATTCATCTGCAGTTGATCTAAGGTGCCATCATGGGCAACTTCGAAGTTCAACGGGTTAATTTCTACTTGGTTGGTAATGAGTGGCTTACCTAGTCGAGATTGCAGCAGTTCAAACTGGCGCGGTGAAAAGTTTGATACACCGAAGTGTTTAACTTTGCCGACCTTATGCAATTCTGCAAAAGCTTCTGCAACCTCATCCGCATCCATAAGTACATCAGGGCGATGAATCAGTAATACATCAAGTTCGCTTACACCCAAACGTTCAAGAGAATTATTTACGGATTGGTAAATATGGTGCGCGCTGGTGTCATAGTGATTGATCTTACGATCAGGAGTGTGGTCACCACACAAGTTGATGTCGCACTTGGTGACGATTTGGATCTCATCACGAAGGCTTGGCTCAAGCGCTAATGCTTCACCAAATAACTTTTCACATTGGTAGTTACCGTAAATATCGGCGTGATCAACCGTTGTGATACCAAGATCAATATGCTGCTTAAGGAAAGTCAGGCGTTGTTTAGGGGTCATGCCCCACTCTGCTGTACGCCAGTATCCTTGCACCAGCTCAGAAAGTTCTAAGCCTTGCGGCGCTGTCGTTACTTTTGCAACCATGGGTTGTCTCCTTTATCAATACTGAGCGTATCCTATGCTCGTTTTACTGAAGGCTCAACGTATAACAATTGGCAAAACTAAACGCTTACTAAAAATGTGAGAGCCACATGAAAAACGAGCACAGAAATGAAGAATAGCTTGCTGTCTGCCCGTGAACCGTTAACCCAAAAGGCTTGTTGCTCTAATGAAATACGAGAGTATCTATAAATTTGAGCGATTAAAAACGATTTAGTTCAACTGTTAGGTCGCCACCATCAGTATGTAACTGAACCCAAGGCTCTGAAGTACGAGAAGATGATGAGGAAGAATTAGGAACATTCCATAGGCTCATTTGCTCGGATGAATGGTGTGGCGCATTGATAAACTCAACGAGCTGCTTATCTACCTCACCAAAACCTACGCCTTCACGTTCCGCTTGTTCGAGTTGAGCGACGACATCGAACTCATCTTCCCCTATACGAATTGAACTCAGAGCAAAGCCATCTTGACGAAGGTAAGCCTGAAGCTTCGTATAACTTAATTTTGAATACGGTAGGCTTAAGCGAACCACTTCGATACTCGATTCATCCAACTCCAGTTCAACGTAAACATCCAGGTCGTAATATTGAGTGAGGTCACTGCACAACACAGTGCCTTCGATCTCGCCGCAATCCATAAGGTCGATATCGTTAATATAGTGTTTGGAACTCGCTTGAACTGAACTGCTGTTGAATACCGTTCGTAGCCACCAAGCCTCGGTCGCTTGTACGGAAAGTGAAATAACATTCAGAGCCAATAAAAAAGGGAGAATTAAGACAGGACGAGTTCTCATTAATTGTGCTTATTTTGCTTACTATGGAGCACACATTATACGTGACCAATGACCAAACAACCGATCAAGGCACAAATTTTAGGCAAAAAAACGGGCATACATGCCCGCTAAATAAATTCTATCGCCGAATCACATAACCCGTCACATTGACAACCATTACGATAGTGACAAGATCACTCCGTCAACTTCAGTACAGAACGTCTCATCAATTACTTATAACCGCCTTCGATCGCTGGTTCTTCAAGCGATAACCTAACTTTATTACGCTGAATCGCTTCCTGTGGCAAACTGATGAAACCGTAACGGTTCAACACTGCTTGATGATCTTGTGAGAGCGTGAGCCCGATAAAGAACTTCTCTTGTTCAGTGAACCCCTTTCGGTGCGCCGGAATATTCAGGTACATATAATAAACCGTTGCTAACGGGTAGCGACCAGAGAGGATCGTTTCCTTGTTTAGGTCGTAGTTCACGCCTAGGTTATCGACCACGCTCAACCATTTCACATCCGAGATTTGGTCCGAGTAAACGGTATAACCAATTGCCGCTTCTTCGCCTTCGATCTTATTAACAAGCTCAGGCAGATCCGCTAAGAATTGCGTATTCGCATATTCCCCGTTAGTTCCACACTCGACCCAACTCGAAAACGTAGTATGGCCTTGCAGATTGTGGTCGATAGCAAAAGGCAACATGTGGGTATCTAAGCTTTCACCATCGCGAATATCACTGCTTGGTTTCCATTTGGGATGTTTAAGCTCATTAGAACAACCAAACACATCTATTAATTCTGCTACAGTAACTGACGTCGCAGGGTTATTCTCATTCGCTAGAATCGCAATCACATCAGCGGTAAACATCAGCTCTGTCGGCCTATAACCATAACGCATGTCAAATCTAGCCATCTCCTTGTCAGTCCACTTTTTAGAAGTGATACCAACACGCGAGCGCTGCATGATCATCTGCTCTGGAACACTGTCACTCAGTAAAAGCTCTAGATCGATCTCTTGGCTTTTAAGCAAATCTTCAACGAGCCCCTGCATATTCGGTTCAATCGCCACCAAACCAATATCACGGACATCATTAGCCAATACCGATACCGATACCGATACCGATACCGAAAAAAGCACAGGCACAGCAGCAAACAGCACGCCCGATTTATTAGATAGACGTTTCATTACATGCCCCCTACTGGATCAATCGGTGTCTTAGATTCAACATCGCTGTTACTGTCGAGTTGCATCTCTGAGGTGAATATGTTCCAAGATGGGTTAACTTCCATGCTCTCTGTTTTTAACACCGCTATCGTTCTGCGCTTACGCTTGTGAAGGTGCTGAGTTAAGCTGGTTATCTGAGTAAATTCTTGTTCGAAAATTCGCTCACCATCGACACCTCTATCAACCAGTGCATCTCGAATGACACCCGTTCTTTTCTTAGCCAGTGCTTTGTTATAAACGTTGGTGCCTTCTGAACTTGTATCGCCGACCAAGGTAACTGAGGTCTCTGGCTGCTCACCCAGTAAACGCACTAACTCATTTAACACGGTTGTGTGCTCTG